>NZ_JBITXT010000034.1:0-1010 GCF_044544865.1 Actinosynnema sp. NPDC053489 | reverse complement strand
AGTGCCTGTTTCCGAGCTTGAGGTGGTGAAGGCCCCTTTGGTGCGCAGACGGGGGAACTCCTGGTAGATCGGACGTTGTCGAAGCGCCGCTCTGCCAGGAGTTCCGTTGTTATCGTGCCCGATGCCCGCGGGCGGGTCCACCGCGGGTGCCCGTTGCTGCCGCCTGGCCGCCTCCCACCAGCCCACCGTGCGGACGGCCCGGTACCCCACCGACGTCACCGACGCCCAGTGGGCCGAGCTGGACCCGCTGCTGCCCGATCCGGCATGTCTGGCCGGGCGGGGTGGGCGGTGGGAGAAGCACTGCCGCCGGGTGATCGTGGACGCGATCCTCTATGTGGTCGACAACGGGATCAAGTGGCGGGCGCTGCCGGCGGACTTCCCGCCTTGGCCGACGGTCTACAAGCGTTTCGCCGCCTGGGAGAAGGCCGGCGCCTCCCAGCGGCTGCTCGACGCGTTGCGCGACCGGGTCCGCCTGGCCGAGGGCCGGGTGGCGGCACCGTCGGCGGCGGTCATGGACTCGCAGTCGGTGCGCGCCGCCGAGACCGTGGGCCGGTCCACCCGAGGCTGGGACGGCGGGAAGAAGGTCGCCGGTCGCAAGCGCCACATCGTCGTGGACACCATGGGACTGCTGTTGACGGTGTTGGCGACCCCGGCCTCGACGCAGGACCGGGTCGCCGCCCGCAGCCTGCTTCGGCGCCTGCGCGCCACCGCCGGGAAACGGACCGCACTGGTATGGGCCGACGGCGGCTACACCGGCCCTCTGCTCGACTGGGCCCGCAGGACCCTCGGCTTGGTGGTGGAGATCGTCCAACGTCCGCAGGTGCCGTACTTCACCGTGCTGCCCAGAAGGTGGGTGGTCGAACGCACTCTGGCCTGGATCACCGGACACCGCCGCTGCGTCCGCGACTACGAACGACTCCCGCACCACCACGAGGCCATGGTCCGCTGGTCCATGATCCGCATCACCAGCCGCCGACTCACTCAACAGTAGTAGCTCGGAAACAGCTACT
>NZ_JBITXT010000033.1:0-1350 GCF_044544865.1 Actinosynnema sp. NPDC053489 | reverse complement strand
GGTGGCCGGTGGTGGCGCGGTCGGTGTGAAGGTTCGGCCGTCGCGCAGCAGTGCCCAGAGGACGTCGACCAGGCGGCGGGCCAGGGCGAGCAGGGCTTGGACGTGGATGAGCCGTTCGCCGCGTTTGCGGTCGTAGAAGGTGCGCGAGGGGCCGTCGGTCTTGATGCCGGACAGGGCGGCCATGTAGAACACGCGGCGCAGCCTGCGGTTGTAGCGCTTGGGGCGGCGGAGGTTGCCGGTGACGCGGCCGGAGTCCTGGGCGACGGGGACGAGTCCGGCGTAGGAGGCCAGGCGTCCGGAGGTGGCGAAGCCGGCCGGGTTTCCGCCGGTGGCGACGAGGAACTCGGTGCCGAGGATCGGGCCGAGGCCGGGCAGGGACTCGATGATCTCCGCCTGGGGGTGTTCGCGGAACCGGCTGGTGATGAGCTTGTCGGTGTCCTTGATCTGCCGGTCGAGGTCGAGCAGGACCGCGGCCTGGCGGGCGATGAGGATCGCGGCGGTGGCTTCGCCGGGCAGGCGGACGGTCTGGGCCAGGGCGGCGGCGTGCGCGTCGGCGGCCATGCGCGGGATGCCCTTGGGCCAGGCGCCGTGCTCGCGCAGGAACGCCGCGACGCCGTCCGGGCCGGCGTGGCGGATCGCGTCGGGGGTCTGGAAGCCGGTCAGCAGCACCAGGGCGCCGCGGGTGGAGAAGTCGAAGGCCCGTTCCAGGGCGGGGAAGACGCCGGTGAGCAGGTCGCGCAGCCGGTTGACGCCGCGGACCCAGTCGGCCATCAGGTCCTCGCGATGGGCGGACAGGCGGGTCAGCTCGACGACGAGGTCGTCGGTGGCGGTCACCGGTGTCAGGTCGGCGCGCATCCGGGCGGTCTCGGCGATCACCCTGGCGTCCTTGGCGTCGGACTTGGCCTCGCCGCGGAACACCCCGGTCATCCGGTTGACCACCCGGCCGGGCACGTAGACGACCGGCTGTCCGGTCGCGACCAGGACCGCCACCAGCAGCGCCGCCGCGCTGCTGGTCAGGTCGATCGCCCACCGCACCTCGGTCGCCGCCTTCGCGGCGCGGGCGACGAGCTGCTCGATCGCGGCCTGGTCGTTGGCCACCTTCTGCGAGAACACGATCTTGCCGTTCCCGTCCATCGCGCACGCGTGGTGGTGGACCTTGCCGACGTCGATCCCGACCCACACCAGAGGTCGATCCGTCACGCCACTGCTCCCGTTGTCGCAGGTCAACCCCGTGGAAAACCCCGCCAACAGGTCCCTAAACAGCGACGATCCGCAACAGGTCTGAATCAGTGGCCAGGGCGTCCGGAACGACGGGGCGGCCATTCCTTCCGAGCCACCGCGCGGCAGACA
>NZ_JBITXT010000031.1:0-1979 GCF_044544865.1 Actinosynnema sp. NPDC053489 | reverse complement strand
AGTGCAGTACCATCGGCGCTGGAAGGCTTAACTACCGGGTTCGGAATGGGACCGGGTGTTCCCCAACCGCTATGACCACCGAAACACTATGAAATTACCAACCCGTAGGCACCCCACCCACCCCCAAATTCAGGGTGGACCGGGTGGTCCGGTTCGGTTCTTTCAGAACCGCACAGTGGATGCGTAGCGTCTTCGTGACAAGTCCTCGGCCTATTAGTACCGGTCAACTCCAGCCGTTACCGACCTTCCATCTCCGGCCTATCAACCCAATGGTCTCTTGGGGGCCTTAACCCACAAAGGGTGGGATACCTCATCTAGGAACAGGCTTCCCGCTTAGATGCTTTCAGCGGTTATCCCTTCCGAACGTAGCCAACCAGCAATGCCCTTGGCAGGACAACTGGCACACCAGAGGTCCGTCCGTCCCGGTCCTCTCGTACTAGGGACAGCCTTCCGCAAGTATCCTACGCGCGCGGCGGATAGGGACCGAACTGTCTCACGACGTTCTAAACCCAGCTCGCGTACCGCTTTAATGGGCGAACAGCCCAACCCTTGGGACCTACTCCAGCCCCAGGATGCGACGAGCCGACATCGAGGTGCCAAACCATGCCGTCGATATGGACTCTTGGGCAAGATCAGCCTGTTATCCCCGGGGTACCTTTTATCCGTTGAGCGACCACGCTTCCACAAGCCATGGCCGGATCACTAGTTCCGACTTTCGTCCCTGCTCGACCCGTCGGTCTCACAGTCAAGCCCCCTTGTGCACTTGCACTCGACACCTGATTGCCAACCAGGCTGAGGGAACCTTTGAGCGCCTCCGTTACCCTTTGGGAGGCAACCGCCCCAGTTAAACTACCCACCAGGCACTGTCCCTGATCCGGATCACGGACCGAGGTTAGACATCCAGTACGACCAGAGTGGTATTTCAACGACGACTCCACACTGACTGGCGTCAGCGCTTCACAGTCTCCCACCTATCCTACACAAGCCGAACCGAACACCAATACCAAGCTATAGTAAAGGTCCCGGGGTCTTTCCGTCCTGCCGCGCGTAACGAGCATCTTTACTCGTAGTGCAATTTCGCCGGGCCTGTGGTTGAGACAGTCGAGAAGTCGTTACGCCATTCGTGCAGGTCGGAACTTACCCGACAAGGAATTTCGCTACCTTAGGATGGTTATAGTTACCACCGCCGTTTACTGGCGCTTAAGTTCTCAGCTTCGCCCCGAAGAGCTAACCGGTCCCCTTAACGTTCCAGCACCGGGCAGGCGTCAGTCCGTATACATCGTCTTGCGACTTCGCACGGACCTGTGTTTTTAGTAAACAGTCGCTTCTCGCTGGTCTCTGCGGCCGAAAAATCCTAGCCCGCAAGGGGCTTCAAATCCCTCGGCCCCCCTTCTCCCGAAGTTACGGGGGCATTTTGCCGAGTTCCTTAACCACAGTTCGCCCGATCGCCTCGGTATTCTCTACCTGACCACCTGTGTCGGTTTGGGGTACGGGCCGCATGAACACTCACTAGAGGCTTTTCTCGGCAGCATGGGATCACCCTACTTCGCCTCAATCGGCTATGCATCACGTCTCAGGATATGTGAGCTGCGGATTTGCCTACAGCTCTCCCTACACGCTTACACCAGTACTACCACTCACTGGCGGAGCTACCCTCCTGCGTCACCCCATCGCTTGACTACTACAAGTTCAGGTCCCGCGCTCCACAACGGCACTCGTCCGAAGACTCGCACCGCGCTTCGGGCGGTTAGTATCACAAGGTTCGCCATGGGCGCGTTCACACGGGTACGGGAATATCAACCCGTTGTCCATCGACTACGCCTGTCGGCCTCGCCTTAGGTCCCGACTTACCCTGGGCGGATTAGCCTGGCCCAGGAACCCTTGGTCATCCGGCGGCAGAGTTTCCCACTCTGCTTTCGCTACTCATGCCTGCATTCTCACTCGTCCAGCCTCCACACCTGGATTACTCCGGCGCTTCA
>NZ_JBITXT010000030.1:0-12110 GCF_044544865.1 Actinosynnema sp. NPDC053489 | reverse complement strand
ATCGGTCAGATCGAAACGCGCCACATCCGTGTTCTACCAGCCCCAACCAGCACACCACCGGACACACCCAGATCCGAACTTCAAACAGCTCCTAGTCCCACTCCCAGCAGATCCCGTGGATGCCCGGTTCGCACTTCGGCAGGTAGAGGTGCGCCTCCGGGACGGGGTTCAGCGGTATCCGCCTGCGGTCCGCCATCGGCGCGTCCACCTTCGCGCGCCGGTACTCGTAGCACCGGCGCGGTGGCGTCGCCCGGTCGAAGTCGACCCGCAGCAGGTACGTCTCCGTGGACCGCACCCGCCGCTCGTGCGAGCCGGACGGCGCGTCGCTGTCGCCGAGCACCCAGTCGTGCTCGACGACCGCCGTCTCGTTGCGCGCCAGCGGGCGGGCCAGGGTGATCACGGCCGCCGTGTAGCCGCTGGCCGGGTCGCTGCGCAGCTCGGCCACCTCGCCGCCCCGCACCCGCAGGTCGCACGGCATGGCGTCGCCCTCGTCCGCGCCGTGCACCACCACGAACCGGTCGGCGTGGTCGGCCACGCAGCGCAGGACCTGGGTGGCGGTGACGCCGCGCAGCGTGCGGCGCGCGTCGACGTGGCAGACCTCGTTCGTGTCGAGCACCGACACGCACGGGTTGGGGTCGCCGACCTCCGGGCCCAGCACGGCCCGGAACGGGGAGTCCTCCCCGTACAGCGCGCGGACGCTGACCGCGCCCTTGGGCAGCCACCGCCCGCGCGGCCGGGGTGGTTCGAGGAACTCGAACAGGGTGCCCCGGGGCAGGTCGAGGATGGCCTCCAGCTCGCGCAGCGCCCGCAGCGACTTGGGCCGCTCCGGCCTGCTGCGGCCCTGCTGCCAGTAGCTCAGGGTCGCCAGGCTGATGTCCACGCCCCGGTCCGCGAGCCGGACGCGGAGGCGTTCGAGGGTCAGCGCCCGCCGGCCGATCGCGGCGCGGAGGGCGTCGGCGAACTTCTCCTGACTCAGGACCGCCTCGGGTCCGGGCCGTTCGTGCGGAGCTGCCACGAGCGACGATCCTCCCCCGGAAAGGCGAATGCCGATACCCCCTTCCGGAGGTATCGGCATCCACGTCGTCACCCCACGTTCAGGGTCAGGCCGTAGTACGACAGCGCGTCGCCGAGCGGCTGGAAGTACGACGACTTCCCGCTCTGGTACCCGCCGTTCCAGGTGCACTGCTGATTGGTCGGGCCGCCGGAGGTCATGCCCTGGGCCTGGTTGCCCGAGAGGTACGCGCCGCCGCTGTCGCCGCCCATCGTGCAGACGGAGGACGCGCCCAGCCCGCGGATCACGGTGTCCGGGCCGCCGTTGCGGTCGACGTAGGTGACGGTCTGGTTGTAGCCGGTGATCGAGCCGCAGGTCCAGCCGGTCGTGGCGCCGGACTTGCAGATCGACGCGCCGACCGCCGCGCGCGTGGCGCCCTTGACCGCGACCAGGCCCGCCGCGCCCCAGGTGCCGACCTGCGTGGCGATCGCGTTGCCCGCGTCGACCCGCGCGATGCCCATGTCCACGCTGTCGCGGCCCAGCGCGTAGCGGGTGCTGGTGCCCTTGGCGAAGCGCGCGCCGTCGAAGCGCAGGTCGGGCAGGCCCTCCACGCAGTGGCCCGCGGTGACGAGGTACTGCGCGCCGCCGGAGGACCGGGCGCCGAAGCCCACCGAGCAGTACCCGGACGTGTTGTTGATCGTCATCTTGCTGCCGGGGTGGACGGTGGCCTGCGCGCTCAGCTGCGCGTCCACCCGCTCGACCCGGACCGCGGACCCGAACGCGGCGGCCTCGGCGAGGAACGCCCTGGCCGGGGGCCTGCCCGGGTCCACGACCTTGATGGTGACGACGTCCGCGGCGACGTCCACGCCCCACGCGGCGACGCCCGAGGGCGCGCGGTCGGCGGCGAGCGCGTCCAGCCTGGCCTGGATCGTGGACAGGGCCGCCTCGCCGCGGGCCGGCGTGCGGGCCGCCAACCCGGCCGCGCGGACCTTCGCCGCGCCCGCCCGGTCGGTGTTGACCGTCAGCACGCCCCGGCCGTCGAAGAACGCGCCGTCGACCCGCGCGCCGTCCCGGGCGACCCCGGTCAACGCGCGCTGCTGCGCGGCCTCGCCGTCGAGGCGCCGGACGGCGGCGTCCTCGTCGACCCCGAGGGTCCGGGCGAGCGCGGCGACCATCTCGGGCTGGTAGTCGGAACCGCTCGCGGAAGCGGTGGCGCCACCGGTGAGCAAAGACAGGGGAATGAGGCACGCGAGGGCGGCCGCACCCGACGTTCGAATTCGGAACACGATGGAACCTCCCATTCCCGGAGCGGCCACCGCAGGGAAAGGTGAAATAGCGGATCGCGCTTCTCACCTCGGTGGACCGTCTCCGGTCGGCGGTTTCCCGCCGCACCTCGCACTCTGCCCGCCGATTACGGCGTGGGCAACGAGCGGTATTTCAGGGATGGGAGTCGAAATTGTGAAACCGGGATCGGACCACCCGCCGCCGCGCGGCGCGGGGGCGGTCCGCCCGCGGGCGGACCCGGCCGGCCGGTGCTCTCCCCCGAACGCCGGCCGGCCGGGGTTTGGGGTGGCTTCCCCCCTGGTCCCCCCGCCAAGAGCCACCCGCGCGCCGATCGCGACTCGGTGATCGGCGCCCTCCACGTTGCCACGATTCCGGCGGGCCGTGCTAAACAGCGGCTAAACCTCGGAGGTCAACGCTTCAAGGGCCGTTCGGACCAACATGGCCCGCGGCGAACCGAGGCGTACGAACAACCGAAGCGATTCCGCCAGCTCCGCTTGTGCCGCGACGCGCTCGCCCCGTTGCGCCAGCACGGCACCGAGGACCTGCCTGCCGAACGCCTCCTCGAACTGCATCGAGCCGCCCCGCGCCAGCTCGACGCCCTGGCGGGCGTAGTCCTCGGCCTCCGGTAACAGCCCCAGTTCCGCGTACAGCTCGGCGAGGTTGTTCATCGCCACGGCGTACGCGCGCTCGTCGCCGTGGCGGTGGTAGATCTCCATCGCCAGGTACTGGTGCCGCGCCGCGGCCTCGCGCTGACCCAGCCGCTGCTCGACCTGCGCCAGGTTGTTCAGCACGGTGGCCTCGCCCAGCGCGTCCCCGTCGCGGCGGGCCAGCTCCACGGCTTCCCGGTGGTGCGCCAGGGCCTCCTCCACCCGGCCCTCGGCGACCAGCGCCAGCGCGAGCTGGTCGAGGGTCATCACGAGGTGGCGCGGCTCGCCCAGGTCGACGGCGATGCGGTGGGCGAGCCGGGCCTGGTCGAGCGTGCCGCGCAGGGCCCCGGCGCGGTTGTTCACGTCGTGCACGGCGTGCAGCACCAGCATCTCGCCGCGGCGGTCGCCGATGGCCCGCGCCGAGGCCAGGCCGAACTCGGCCACGCCGTGCCACTCGCGGCTCACCAGCCTGGTCACGCAGTAGGTGTGGACCAGCCGCACCAGTTGCCAGACCTGCTCGTGCAGGCCCGCTTCCGCGCCCGCGTGCACGAGGGCGATGACGTTGGCCCACTCCTTGTCGAACCAGGACAGCGCCTGCGACGGGGTCGCGGGCCTGGGCACGGTGGGGTCGCCGGTGAAGTCGAGGCCGTCCGACGCCGGCCGGATCAGCCGGCGCGCGTGGTCGCAGGCGGACAGGTAGTGGTCCATCAGGCGGCGCAGGCCGCGTTCCCGGTGCTCGACCACGCCCCGCGCGTAGAGGCGGACCAGGTCGTGCAGGACGAAGCCGCCGCGCCACTGCTCGACCAGCAGGTGGGCGTCGGCGAGGTCGGCCAGGCGCGCGGCGGCGGTGCCCAGGTCGATGTCGCAGACGGCCGCGATGGCGTGCGGGCTCACCCACCGGCCGGGCACCAGGCCCGCCGCGCGGAAGGTCTCCGCCAGCTCCGGCGGGAGGTTGCGGTAGGACACGGCGAGGGCGCGTTCCACGCCGACGCCCGTGTCCGCCAGGTCGAGGGTGCGCAGCCGGACGGCGTCGTCCGAGAGCTGGGCGACGAGCGCCTCCACCGTCCACTCCGGACTGGAAACGAGCTTGGCGGCGGCGATCCGCAGCGCCAGGGGCAGGTTCCCGCACAGCTCGACGAGCCCGCGCACAGCCGCCGGTTCCTGGTCGGAGACGGGCTTGCCCACCACCTCGTCGACCAGGCGGACGGCCTCGTCGTCGGACAGCGTGTCGAGGGTGAGCATGCGCGCGCCGTTGCTGACGACCAGCGACTCCAGCCGGCGGCGGGTCGTCACCAGCACGACCGACCCCGCGCCGGGCGGCAGCAGCAGCCGCACGTGCTCGGCGTCCCAGGCGTCGTCCAGGACGACCAGCACGCGGCGCTTGGCGAGCACCGAGCGGTACAGGCCGACGCGGTCGTCCAGGTCGCGGGGCACGCCGTCCGCGGGCACCCCCAGGGCGAGCAGGAACCGGGCCAGGACCTCGGCCGGCTCGACCGGGTCGCGGTCGGGCGCGAAGCCGTTGAGGGAGGCGAACAGCAGCCCGTCGGGGAACTGCTCGGCCCGGCGGTGCCCCCACGTGACGGTCAGCTCGCTCTTGCCGATGCCCGGCGCGCCGTTGACCACGGCGATCGTGGTGGCGGCCGGGTCGCGCGAGTCGCACAGGCGGTCCAGCCAGGCCAGCTCCTCGTCGCGGCCGATGAAGCCGCTGGCCGCAGCGGGCAGCTGGGCCGGCACGACCACGCCGGGCCGCGGCGGCACGAGCGCCGGTTCGGCCAGGCCGGGCGAGCTGAGCGCCGGGTCGTCGCGCAGCACCTGCTCGTGCAGCAGGCGCAGGCCGGGCCCGGGGTCGATGCCCAGCTCGTCCACCACCCGGCGGTGGAAGCGCTGGTACGCCTCCAGGGCGTCGGCGCGCTGCCCCGACCGGTACAGGGCGCGCATCATGTGCCCGACCAGGCGTTCCCGGAACGGGTACTCGTTCACGAGCTGGCGCAGCTCGCCCACCAGCTCCAGGTGCCGCCCCAGCTCCAGCTCGGCCTCGATGCGCTCCTCCACTGCGGCAAGCCGAAGCTCCTCCAGGTCGGAGGTGACCGGGTCGCCCGGGACGTCGGCCAGCACCGGCCCCCGCCACAGGCCAAGCGCCTCGCGCAGCAGCTGCGCCCGGATCGGCGCGGGCTTGCCGCGCGCGCTCGACACGAGCTGCCGGGCGCGGTGGAAGTCCAGCCGCCACGGGTCCACCGCGAGCTGGTAGCCGGGCGGCGTGGTGAGGATGCGCGCCGAGCCCGCCGGGTCGGCCTCCTCCAGCATCCGGCGCAGCCGCGACACGTAGCCGTGCACGATCGTCCTGGCCGTGGCGGGCGGCTCGTCGGCCCACAGGCTGTCCTCGATCTCGTCGATCGGGACGACCCGGTTCGCCTCCAGCACCAGCATCGCGAGCAGACCGCGCATCCCCTTGCGGCCGATCACGAGCCGCCGGCCGTCCGCGAGCACCTGCAACGGTCCGAGGACGCCGAACTCCAGCCCACTCCTGCTCAGGTCGGTCATGCCCCTCCCCCCGCCCTCGTGCGCTTCGGTCCGGTCACTGGATCAGGTGCGCCGGGGGACCCGTTGGATACCTGTGAGTAGATGTTGCTTCGTCAACCAGCCGTGCTCACATGACCGGAGGGGCGCCCGACGACTAGGGTTCTGGGCCCGGACGTCCCGGCCGAGTTCGGGCGAGTGCAGGAGGGCAAGTGCCGCGCGAGCCGATGACCGTGGTCGACCGTGGCTCGGCCTGCCTGCTGGGCGGCGCCCTCGGCGACGCCCTGGGCGCGCCGATCCAGTACCTGGGGTGGACCGACATCCAGCGCGACCACGGCCCGGAGGGCGTGCTCGCGCCGCCGCGGCCCGCGCTGGTCACGGACGACACGCAGCTCACCCTGTTCACCGCCGACGGCTACCTGCGCGCCTGGGTGCGCGGCCGGACCACCGGCGAGTGGGACCCCGTGCGGGTCGTCTGGCACAGCTACCGGCAGTGGCTGGTCACCCAGCAGGTCGCCGCGCCGGAGCCGGGCGCCGCGGGCCTCGTGGGCGACGAGCGGCTGTACTCCAGCCGGTCGCCGGGCCTGACGTGCCTGCGCGCGCTGGCCGCCGACACGCCGCCGACGCCCGAGGAGCCGCACAACGAGTCGTCCGGCTGCAACGGCGTCACCCGCACCGCGCCGGCCGGGTTCGCGCCCAGCGCCGAGATCGCCTACGACCTGGGGTGCCGGTTCGCCGCGCTGACCCACGGCGGCACCGGCGGCTGGGTGTCCGGCGGCGCCTTCGCGCTGCTGATCCACCTGCTGGCGGTGCGCGGGCGGCCCATCCGGGAGGCGGTGGACCAGGTCATCGGCCGGGTGCTGCGCGACGACCCGTACACCGCGAACACGCTGAACCGGGCCGTCGTGTTCGCCGACGAGCACCGGGCGCAGGGCTTCGAGTCGGTGCGCGTCGACCGGCTGGGCAGCGGCTGGACGGGCCCGGAGGCGCTCGCCATCGCCGTGCACACGGTCCTGGTCTACCCGAAGCGGGCGCAGTTCGTGGACGCGGTGCGCGCGGCGGCCAACCACTCGGGCGGCAGCGACGCCACGGCGGCGCTCACCGGCAACATCCTGGGCGCCCTGCACGGCACCGCCGCGCTGCCGCGCGACTGGCTGGCCGGGCTGGAGCTGGTCGACCTGCTGACCGACCTGGGCGCGGACCTGGGCCGCTCGGTGACCGGGCTGGACTTCGACCTCGCCCGCTACGCGTGAGGGAACGGGGGAAGCCGGCCTCGGCACGCACGTTCCCGAAAGCGTGCGACCGAGGCCGGCTCTCCACGCGGTCTGCGCGGGGACACGCCCCGAGCGCGGAACCCGGCTGACCTGGCCGTGGAGCGGGAAAACCCGTGGGCGAACCGTAGCAGAGCGCATGTGAGCCATCACAGGCGGCCCACCCCTTCGTCCTCACCGGACCGCTCCGGGGCGGCATGATCCGCATCACACCGGCGCGCACCGGCCCGGCGGAGCCTGTCCCGAACCTGTCGGATCGCTGTCGACCGGACGATCACCGCACCGGCCCGCCGGGGGTGCCGCACCATGGGCGGGTGGACAGCGTTCGACTGCTCGTGGTGGACGACGAGCCGCACATCGCGGACCTCGTGGCGACGGTGGCCCGGTACGAGGGGTGGCAGGCGGTCACGGCGGGCAGCGGCGAGGCCGCGCTGCGGGCCGCCGCCGAGTTCCACCCCGACATCGTCGTGCTCGACCTGATGCTCCCCGACCTGGACGGCTTCACGGTGCTGGACCGGCTGCGCTCGGCCGGGGCGATGGTGCCGGTCGTGTTCCTCACCGCCCGCGACGGCACCGCGGACCGGGTCGCGGGCCTGACCCGCGGCGGTGACGACTACCTGGTCAAGCCGTTCTCGGTGGAGGAGCTGATGGCGCGGCTGCGGGCCGTGCTGCGGCGGGCGACGGGTCCGGCGTGGAAGCGGTCCGTGCTGAAGGTGTCGGACCTCGCGCTGGACGAGGACACGCGCGAGGTGCGACGGGGCGGGAAGCTGGTCACGCTCACGCCGACCGAGTACGAGCTGCTGCGCTACCTGATGCGCCGCTCCCCCGCCGTGCTGACCAAGGCCCAGATCCTCGACCACGTCTGGGAGTACGACTTCGGCGGCCGCTCCAACGTGGTCGAGCTGGTCGTGTCGCACCTGCGGCGCAAGCTGCACGACGGCGGGGAGCCGCTGATCCACACCGTGCGGGGCGTGGGTTACGCGCTGCGGCGAGCCGCGCGGTGACGCGCCGCCGCCTGCGCCTGGGCACGCGCCTGGCCCTGGGCCTGGGCGCGCTGGCGCTGGCGGTGTTCGCCGTCGTCGGCACGGTGATGGCGCGCAGCATGCAGGAGTACCTGGAACGCAGGCTCGACGCGCAGATGGGCGACACGCAGGTGTCGTTGAAGAAGGACATCGCCAAGAACGGCTCGGTCCCGGGCAAGGCGTACGGCTGGTACTCCGTCGTCTACCTGGTGCGCGACGGCCGGGCGACGCCGGAGAACCCGGAGGACCTGCCCGCCGACGCGGGCGAGCTGGCCGAGGTCGCGCTGCGGGTCGACGGCCGGCAACCGGTGTACCGGACGGGGTACCTGCGCGGCGACGGCACGTACCGGCTGCGCGGGTGCGCGGTGTCCGACGGCGTGGTGCTGGTCAGCGCCGCGCCGATGGCCGACATCACGACCACCGTGCGGCAGCTCGTCATCGTGGAGGTGGCCGCGTTCGTGCTCGCGCTGGTCGCGTTCGTGGTGATCGGCCGGGCGGTGCTGCGGCGCGGGTTGCAGCCGTTGAGCGACATGGCGCGGACCGCGCACGACATCGCCTCGCACGACCTGACCGACTCGGCGCGGCTGCCGGTGCGGGCGGAGGGCGAGGGCGGCGGGGTGGAGGTCGAGGAGCTGCGCACGGCGTTCAACACGATGCTGGAGCACATCGACGCGTCGCTGGCCGCCCGCACGGCCGCCGAGCAGCGGCTGCGGCGGTTCATCGCGGACGCCTCGCACGAGCTGCGCACCCCGCTGACCTCCATCCGGGGTTACGCGGACCTGTTCCGCTACGCGGCGGCCAACGCGCCCGACGAGCGCGAGGCGCACCTGGAGAAGCTGCGCTCGGAGGCGGCGCGGATGAGCGTGCTGCTGGACGACCTGCTGCTGCTCGCGCGGCTGGACGCGGCGGAGGCGGAGACGCCGCTGCGCCTGGCCGAGGGTGACCCGGTGGCGTTGGCGCGGGAGGCGGCGGACGCGTTCCGGGCCGCCCACCCCGGGCACCCGCTGGCGCTGGACGTGCCCGACGAGCCGGTGCGGTCGGCCTTCGACCCGCTGCGGCTGCGGCAGGTGCTCGACAACCTGCTCACCAACGCCGCCGTGCACACGCCGCCGGGCACGTCGGTGTCGCTCTCGGTGTCGGCGACGGGCGGGTCGGTGGTGCTGCGGGTGGCCGACACCGGTCCGGGCATCCCGCCGGCCGACCGGGCCCGCGTCTTCGACCGGTTCTACCGGGTGGACGGCTCCCGCACCCGCGACCGCGGCGGCAGCGGGCTGGGCCTGGCGGTGGTGCGGTCGCTGGTGACCGCGCACGGCGGCACGGTCGAGCTGGGCGGCGGGCCCGGCTCGACCGCGTTCACCGTGACGTTGCCGCGCTAACCGGCGTTCGAGGACTCCGCCCACAGGTCGATGCCGGAGTCGACGGCGTGCACGTCGATCCGCTCGAGCTCGTCGTCGGTGAGCGGCGGGCCGTCCAGGGCGGCCACGTTGGCCTCCAGCTGCTCCACGCTGCTCGCCCCGATGAGCGCCGACGTGACCCGCTCGTCCCGCAGCACCCAGGTCAGCGCGAGCTGCGCCAGCGACTGGCCGCGGGAGGCGGCGATCTCGTTCAACGCCCGCACGTGCGCCAGGTTCGCCTCGCCGAGCAGGTCCTCCGACAGCGACTTGCCCTGCGTGGCGCGGGACCCGGCGGGCACGCCGTCCAGGTACTTGTCGGTCAGCATGCCCTGGGCCAGCGGCGAGAACGCGATGCAGCCGACGCCCAGCTCGTCCAGCGCGTCGAGCAGCTCGGCCTCGATCCACCGGTTCAGCATCGAGTACGACGGCTGGTGGATCAGCAGCGGCACGCCCGCCGTGCGCAGCAGCTCGGCCGCCTCGCGCGTCTTGGTCGCCGAGTAGGACGAGATGCCGACGTAGAGCGCCTTGCCCTGCTGGACCGCGCTGACGAGCGCGCCGACGGTCTCCTCCAGCGGTGTGTCCGGGTCGAACCGGTGCGAGTAGAAGATGTCGACGTAGTCCAGGCCGAGGCGGGACAGCGACTGGTCCAGCGAGGAGAGCAGGTACTTGCGGGAACCCCACTCGCCGTACGGGCCGGGCCACATGTCGTAGCCCGCCTTCGTGGAGATCACCAGTTCGTCCCGGTGGTGGCGCAGGTCGTCGGCCAGCACCCGGCCGAAGTTGACCTCGGCCGAGCCGTAGGGCGGTCCGTAGTTGTTGGCCAGGTCGAAGTGCGTCACGCCGAGGTCGAACGCGCGGCGCACGATCGCCCGGCCCGTCGCGTAGGGCCGGTCGTCGCCGAAGTTGTGCCACAGGCCGAGCGAGACGGCGGGCAGCTTCAACCCGCTGCGCCCGCACCGTCGGTAGGTCATCCGGTCGTACCGGGAGGCGTCTGGGAGGTGGGCCACCTCCCCACCTTGGCACGCGCGGCTGCCGTTCGCCGCACGGGAAAGGGGACGAAGTTGCTCTTTTCGGACCGTATCCGGTCGGTGGCCCGGTCATCCGCCAGACGTGCCCGGACACCGGTGTCCGCGCACCCGGGCCCCTGCGCCCGGAGGACCGAGTGGGAAGAGACCACATGCTTCGCTCACCCAGACGCGGCGCGCTGCTCGCCGTCGCCGTCCTCACCGCCTCCACCGCCCAGCTCGCCCCGCCGGTGGCCGCCGCCCCGGCGCCGGCGCCCTGCGGTCCCGTCGACGTCGCGTTCGTCCTGGACGACACCGGCAGCATGGGCGGCGCCATCACCAGTTTGAAGACCGGCATCAACGCCATCGTCAACGACGTCGTCACCGCGTCCGGCGGCGACTACCGGCTGGGCCTGGTGACGTTCAAGGACGACGTCACCGTCCAGAACGACCTCGCGCCCGGCAACGCGGCGGCCGTGACCGACTACGTCTCCAACGTCCTCGGCGCGAGCGGGGGCAGCGCCGAGCCGGAGGCGTCCGACGAGGCCCTCAACACGGTCGTCAACAACCTGCCCGCCGCCGGTCGCCCGCAGAACGCCGACTTCGCGGGCGCGTGGCGGTCGAACGCGATGAAGTTCGTCGTCCTGGTGACCGACGCGCGTCCCGGCGGGTTCGACAACGCCCACACCGCGGCGGACGCGACCAACGCGGCGCAGCGGGCGAACGACGCGGTCGGCCGGGGGATCAAGATCTCCCCGGTGTACGTGCCGACGTCCACCGGGTACAGCTCGGTGATCACGCCGATCATGCAGAACTACGCCACCACGACCGGTGGCGTGTTCACGCAGGCGACGGCCACCGGCGCGGGCACGGCGGACGCGATCCGCAAGCAGCTCTCCGACTGCCGGCAGACCGACGTGGTCATCCGCGACCAGGTGACCGACACGGGCGCGGAGCCCAACCCGAACGGCACCGTGTGGAACAGCCCCGACATCAAGGTCTGCCCGACCACCGCGGACTGCGCGGGCATCCAGCCCGTCGTCGGCGCGACGAACGTCGTGCACGTGCGGCTGGGCAACGCGACCGGGCCGAGCACCGGCACGCTGAAGGTCTACCGCACCCCCGCGGGCGGCGGCACGACGTGGGACAACGCCACCAACGGCGACTGGGTGTTCATCGGCGAGCAGTCGCTGACCGTGCCCACGGGCGGGACGGTGGCCAAGATCGCGTGGTCCGGCATCCCCGGCCCCGGCCACTTCTGCCTGCTGGCCCGCTGGGTGTCGGCGACCGACCCGATGACGTTCGCCGAGGGCTCGAACACCGCGTTGAACACCAAGAACAACAACAACATCGCGTGGCGCAACTTCCAGACCGTGCGCGGCAAGGTGTTCCAGCCGGTGAAGTCCTGGTTCACGCTGGGCAACGCCACCGGCCGGGAGGCCAGGACCGACCTGGTGCTGACCGGTGAGAAGCCGGTGGCGGGCACCGTCGTGATCGACCTCGGGCCGCGCCTGTTCGAGCGCTGGCGGGCGGGTGGCGGCCAGGCCGCGGGCGTGAAGCAGGTCGGCGAGACCACGTTCCAGCTCGACCCGAAGCGGGCGGCGCTGCTGGGCGTGCCGCTGCTGCCCGGCGAGCGGTTCACCGCTGAGCTGACCTTCACCCCGGAGGCGCCCGGCGAGTACCTGACCAACCTGGTCCAGTTCGTCGAGGGCGAGGACCACGGCGGCGTCGCCTACCAGGTCGTCACCGACCGGGAGTGATTCCCCGGCGGTGACCGCGGCCCGCGCCCCCGAGGCGCGGGCCGCGCTGCCGCGCGCGGCGGCCGGGGCTTAAGATGATCATCTGTCGAGCCGGTGGCGGGACTTGAACCCGCAACCTTTCGCTTAGTAGCTGTTTCCGAGCTACTACTGTTGAGTGAGTCGGCGGCTGGTGATGCGGATCATGGACCAGCGGACCATGGCCTCGTGGTGGTGCGGGAGT
>NZ_JBITXT010000029.1:0-13490 GCF_044544865.1 Actinosynnema sp. NPDC053489 | reverse complement strand
GCAGAGCGGCGCTTCGACAACGTCCGATCTACCAGGAGTTCCCCCGTCTGCGCACCAAAGGGGCCTTCACCACCTCAAGCTCGGAAACAGGCACTCAGACGGTTCGCGGTGTGGTGGCGCGGGGCAAGGGCGCCCCGGTCGAGGTGGTGGACGTCGTGGTCCCCGACCCGGGGCCGGGTGAGGCCGTGGTGCGGGTGCAGGCGTGCGGGGTGTGCCACACCGACCTGCACTACCGGGAGGGCGGGATCAACGACGAGTTCCCGTTCCTGCTCGGCCACGAGGCCGCCGGCGTCGTCGAGGCGGTCGGCGAGGGCGTCGCCGACCTGGCGCCCGGCGACTTCGTGGTGCTCAACTGGCGCGCGGTGTGCGGTCGGTGCCGGGCGTGCCGGCGCGGGCGGCCCTGGTACTGCTTCGACACCCACAACGCCGCCCAGCCCATGACCCTGGCCGACGGCACCCCGCTGTCCCCCGCCCTGGGCATCGGCGCGTTCGCCGAGAAGACCCTCGTGCACGCCGGGCAGTGCAGCAAGGTCGACCCCGATGCCTCCCCCGCCGCGGCGGGTCTGCTCGGCTGCGGCGTGATGGCCGGCTTCGGCGCGGCCGTCAACACGGGCAACGTGACCCGCGGCGACTCCGTGGCCGTGATCGGCTGCGGCGGGGTCGGCGCGGCGGCCGTGGCGGGCGCGCGGGTGGCGGGCGCGACGAAGATCATCGCGATCGACCTGGACCCGCGGAAGCTGGAGTGGGCGACCGGGTTGGGCGCCACGCACACCGTGGACGCCGGGTCGGAGGACGTGGTCGCCCGGGTGCGGGAGCTGACCGACGGGTTCGGCGCCGACGTCGTGATCGACGCGGTCGGGCGGCCGGAGACGTGGCAGCAGGCGTTCTACGCCCGCGACCTGGCCGGCACGGTCGTGCTGGTCGGCGTGCCGACCCCGGAGATGCGGCTGGAGCTGCCGCTGATCGACGTGTTCTCCCGCGGCGGCGCGCTCAAGTCGTCCTGGTACGGCGACTGCCTGCCCTCCCGCGACTTCCCCTACCTGGTCGACCTGCACCGGCAGGGCCGCCTGGACCTCGACGCGTTCGTCACCGAGACCATCGCCCTGGACCAGGTCGAGGAGGCGTTCGCCCGGATGCACCGCGGCGACGTGCTGCGCTCGGTGGTGGTCTTCTGATGGTCCGCGTCGACCACTCCACCGCCCGGGGCACGTTCAACCTGGACGGCCAGACCTACGACGTCGAGAACAACGTCTGGGTCGTCGGCGACGACACCGAGTGCGTCGTCGTCGACGCGCCGCACGACGTCGAGAAGATCATGCGGGTGGTGGGCGACCGCGCGGTGACGGCGATCCTGGCCACGCACGCCCACGACGACCACGTCCGCGTCGCGCCGGAGCTGTCGCGGCTGACCGGCGCGCCCGTGCTGCTGCACCCGGACGACCTGGTGCTGTGGCGGCTGACCCACCCCGACGTCGACCCCGGCGGCGACCTCGCCGACGGCCAGGTGGTCGAGGTGGCGGGCACCGCGCTGCACGTGCTGCACACGCCGGGCCACGCGCCGGGCGCGGTCTGCTTCCACGCCCCCGACCTGGGCGCGGTGTTCACCGGCGACACCCTGTTCCGGGGCGGGCCGGGCGCCACCGGCCGCTCCTACTCCGACTTCGACACCCTCGTGAAGTCGATCCACACCCGGCTGCTCACCCTGCCCGCCGACACCGTCGTGCACACCGGCCACGGCGACGACACCACCATCGGGGCGGAGTCACCCGGCCGGTGGATCAACCCGGATTCCTGACGGTTACCCGGACCGACCCGGACCAGGGGGCGGCGGCACGTCACCGGACGTGCCGCCGCCCCCTGGTCGTCGAGGGTCGCCCCGCTCAGGCGGGAGCGGGTTCGGTGACCGGTTCGGGCATCTCGCGCAGCCTGCTGACCGGCGAGATGATCAGGCCGACGACCACCACGGCCGACCCGACGGCGGCCACCACGAGCGCGTTGCGCGCGCCGATGGCGTCGGCCAGCAGGCCGGCCACGAGGCCGCCGAGCGCGCCGCCGCCGAACAGCAGGGTCCGGAACGAGGCGGTCATCCGGCCCATCATCGACTGCGGCGTCAGGGTCTGCCGCACCGCCACGATGATCACGCCCGCGATCCCCAGCCCCAGGTAGGTGGTGAAGAACGAGGCGATGAACATGCCGATCATCAACGGCTTCGGCCCGCCCGCCAGCACGATCAGCACCGGACCGAGCAGCAGGCCGCTCTGGGCGATGAAGTACGTCGGGCCGATCGGGAACCGCCCGACGACCCGGCGGGACACCACGGCCCCGATCAAACCGCCGACCGACGCCGTGCCGAAGATCAGGCCCAGCGTCGTGGAGTCCAGGCCGAGCGTGCGCGTGCCGTAGAGCAGGAACATCGTCCAGGTGGTGATCATCGAGAAGTTGCAGCAGAACCCGATGATGGCCAGCCACCGCAGCAGCGGCTTGCCGAACACCCAGACCACGCCCTCCTTCAGCTCCCGGAACGCGTGCCGCTCCTGCGGCCGGGGCGGTTTGGGCTCCTCGGTGCGGATCAGCAGCAGCGAGACGACCGACACCAGGTAGGTGCCGGTCTGCACGGCCAGCGCGATGGGCGCGGTCAGCCACGCCACGACCAGGCCCGCGAGGCCGGGGCCTGCGACGTCAGCCGTGGACGAGCTGATGCCCATCTTGGCGCTCGCCTCGACGTAGTGCTCCGGCTTCTTCACCAGCGTGGGCACGTACGACATCCAGCTGAGGTCGAACAGCACCGACGCCACCCCGATGAGGCAGGCGATGACCAGCAGCGCCGGGATGGACAGCAGGTCCAGCACGTACAGCAGCGGGATGAGGCCGATCAGCACCATCCGGGCCAGGTTCGTCCACAGCATCACCTGCCGCCGCCGCACGCGGTCGACCCAGATCCCGAGCAGCAGCGCCAGCCCCAGGTAGGGGGCCAGCTGGACGAACCGCAGCACGCCGACCTGGCTGTCGGTGGCGTTGAGCGAGTAGATGGCGGTGAGCGGCAGGGCCAGGATCGTGACCTGGGTGCCGAGCAGCGAGACCGTCTCGCCCACCCAGAACTTGAGGAAGTCGCCGTTGTGCCAGAGGCTCCTCTCCTTCTCCTTGGGCTCGCTGGTCTGCTCGGGATTGGTGGTGGACACGTTCTTCCCTAGTCGCCGAGGTGCTTGCGGACGAGCCGGCTCAGCTCCGCGAGGGCGTCGCCGGTCCAGATCGAGTGGTGGGTGCTGCCGGGGACGGTGTGCTCCACGAGGTCGGGCAGCAGCCGGCCCCAGCGCATGTCCTCGGCGGGCGAGTGCTCCGCCAGCACGTGCACGGACGGGCCGGCGTGCGTGCCGGTGACCTCGATGGAGTAGAACGCCTCCAGCAGGGCGCGGAACACCGCGTACTGCTCCCCCAGCACGTAGGCGTCGATCTCCTCGGGGAGGATGCGCGCCGCCTCGACCTGCTCGAACACCGCCTCGGGGTCGGCGTCCTCCGGCCACCCGGCGGCCAGCTCGTCCAGGCCGGGCGGGGACTCGTCGGAGGTGCCCGCCATGTCGCGCACGTACCGGACGAGGGTCTCCCGCTCGGGCGGCAGGTCCATCACGACCGGCATGCCCGCGTCCACGAGGAACAGCAGCGCCACCTCCGCGCCCGCCGCGGTGAGCCGCTTCGCCATCTCGAACGCCACCAGCCCGCCGAGGGACCAGCCCAGGAGCCGGTAGGGCCCCTCGGGCTGGAACTCGCGCAGGATCTCGACGTACTCCTCGGCCAGGGCCGGGAGCGAGGCCACCGGGGTGCGGTCGTTGTCGAACCCCGGCGCCTCGAAGCCGTAGACCGGGCGGTCGCCGAGCAGGCGGGCGAGCCCGGCGTACGAGTACGCCGAGCCCGACACCGCGTGCACGCAGAACAGCGGGGGCAGGTCGCCCCCGGCGTTCAGCGGCACGATCCGTTCCAGGTCAGCCATTGGCCTTGGCCTTCACCATCTCGTCGACGGTCTGCGAGATGGCGCCGACGGTGGCGTTGCCGTAGAGCAGCCGGACGGTGATGCGGATCTTGAACGTCTTGTTGATCCGGCTCGCCAGCCGCAACGCCTGCAGCGAGTTGCCGCCGATGTCGAAGATGCTGTCGTTGACGCCGATCCGCTCGACGCCCAGCACCTCGGCGAAGCACTTCGCGACCTCGACCTCGGTGGGCGTGGTCGGCGCGGCGAAGTCGCGCTCGCCGTCCTCCACCGGGTCCGGCAGGGCGTTGCGGTTGATCTTCCAACCGTCGTTGTTCATCGGGAACTTGTCGAGCGCGACCCACGCCGTCGGCACCATGTAGTCCGGCAGCGACTCGGCGAGGTGGTCGCGCAGCGAGTCGACCGAGGGCGGCTCGCCCACCGAGGTGTAGTAGCCGACGAGGCGGTTCTCCCCGCGCTTGTCGGGGCGCATCAGCACGACGGCGCGCAGCACGCCGGGGTGGCTCTGCAGCGCCGTCTCGATCTCGCCCAGCTCGATGCGCAGGCCGCGCAGCTTGACCTGGTTGTCGATGCGGCCGAGGAACTCGATCTGGCCCTGCGCGTTCCACCGCACCAGGTCGCCGCTGCGGTAGACCTTGCTGGTCGGGTCGAACGGGTCGGTGATGAACTTCTCGGCGGTCATCTCGGGCTGGTTGAGGTAGCCGCGGGCGAGGCCGCCCTCCGCGCCGCCGATGAGCAGCTCGCCGTTGACGCCCTTGGGCACGAGCTGGTTGAACCGGTCGACGACGTAGACCTGCCGGTTGAGCTGCGGGCGGCCGATGGGCGGCGGGGTCTTCCACTCGATCTGCTCGACGTGGTACTCCGTCTGGCCGATCGCGCACTCGGTCGGGCCGTACAGGTTGAGGTACTTGCGGCCGGGCAGGTTCCACTTGTTGACCAGCTCCGGCGGCAGCACCTCCGCGCCGCCCATGACGTACTTCAGGTCCGGGTACGGCTCGGGCTCCATCACCGACTGCATCGCGGGCGGCAGGCCCGCGTAGGTGACCTTCTGCTCCCGCAGCAGCGCGGTCAGCGCCTCGGGCGACTGGGCGTCGTCCGGCGAGACGGCGACGACGCGGGCGCCGACCAGGAACGCGGTCCAGATCTCGCCCTGCGACATGTCGAAGTTCAGGGCCGGGAGCTGGAGCAGCCGGTCCTGCGGGCCGAAGTCGAAGGTCCGCTTGTACGCCTCGCAGAAGAACGACACGGCGCGGTGGGCGATCATGACGCCCTTGGGCGTGCCGGTGGAACCCGACGTGTAGAGCACGTAGGCGAGCGACTCGCGGGTCGTCCACTCCTCCAGCGGCTCCGACGCGTCGACCTCCTCGATGGTCGCCCAGTCGGTGTCGATGAGCACGGTGGCCCAGTCGCCGCCCTCGGGCAGCACGCCGGCCAGCGGCGAGCGGCTGATCACGACCGGCGCGCCGGTGTCGCGGATCATGAAGTCGAGGCGGTTGGTGGGGACCTTGGGGTCCATCATCGCGAACGCGCCGCCGGCCTTGAGCACGCCGAGCATGGCCACGTAGGCGTCCAGGTCGCGGTCGATGACCACGGCCACCACCTGGCCGTGGGTCACGCCCAGCGAGCGCAGGTGCCGCGCCAGCCGGTCGCCGCGCCGGTCCAGCTCGCCGTAGGTCATCTCCACGCCCCGGCACACGACCGCGACGGCGTCCGGCGTGGCCGCGGCGACCTGGGCGAACGAGACGTGCAGCGGCAGCTCCGAGTACTCGGCCTCCTCGCCGCGGCCCAGTTCGAGCAGCTCGGCCCGCTCCGCCTCGGTCACGACCGGCAGCTGCGACAGGGTCAGCGACGAGTCGCGCGCCGCCGCCGTGACGACCGAGCCGATGTGGTCGAGCAGCGCCTCGATGCGCCACTGGTCGAACAGGTCGGTGGAGTACTCCACGACCGCGCGCAGCGAGTCGCCGGACTCCACGAAGTCGATCGCCATGTCGAACCGCGACCCGGTGGAGGCCAGCGAGATCGGCTCGGCGGTGATGCCGGGCAGGTCGATGGCGCCACCGGAGTTCGCGTCGCCGAGCAGCTGCATCGAGACCTGGAACAGCGGGTTGCGGCCCGGCACGCGCACCGGCTGGATGCGGTCCACGATCAGGTGGAACGGCACCTCCTGGTGCTCGTACAGGTCGAAGTTGGCCTCCATGGTGCGCTGGAGCAGCTCGGCGAACGTCGGGTCGCCCGACACGTCGGAGCGCAGCACCACCATGTTCACGAACAGGCCGACGACGGATTCGGCGTCCGGGTCGACGCGGCCGAGCATCGGCACGCCGATCGGGATGTCCTCCTGGCCGGTGTAGCGGCTGAGCACCACGTTGAGCGCGGAGGCCAGCACCATGTAGAGCGAGACGCCGTGCTCCTTGGCCAGCGCGCGGGCGGCCGTGAGCAGCTCGTCGGGCAGGTGCTTGGTGATCGAGTGGGCGCGCTTGACCGGGGCGGGCGGGCGCGGGCGGTCGGTGGGGAACTCCAGCGTCGGCAGGTCCTTGAGCCGGTCCTCCCAGAAGGCCAGCTCCTCCTCCAGGGTCTCGCCCCGCATCGTCTCGCGCTGCGTGCGGGCGGCCTCGGTGAAGCGGGAGCCGGGCCGGTCGAACTCGGGCTCCCGGCCGTCGACGAACGCCCGGTAGGCGATGGCCAGCTCGGAGTTCACGATCCCCGACGACCAGCCGTCGGTGATGATGTGGTGCAGGTTCTGCAGCAGCACGTGGTCGTCCGGCGCGAACATCAGGACCCGGTACCGGTACAGCGGGCCGTTCTCCAGGTCGAACGGGGTGGTGGACAGCTCCTCCAGGGCCGCGGTGACGGCCGCCTCGCGACCGGCGTCGTCCAGCCCGGGGTGCTCCACCACCTCCAGCGCCACCTCCGACGGCGGGGCCACCACCTGGTACGGCGTGCCCTCGGAGTTGTGGATGGTGACTCGTAACGCTTCGTGGCGCTCGACGACCAGGTTCAGGCACCGGTGCAGCACCGGCACGTCCAGGGGACCTCGCAGCCGGGCCGCGAGCAGGATGTTGTAGGTCGTCAGCCCCGGGGTGAGCTGGTCGAGGAACCAGAGCTGCTCCTGGCCGAAGGACAGCGGCGCCTGGGTCCCGGCGTGCGTGGACGTGGTCATGTCGAGCACTTCTCTCCTTGTTGCGTTGGCGTGCGCCGTGCCGCACCCGGGGTCCGGGCGCGGCACGGGCCTAACAGGCAGTCGCCGAGTGGGTACGATCTTGCCCGAAAGTGCCACCGTTGCGAGGGCCGAACGAGGGATCAGCCCTGGCGCGGGGTCACGAACGTATCGTTGATCACGTAGCCGTCGAGGCCGTGCTTCTCGCCGTACGCGATCAGGTCGCTCGTGCGGTTGATGAAGCCGCGGCCGTTGTTGTTGAGCGACGTGTTGCACAGCACGCTGAAGCCGGTGAGGTCGCGGAACGCCTCCAGCAGGTCGACGATGTGCGGGTTGCGCTCGCGGGTCACGGTCTGGGTGCGGGCGCTGCCGTCGACGTGGGTGATGGCCTTGAGCTGGTCGCTGGTCACCCGGTTGAAGTACAGCATGTACGGGTCGACGACCGAGCCCTCGAACCACTTGTGGGCGTCCTCCTCCAGCGCGATCGGCGCGATCGGGCGGTAGCCCTCACGGCGCTTGATCGCGTTGAGGCGGACCGTCGTCTCCGCCGTGAACGGGGCGGCGAGGATCGAGCGGTTGCCCAGGGCGCGCGGGCCCATCTCGTAGCGGCCGCGGGCCCAGCCGATGATGTTGCCCTGCTCGATGTAGCGCGCCACCTCGGCGTGCACCAGCGGGCGGACCTCGTACTTGGCCGGGTCGGGCTCGACGTCCTGCACGAACTCCTCGCCCGAGTACACCGACCACTCGATGCTCGCGTCCCCGGTGTAGTACCACTGGGCGTCGATGCCGGTGCCCAGGGCCGAGCCGCTGTCGTTCGGGCACGGCGGCACGAACACCGAGTCGAACAGGCCGCTCTCCCGCCACTGGGCGTTCCAGTCGCAGTTCAGGCCGCAGCCGCCGGAGATGAGCAGCGGCAGGCCCTCCTTCATGTGGGCCGACGCGTAGTCGTAGAACAGGTCGAAGATCGCCTGCGAGTGCTTGGCCGCCGTGTTGCGGTACTCCTGCGAGTCGACGCCCTTGTTGTAGATGTGCGACCAGGACATCTGGTCCTTGGACAGGTTCAGGATGATCTGCTCCTGCTTGAGGATGAAGTCGATGGTCTCCTTCTCCTCGGCAGTCATCGGGCCCTTCTCGGCGAAGCCGGTCAGCGCCATCTGCTTGCCCGCGTCGTTGTAGCGGAACAGGCCGGTGCCCACCGGGAAGCCCGGGTCGGCCAGCGCGAACAGGTAGGCGTACTTGTTGCCCGGGTCGGCGAGGATGTGCTTGAGGTGGGTCGCGTTGCCCTTCTCGTCGATCCGGTAGAAGTCGCCGATGTTGCCCTCCCAGACCAGCGAGTAGTACGCCTGGCCGGTGCGGCGCGGGGCCATGCCCAGCGACGTGTAGATGTGGGAGCGCTCGTGCGTGGAGGAGAAGTAGCGGACCTTCTTGCCGAAGAAGGTGCCCTCCTCGTCGGAGATCGAGCCCTCGCCGACGCCGAAGTAGCCGGTCCGGGACGGGGGTTCGACGGAGTGGAAGCCCTTGACCCAGCCGCCGAGGGCGACCACGTCGGGCGTCCGGTCGAGCATCCCGGCGGCCCGCGCGATCACCTCGCCGGTCAGCCGGTCGTAGCGCGGGTAGTTGTCCTTCTCCGCCTCCAGCGCGAACAGCAGCTTGCCGTCCTCGATGGCCGTGATGCCGCCGTCGTGACCCTCTTTGAGCGATAAGATCAGCATGGTTCCTGTGTCACTTTCTTCGTTGTGCGATTCGGTGAGGGCAGTGGCCGTGCCCGGCGGGCTTCGTGGCCACGGTTTCGGGACGGGGGCGCGTCAGCGGTCCCCCTCGGCGCCGAGCACGGGTCTCAGCACCCGGTCGAGGTCGGTGAGGGCGCGCGACCACACCCCCGGTGACGGCACGTAGTGGTTGTAGTAGCTGGCCCCTTCGGCGGGCGGGCCGAAGACCGCGACGGCGGTCCGGGCACCCCCGTCGCGGGCGGTGGTGTAGCCGTCCCGGTCCAGCAGCAGGCGAGCGGACCGGTCGGTGCCCACCTCGGCCCAGGACCGCAGCGCCGTGCCCACGGGGTCGAGGTCGCTGTCGGGCAGCGGCCAGGTCAGGTTGGCGCGCACCACGTGGTCGACCTCGACGCGGCGTGGCTCGGCCAGTTCGGTGGACGCGAGCGACCAGCGCTCGCCGACCCGCTCCAGCCGCGCCCGGGGTCCCGGCCCCAGGCTCACGACGCCCGCCTCGAC
Organism: Actinosynnema sp. NPDC053489; assembly: GCF_044544865.1. Classification (NCBI taxonomy): domain Bacteria; kingdom Bacillati; phylum Actinomycetota; class Actinomycetes; order Pseudonocardiales; family Pseudonocardiaceae; genus Actinosynnema; species Actinosynnema sp. NPDC053489. The sequence goes on along the minus strand of NZ_JBITXT010000029.1, from coordinate 4,126 downwards.
CAGCGCGAACAGCTCCTGGATGCGCTCCTTCTGCGGTCCGATGACCACGCGGTTGACCAGCGGCGCGTACTCGTCGGTGAAGTAGCGGTGCGACTCCTCGGTCAACCCGGGCGGGTCGAGCGCGGCGCGCACGCTCTCGCGGTGGTCGCGCAGCACCTCCAGCGCTTCCTTGACCGGGCTCGCGCCCAGGCCCAGCTCGGCCTCCGCCAGGTCGGCCCGCGCCGCGGCGAGCACGGCGTCGCGGTAGGCGTCGTAGGTCGCCCACGACGTGGGTTCCGGGGTGAGGGCGCGCTCGACCAGCGCCACCTGCTCCGGCGTCGCCGACGCCAGCCGGGCGGCGACCTCCTGGCGGATCAGCGGTTCGACGTCGCGCCGGAAGTCGAGCCGCCCGTCCGGCGTCCGCTCCCGCAGCGCGGCCACGGCCTCGGTCGTGAAGTGCTGCGCGGGCGCGGCCACCCGGCCCTCCCGCGTCCGGGGGCGGGCGCACGGCAGCAGGCCGGCCCGGCTGGTGAGCACGATCCGGGGCTCCTTGCCCGACGGCTGGTAGCCGTCCGCGCCGAACGCACCGCCCCGGCCCACGGTCAGCGCCGCGATGACGTCCATCGCGGTCAACCCGGTGCCCAGCAGGGCGACCGTGGAGTCCTCCGGGATCGACTCGGTCCGCACGGGCAGCGGGTAGGGCACCTCCACCAGCACGCCGCCGGCCGGCGGCGCGGGGTCGGCCAGGCCGTGCCCGGTCGTCACCAGCGCCACGTCGACCCGGTGGCTGCTGCCGTCGGCCAGCGCCACCACCGCGCCCGTCCCGTCCGGCCGCACGTCGCGCGCCGTCGCCGGCAGGTGCCGCACGGTCAGCCGGGGCGGCACCCGGTCGAGCAGGTCCCGCACGGCCCACTGGAGGTACTCGCCGAGCAGCCGGCGCGGCAGGAACTCGTCGAACCGCACCGGGCCGTGGTGCTCCAGGCACCACTCGAACAGGCTGGGGCCCGTCGTGACCGGCGCGCCCGGCGTCATCCGCTCGTCGGAGAAGATGGTCAGCTGCGACGCGATGGTGTTCAGCAGCAGGTAGTCGGGCTGCTTGACGTCGTGGACGCCCAGCCCCAGCTCGCCCGGCTCGATGAGCAGCAGCTCGACCGGCGGGCCGGGTAACCGGGTGTGGCTGATCACCCGTTCCAGCACCGACAGCCCGCGCGGGCCGACTCCGATGACCGCGATCCGCACGCCGCTCACCACCGCCGCGTCTCGCCGAAGAAGTCCGGCACCTCGATCGCCAGGCCCTGCTCGCGGGCCGCGAGCAGCACGTGCTGCCCGACCGCGAGGTCCAGCACGCCGAGGCCGAACGGCGACACCAGCACGCCGCGCGACGGGTCGGGCAGCGCCCGGCCGCGCACCACGTCGGCGATGGTGCCGGTGACGAAGTCCCGGTTGCCGGTCTCCTGCTCGGCCAGGTGCGGCGAGGTGTTGGCCTTCATGCAGTGCTCGACGTCGTCGAAGTAGTTCTGCGCGCCCAGCACCACCGACGGCGCGAAGTCGCGCAGCGAGATGTTCAGCACGACCTGGCCCGGCCGCACCGGGGTGGAGATGTGCGGGGTGGCGGCGGTGGTCGCGGTGACCACGGTCTGGGCGGCCAGCGCCTCGTCGACCGTGCCCACGCGCACCGCGGTCAGGCCCAGCTCGTCCTTCGCCAGCGCCACCAGGTTGTCCGCCGACGCCTCGTGCAGGTCGAACACGCTCAGCCGGTCGATGCGGTACCCGACCGCCGCCAGGTAGCGCAGGATCGTGCGGGCGATGACGCCCGCGCCGATGATCGCCACCTCGCCGTCGCCGGGCACGTGCCGGGCCAGCGCCCGCGCCGCCACGGCCGCCGACGCCGCCGTGCGCGCCGAGCTGATCGAGGCCGCCTCAAGCAGCGCCCGCGGGTAGCCGGTCTCGTAGTCGTTGAGCACCAGCACGGCGGAGGCGCGCGGCACGTCGCGCTGCGTGTTCGCCGGGAAGCTGGAGATCCACTTGATGCCGGTGACCGGCGCGGACGACAGGTCGGCGAACGCGGGCAGCGCGATGATCCGCGCGTCCGGTTTCTCCGGGAACCGCAGGAAGTAGCTGTCCGGGTTGACCGTGCGGCCGTCGTCGTGGCGCAGGTAGGCGTCCTCGACCACGTCGACCACGTCGAGCTTGGAGGTGTCGAGGATGTCCTTGACCACCTTGCCGGGAACGACCTCAAACGAGAACATCGCGCTGTCCTTCCTCCAGTGGCCGTTCCGGGGTGAGCGCGCGGCCCAGGCCGTTCCCGATCACCCAGTCGTCGTTGTAAACCGTGTCCAGGTACCGCTCGCCGAGGTCCGGCGAGATCGCCACGACCGTGTCGTCCGGGGCGATGTCGGCGGCCTGGCTGCGGATCGCCGCCAGCACCGTGCCGGTCGAGCCGCCCGCGAGCAGGCCCGTCGTCTTGGCCAGCCACCGGCACTCGCGCACCGTGTCGTCCTCGGGGACCAGCACGACCTCGTCGGGCGCCTCCGGCGACAGCAGCTCCGGGCGGCGGCTGGTGCCCAGGCCCGGGATCAGCCGCGGTTTCGGCTCCGAGCCGAAGTTCACCGAGCCGACGGTGTCCACGGCGACGATGCGCGTCTTGGGGCTGTGCACCCGGAAGTAGTCGCAGACGCCCATGAGCGTCCCGCCCGTGCCGACACCCACGAACAGGTGGTCCACCCGCTCGAACTCGTCCAGCACCGCCGGCGCGGTGGTGTGCTCGTGCGCCAGCGGGTTGTTCGCGTTGGCGTACTGGTTGACCCAGAACAGGTCCGGTTCCCGCTCCAGCCGCTCCCGGATGTAGTTGATCCGGGAACCCAGGAACCCGCCGTTCTCGTCGCGCTCCTGGATCACCACGACCTCGGTGCCCAGCGCCCGCATCACGGCGACCGCCGACGCGTTGGAGTTCGGGTCCGTGACGCAGGTCAGCCGGTAGCCGTTGGCCGCGCAGATCACGGACAGCGCGACGCCGAGGTTGCCGGACGTGGACTCGATGATCCGCACCCGGCTCAGGTCCACACCGGACAGCTCCGCGCCGCTGAGGATGCTCCGCGCGGTCTTGAGCTTGATCGAGCCGCCCGCGTTCAGGCCCTCGACCTTGAGGTATAAGTGGTTCAGCTCCCCCATGCCGGGTATTCGTAAGAACACGTCGTCCCGCACCAAGTCATAGACACGATCTGTGATCAACAGGATCCTCCAATGCGGGTCCACGTCGGGGTGGTCGACCGGACGGCTGCCTGCGGCCCGGCTGGTACGGAGCTCAAGCGCCCGGCAGGGCGGCCAGCGGCGCCGGCCGGCCGAGCGGGACGAGGTCGTACCCCGACCGCCGGGCCTCGCCACCGCCGTCGGCGGTGGCCCCCGCCCCGGTCCGCCCCTGCTCGTGCACCCGCTGCAGCGAAGTGGTGGTGAACTCCGTGGAGGTGACGGCGGCCAGCGCCGCCACCAGCGCCCGCAGCCCGGGCGCCGTGGTGACCACCGGGACGGACAGGTGCGTGGCGGCTGCCCGCACGACCCTGGAGTAGGGCGTCCGGTCGAGGGTGACCACCAGCACGACCCCGTCCTCCAGCTCGCGACGGGTGTCCACTTCGGACTGCTCCGCCCAGGTGACCGGTTCGAGGCCGTGCTCGCGCAGCGCGTCGAGCACGGGGAGCGCCACCGCCGCCTGCGCCTCGGTGAACGAGACGTAGACCTTGCCGGAAGCGGGCAGGGCGACCCCGGCCGCGAGCTGCGACTTGGCGAACGCCGCGCCGAACGTGGCGTCGATGCCCATGACCTCGCCGGTCGACTTCATCTCCGGTCCCAGCAACGGGTCCACGCCCAGCCCTTCGGGGGTGCGGAACCGGTGGAACGGGAGGACGGCCTCCTTGATCGCGACCGGCGCGCCCGTGAGCGTGCTGCCGTCCCGCTCGGGGAGGGCGCCGTCGGCGCGCAGTTCGGCGATCGTGGTGCCGAGCATGATCCGCGCGGCGGCCTTGGCGAGCTGGACGTTCGTGGCCTTGGAGACGAAGGGGACGGTGCGCGAGGCGCGCGGGTTGGCCTCCAGGACGTAGAGCACGTCGTCCTTGAGGGCGTACTGGACGTTGAGCAGGCCGCGCACGCCGAT
>NZ_JBITXT010000028.1:0-15444 GCF_044544865.1 Actinosynnema sp. NPDC053489 | reverse complement strand
CGTCAGCTCCACCGCGTGCGCCTGCGTCGCCGGGTCACCCGGCCCGTTGGACAGGAACACCCCGTCGGGCTTGACCGCCAGCAGGTCCTCCACGCCGGAGGTCAGCGGCAGCACGTGCACCTCGATGCCCCGCGCCGCCATCATCCGGGGCGTGTTCGACTTGATCCCCAAATCCAACGCCGCCACGGTGAAACGCCGCTCACCCACGGCCTCCACCACATAGGGCTCGCGCGTCGTCACGTCACCGGCCAGGTCAGCGCCCTTCATCACCGGAGCGCTGCGCACCCGCTTCAACATCTCCTCAACCCCGCCCAACTCCTCACCGGAGAACACACCGGCCCGCATCGCGCCCTGCTCCCGCAGGTGACGGGTCAGCATCCGGGTGTCGACACCCGCGATGCCGACCACGCCCTGGCGCGTCAACTCCTCGTCGAGCGAGCGCCGCGAGCGCCAGTTCGACGGCATCCGGGCGGGGTCGCGGACCACGTAGCCGGCGACCCAGGCACGTCCCGATTCGTCGTCCTCGTCGTTCCAGCCGGTGTTCCCGATCTGCGGCGCGGTCTGCACCACGATCTGCCGGTGGTACGACGGATCGGTCAGCGTCTCCTGATAACCGGTCATGCCGGTGGAGAACACCACTTCACCCAAACCGGCGCCAACGGCGCCGTAGGACTCACCGCGGAAAACACGGCCATCTTCGAGAACCAGTGCCGCGTCGATCTGCACACTGCCTCCAGGCACGCTGAGCCGACGCGCCGTACGGCCGGCGCGTTTGCGAAAGATTCGGTCGAATGTCGAAGGATCAGCGCACGTCGTGCGACGCGGCGCGCTCGTCGTCGGGTGTCGACGGTGATCGGCGCGACTCCGCGCACGCAGGTCGTCCGGTGCGGACCAGACCGGCGTGATCTCGTTTTCCCATCCCCAGGCAGAACACCGTGCATCCCCCAGACGCCCCGGTTCCTCGGCCGGGACGCGGCAACGCTAGCATTCTCCATTCCTCGGTGAAAGATTCGCACTCGGCCCAGCGGCGGATCTTGTGGCAGCGATAAGCGATCACCGCGCAATTCACACCGATGGTTTCTAGACAAGGCCCCGGCGTGGCCTGTTCGCACCAACGCGCCGGCGCGTTCGGCGGTGCGGCTTCTCCGCAATGATGCGGTCACGCCTCGGCAAATGGGGCAGTGCGATCGGCGCGAACGGACAACACGCCTGGGCGCACGGCACCCCGGAAACTCCGGGTTGCCCGTCGTCACGCCCCTGAAACCTGCCGGTGGGACACTCTTCGGTCGCCCCTTCGGTCCGATCACCCGTTCACCGGATCCGGTGATACGAACCGCCCGCGTCCCACCTGGTGGTTACCGGGGTCCAGCGCCCGATAAGCTCCGATCATGACGGAAATGGGGAACTTCGGGTTCGCGACCAGGGCGATCCACGCCGGGCAGGACCCGGACCCGACCACGGGCTCGGTCATCGTCCCGATCCACGCCACCTCCACGTACGCGCAGGACGGCGTCGGCGGGCTGCGCGGCGGGTTCGAGTACTCCCGCACCGGCAACCCGACGCGCGCCGCGCTCGAGGAGTGCCTGGCGTCGCTGGAGGGCGGGCGGCACGGGCGGGCGTTCGCGTCGGGCATGGCCGCCACCGACACCGCGCTGCGCACGCTGCTGCGCCCCGGCGACCACGTGGTCATCCCGAACGACGCCTACGGCGGCACGTTCCGCCTGCTCGACAAGGTGATGAAGCACTGGGGCATCGAGTACACGCCCGTCGCGCTGTCCGACACCGACGCCGTGCGCGCGGCGGTCCGGCCGAACACCAAGGTGATCTGGGTCGAGACGCCCACCAACCCGGTGCTGCACATCGCCGACATCGCGCTGCTGGCCGAGCTGGCGCACGACGTGGGCGCGCTGCTGCTGGTGGACAACACGTTCGCCTCGCCGTACATCCAGAGCCCGCTGGAGCTGGGCGCGGACGTGGTGCTGCACTCCACCACCAAGTACATCGGCGGCCACTCCGACGTGATCGGCGGCGCGCTCGTCACCTCGAACGACGAGCTGGACGCCGGGTTCGGCTTCCTCCAGAACGGCGCGGGCGCGGTGCCCGGCCCGTTCGACGCCTGGCTCACGCTGCGCGGCATCAAGACCCTCGAAGTGCGCATGGAGAAGCACTCCGACAACACGGAGAAGGTGACCGAGGCGCTGCTCAAGCACCCCAGGGTCACCAAGGTCTTCTACCCGGGCCTGCCCGAGCACCCCGGCCACGAGGTGGCGGCCAAGCAGATGCGCAGGTTCGGCGGCATGGTGTCGTTCACCGTCGAGGGCGGCGAGGAGGCGGCGCTGCGCGTGTGCTCGCGCACGAAGCTGTTCACCCTGGCCGAGTCCCTGGGCGGCGTCGAGTCCCTCATCGAGCACCCCGGCCGCATGACCCACCTCAGCACCGCCGGTTCCCCGCTCCAGGTGCCCGCCGACCTGGTCCGCCTCTCGGTGGGCATCGAGTCGGCCGACGACCTGATCGCCGACCTGCTGTCGGCGCTGGACTGACCGCCCGAGGGGGCGGCGGCGCGTGCCGCCGCCCCTCCGGTCAACCCCGAACCGAGGCCCGACCTCCGCCCGGGCCCGATCCACCGAACGGCACCACCTCGACCGCCGGGGGCGTGCGCAGCCAGGCCGTCGACTCGCTGTCCCACCCGCAGAGCCTGGCCACGCCCCCGGCCGCGGGGACGTCGACGTCGTGCGCCAGCACCAGCCCGAGGGCGCTCAGGCGGACCGCGTCGTAGTCCTGCGCCACCGCCGACCACCGGACGCCGGTGCCGCCGTCGGAGCGGCGCCGGGGGTAGGTCGACACCAGCCGCTCGTAGTCCTCCGGCGAGTCGATCGTGCACACCGACACCGCGTCGGCGTCGAAGTGCAGCGAGTACACCTCCCGATCGAGGTGCCCGAACTCCGCCCGTTCGAGGAACTGCCACGCGCTCGAACCGTCGTCGAGGTAGGACGACGTCCACAGCGCCCCGGCCGGCTTGTCGACCACGGCGGCCGGGGAGGGCAGCGAGTCCTCGACCCGGATCGGCGGGATCACCCCCGTGGACGAGTACCAGGCCTGCGGCGATCGGAGGGACGGCCGCTCCGCGAACCACCCGACCCCCAGGCGTCGCACGAGCGCCGCGGCCGTCTCCTCGAATTCGGGCGCGGACTTCGCGGAGAAGTCACCGGTCGAGTAGCGGCGGCGCACCGAGAACACGATGTCCCGGTACAGGTCGGCATCGGACACGTCTTCGACGTCCTCGACCCGCTCCTGCGCCAGTCGGCAGAGCTCGATCAGCACGGGAGCCAACACCGCCGACCCACCCCGGCGAAAACCCACCCGACCGCCCCCGCTCATCGCCCACCCCCACGACCGCTCACGAACCGATGTTAGTGATCGGCGGTGAACGCGGTCTCGTCCGGTCCGACCGGCCTCACCTAGCAAGTGACCGCCGTGGCCGGCGTTTCATGCGAGCGCTCGAAACGATCGCCGGTGTTGTTCACCATCAGGAATTCGGCGTGCGCGTAGTACGTGCCCGAGACGCACGTCGTCGCAGCCGCGGAGTTGAGGTAGGAAACGGTGCCGGAATCGTTCCTCGCCTCGTTGAAGGCCACCTGGATCCAGCAACCGCACGGGCCCATCCGGTACAGCCAGGTCTCGATCCCCATGTAGACCTTGTAGTAGTTGCAATTGATCACCGCGTTGCTCGTGACGTTACCGGCCACGTGCCCGGACGGGTGCGGCCAGTCCAGGTTGAAGTTGCAGTCCGCGACCTTCTCCAGTGCCGAGAAGTCGCCCGTGCCCACCACGTCGCCGGCCGGACCGGGACCGCTCTCCACCGATCCTGCCGCGACCGGTACCACCTGGGCCGTCGCGGAAGGGGCGGCCGCCAGGGAAGCCGCCACCAGCACCACGACCAGTCCGGTCAGCAACCTGGCGGAGCGCGCGATCGCTCGTCTCACGTTCTCTCCTTCGAATTCATGCCGAACCGCTCGCGCTCACCGCGCGAGGGGATTTTCGGCGAAATGGCACCAGTTCCCGCGACCACGGGCGAGGAGCTCGACCCGGATCAGCGAGGTGGTCCGACGGGTTCGACGCGAGTCACCCGGTCAGCGGCGATGAGGACCGGGGTCGGCGAGGCCGATGGCTCGACCGCGAGATCACGACCTGTCGCCGACAACTCGGCTCAACGGTCTTGGGCGCACACCGGCCCGGCACATCGAACGCATGATGATCACGCCCCCCGTCGCCGAGGGTTGCCGCCACCCCCCGGTGACCGCCAGCAACCCTCGCATTTCAGAACGTAACCGAGCCGAAGCACCCGGACTGCCCGCTGAACGGAGCAACTGCTGTCGACCGCCGTTCCCTCACCCCCGGAGCCCACGCCGGCCTCGCGTGCCCTGGCGCGGTGGCTTCCCGGTCGACGCGGCGACGGGTGGCGGTTCAGTCGAGGACGGCGGTGGCTTCGACTTCGACCAGGTGGTCGGGGAGGTCCAGCGCCGCGACGCCCAGCAGCGTGGCCGGTGGGACCGGGGTCAGGCCCAGCAGTGCGCCCGCGCGGGAGATGCCCTCCAGCAACGCCGGCATCTTGTCCGGCGTCCAGTCGACCACGTAGCAGGTCAGCTTCGCCACGTCGTCGAAGGAACCGCCGACCCCGGCCAGGGCGGTGGCGACGTTCAGGTAGCACTGGGCGACCTGCGCGGCCAGGTCGCCCTCGCCCACCGTGTTCCCCTCGGCGTCCCAGGCGACCTGGCCGGCGATGAAGACGAACCTCGACCCGGTGGCGATCGACACCTGCCGGTAGACGTCGACCTCCGGCAGTCCGCCGGGGTTGACCAGGGTGATGGCCATGCTGCCTGTCCTCCTCGTCCGGGCGTGCGCGCCCGTGGTCTCTTGCGGTTACTCGGGAACCGTAGGAGAGTGAGCGCTGACGTGGAAGAACGCACTTTTCGGTGACCGGGGGACCTGATGGTGACCAAGCAGTTCAACGGCTCGCCCGAGGACGCGGACCTCCGGCGCGCCGACTCCTTGGCGCGGGAGATCTTTTCCGACGTCGCCAACAAGTGGGCCCTGCTGATCATCGAGGCGCTCGGCAAGCGCACGCTGCGCTTCGGCGAGCTGCGGAACGAGGTCGAGGGCATCAGCCACAAGATGCTGACCCAGAACCTGCGCATGCTCCAGCGCAACGGCCTGGTCGACCGCGAGGTGCACCCGACCATCCCGCCGCGGGTCGAGTACACGCTCACCGAGGCCGGTCAGGGCCTGCGCGCGACCGTCGACGCGATGTGCGACTGGACCCACCGGTTCCTCGGCCACATCGAAGCCGCCCGCCGCCGGTCCGACGCCTGACGTCCGGGGGTCGCCGGCGGCACACCGTCCGATGTGGAGCGACCGGCAACCTAGTAGACCGTCGCGGCTAACTGTTGGGGTATAGGTGGCAGTTTGACGCGTGCGTCGTCGGTGAGCTTCCCCCGATAACCCGAGGTGGTTGTTACCTGAATTAAGACCACGTCTCACGTGGAGGGAAGCGTTGTGCCATGATCCTCGTCCGTGGTTCATCGGTTGTCGTTGCGGTTGGTGCCTGATGAGTTGTGGGCGCTGGCAGAGCCGTTGATCCCGAAGTTCAAGGCCTGGCCGCAGGGTGGTGGAACGGCACCGGTGGACGACCGGGCGGTGTTCACCGCGATCGTCTATGTGCTGACCAGCGGGTGCGGGTGGCGGGAGCTGCCGTCGTCGTTCGGCGTCACGGTGCCCACGGCGCATCGCCGGTTCACCGAGTGGACCAGGGCCGCCTTGTGGCGGCGGTTGCACCAGGCCGTGCTGGACGAACTCGGCTCTCGGGGTGAGGTCGACTGGTCGCGGGCAATCCTGGACGCAGCCCCGGTTCGGGCGAAAAAAGGGCGACATGACCGGTCCGAACCCGGTCGACCGCGGCAAGCCCGGATCGAAGATCCATGTCGTGTCCGATCGCGCCGGACTGCCGTTGGCCGTCGGGGTCTCGGCGGCGAACCTGCACGACAGCCAGGCACTCAAGCCCATGCTCATGGCCATCCCGCGCATCCGGTCCCGCCGGGGGCCGCGCCGCATCCGTCCTGCAAAGCTGCACGCCGACAAGGCCTACGACATCGACGACCTCCGCCGATGGTTACGCCGCCGCGGCATCGTCCCACGCATCGCCCGCAAGGGCATCGAGTCCTCCGAACGGCTCGGCCCGCCACCGCTGGGTCGTCGAACGCACCGTCGCCTAGCTGTTCGGCTACCGCCACCTGACGGTCCGCTACGAACGCCACGCCGACAACTACTGCGGCCTCCTCACCCTCGCCGCAGCCCTGACCTGCTTCAAACGACTCACAAAGCTGGCCACGTGAGACACCGTCTTATACGAACAAGATTATGGCAGTCCAACCACCTCGTGAAATGCGGCCTCAGCACATCTCATGATAACTCACCCTTACTGGCCTGGATGCGGTAACACTTGCGTTCCAGGTGGAGATATGCATCCAAAACCAGTGTGGGTGGAGGTGCGCGACGGTGTTACGGCTACGTACGGGTACGGCGGTGCTGCTGTTGTTGTCGGCGTTGGTGGCGGGTTGTGACGGAGCACCGGCCCCTGCCGGATCGTCTCCTGTGTCGGGCGCGACCTGGGACAGTGCCGATCTCGTGCTGAGTTCGCAGGGGCTTGGCGCGGTGCGGATTGGGATGAACGCCTATGATGCCGTACGCGCTGCCGGGATTCCGATTACCGTGCCCGACACGCCTTCCGCGTGTCAACTGTACCGGCCGAGTGCTGGCGACATCCGGTTTCCCGCATGGCGAGTGAGTGACGCTGGTGTCGTGGAGTTGGTGCTAAGCGGCGGACCGCTCTACGGCGGCGGCGACTTTGGCCGGGTCCGCACGGCGGACGGGTTGCGGGTCGGCGACCCGCTGGCGCGCGTCCGGGAGGTCTACGGGGACCGGGTAGTCGAGCAGGTGGACATGTTCGGCACCAAGCGGATCACCGCCAGTTCCGGAGACGGGACGGCGTTGCGGTTCGACGCGCGAGCCGACGTAATCGAAAGCATGACCGGGGGTACCACGGCCGCTATCGGGTTCGTGGAGTTGTGCGGATGACGGCGCGGCGAAGCCGGTTGAGATTTCTGCCCACATGGTGGTACTCTTTCCCGCTCACCACCCCGTGGTGGGAGCCGCGTTCCCGGACGGACGCGGGTCGATTCCCGACGCAGCGGCCCTTCCTTTCACTGGACGAAGGTTCCACGGGTGGGAGGCGCGTCTGCGTCGTCGGCACCGCGGACCAGGGCCTCGCTGGCGATCCGCGCCGAAGGAGACGCGCCGGATGAGAATGCCCACCGACCCCCTTCTGTGCGGGGACGTTTTGGATGAGGGGACGGTCGTCGGGTTCGCCTACATCCCGGCAGGCCGCCCCAAACCGTCGTGTGACCGCCTGTTGCTCAGCGGTGACGGGTCACCTGTCGAACCACCGGCCAGGGTCGTCCCTGAAACCGCTCAGGCTGCGCAGCATCTGGCAGTACAGCCCGTGGACCGGCTCTCGCAGGATCTGGTGATCGCTGCTGCCGACCTGGACGCTGCCCTCCCGCAGTCGGTGCACGAGACGTTGGCCCGTCCCGGTACGCCCTGGGGTGCGGTTGCAGCTGCGTTGATCAACGTGGTGCGGGAGCAGCGGCACGGGCTGTGGCTTTCCGGCGGGTTCACGCGCGACGTGCTCGGCGGCGCGGCAGATCGGGTCAACGACCTCGATCTGGCGGGCACCGCGCCGCCCGGCAGGTTCACCTCTCTGACCAGACACGTCCGCAAGCGGACCGGGACGGAGTTCCGACCCAAGGTCTCGAAGGACACCCTCGTGTGTTCGGCGGTGGAATCACACGACGGCGAACGCCTCTACGAGTATCGGACCCTGAAACTGCCCGGTTACAGCTTCCCTGCCTCCGGCAGCGACCTCGACACCGACGCCTACTGTCGCGACTTCACTGTCAACAGCCTGTACTACGACCCGGTGGCGGATACGGTGATCGACCCGACCGGACGCGGTCGGGACGACCTGTCCGCACAGCCCCGCCGCCTGGTCTCCCTCATCCGCAGCGAAGACGCAGTCGACTGGGCGCACATCGTCCTGCGCGCGGTCAAGTTCGTGCTGCGCTGGGGGGATACCGACCTCGACAAGGTGCGTGACCGGCTCGCCGCTCTGCCCGACAACCCGTGGGTCAACCTATCTGAGCAAGCGTGGGAACGGCTCCGACGGGGGCACGCGAAGACGTTCACGGACGTGGCGGTATCGGAGCTGGACCGGATATCCGAGTCGCTGGGAATCGCCGCCACCACGTTGTTCCGGCAGATCGAGGGGGTTCGGCCGTGACCGCGCACAAGCCGCTGAGCGACTGGGTGGCACGCTTGGACCCCCGTCGGCCGAACGGCCTCGACCTGACCAACGATGGCGACGAACGAGGCGACGCCCGGACGTTCCCCCTGTTCGCCGACGGGTGGAGGCGGCAGGCCGCCGTTCTGTCTGACGGCACCACCGCGCTGGCCCTGTACCGTCCGGATGACGACACGACCTATGTGGAATTGGACGACTACGGCACCCCGTTGGACATCGACCTCCCGGGTGCTGACCTGATTGAGCACATCGAGCGGTCGTGGCCCGGCGCTGATCCGGATCTGACGGCGTTTTCCGCGCTGTCACGAGAACTTCGGTATCTGGTGCTGCTGCGCCTGAACCAAGAGGGGCAGCCGTCTGCTCGCTTGTTCCACGCGCTGGACTGGGCGCCCGTCGTCGAGTTGGCCCGCGCCGTGGGTATCTTGCTCGATGGCAGTCCGTCACCCGTCCTCTCTGCCGGAGCACAGGACTTGGAGCACTGGGTCACCCCGGCGGGGAGCGGGATCACTGGACCGCTGGAGCAGCTGTACGAGGGGTTGACGGCGGCAGATGAGCCTGCCCTGGTCGTCGTCGGCGCCAGCGGGTTCTGCGCAGGTATCGTGCGCGCGGATCCGGCGAGGTTCCCTGAGGCGGTAGCCTCCGCGTTCGCCAAGGTCGCCGAGGCGCTGGGCCGGGCCGATCCCTTCCTGCGCCACGCGGCCCAACTCGCTGGCGATCGGCTGACCGGCCGACCAGTGACGCGGTTGTCCGCGGACCTCAACTCGGAGCTGCCCAAGGCCGCCTCGCGCGAGGGCAACCGCTCGGTCGTCGCAACGCTGCGGGACGACGGACCGCTGAGGCTTCAGGTGGAAGTGACGGCGGGCGGACAGCTTCGGCTGACCGTCACGATCGCCGTGGTGTCCGGGCCAGACCGGGATCTCCTTGTCAGCGCGTATGGCGAGATTTTCAGCCCTGTGACGCTGCGAACACGTGACGAGGAGCTGCGCTACTGGGTTGTGTTGAAGGCACGGCGCCAATGGCTGGCCGGTACTCTCGACGTGCCCAGCCCACGCGGGCGGTTCACGGTGGACGCCGACGCTCCGCCGATCGGGTTGCTCGGGCTCACCCGGATCACCTCGGACGAATTGCTGAGGTCGTTGCGAAGTGCCAACAACAGCGGCAAGCGGCTATGGCGCGACGCGGCGCGGCGGTCCCCGCTCGGGCACCCGTTGCGCACGGCGGTCGACCTGCTGGACCGGGGGGCATCGTGACGTTCCGGGATGATCTGCGTGCCCTGCTTGTCGAAGAGCTGGCGAGCCCGGAGGCCGAGACGGGCCTGCACACCGCGCTGATCACGACCTCGCTGCTGCTGGACTTCGTGGCGACGCTGGTCGACGAGCGCGACACCGGCGCGCTGCGCGCACTCTGCCACGACCACACACCGCTGCACGAACTCACCGCCGAACTGGAAAAAGTAGTGGGCGCGCTGCCGATGCCAGAACAGCAACCGTACGTCGGGTGCGATCCGGAGAGCGGCGCCGTGCGGTGCGCTGCGGCGCTGGGCTTGGCGCTGGTGGACGATGAGAACCAGGTAGACGCACACCTCGAGACCGCACTGATCTGGCTGCGGTACACCAACGCGTCCGCTGGTTCGATCGACCTCGGTGAGTGGAAGCCGCCGGAGGGCGACTACCAGGAACGATTACAAGCCATCGGTAAGACGCTGGGCCAGGACGGGTTTGCGCCAGCCTGCCTGGCGTGGCTGCTGGAACTTGCGGGTGCCAGGCGGCGTGGGGCTGAAGCCGCGATCGATGTGCTGTTGGATCGCGGCGACACCGGTCTCAAGGCGAAGTTGTGGTGCGCCGCGCTGCCTGGTGTGCCGGGCGGCTTGGTGCCCGACCCACGTTCGATGGCGTTCTTTACCGCCGACGACCGATTCCGGTCTGGCCTGGAGTCGGCGTGGCGCAACGCTGGCGGGGACAGCGCAGTCGCCTGGTCGCTAATCCATCTCGACGGCCCAGCCGACCACGTGGACGACATCAGCCTCACCGCCGCATTCACTGTGCTGCTGGATGAGGTGCGGCGGCTGGGCAGAAAGGTGCGCGGGCCGTTCACAGTCAGAAGGATCACAGCCGGCACGGCGGTGGTCGGTGGCGTAAGCGAGTCGGGCAAGCTCATCTCGGTCACGGGGTACGACGTCAAGATCCCCGCCGCGGCGGACCTGACTCGCGTAGTCGTTCCGCCAGAGGACTTGGCTGTGGCGCGCAAGCATGCTCTGAATCTCCATACACAGGTCGACGCGGCAGGGACCTGGCAGGACGCAGCCCGCACCAGCCGCAGGCGCAGCGTGAAGGCGATGCTGCGGATAGCTTTGGTGGTGCTGGCTCTGCTGCTGGTCAGCAGCAGTGTCGGCGGCGGTGTCTGGTGGGATCAACAACGGAGACAGGCGGTGCGGGACGCCTCTGCGCGCGCTGCAGAAAGAGCGTTGGACGTCGCGAACGGAAGCGATCCGGCGTTGTCGCTACTGCTCGCGATGGCGAGCGACGACTTGGCCCGCGAGGTCCATGCGCCCGCCGAGAAATTGGACCAGTTCGCACGAGGATTGACCTCGCTGCGGCGGGTACTGCGCCCGGAGCAGGGGCGGTTCGACAAGGTCGAGTTGTCTCGCAATGGTTCCTGGGCGCTGCTTGCCAGTAGCACGGGTGCGGTCGACCTGATATCCACGAAAGCTGGTGACGTCCTGTGGCGGCGGTCCGGCGGCGGCGTCGAGGCCCCGGCCAAGGGTGTCTATGCCAGGGCGCTCGCGCTGTCCCCTAAAGGGCAGCGGGCGGCGGTCGCCACCACTGACAGGAGGATCACCCTATTGCTCAACAAGGAGCGCGAGTGGTCGGAGGCCGCGCAGATCGATCTTCCGCTGCCCAGTTCCACGGGCCCTCTCAACAACGAGCGTAATGCGGTTAGTGCGATGTCGTTCACCCCCGACGGCAAGGCGCTCGTGGCGTATGTCGGCACGACAGGGTTGTTCCGCTATGACCCGGCGAACCCCGCGAACCCACCAGCGCTGTGTCCTGCACCGCCTGGTGCGACCGCACTTGCAACCACAAAGGACAGTGCGCTGCTCGTCAGCGATCACCAGGTGACTCGTGTGGCCTACGCCGACTGCTCACAGACCGTGATGATCACGGCTTCGAGTGGCGTCATACTGCGCGACACCGTCGATGACTCGGAGTTGGTGGTCGCGGCGACCCGGGGCCGCGAGCTGTTGCTGCTGCGCCCGGACCAGCCTGAGGTGCGATTGTCCGATCGTGGCCCGTTCTGGGCCGTCTCCATCACCCCAGCTGACGATCAGCCGCACATCACCGCCGCCAGCGAGCGGGGAACGTACGGGTATGAGGTCAACGAGGGGTTGCAGGAATTCGGGTACCAGGGCAGCGGGCCGTCGGCGAGTGCAATGGGCGTGGTGCTCCGGTTCAAGGAGGGGGTCGCCGAACTGCACGACAACCGGCACACCCCGGCCACCATTGCGTGGTCGCCCTTCGTGGGTGGTGGCCAGGAGATCGAGTGGGCGGGGCCAGACCTGGTGGTGCGCGGCAACGCGCAAGTCGGAGTGGTGTCAAATGCCGCGAGCAAAGGCCCAGAGGAATTCGCCTCCCCGTCGAGCTACCGGCTACTGGACCTGCCCGAGAACACCACGACCCGAGAGTTGGCGACAACCAGGAACGGCTCCTGGGCGGCGGTCCTCTACGCCGCGAAACAGGACAGCCAAAACTGGAAACTGCTCGTATGGAATGTGACTGACGGCAAACGCGCGCAGGTCGTCCTGCCGGATACGCAGATGCCCTTCCGCATCGCGTTCGTTGGCGGCGATCTATACGTCGGCTACATCAGCGGCGACCTGAAACGCTTTCGGCTACATGATGGCAACTGGCTCTTTGCCGACGAACGACGGCTGTCGGACCGGGTGATGGCGTTAGGCGGCCGAGATGAGGCCGCTGAGGTGTACGCGGTCGTTGGCAAGGACAAGGCGGCCCCACCCACTGTTGTCGCACTGGCCAAGTCCGACCTGTCTCCGACCGCCGAGACGACGTTGGAGGGCGGCACCGCATTAGTCCATGTCGCAGTGCTCAGTGACGGCCAAGTCGTCATCGGGCACGGCGCAGGCTCCATTACGTTTCTGACGCCGCAACTGGAACTGCGAGGAACGCACTCCGATGGCCGACTCCAGTTTGTAAATGACGTGACCGAGGTCCCTGGCCTCCGTCAAGTGCTGGTGTCTGGCAGGGTCTACAGCATGACGCTTGATCAGGTAACACGGTCGCCGCTGGCGGACTCTTGGAGCCACGGGGCACCGTTTCTGTCGGCGGCAGCGTCCCGCGACGACCGGGTGCTGGCAACATTGAGCGACCAGACGCGGGACGTGACCATGTGGACTCTCGAACAATCGGACTTGCGGGACCGCGTGTGCCGGGCGGTCGGGCGTGACCTGACTGAGGAGGAGTGGACGAAATATGTAGGCACGGACCAACCGTACCGGTCGGTCTGTCCGCGTTGACAGCTTCGATTGTGCTTGCTACAAACGCTGTCTGGACGCTCCTATGACGCGTCAAGTGCTTGAGGTGGGCTTTCGAGCTGTCGGTAGGGCTGTCGGGCGATGTAGCGCTTGAGGCAGCGTTTGATCTCACGGTCGGTGCGGCCTTTGGCGCGGCGGCGGTCGGCATAGGCGCGGGTGCGTGGGTCGTAGTGCAGTCGGCAGAGGGCCACGGTGTGTAGGGCACAATTGAGTTGACGGTCGCCGGAGCGGTTGAGCCAGCGGCGCACCGTGCGTCCCGAGGACGCGGGGATGGGCGCGACGCCGGCGAGCATGGCGAAGGCGGCCTCGCTGGCGGCAGCGTCCGGGATGCGACCAGGCGGCCAGTACCGTGGCGGCCACGATCGGGCCGATGCCGGGCAGCGCGAGCAGGTCCGGACGCCAGGTGGTGACGATCGCACGGAACGCGCGCTCGTGCCCGACGACCTCGTCGCGCAGTGTCCGGACCCGTCGGGGGTGGCGTGGAGCACGGTCAGCGCGGTGAACACGTGCACGTCCCCGGCATGGGCGCCGGGGCGCAGTCGTGCGGCGGTGGCGAGCATGGCGGTGGTGTCCTTCCCCTGGCACCGGGCCCGCACCGCCTCGGGGGCGCGCATGACCAAGGCGTGGATCTGGTGCACGCCAGCGGTGGCGGCCTCGACCGCGGCGCGGCGTGCGATCAGCAGGATACTGAGGGCGGCATGTTCGGGGCCGGTGCGGAGCTGGGCCAGGCGGGTGCGAGCCAGGGTGGCGCGGACCACGTCGAGCGGGTCGGACTTCGCGCCAGCCAGCCAGGCGGGCGAGGCGGGCAGGCCGGTCCAGCTCGACGACCAGCTCACTGCGCTCGGCCAAGTGCCGCCGGGCCAGACCAGCGCCGTAGCCGCCGGTGTCCTCGACCGCCCAGCAGCGAAACCCGGAGTGCCGCTCGGCCAACTCCACCAACTCGGTGTAGCCGTGGGTGTGTCGGTGTGGGTGTCCACGCCGATGACGACGTCGACCAGTTCTGCGAGCATGGACATGGCGTTCTCCTGCCCACGGACGGACGTGGGTCCGGTCCGGATCGGATTCGAGCAGGACTGACGGGACACATCGGGGCGCAATCCGGCGGTCAGGCTCCTGATCAGGCCAACCACTCCGGCCGGGCCCCCACCGACTGAACCGTCCCGGCTTTGATGGGGACTCCATTGCTTGTGGAGGATGGAGTCATGGCAGGAACGCCACGGCACTCGGTCGAGGTGCGTCAGCGGGCGGTGCGGCTGGTCCAGGACCATCGGGACGAGTACCCGTCGTGGTGGGCGACGGTGTGCTCGATCGCGCCGAAGTTCGGCGTGACCCCGGAGACGCTGCGCAAGTGGATCAGGCAGGCCGAGGTCGACCACGGTGCCCGTCCGGGGATCACGACGGAGGAGTCCGCGGAGCTCAAGCGCCTCAAGCGTGAGGTGGCGGAACTGAAGCGCGCCAACCAGATTCTTCGGTCGGCGGCGACTTTCTTCGCGGCGGAGCTCGACCGCCCCACGCAACGGTGATCGACTACATCGACCGTCACGAACAGGAGTTCGGGGTCGAGCCGATCTGTCGTGTCCTGCGTCGGGCAGGCGTAGCGATCGCCCTGTCCACCTACTACTACGCCGCCAAGGCCCGCCCCGCCTCGGCACGGACCGTCCGCGACGGGGAACTCCGCGACGAGATCCTGACTGTGTGGCGTGACGCCTACCGGGTCTGCGGAGCACGCAAGATCTGGACCACGTTGTGCCACAAGGGGATCACGGTCACCCGGTGCACGGTCGAGCGATTGACACGCGAACCGGGCATCACCGGCGTGGTGCGCGGCCGCCCCCGCCGCACCACGATCCCGGCCAAGGACGGGCGCCGCGCCGGCGACCTGGTCGACCGGGACTTCACCGCCGAACGGCCGGACGCGTTGTGAGTGGCCGACTTCACCTACGTGCCGACCTGGTCGGGCACCGTCTACGTCGCGTTCGTGATCGACGTGTTCTCCCGCCGGATCGTGGGCTGGAAGGCCGACACCTCCATGCGCACCGCGCTCGTGCAGCAGACCCCCACGACGCCATCGATAGCCGTGCTGCGCTCCCCGCCGACGACCACGATGTCGACGGCGGGAAGCGCGCACTCGCGGCCACCGGTTCCGCATCCTCCGGATCATCACACCGAGCCGACGTTCCTGCTGCTGGACGTGCACCGGAGGGATCGGCATGGCGATTCTCGTGCGCCGCGAACCCCGCTCACGTCTCGCCGTCGATGGCACCCTGATCGGCAGATCCGACGGCCGACGCGTTGTCGTTCACTGTTGTACCTGGCCAGCGGCTACTCCCACGCCTCGCGTGTCCTCTATGCCATCGTGTGGGCAAGCGGCCCCTGCTGACTCAGTACTAGGCAGTGTCCTGTAAGCCGGTGATCAGGGCGTCTGGTAGTTCTTGGGCATGGTGGGGCGTGGCGAGCTGACCGATCGTGCCTGGGCGGCGAT
>NZ_JBITXT010000027.1:0-35511 GCF_044544865.1 Actinosynnema sp. NPDC053489 | reverse complement strand
CGATCAGCAGCTTGTTGGGGTTGCACCGCAGGCCGCGCGCCGGGTCGTGCGGGCCGTGCACGCGGTAACCGTACTTCTGACCCGGGCCGACACCGAGCAGGTAGCCGTGGTGGACGAAGCCGTCCACCTCCGGCAACCGCACGCGCGTCTCGGTCCCGTCGTCGTCGAACAGGCACAGCTCGACGTAGTCGGCGACCTCCGAGAAAAGGGTGAAGTTGGTGCCTACGCCGTCGTAGGTCGCACCGAGCGGGTAGGGAGTACCGGGCCAGGGCCGCACAGGGTTTTCCTCCGGACGAGCGGGAACGATTCGACCCCTACCGTGGTGGGGTCAGGATCTTGCTGCGTGCGAGCGGACGAGCTGGCCGCGCGCGGCGACCAGCAGCAGCCGCGCCTCCTGCAACTCGAAGTAGCGCAGGTGCTCGCAGGCCGCCTCGGCGCAGGCGACGGCCTGGGCCAGCGCGCCGTCCGAGCCCGCGTCGGTGCGCCGCAGGGCGTCCCGGAGGGACTCCTCGGCGTGCCGGGCGCCGGCCAGGGGGTCGGCGAGGTTCGAGGGCCGCACCGCGACCAGGACCCTCTCGACCGTCGTCTCCAGGGCGTCCGCCGGGGCGGTGCTCCTGGGGTTCGTCTGCGGGTTCATCTGCTCGGGCACGAGCCCGGTGCGGGACACCAAGTCGGTGTTCACGGGTGACTGCCACCTCCAACCATCGCTGCGCGGGTGACTCGTTGACGATACTCCGCGGCCGGGCCGCGCGCTGTGACGTGCACGTTTCGCTTCATCGCGAACCGGATCGGGTGGTACGACCCGCCGCGAGCACGCCGGCCACCCGCCGCACGCCCTCGTCGGTGAACAACTCGTCCAGCGCGACGGGCAGCGGGATTCGCCAGTTGGGGTACTCGTCGGTGGTGCCCGGGAGGTTGGGCTGGCGCAGTTCGCCGAGCGCGTCCTGGGGCGAGGTCAGCACGAGCACCGAACGGGCTTTCGCGAGCACGGCGTGGAACGCGGTGACCGGGTCATCGGCAGCCACACCTTCCTGCTGGACCAGTTCCAGCAACTCGCCGCGCTCGCGCTCGGCTGCCTCGTATTCCCCGTCGACCGGACCTTCAAACCGACCGAGTTCGGCCCGCACCCGGACGTGCTCGGCGGCCAGGAAACCGGCCACCGTGGGCAGGTCGTGGGTGGAGATGCTCGCCATGGCCGACGTGGTCCACTTCTCCGGCGGGATCAGCGGGTGGTCGGGCAGGTCATACTCGCGCTGGAACCACAGCACCGCCGAGCTGAGCATGCCGTGCTCGTGCAGCGCCTCGGTCACCTTCGGCTCGACCGTGCCCAGGTCCTCGCCCATGACGACCGCGCCGGCCCGGTGCGCCTCCAGCGTCAGCACCGCCAGCATCGCGTCCGGGTCGTAGTGCACGTACGTGCCGCGCTGGGGCGGCTCGCCCGGCGGGATCCACCACAGCCGCCACAGGCCCGCCACGTGGTCGATGCGGATGCCGTCGGCGTGCCGCAGCACGCTGCGCACCACGGCCCGGAACGGCTCGTAGCCCTGCTCGGCGAGCCGGTCCGGCCGCCACGGCGGCAGGCCCCAGTCCTGGCCCAGGCGGCTGAACGCGTCCGGCGGCGCGCCGACCGTGACGTCCGCGGCGAACGCGTCGCGCACCGCCCACGTGTCCGCGCCGCCCGGGTGCACGCCCACCGGCAGGTCGTGCACGACGCCGACCGGCATGCCCGCGTCGCGCGCGGCCTCCCGCGCCGCGGCGAGCTGCTGCTCGCACAGCTCCTGCAACCACGCGTGGAACGCCACCCGCTCGGGGTCGGCGGTGGCGGTGGCCGGGTCGCGCTGCTCGGGCGGCCACTCGCGCCAGTCCGGGCCGTGCGCCTCGGCCAGCGCGCAGAACCGGGCGAAGCCCAGCAGCTCGCCCTCGGGCTCGCGGTGCTCCACGTGCCGCCAGAGCAGCTCCAGCGCCTTGGCCTTGGCCGTCCACACGGCGTCGTAGTCGATCAGCTCGGTGTCGCCGGGCGGGCGCAGCGCGTCGATCTCCGCGCGGGTGGCCTCGTCCACGTCCCGGTAGGCCGGGATGTCGGAGATCCGCAGGTAGAGGGGGTTGGCGAAGCGGCGGCTCGACGGCGAGTACGGCGAGCGCTCCACCGGCAGCGTGGGGCTCACCGCCTGCACGGGGTTGACCAGCAGCACGCCCGCGCCCAGCTCCTCGGCGCTGCGGCGGGCCAGCGTGGCCAGGTCGGCGTAGTCGCCCATGCCCCACGACCCGGCCGAGCGCATCGCGTACAGCTGGAGCATCCAGCCCCACGACCGGGGCACGGGCGGCAGCGCGCGGGGCGCGACGATCACGGTGCGGGAGCCGAGCCGGTGGTAGCCCAGCGGCAGCGCGGCGGGCAGCTCGACCCGGCCGCCGTCCTCCAGCTCGACCGTGCCGGGCTCCTCCAGCACGTCGCCCTCGCGCAGGACGACCGTGCTCGGCGGTGCCTTGGGCGCGGCGAGCGCGCGCCGCACCGCCTCCGGCGTCGACGCGTCCACGTCGAGCTGGGCCAGGACGGCCACGACCACGTCGGGGTCGACGTCCGCTCGGCGTTGGTTCGCGTCTTCGTAATGGGTGGCCACGCCGTGGGCCTCGGCCAGTGCCGCGAGCTCGTCGTCCACGTCGGACAGCTTCGCCTTCCCCGTCGATGAGAATCCAGGCTGGTGACGTGCGGTCACCCGAAGGTTGCAGGAAATCGCCTGGGGTTAATAACCCGGCCGGGTGAGGTTCAAACCCCCGATCTCAGAACCGCCCCGCCGGCCCCGTCGACCCGCGCACGACCAGCTGGACCGAGGGCGGCGCGGTCTCGTCGTCCTCGCCGCGCAGCCGGGCCAGCAGCACGTCCACGGCGTGCTCGCCGCGCTCCCGCCAGGCCCCCTCCACGGCGGTCATGCCCACCGCCCGGGCCAGGTCGGTGCCCTCCAGGCTCACGATCGACACGTCGCCGGGCACCTCGCGGCCGTCGCGGCGCAGCCGCAGGAACACGCCCAGCGCCACCTCGCCGCTCGTGCTGATCACCGCGGTCGGCAGCCGCTCGCCGTCGAGCAGCGCGTCGACCACCTGCTCGCCGCCCGCCACCGTCGAGGACGACCACAGCGTCCACTCCGGACGGACCTCCAGACCCCCGGCGACCAGCACCTCGTCGCACGACTCGTCGATGTCGCCGGCCAGGACCAGCGCCACGTCCCGGTGGGCCAGGTCCGTGAGGTGGGCCACGGCCAGCCGCAGCGCCTCCCGAAGGTCGCCGTCCCACACCGCGACCACGGGCACCTCCAGCCCGTCGAGCGCGGCCTGCTCGCCGTCGGTGAGGGCGACCGCGAGCGCCAGCACGCCGTCCACGCGCCGCGCCAGCGGCAGCTCCTCGAAGAACCGCTCGCGCGCGTCGGCGTCGCGCAGCACGTAGAGCAGCACGTCGTACCCGGCCTGCCGCAACGCGCCCTCCGCGCCCGCCAGCAGGTCGCCCCGGCCGACGTCGGCGGTGAGCACCGCGACCGCGTACCGCCGGCCGCCGGCCAGGCTGGAGGCGTCCCGGGCGATGGCGTACCGCATGCGCTTGGCGACCTCGGTCACGTACCGGCGGGTCGCCTCGGACACGCCGGGCTCGCCGCGCAGCGCCCGCGACACCGTCGCCGCGGACACCCCGGCGGCCCGCGCGACGTCGGACATGCTCGTCAACTCACACCTCCCGGCCTGGTACGAGATTAGCGAGAACCGTACGGTTGCCTCGTCGCCGGCACTTCGCCCGACGTGATCGACACCGCGCGGGAGGACCACCATGAAGGCCGGCGACCGGGTACCCGACTTCACCCTGCCCGACCAGGACGGCACGCCCCGCTCGCTGTCCGGGCTGCTCGCCGACGGGCCCGCGGTGCTGTTCTTCTACCCGGCCGCGATGACCTCGGGCTGCACCGCCGAGAGCTGCCACTTCCGCGACCTCGCGGCGGAGTTCGCCGAGGTCGGGGCGCAGCGGGTGGGGATCAGCCGCGACCCGGTCGAGCGGCAGAACCGGTTCGCGACCCTGAACGACTTCGACTACCCGCTGCTGTCGGACGTCGACGGCGAGGTGGCCGCGCGGTTCGGCGTGAAGCGCCGGTTCGGCCCGCTGCCCGTGAAGCGGCACACGTTCGTCGTCGACACCGACCGGACCGTGCTCGACGTGATCAAGTCCGAGTTCGCCATGAACGCCCACGCCGACAAGGCGCTGGCCGTGCTGCGGGAGCGGGCGGGCCGGTCGGCCTGACGGTCCGGCCGTCAGCCCGGTGTCGGCCGGAGCGCGGCGAGGACGAAGTCGGCGATCTCCTCGCCGAGCCGCTCCGGCGACTTCGGGCCGTCGGGCCGGTACCAGGTCGGGAGCTGGTTCACCACGCCGAACGCGATCAGCACCACCGTGTCGGCGGGCACGGCGGAGGCGAACTCGCCGGTCCGCTGCGCCTGCTCGACCACCGACCGGAACGTCTCGTGGTAGCGCCGCCGCTCGGAGCGGAAGCCGGCGAGCCGGCCGGCGTCGAGCCGGTGCATCTCGCGCACGAACACGGCGGTCTCGTCCACGCTGCGCGCGGTCGTCGCGACCAGGCCGACCAGGATGCGGCGGACCGTGGTGGCCGCGTCCAGCCCGGCCGCCACGATCGCGTCGAGGTCGGCCATCTGCCGCCCGATCAGCGACCGGTAGATCTCGAACAGCAGGTCGTCCTTGGAGCCGAAGTAGTGGTAGAGCGCGCCCTTGGTGACGGAGGCGGCCTCGACCACCTCCTGCACCGTCGTGGCGTCGAACCCCTTGGCGGCGAACAACCGGACGGCCGCGCCCACGATCCGCTCGGACGTCGACCCGGCCCGCCGCGCCACCGTCACGCGCCCGGGGCGAGCGCGCGTGCCAGGTCGAGCTGGTCCGCGCCGGTGGGCAGCAGGGCGATGACGGGCGTGTCGACGCCGTTGGCCGCGTACTTCGCCACGTGCGCGCGGCACTCGTCCACGCTGCCGTGCACGACCAGCGCGTCCACCACCTCGTCCGGGACGAGCGCGCCCGCGCCGCGCCGGTCGCCGGACGCCCACGCCTCGCGCATCGGGCGCAGCGCCTCGCCGCGGCCGAGCCAGTCGTGGAACGCCGCGTAGGCGGGGACGGTGAGGTACGTGCTGATCAGCACGCGGCCCAGCGCGCGGGCCGCGGCGGCGTCCTCGGTCGGGCACACGAAGATCCGCGCGGCCAGCTCGCCACCGGGCATCTCGGCGCGCACCCTGGGCACGTCGTCGGCGGCGAGCCAGTTGGTGATCGCCCCGTCGGCCTCGCGGCCGGCCAGCCGCAGCATGCTCGGGCGCAGCGCGGCGAGCATGACCGGCACCCGCTGGGCGGGCGGGCGCTCCAGCTTGAAGCCGCGCACGGTGAACGTCTCGTACTCCTCGGACACCTTCTCGCCCGCCAGCGCGGCCTTGAGGAACCGCAGCGTGTCGCGGGTGCGCTTGAACGGCTCGTGGAAGGGCACGCCGTTCCACCGCTCGACGATCGCGGGCGACGACGACCCGATGCCGAGCACGAACCGCCCACCGGACACCTCGGCCAGCGTGGCGGCCGTCATGGCCAGCGTCGCCGGGCCGCGCGTGTAGACGGGGGTGATGGCGGTGCCGAGCCGGACCCGGTCCGACCACTGGGCGGCCAGCGCCAGCGGGGTGAACGCGTCGGTGCCCGCGGTCTCGGCCGACCACACGTCGGTGTAGCCGAGGTCGGCGAGCTCGGCCGCCAGGGAGCGGTGGTCGAGCACCGGCACCCCGGTCAACGGCAGCGTGATTCCCCAACGACGCACGACGGCCTCCCTGATCCTGGACGACCGCCACCGTACCGCAGGTACCGACCAGTCGGTATGCCCGCACGGCCACCCGGCCCCGGACGTGGTCCTGCCCCACCGGGAGGAGCCCGGTGGGGCAGGACCGAGGACGCGCCGGTGGCGCGGGGTGGGCGGGGAACCGCCGCGGGGGTCAGAGGGAGATGCCCCGCTCGCCCAGCCAGCCGACCGGGTCGATCTTCTGCGAGCCGTTGATCCACACCTCGAAGTGCAGGTGGGGGCCGGTGGACTGGCCGCGGTTGCCCATGGTGGCGATCTGCTGGCCCGCCTGGACCTGCTGGCCCGCCGTCACGAGCGTCTCGTTGACGTGGCCGTAGACGGTGATCGTGCCGTCGTTGTGCTGCACGCGCACCCAGAGGCCGAAGCCGGACGCCGGGCCCGCCTCGACCACGACGCCGTCCATCGCCGACAGGATCGGGGTGCCGATGGCGTTGGCGATGTCCGCGCCGTAGTGGGTCGTGCCCCACCGGGCGCCGAAGCCCGACGTGAACGTCCCCTCGGCCGGCTTGGCGACCGTCGGGCGCCTGGCGGCCTCCTTGGCGGCCTCCTCGGCCGCCTTCTGCTCGGCGATCCGGGCCTGCTCGGCGGCGATGCGCGCGTTCTCGGCGTCGACGCGGGCCTGCTCGGCGGCCGCGGCGTCGGCCTGCCGCTTGAGCTCGGCCTGCCGCGCGGCGTAGCCCTCGGAGGCGTGCCGGATCGCCTGGTCGACGTGCTGCCGGACCAGCAGGCCCTCGGAGCGCATCAGCTTCGCGGCCTCGAACGCGGGCTCGACGGCGTGCACCGTGCGGACCTCGTTCGAGCTTGGTGCGGAGGTGTGGACGAGCGCGGCGGCCAGGTCGGTGCTCGCGCCGGTCGGCAGGAACCGGGTGTCGCCGCCGGGGAACCCGCCGGTCGCGCCGACGCCGGTGGCGAGGGCGCCGGCCGCGACGACCACGGCCGCGACTCGGCCGCTGACGGGTTTGCGATCACATTCCGCGCGATGGGAGCGGTTGCCGAGCGGCGTGCGGGGCGCGGTGAACGCGCGTCGGCCGTCGGCCTTCGTGTGCCGTGCCAAGGTAGTGCCTTCCTGCATTCGGGGAGCACGGCCCGGTCACCGGGACACCTGGCGGGGGATCCAGGTTGGCGGCGCTTTCGGGGAGCGACCGCCGTGTCCCTAAGGTGACCGAACCGTGACATGCGGCCGGGACCGTAACCCGATGTAACAAGAAGTGGCAACCCAAACGGCAAGCACTAGTGCTTTTTGGTGAGATAGCCCACTGATCGCTACTCAGTGTGTTGGTGTACTCGTAAGTTCCTTATTCGGTCGTTATAAAACACCTGGTCAGGAGGGCCTTTCGGGCCTGCGGAACCGGTGCCGGAGTCGGCTAGCGGAACCGCGGCTCGACGGGCGGCAGGTCGGCCCGGGGCTTGCCGTCGTGGATCACCCGCATGGCGTTGAACCAGGTCGGCGCAGCCACCTGACCACCGTAAACACCGCCGGCGTCGTTGGTGCCGCACAGCCTCGGGGGCGTGCCGCTGCAGATCACCTGCGGTGCCACCCCATCGGTGAACGTCATCACCGCTCCGGCGAACTGCGGCGTGGCGCCCAGGAACGCCACCGACCAGTGGTTCTCGGTGGTGCCGGTCTTGCCGATCATCGGCCGGTCCCACCCCGACGCCGCGGCCGCCGCCGTGCCGCCCGGCTTCACGTCCGCGCTCATCGCGGTCGCCAGCGCGTTGGCCACCTCGGGCGCGACGGCCTGGTCGCACGCCGCTTCCTTCAGCTGCACGGGCTTGCCGTTGCGGTCCACGATCTTCTCCACCGGCGTCGGCGGGCACCACTTGCCGCCGCTGACGATCGTGGCGGCGACGTTGGACAGCTCCAGCACGCTGGTCGGCCCCGCGCCGAGGGTGAACGAACCGCTGTTGTCCCGCTTGTAGACCTCGCCCTGCGACGGGCCGTTGGAGCCGTCGGTCTTGAGCGGGTCGCCCTTCCAGTCGACGCCCTGCATCGACTCGCGCAGCCCGAGCCGGGAGGCCATGTCGACCACGTTGTTCAGCCCGGTCTTCTCCTCCAGGATGATGAACGCCGTGTTGGGCGACTGGGCCATCGCCTCGGTCAGCGTCATCTTCTCCTTGTAGTCGGCCGCGTTCTTGACCGTGTACGGCTTGTTGCCGTCCTTGTAGACCTTCGAGGTGTAGGTCTTCGGCACGTCGATCTGCTTGTCGATGCCCGTGACGCCGCGCTCCAGCGCCGCCGCCGCGGTGAACACCTTGTAGATCGAGCCCGCGCCGAACTTGGTCACCTCGGCGGGGATGGAGTAGGCGCTCTGCCCGGCGTCGGCGTTGTTGCCGAAGTCGCGGTTGGCGGCCAGCGCGCGCACGCGGTGCTTGTCGGTGCCCGGCTCGACCACGGCCATCGCGTTCGCGACGCCCGGCTGGGTCTTGGGCACCTGCGCCATGGCGGCGTCCTTGGCCGCGCGGGTCGCGACCGGGTCCATAGTGGTGGTGATCGTGTACCCGCCGCGCAGCAGCTCCTCGGTCGGCAGGCCCGCCTTCTCCAGGTAGTCGACCAGGTAGCGGCAGAAGAAGCCGTAGACCGGGCCGTCGCCCGCGCCGACGCAGCCGTTGGGCAGCAGCTTCAGGTCCGGCACGACGCCGATGTCGGCGGCCTTGTACTCGGCGGCCTTCTCCTCGGCGACCTTCGCGTCCGGCCCGAACGCGCCGTTGTCGCGCATCCGCTCGATCACGGTGTTGCGGCGCTTGATCGCCGCGTCCACGTCGGAGCCGGGGTTGAGCCTGCTCGGCTCGTTGACCAGGCCGGCCAGCATCGCGGCCTGCGGCACGGTCAGCTTGTCCGGGGTGGTGTCGAAGTAGGTGCGGGCCGCCGCGCCGACGCCGAACGCGCCGTTGCCGAACGGGACGACGTTGAGGTAGGCGGTGAGGATCTCGTCCTTGCTCATCTTCTGCTCGAGCTGGGTGGCGATGCGGGCCTCGCTGATCTTGCGGCCCAGCGTCACCTCGGTCGCCTTCTCGTACGCCTCCTCCGAGCCCTTGCCGACGACGAAGGCGAGGTAGTTCTTCACGTACTGCTGGGTCAGCGTCGACGCGCCCTGGCTCGCGCCGCCGTCCACGCCCGCCTTGGCCGCCGCGCGGGCGATGCCCTGCCAGTCGACGCCCTTGTGCTCGAAGAACCGCTTGTCCTCGATCGCGATGATCGCGGCCTTCATGGTGTCGGCGATGCCCTCGGACGGCACCGGGATCCGGTACTGGTCGTAGAGGTACGCGATCGGCTGGCCGTTCATGTCCAGCACCGTCGTCACCAGGGGCAGCTCGGCCTTGGTCAGCTCACCCGAGGTCTGGTCCACCGTGTCCGCGGCGCGGTTGGAGGCCAGCCCGAGCCCGCCGACGACCGGGAACAGCACCGCCGCGACGAGCACGCCCGCCATCAGGCACAACCCCACCAACTTGACCAGACCTGTCGCGCGCGCGGCGAACACCGACCAGCAACCCCTTCCACAAACCCGCGGGAACCCCCACTGACTAAGTCGCACGAAGACCACCGCGGGTTGCTCCGCGCGGAGCGGAAGTTTCTCGGCGCGATCTTCGACGACGGTCGTCGAAGTTACTCCTGCCCACCCGAGCCCGTGGTCAAACCCCACTCCGCCGGACGGCGGAGCGCGCCAGGCACCTGGGGGTGATCAGCCTCACGGTCCGGCCGGCCGGCCCGCGACGGGATCAATGATCGAACACGTGTTCGCCCGCGGCAAGATCACGTTCGAGTGATCCCGCCGGGCGGCCGGCACGCCTGCCCGGCCTGTGCCCGCCGGCCTGTGCCCGCCGGCCGGTGCCCGCCGGCTCGGGGGCAGCTCGGCTCGCGCCGGCTCAGCCCGAGGCGCGCAGCCGTATGGTCGCGCTGGCCCGCCGCACCTCGACCCCCGTGTGGTCCGGCAGGACGTCCTCCAGGAACCGGTACCCCGCGAGGTCACCGTCGGACCGCCGCGACACGGTGCGCCACCACGTGGCGATGTCCACCCACCCCGGAGCCGACAGCGACCCGCCGAAGTGCTGCACCGACAGCGCCGCGCACAGGTTCGCGAACCGCACCCGGTCCGCCAGCGGCCACCCCGACAGCGTGCCCAGCACGAACCCCGCGCCGAACACGTCACCCGCGCCGGTCGAGTCCAGCGGCGCGACGTTGAGCCCCGGCACGTCCACCATCTCGCCGGTCGAGGAGTCGACCGCCACCGCGCCGCCACCGCCGCGCGTCACCACCACCACGGGCACGTGCTCGGCCAACGCCACCGCGGCGCGCTCGGGGGTGTCCGAGCGCGTGTACCGCTGGGCCTCGGCGTGGTTGGGCAGGAACACGTCGTACTGCTCCAGCCGGCGCAGCAGCTCGGGCGCCCACAGCTCGTCCCGGTCCCAGCCGATGTCGGCGAACAGCAGCGCGCCCCGCTCCTTGGCCTGCGCCACCCACCGCTCGTCCTCGGCGCCCACGTGCACGAAGCACGCCCGCGTGGGCGGCGGCGGGTCGAGGATCTCGTCGGCCGACACGGGCGGCCGGTGCCCGTGGGTGACCATCGACCGGTCGTGGTCCATCGCCATGGACACCGTCACCGGCGAGTGCCAGCCGTAGTACCGGCGGCAGTAGGTGAGGTCGACGCCCTCCTGCTCGGACAGCACCTCCCAGCAGAAGTCGCCGTAGGCGTCCTCCCCGAACGCGGCCGACAGCGCGGTCCGCAGCTGCAGCCTGCTCAGCGCCACGGCGAGGTTCGCGATGCCGCCCGGGCACGAGCCCAGCCCCTCGGCCCACACCTCGGTGCCCGGCGCGGGCGGCCGGGGCAGGCCGGTGAAGATGATGTCCAGGAACACGGTCCCGGAGAGCAGCACGTCGAACCCGGTATCCGGCGCGGCCGGCGGCACGGGCGGGGGCACGGGCGGGGGCGTGGCGGCCATGGTCACCACGATGCCAGGCCGGATCAGCCCTCGGCAGCGGCGACCATCTCGCGCATTCGGGTCAGCGCACGGTGCTGCGCCACGCGCACCGCGCCCGCGGTCGAGCCGACGGCGGCCGCCGTCTCCTCCGCCGACAACCCCACGGCGACCCGCAGCACCAGGATCTCGCGCTGCCGCTCGGGCAGCCTGCGCAGCAGCTCGGTGACGTGGCCGATCATCTCGCCGGTCACGGCCCGCTGCTCCGGCCCGTCCTCCAGGGTCGGCGTGTCCGGCAGCTCGGGCACCACCTCGGCGCGGCTGCGCACGGCGCGTCTTCGGGCGTCGGCGACCTTGTGCGCGGCGATGCCGTAGACGAAGGCCAGGAACGAGCCCGGCTCGTACCGGTACCTGCCCAGCGCCGCCACCACGGCCAGGCAGACCTCCTGGGCGATGTCCTCGGCCGAGACGAGCGTGCGCTCCCTCGACCCCACCCGCGCCCGGCAGTAGCGCAGCACCAGCGGCTGGATGCGCCCCAGGAGCTGGCCGATCGCCCGCGGCTCGCCCAGCAGCGCCTGGTCGACCAGGTCGGACAGCTCGGCCTCGGCCAGCCACCGGGCGCTCACCCCGCGCGACGCCTCACCCACGACCAACCTCACCTCGGGACGACCGGACCCGCCGGCGTCGTCGCGGACCGCGCCGACCCCCACCTCGACGTCGGCTCGCACGGATGCGTGCTGCACCATCCGGCGACCTCCTCACGCTCGTCAGACTCCGGCCCACCCCGGCTCACTGATGAGGAGCGCGCAGGGCCGCTCCTGATACCGGACGAGCCAAAGCCGACCACGATCCGACGGAGCGTGGTCGGGGCAGCACTCCACGGTGACGGCGGATGAGCCGTTCGGCCCAACCGAGACCGCGCGCCGCGTCACGGGACCCCTCGGCGGACCACCCGGACGGCCCAGGGGGCGACGGGCGAGAATGCCCCCGGCAGACGGTCGAGCGAGGGGACGGGACGGCACCGTGGTCGAACAGCTGAGCGTGCGCACCGACGAGGGCGACTTCGACGCGATCGCGGCGGGGCCCGAGGACGGCAGGCCGGTGTTGCTGCTGCACGGCTTCCCCGAGGCCGCCGTCGAGTGGGAGCACCAGGTCGCGGTGCTCGGTCGGGAGGGGTACCGGGCGGTGGCGTTCGACCAGCGCGGCTACTCCCCCGGCGTGCGGCCGGAGCGCCCCGCCGAGTACGGCGTCGAGGCGCTGGTCGGCGACGTGCTGGCGGTGGCGGACTCGTTCGGCTGGACGCGGTTCGACCTGGTCGGCCACGACTGGGGCGGCGCGGTGGCCTGGTGGACCGCGGCCGAGCACCCCGAGCGGCTGCGCCGGCTGGCCGTGGTCTCCACGCCGCACCCCGGCGCGTTCGCCGAGGCGCTGCGCACCGACGAGGACCAGCACCTGCGGTCCGGCTACATGACCGAGTGGCGCAACAGCGGCACCGAGAAGCGGATGCTGGACGACGACGGCGCGGCGTTGCGGCGGATGTTCGAGTGGCGGGTGCCGTCGAGCCGCGTGGACGAGTACGTGCGGCGGCTGTCGGAGCCGGGCGCGCTGACCGCGGCGCTGAACTGGTACCGGGCCGGTCGGCCGGGCGGCCGGGCCGGGAAGGTGTCCGTGCCGACCCTGTACGTCTGGAGCACGGAGGACGTGGCGTTCGGCTCGACGGCGGCGCTGGCCACGGGGGACTGGGTCACCGGCCCGTACCGGTTCGAGATGCTGGAGGACGTCTCGCACTGGGTGCCCGAGGAGGTGCCGGAGGTGCTCACGGCCCTCCTCCTGGAGCATCTCGCGCCCTGATTGAACCGCTGCCGCCGTGCCGCACGTGTTCTCACGTATGACGGAGTTGACCTACTCGGAGCGCAGGGTCGCGGCCCTCGCCGCGTGTGGCCACAGCAACCGGGCGATCGCGACGCGGCTGCACATCACCGTGAGCACGGTGGAGCAGCACCTGACCAGGGTCTACCGCAAGCTGGCGGTGGCCAACCGGGCGGGGCTGAAGGGGCACCGCGCCCTAGTGTGACCCCGTGCGGATCGCGGGGTTGCTGCTCGCCGCGGGCGCCGGGCGGCGGTTCGGCGGGCCCAAGGCGCTGGTGTCGCGCGGCGGGGTGCTGTGGGTCGACCGGGCCGCGGCGGTGCTGCGCGAGGGCGGGTGCGCGCCGGTCGTCGTGGTCCTGGGCGCTTCGGCGTCCTCGGTGCGCGCGCGGGCGGTGCTGGACGGCTGCGTCGTGGTCGACAACCCCGACTGGGCGACCGGCATGGGGTCGTCGCTGCGCGCGGGCCTCGACGCGCTGACCGACGTGCACGCGGTCGTCGTGCTGCCGGTGGACACGCCCGGTGTCACGGCCGCGGCGGTCGAACGGCTGCGCGCGCTCGCCTCGCCGACGGCGCTGGCGCGCGCCTCGTACGGCGGCGCGCCCGGCCACCCCGTGCTGATCGGCGTCGGGCACTGGGCCGGCGTGGCCGCGTCGGCGGTGGGTGACGCCGGCGCGCGCGACTACCTCCGCGCGCACGGCGCGCTCGACGTGCCGTGCGACGACGTGGCGGTCGGCGACGACGTGGACCACCCCGGGGACCTGCCCCCGTGAGGCGCGTCAGGCCGACGTGGGTCGCTCCTCCGCGTCGGGCTGCACGACCGGCAGCGGACCGGAGATGATCCGCGGCAGCGGCACGTCCAGCGACGGCGGCGCGGTGTCCGCGGTCCACCGGTCCCGCCCGTCCACCTGGCCCGCCAGCAGGGCGCTCGCCTCCGCCGTCGCCTGCTGCACGATCTCCCGGGCCCGCTGCTCGGCCTCGGCGAGCCGCCGCTGCGTCTCCTGCTCGGTCTCGTCCAGCAGCACGGCCTGCTGCCGCGCCACCTCCTCGGCCCGCTTGAGCATCTGCTCGCTGCGCTCCCGCGCGTCGGTCTCGAAGGCGTCGGCCTTCTGCCTGGCCACGTGCATCAGGTAGCGGATGCAGCCGGAGACGGCGTTGTCCTTGGAGTAGCCGGCGTGCAGCACGCGGTACTCGGCCAGCTCGCTGCGGGCGTCCTCCAGCTCCCGCATGAGGTCGTCGGCGGTGGCCACCGCGGCGTCCCGGTCCGTGCGGAGCACCTCCAGCTCCTCGCGAAGCCGGTCGGCCTCCAGCCGCGCGCGGACCAGCTCGGCGTCCACCTCCCGCCGGTCGTAACCGCGCCACCGCACGGGGAAGGACCTGCCGCGGGACTTGTCGATGTGCATGGCTGCCGCCGTTCCGGACGACTCAGCCCCGGGCCAGCGCCACGAGGTCGTCCATGGTGCCGTTGAACAGGTTCTGGTCGATCGGGGTCGACGTGTGCTGCCAGATCGCCTGCGCCGCCCAGCGGTGCGGCAACGTGCCGACGCTCTCGGCGTACCGCGCCACCCACACCGGGTTGGTGGTGCTGAAGTCGCCGAGGCGGCCCGTGCACAGGTCCCACCACGAGGTGGACGTGTAGATCATCGGGAAGCGGCCGGTGCGGGCCCGGTAGGTCTCGCTGAACTGGCGCACCCACGCCACCATGGCCTCGGGGGTGAGCCCGTAGCAGTCGTCGTCGCCGTACGGGTTGTACTCGACGTCCAGCGCGCCGGGCAGCGTGCGGCCGTCGGCGGTCCACCCGCCGCCGTGGTCGACGAAGTAGTCGGCCTGCGCGGCGCCGTCGGACCGGTCGGGCAGCGCGAAGTGGTACGCGCCGCGGACCATGCCGACCTGGTGGGAACCGTCGTACTGCCGACCGTGCTCGGGGTTGACGTAACCGGTGCCCTCCGTGGCCTTGACGTAGGCGAACCGCATGCCCTGGTTCCACCAGTGCGACCAGTCGACGACGCCCTGGTGGCTGCTGACGTCCATGCCCGGGACGGTGGGACCGTCGAGCACGAGTTCGGACGCGTCGACCGCGTGCGCGCCCTCGTGCTTGGCGATCTGGGAGCCCGCGGCGTGGTCGGTGAGGTCTTCGGGTCGCGGTTGCGCCGTCGTGGTCGGTGCGTGCAGGGCCGCGAGGCAGGCGAGGACCACCGCCGACGCGGTCACGGGGGACTGCCACCTTCGGGATCGCGCCGGCATCGTGCTTCCTCCCCTTCTCCGCTTCGGCGGAGCCCGCCCGTCCGGCGGCCCGCGACCTCGGCTTTCTGTCGAACGGCTACCACGACCGGGTCCCGGACAACCTGAAGAAGTCGTTTCCACCTGATCGAATGACATGAGACCCATTCGCGGTACGGCGCGTGACCAGTGGGCGTGCCCGGGTGACGATCATTTCCCCGCCACCGGCGAAATGCCGGCATGAACTTTCACCTCCGAGGGCACTCACCCGGTGAGCACGACGCACAGAAGGTGAGAACCATGACCTCGACACGAGTTGACTGGGAGCCGTTCATCGAGTCACTGCACGAAGCCGCCGGCCTGTGGGACCGGGGGCTGGCCTGCCGCGCGAGCAGGCACGAGCTCGACGAGGAGGTCGACGCCGACCCGCCGCGGGTCGTGCCGATCACCGAGGCCGAGGCGGAACGCCTGATGAGGGCGGTGGCCTTCCTCGCGCGACGGTTGAGCGTGGCCGCCGAGTGCGTCGTCTACGTGACCGCGGAGTCGCGGTTGGAGTCCAGCGAGGGCGACCCGGGCGCGCAGGCGGACGCGCTGTCGCTGACCGCGCTGCACGCCGCCGCGATGCGCCACGCGGCCGATCTGGCCAGTGCCGCTTTCAACCGTTCCGACGCCGCGTGACCATTTCCACGATCGGGTGAAAAAAGCCGGCCAAACGTTCCGGGTCGATTATCCGTACGTTGCGGTGAACCGCGGGTGGCCGGTGTTTCCGGTGCCGCCGGGGGCGCAACTCCGGTGGCATGCGCACCGCGTCGCTAGCGAAACTCCTGGGCCTGTGCCTGGTGGCCGGGTTGCTGCTCGCCGGGATGGCGGTCCCGGTCGTCGCCGGGGTCGGCCTCGTGTCCAACCGGATGAGCGACCAGGTCGCGGCCACCACGGTCAGCATGCTGGAGTCGACGCCGCCGGTGATGACGACGATCACGGACAAGGACGGCGTCCCGTTCGCCTACCTCTACGACCAGTACCGGGTGCTGACGCCGCCGGACAAGGTGGCGCAGGTGATGAAGGACGCGCTGGTGTCCACCGAGGACCGCCGGTTCTTCGAGCACAAGGGCGTGGACTGGCTGGCCACGCTGCGGGCCGCGCTGCGCAACCAGT
Source organism: Actinosynnema sp. NPDC053489 (assembly GCF_044544865.1). NCBI lineage: Bacteria > Bacillati > Actinomycetota > Actinomycetes > Pseudonocardiales > Pseudonocardiaceae > Actinosynnema > Actinosynnema sp. NPDC053489. Next base: position 19,486 of record NZ_JBITXT010000027.1, on the reverse strand, counting down.
CCGACGGCAGCGTCTCGCAGGGCGCGTCCACGATCACGCAGCAGTACGTGAAGAACCACCTCGTGCACGTGCTGGAGCGGGAGGACGTCGGCGGGCAGGTGCAGGCGCAGGAGCAGACCGTGGCGCGCAAGCTGCGCGAGGCGCGCATCGCGATGCAGGTGGAGACCCGGCTGACCAAGGACGAGATCCTGTCGCGGTACCTGGACGTGGTGCCGTTCGGCGGCACGATCTACGGCATCGCGGCGGCGTCCCAGGCGTACTTCGAGACCACGCCGGACAAGCTCACCGTGCCGCAGGCGGCGCTGCTGGCGGGCATGGTCAACAGCCCGACGTTCCTGGACCCGGAGTCCCGGCCGGACAAGGCGATCGAGCGGCGCAACACCGTCCTGGACCTGATGGTGGAGAACGGGAAGCTGTCGCGGGAGCAGGCCGAGGCGCACAAGCGGGAGCCGCTGGGCCTGACCGCACCGGTGCGGCCGCTGCCGACCGGGTGCGTCGGGTCGGGCACCGACTTCGGGTTCTTCTGCTCGTTCGTGGTGAACCACCTGACCCGCAACGGCTTCTCGTTGAACGAGCTGAAGGTCGGCGGCTACACCATCCAGACCACTTTGGACCGCACGCTCACGCAGCAGGCCAAGCAGGCGGCCGACGCGCAGGTGCCGAAGACGACGCCGGGCATCGCGAACACGGCGGCGGTCGTGCGGCCGGGCAAGGACCGGCACGACGTGGTCGCGCTGGTGGCCAACCGGGACTACGGGCTCGAGCAGGACCAGTTCCAGACGCAGTTCGACCTGCCCAGCGGGGTGGAGAACAAGTTCGGCGCGGGGTCGGTGTACAAGGTGTTCACGGCGGCGGCGGCCCTGGAGAAGGGCGGGCTGGGGATCGACAGCGTCATCGAGTCGCCGGGTTCGCACGTGTCCTCGGTGTTCCGGGGTGGCGCGCCGAGCTGCCCGGGCACCGGTGAGCCGTCGACGTACTGGTACTGCCTGCGCAACCACGACGGCAGCTACCCGCCCCGGATGACGTTGACCGAGGCGTTGGCGACCTCGCCGAACACCGCGTTCGTGATCCTGGAGGAGCGGGTCGGGTTGGACGCGGTGGTCGACATGGCGTACCGGCTGGGGATGCGGGACACGCTGGCGACGAACATCTCGGGCGTGCAGCCGAACCTCAAGGCCAAGCAGAAGGAGCTGCGGGTGACGCAGGCGGACTTCTACAAGAAGTCGGGCAACGCGTCGTTCACCCTGGGTCCCGCGCCGACGAGCACGCTGGAGCTGTCGAACGTCGCGGCGACGCTCATGTCGGGCGGCACGTGGTGCCGGCCGACGCCGATCGTGGGCATCAAGGACCGCAACGGCAACGACGTGGCGTACTCCGAGCCGCCGTGCGAGCAGGCCGTGGAGGAGCCGCTGGCGAACGCCCTGGTGGTCGGGTTGAGCGGTGACGACAAGGACCGCGGTACGGCCGCGGCGGCGGCCAAGCAGTTCGGGTGGACGCGGCCGGCGCTGGGGAAGACCGGGACGACGGAGGAGTACAAGTCGGCGGCGTTCATCGGCGCGACCCCGGACTACGCCGGCGCCGTGCAGGTGTTCAACGACAGCACGTCGCCGCAGGGGATCTGCGTGAACTCCGGCCCGCCCCGCCTGTGCCCGGAGGGCGACATCTACGGCGGCACCCTGCCCGCTCGCACGTGGTTCGACTTCATGATGAAGGCCCACGCCAACCTGCCGGAGAAGCCGCTGCCGCCGGTCGACCCCCGCTATCGCCGCCCCTGACGACCACCCGCGTCACACCATCGAGTGATCATGACGCGAAGATGTACGGAAACACTGTTCTCGTACATCGGTTGATTATGCCGAGCCCCGAACCACCCCGCCAAGCACCACCGCGCCGAGCCCTACCGCGCCGAGGCCCACCCCGCCGAGCCTCACCCCGCCGAGCCTCACCGCGCCGGACCGCGCCGCCCCGGAACGCGTGCTCCCCCGGCCGGCCCCGCGAACGCCCCGCCCCCGGCCGGGCTCGCGAACGCCCCGCTCCCCCGGCCGGGCTCGCGAGGGACACCCGCTCGCCGCCCGCGGCCGGGTGAGCACCTCCTCGTGACGCTCGGCCACCTCCACGACGTCCTCCGAACACCGGCCATGTTCGGAGGACAACGTACTGGCGGGCGGTGGGACGATCCGGTAGGACTTGGGCACCACAGCGTTTGGTTTAGACCACCGGAGGACCGCATGACGACCGAGCCCGTGACCGACACCGACTACGGCGACGTCGTGCGCACCCACCTGACCAGGGTGGAGCAGCAGAACGCGGCGGCGCTGGACGACGTGGCCGAGCTGGTCCTGGCGAGCGTCCGCGCGGACGGCGTGGTGCTCACCGCGGGCGCGGGCCACTCGCTGGCCGCGGTCGCCGAGACGTTCTACCGCGCAGGCGGCCTGGCCTGCGTCCGCCCCGTCTACCACCCCGAACTCCTGCCGATGCACGGCGCGGTCAGCAGCACGTCCGCCGAGCGCCGCTCCGGCCTGGCCGCCGAGGTGCTGCGCGAGACCGGCCTGGCCGCGCACGACGTGCTGTTCGTCTTCTCCACCTCGGGCGTGAACCCCTACCCGGTCGAGCTGGCGATGCTCGCCGCCGACGCCGGCTGCCCGGTCGTCGCGGTGACGTCGGTCGCGGCCAGCGCGCTCGCCCCCCGCCGCGCGGGCACGACGCTCGCCGAGAACGCCACGGTCGTGCTGGACAACCTGGTGCCGCCGGGCGACGCGACCTACCCGCCCGCGAACCCGGTCACCGCCGCCGTGTCCACGATCGCGACCACCTTCCTGTGGAACCTGCTGATGGTGCGCCTGTTCGACAAGGCCGCCGAGGCGGGGGTGGCGCTGCCGCTGTGGCGCAGCGCGAACGTCGAAGGCGGCGACCAGGCCAACGCCGACCTGCTCCGCAAGTACCAGACGCGGGTCCCCCAGCTCGGTTGACCGGAATTCACGAATCCTCCACACGTTCGGGTTAATCTCCGACCGGGGTGAAGGGGGATGTCGTGAACCGGAAGTCGAAGCGCCGGGTGCTGGCGGTCGGGGGCGTCGCGGCGGTCGCGGTGATCGTGGCGGGCGTGCTGGTGCTGTGGCCGGACGACGGGCCGGAAGCCGAGAAGGGACCGGAACGGGCGAAACCGGGGGTCGTCGCGCAGCAGTTCTTCACGGCGGTGACGTCCGGGCAGGCGGCGCAGGCGGCGGCGCTCACCGACGCGGCAGAGGCGGCGGGCGCGGCGCTCGCCCGCACCCGGCAGGGCATGCCCGGCGCGTCGTTCGCCGCGCGGCTCGGACCGTCGCCGCAGGTCGGTGAGGACGCCACGAGCACGGCGCTCGACGCGGACGTCACCTGGACGCTGCCCGGCGGCGTGCCGCTGGTGCACGTGACGAAGGTCGAGCTGCGCCTGGTGGACGACCGGTGGCGCGTGCACTGGTCGCCGGCCCTGCTGCACCCGCGGCTCGCCGAGGGCCAGGCCCTGGCCTACGCGACCACGCCCGCCGACGGCGCGTTGGTCGACCGCACGGGCCGGCCGGTCCCGCCGGACTTCGCCCCGGTGGTGATGGGTTCGGTGCGCCAGGCGGCCGGCGCGCTGAACGGCACGCCCGGCTGGCGGGTCGCCGTCGTCGACCAGGCCGGGTCGGTCGTCACCGTGGTGCGCGAGCAGGAGGCGCAGGGGGCGAAGTCGTTGACGGTCACCCTCGACCCGCGGATCCAGGCCGCCGCGCAGGCCGCGGTCGACCAGGTCGCGGGGAGGGCGGCGATGCTGGTGGCGGTCCAGCCGTCGACCGGCGAGGTGCTGGCCGTGGCGCAGAACGCGACCGCCGGCGACGACCCGCTCGCGCTCTACGGCCACTACGAGCCGGGGTCGACGTTCAAGGTGGTCACGGCGACGGCCGCGTTGACCAGCGGGGTGGTGACCGCCGACACGCCCGTGCCGTGCCCGGGCAAGGCGACGATCGGCACCCGGCAGATCACCAACGACGACTCGTTCGAGCTGGGCACGGTGCCGCTGCACCGGGCGTTCGCCGCGTCGTGCAACACCAGCTTCAGCCGGCTCGCGGCGGACCTGCCGCCGGCCGCGCTGCCCGACGCCGCCGGGTACTTCGGGCTGACGTCGGACTTCACGGTCGCGGGCATCACGACGAACACCGGCAAGGTGCCGCCCGCCGACTCCGTGGCCGCGCGCGTCGAGGCCGGCATCGGGCAGGGGCAGGTGCAGGCGTCGCCGTTCGGCATGGCGCTGGTCGCGGCGACGGTCGCCAACGGCCGCACGCTCGTGCCGCGACTGATCCGCGAGTTCCCGACGCAGGGCGACGCGCCGGCGGCGCTGCCCGGCGGGGTGGCCGGTGCGCTGCGGTCGATGATGGGCGAGGTCGTCACCGGCGGCACCGCCCGCGAGCTGGCCGGTTACGGAGGGGTGCGCGGCAAGACCGGAACCGCCCAGTTCGGTGACGGGAGCCAGTCGCACGGCTGGTTCATCGGTTACCGCGGCGACCTGGCGTTCTCGGTGCTTGTGGTGAACGGCGGGTCGTCCGAGGTCGCGGTGGCCGCCACCGGCGCGTTCCTCGGCGGGCTCTAGACGGCGGCGTCCACGGGCGTTTGGCTGAACTGCGTGCGGTGCAGCTCGGCGTAACGGCCCTCGGCCGCCAGTAGCTCGGCGTGCGTGCCGTTCTCCACCACGCGCCCGCCCTCCACGACGAGGATCCGGTCGGCGGCGCGGATCGTGGACAGCCGGTGCGCGATCACCAGCGCGGTCCGGCCGCGCAACGCCTCGGTCAGCGCGACCTGCACGGCGGCCTCCGACTCGGAGTCCAGGTGCGCGGTCGCCTCGTCGAGGATGACCACGCGCGGCCGGGCCAGGAGCAGGCGGGCGATGGTGAGCCGCTGGCGTTCGCCGCCGGAGAGCCGGTAGCCGCGCTCGCCCACGACCGTGTCGAGGCCGTCGGGCAGCGATTCGACCAGGTGGTCGAGCCGGGCGCGGCGCAGCGCGTCCCACAGCTCGTCCTCGGTCGCGTCCGGCCTCGGGTAGCCCAGGTTCGCGCGGATCGTGTCGTGGAAGAGGTGGCCGTCCTGGGTGACGACGCCGACCGTGTCGCGCAGGGAGTCGAACGCCAGCTCCCGGACGTCCACATCGGACAAGCGGACCGCGCCGGAGTCGACGTCGTAGAGGCGCGGCACGAGGGAGGCGATGGTTGACTTTCCCGCGCCGGACGACCCGACGAGCGCCACGAGCTGACCGGCTTCGGCGCGGAAGCTGATGCCGTGCAACACCTCTTCCCCGCCGCGCGTGTCCAACGTGGCCACTGATTCCAGTGAGGCCAGTGAGACCTTGTCGGCCGCGGGGTAGGCGAAGCGGACGTCGTCGAACTCGACGGACACCGGGCCGTCCGGCACGCGGCGCGGGTGCTCGGGTTCGGCGATCATCGGCTTGAGGTCGAGCACCTCGAACACGCGTTCGAACGACACGAGGGCGGTCATGACGTCGACGCGCGCGTTGGCGAGGGCCGTGAGCGGCGTGTAGAGGCGGGTCAGGAGGAGGGCGAGCGAGACGACGGTGCCCGCGGCGAGGTGGCCGGTGATCGCCAGGTAGCCGCCGAGGCCGTAGACGAGGGCCTGCGCCAGCGCGGAGACCAGGGTCAGGCCGGTCATGAACCAGCGGGTCGCCATCGCCGTGCGGACACCGATGTCGCGCACCCGGGCGGCCCGTTCGGCGAACTCGTCCGCCTCCGCCTCGGGATGCCCGAACAGCTTCACCAGCGTCGCGCCGGGTGCCGAGAACCGCTCCGTCATCTGCGTGGTCATGCCGGCGTTCAGCGTCGCCGCCTCGCGCTGCAGGTCCGCCATCCGGCTGCCCATGCGCCGCGCGGGGATCACGAACACCGGCAGCAGCACCAGCGCGAGTGCCGTCACCTGCCACGACAGGGTGAACATCACGCCGAGCGAGAGCCCCAACTGGATGACGTTCGTGACCACGCCGGAGAGCGTCGACGTGAACGCCCGCTGCGCCCCGATCACGTCGTTGTTCAGCCGGCTGACGAGGGCCCCGGTGCGCGTCCGGGTGAAGAAGGCGACGGGCATGCGCTGCACGTGCTCGTACACGGCGCGACGCAGGTCGTGGATCAGCCCTTCCCCGATGCGCGCCGACTGCCACCGCTCGACCAGCCCGAGCCCCGCGTCCACCACCGCGATGCCCGCGATCACCACGGCGAGCCACACGACGACGGACACGTCCCGCCCACCGACGATGGCGTCCACCACCCGCCCCGCGAGCACCGGCGTGCTGACCGCGAGCACCGCGGACACGACCGTGAGCAGCAGGAACACGGCCAGCTTCGCGCGGTGCGGTCGAGCGAACCCCAGCACCCGCCGAAACGTGCCCCGCCGCACCGCCGTGGGCGCGTCGGACGCCCGCATCGCGCTGCGCATCAAACTCCAGGAACCGTCCACGCCAGACGGTAACGCCGACGGTGGTCTCCGCGTTCCCCGTCACGCAGGGTGCGCGAGTCGGCGGGACCGGAGCGCACCCGGCCGCCGGGTGTCGGCCGGAGCGGGAGACCCGGAGCGGCAGGCCCGGAGCGGAGGCTCGAGCGAGGGCCCGGAGCGGGAAGCCCGAGCGGGAGGTCCGGAGCGTGGAGCTGAGAGCGGGAGGCCGAGAGGGAGGGCCGAGCGGAAGGCTGGGCGGTCAGGGGGTGGTGGGCGGGGTGAGCGGTCGGGGCGGGGTGGTTCGGGGCTCGGTCATAATCAACCGATGTACGGGAACAGTGTTTCCGTACATGTTCGGGCCAATCTCACCCGATCGTGTTCGGCCGGGTCGAGTTGGTCGCCGGTCAGGGTTGGTCGCCGGCCAGGGCGGTCAGTTCGGCGAGGCGGCGGAGTTGGGCTTCGCGTTCCGCCCGCAACTGCTCCTGCTCGGACGCGCCGTCGGCGGCCGAGGTCAGCAGCGCCAGCGTTTCCCGCACCGCGCCCGGCAGCGGCTTGGTGACCTGGGCGACCAGGGCGTCCACCGCGTCGTCCAGCCCGTCGGCGGGCACGACGGTGTTCGCCAGGCCGATCCGCAGCGCCTCTTCGGCGCCCACGCGCCGCCCGGTCAGGCAGATCTCGGCCGCGCGCGAGTACCCGACCAGGCGCACCAGGGGCAGCGTGCCGCCGAGGTCGGGCACCAGGCCGAGCGAGGTCTCGGCCATGCAGAACCGCACGTCGTCGGCGGCCACGCGGAAGTCGCACGCGAGCGCGAGCTGGAACCCCGCGCCGATCGCGTGCCCGCGCACGGCGGCGATCGTCACCCGAGCCGGGTCGCGCAGCCAGCGGAAGCCCTCCTGGAACTCCGCGATCAGCGCCGCGCCCGCCTCCGGCCCCCGGCGCGTGATCTCCGGCAGACCGGGCTCGCCCTCCACGGGCGCACCGGTGAACATCCGCCGGTCGAGCCCTGCCGAGAAGGCGCGACCGGAACCCCGGACGACCACGACGCGGACGTCCGGGCCCAGCTGTTCACCGATCGTCCGCAACGCCACCCAGGTCGACGGCGTCTGTGCGTTGAGCACGTCGGGACGGTCGAGCGTGATCGTCGCGCGCGCCCCGTCGACGGCGAGCCGCACGCCTCCGCGTTCCAGCAGGTCGGCGTCGATGGTGGTCGGTGCCGACATGCGCGAACCTCCGGGTTTCGTCAGGCGTCGTCTCTCCTCGACACCATGTGGTTACCGGAGGGTAGCTTACTTCTTCTTCGTGCGGGTGGCGCCACCGCGACCGCGCAGCTGCACACCGGATTCGCTCAGCACCCGGTGCACGAAGCCGTAGGAGCGCCCGGTGGACTCGGCCAACGCCCGGATGCTCGCGCCCTTTTCGTACTTCTTCTTCAGGTCAGCGGCCAGCTTGTCCCGCGTGGCGCCGGTGATCCGGGCGCCCTTCTTCAGGTCAGCCACCTTGTCCCGCCTTCCGTAGACAGCAGGTCGGGCCTTCGAAAGCCCCTGTCGTCGCAATGATCGATCACGGAGACCAAGAACGCCAGGTGATCAAGCGAAATGATCTGCGAGCGGTCATACCATCACGCAGAGTCGATCAACGCTCACGTTGGGGTGTGAAAGGCGGAACCCGTTGCCTCAGGCCAACTGCACGAGCTCCAGGTACTCCTGGGACCAGTGGTCCTCCGTGCCGTCGGGCAGCAGGATCACCCGCTCGGGCTCAAGCGCCTCCACCGCACCGGGGTCGTGCGTGACCAGCACGACCGCCCCCTCGTAGCGGCGCAGCGCGTCGAGCACCTGCTCGCGGCTGGCCGGGTCGAGGTTGTTCGTCGGCTCGTCCAGCAGCAGCACGTTCGCCGCGCTCGACACCAGCCCGGCCAGCGCCAACCGGGTCTTCTCGCCGCCCGACAGCGTGCCCGCGGGCTGTTCGAGCTGCTCACCGCTGAACAGGAACGTGCCCAGCAGCGAGCGCAACTGCTGCTCGGGCACGTCCGGGGCGGCGTGGCGGATGTTCTGCCACACCGTCGCCTGGTGGTCGAGCGTCTCGTGCTCCTGGGCGAAGTAGCCGAGCTTGAGGCCGTGACCGGCGACGACCTCGCCGCTGTCCGGCCGCTCCATCGACCCGATGAGCCGCAGCAACGTGGTCTTGCCCGCGCCGTTCAGGCCGAGGATGACCACGCGGGAACCGCGGTCGATGGCCAGGTCGACGCCGGTGAAGACCTCCAGCGACCCGTAGGACTTGCTCAGCCCCTCGGCCGTCAACGGCGTCTTTCCGCACGGCGCGGGCTGCGGGAAGCGGATCTTGGCGACCTTGTCGGCCTGGCGCGTGTCCTCCAGGCCGGACAGCAGCTTCTCGGCGCGACGGGCCATGTTCTGCGCGGCGACCGCCTTGGTGGCCTTCGCGCGCATCTTGTCCGCCTGCGCCATGAGCGCGCCGGCCTTCTTCTCCGCGTTGGCGCGCTCGCGGCGGCGGCGCTTCTCGTCGGCGGCCCGCGCTTCGAGGTACTTCTTCCAGCCCATGTTGTAGATGTCGACCTCGCCGCGCGTCGCGTCGAGGAACCACACCTTGTTCACCACGTCGTCCAGCAGCTCCACGTCGTGGCTGATCACGACCAGGCCGCCCTCGTGCGACTTGAGGAACCCGCGCAGCCACGCGATCGAGTCGGCGTCGAGGTGGTTGGTCGGCTCGTCGATCAGCAGGATCGTGCTGGACTTCGTGCCGACACCGCCCTCGGAGGCGGCGAACAGGATGCGGGCCAGCTCGACGCGGCGGCGCTGACCGCCCGACAGGGTGCGCAGCGGTTGGGCGAGCACGCGGTCGGCCAGGCCGAGGTTGGCGCAGATGCGGGCGGCTTCGCTCTCGGCCGCGTACCCGCCGAGCGCGGCGAACCGCTCCTCCAGGCGGCCGTACTTGCGCACGGCGGCCTGCAGCTCGTCGTCGTCCACCAGCTCCGCCATCGTGGACTGCATCTTCTCCATGTCGCGGAGCAGCTGGTCCAGGCCGCGGGCGGACAGCACGCGGTCCTTCGCGATGACCGACAGGTCGCCCTCGCGCGGGTCCTGCGGCAGGTAGCCCAGCTCGCCGGTGCGGCGGACCTCGCCCGCGTAGGGCTGGCCCTCGCCCGCCAGGACGCGGAGGGACGTCGTCTTGCCGGCGCCGTTGCGGCCGACGAGGCCGATGCGGTCGCCGGGCTGGACGCGCAGGGTGGCGTCGGACAGCAGGATGCGCGAGCCCGCGCGCAACTCGAGATCGGTCGCGGTGATCAAGTTCTACTCCGGGGTGTGGTCGTGCGAGGTCAACGGCGCAGCGTGCGCGGGACCTACTCGATCAAGACGACCACACCCCCAGTCTACGGGGTGGGCGCCACCGGATTAACCGCGTGTGTCCACCGGCATAGATTGCGGTCATGACTTCGGACTTCACGGGCAGGGCGGCGCTGGTCACGGGTGCCAGCCGGGGCATCGGGCACGGCATCGCGCTGGAACTGCTGACGCGCGGCGCGTCGGTGACCATCACCTCGCGCAAGGAGGAGGCGGTGACGGCGGCCGCTTCGTCCTTGGCCGCCGCCGCGGGGGTGTCACCTGATCGGGTACTGGCGGTGCCGGGGAACGCGGGCAGCGCCGAGGATCGCGCCCGGGCCGTCGAGGCGACCGTGGAGCGGTTCGGGCGGTTGGACGTGCTCGTGAACAACACCGGCATCAACCCGGTGTTCGGCGCGCTGGTCGACGCCGACCTGGACGCGGTGCGGAAGATCTTCGACGTCAACGTGGTCGCGGCGCTCGGGTTCGTGCAGCTGGCGTGGAAGGCGTGGATGGCGGAGCACGGCGGGGCGGTGGTGAACATCGCGTCCGTGGGCGGGCTGCGGTCGACCGGGGTGATCGGCGCGTACGGGGCGAGCAAGGCGGCGCTGATCCGGTTGACCGAGGAGCTGGCGTGGCAGCTCGGGCCGAAGGTGCGGGTGAACGCCGTCGCGCCGGCGGTGGTGAAGACGCGGTTCGCCGAGGCGCTGTACACCGGGCGGGAGGAGGAGGCGTCGGCGCAGTACCCGATGAAGCGGCTCGGGACACCGGAGGACGTGGCGCGGCTGGTCGCGTTCCTCGCTTCCGACGAGGCCGAGTGGATCACCGGTGAGACCGTGCGCGTGGACGGCGGGCTCCTCGCGACGGGCACGCTCGGGTAGGTCGCGCGGGTCGGTGGGGCGGGGACGGCGGGACTCGCGATGCGCGGGTTCCGCCGTTGTCGTGTGGGTGGGTGCGGTCGAGTGGCCGAAGCCCCGGGGTCAAGGGGTGTGGATGGGGATTGGCCTGGTGGTGGTGGTGTGCGGGGGTGGGGTGTTCGAGAGGTCGATGGTGGTGGTCCTGGTGGTGGTGGGGTCGGGGTCCGGGCTCGTCGTGGTGAGGCCCGGGGTGTCGGAGTGGCTGGGCGAGGGTGACGGGCCCGGCGGGTTCGCGGGGGTGGTCGAGGTGGGGTTCGGCGCCGGGGGGACGGCGGGGCTCTGGTCCTGCCGGCTCGGCGGTTGGTGCAGGGCGAAGGCGATCACCACGGCGACCACGGCGGTGCCCGTGCCGGTCGCGGCGACGGCGGCGTAGCCGCGACGGCGGCGTTTCAGGGCCGACCCCCGGAAGACGATGTCCACCGCGTCGAACGTGCGCGGCCGCGGGTCGATGTCCAGTTGTTCGAACGTCTTCCTCAGCTCGTCCTCAAGCACCGCGCGACACCTCCTGCCACAACGCGCCGAACTCCGGCCCCAGCCTCTGCCGCAGCGCCTTGAGGCCGCGGTTCGTGTTGCTCTTCACCGTGCCGACCGAGCAGCCGAGCGCCGCGGCCGTCTCCTCCACCGCCAGGTCGTGCCAGTACCGCAGCACGAGCGTCGCACGCTGTTTGGCGGGCACGGCGCTCAACGCCTGCCACACCACCAGCCGGTCCTCGCTCAACGACCCGGCCGCCGGCGTCTCCGGCACCGCGTCGGTGAGCTTCTCGCGTTTCCACCGCACCCGGCGGCGCTCCGCCAGGAACGTGCGCACCACGACCTGCCGGAGGTACGCCTCCATCCCGTCGCGCCGCGCCAGCCGCGGCCCCGCCAGGTAGAGCTTGAGGAACGCGGACTGCACCACGTCTTCGGCCTCGTGGTGGTTGCCGCACAACAGGAACGCGGTGAAGCGCATCGAGTCGGCGCACCGGTCGAAGAAGTGGGTGAACTCCGCGTCCCAGCTCACGCCGTCAACGCCCCGTCGTGACCGCGGTGGGCGTCGGCAGCGGCGGCTTCGTCGTCGTCGGCTCCGGCAGCGGCGCCCCGGGCGAGGTCGTCACCGTCGCCGTCGTGGGCGGCCGGTACGTGGTCGGCTCCGGGCGCGTGGTCACCGGCGGTGACGTCTCGATCGGCACGGACCGGGTCGGCGACACCGTCGTCGGGGACACCGCGGTGGGAGACGTGGCGATCGACGTGGTGGGAGACGTGGCGGGCGGCTCGGTCGTGGTGGGCGCGGGCGCGGCACCGCCGCCGGAGGCCAACGCCGTCCCCGCCACCGCGACACCGCCGAGCACGACGGCGCCGGCCGCCAGCACGAGTCGTTTGCGCAGCACTACTGCTCCTCGGGTTGCCGAGGCCCCGGTTGGTCGGTGCCTCCTCACCCTTATGAATGCGGTCGGGCCGGGCGGGGGTTGTCACGACTTCTCGCGGACCACGACCTCCACCGCCCGCGCCCGGACCGCGGCCTCCTCCAGCACCGCCCGCCGCGGCTCCGGCACGTCCAGCACGCGCGGTGACGCCAGCGCGAACACCTCCCCCAGCCGGCGGTCGCCCCGCAGCGCGTCCAACGCCTGGCGGTCACCACCGAGCACGACCGCGTCCAGCTCGCCGACCCGCGGCGCCAGCACCCGCGCCGCGTCGTCCGCCGCGGCCTGGAGCGCGACCCGCGCCTGCCCCTCCCGCCGCCGGGCGAACCGCTGCTGGGACCACCCGCCCGCCTTGTTGCGCCCGTGCACCTGACGGCTGCCCGTGGTCGACACCAGCACCACCCCGTCCCGCGCCACCCCGACGCCGTGCCCGCCCAGCCGCACCAGCAGCAACCCGATCCGGCGCGACGCGGACGCGTGCGCCAGCACGGCGTCCACCACCAGCCCTTCGTGCTCACCCGGAGGGCTGAACGACCCGAACGCGGCCGACACCGACGCCGTGGCCCCGTCCGCCGCCGTGACCACGCAGGCGGACGGCGTCACCGACGTGGAAACCACCCCGCCGTGCCGCGTGGCGAACCGCGCGAACCACCCGTCGAGGCGTTCCGGCGGCACCTCGACCGCCCGTCCTCCCCCGGAGACCGGGCGGACCCTGCTCACGCCGGCGCGACCGCGACCCAGACCGGCAGCGGGTGCCCGCACTCGGCCGGCGAGAGCCGCTGCACGGCGCCGAACCCGGCGTCGGTCAACGAGGCGGCGACCTGCTCGGGCGACAGCACGCGGTGCCGGGTCGACACGGTGTTCGCCACCTCCCACGTCTCCGGTCCGCGCACCAGCCGCACGACCTCCAGGGCGTACGACTCGCCGTCGGCCGCCCAGTCCCACAGCTGCACGGTGACCTGCCGGTCGGGCCCGCGCCCGGACACCCTGGGCGGCGGCGCGGTCGGCCGCAGCGTGCCGAGCTTGTCCAGCTCCGGCACGGCGGCGAGGAACAGGCCGCCGGGCCGCAGCGCCCGCCGGGCGAGCAGCAGCGCCTGGTCGAGCGCGTTCTCGTGCGCCAGCCGGGGCAGCACGTCGTCGCCCGCCCGGACCACGTCCACCAGGGGGCCGCCCTGGTGGCGCACGACGTCGACCAGGTCGAGGGCGCTGTGGTGGTCGACGCCGAGGATCGCGGCCGCGACCTCCGTCAACGGGTCCTCCGGCAGGGGCACGGGGTCCTGGGCGGGGGTCACCGGGCACACAGTAGGCCCAACGGATCAACGACCGCCATCGTCGGGGCCGGCGGGGCGCGCGACGGGCACGCGCGGGCGCACCAGGACCGAAGGGGTGAGCACCGCCACCCCGAAGCCGCCGTTGCACAATGTTACCGACGGGTTTACAAAGGGAGGAGCCCGGATGTTCACCACTTGACAGAACCACGCCGATCCCAGTGAACTCGTAACCCGTACGGCCCAACCAATGACTCCACCCGGAAGGCACCAACGCCCTGCGTTGGCGGGTAGGGTCACTGGGGCGTGATCTCATGACAGCGGGGAGTCACAATGACCAACGCTGCCGGTCGACCCAACCTGTCCGTCGACGAACTCGACTCGACGGGCCACGGCAGTCTTGCGCAGCTTCTCACCACGGGACCCTTCCCCGAGGCGCTGAGAGCCGCGATCAAAGCCAGCAGGCTGAGCCTCGACCGCATCCAGCACCGGCTCGCGCTGCGCGGGGTCACCATCAGCGTCGCGACGCTGAGCTACTGGCAGTCCGGCAGGCGGCGGCCCGAGCGGCCCGAGTCGCTGGAGGCCCTGCGCCACCTGGAGACCGTGCTCGGCGTGCCGCAGGCCGGCCTGTCCGCGCTGCTCGGGCCGCCGCGCCCGCGGGGCAGGCGGTCCCGGCCGACGACGATGATGCCCATCGACGCGCTGTGGGCGCGTCGCGAGCGGGTGGCGAACCTGCTCACGAAGGTCGACACCACCTCGGACGTGAAGCTGGGCCGGATCAGCCAGCACGACCGGATCGAGATCGCTGCGGACGGCGGTCAGCGCTCCGTGTGGGTGCGCCAGATCCTGCGCGCGGAGCAGGACGGCCCGGACCGCTGGGCGCTGGTGTTCGAGACCGAGCAGGCCAACGTGCTGCCGCAGGTGGTGAACCTGCGCAACTGCCACCTGGGTCGGGTGGTCGAGGACACCGACGCCAACATCATGGCCGCCGAGATGATGTTCGACCGGCCCCTGACCAGGGGCGAGACCATCATCATGGAGTACGAGCTGCTGTTCGCCGAGGGCCACTACCCGGCGGGCAACAACACGTTCGCCCGCAAGTTCCGGCTGCCGGTGCGCGAGTACGTGATCGAGGTGCGGTTCGACCAGTCGAACCTGCCCGCCCGCTGCCAGCAGTTCAGCGTGCCGGCCGGCGACGACACCCCGTCGCGCCGCCGCAACCTGGCCCTGGACGCGGCGGGCGGTGTGCACGCCGTGGCGCTCGGCTTCGGCCCCGGCGTGTTCGGCATCCGCTGGGAGTGGCCGAAGTAACGCTCGTTGCGCGTGGATTGGAGAAGGGCCCTGGGAGCGCGCTCCCAGGGCCCTTCCGTCACCTCGGTCAGATGTAGCCGTTGATCTTCAGCGAGACGGAGCGGATCGAGCCGCGGTCGGAGGAGACCGCGTCCACGACCTTGAACGTCCACGTGCCGTCGACCGGCTCGGCCAGCAGCGCGCCGAGCGGGGTGGTGGGCCGCCACGTGCCGGTGAACGGCGCGAGGTTGCTGGTCACCGAGGAGAACGGCTGCGCGGCCGCGTCGTCGAACACGACCTGGCACAGGTTGTTGCCGCTCGACCCGTTGCGCTGGAACACCGTCGCGGTCGCGCCGGACGGCGAGGTCAGCGTGCCGACCAGGTCACCGACAAACGTGTGGTCGATGCCGACGGTGGTCGCGCCGATGTTGGCGTTGCAGCTGTCGCCGTCGATCGACAGCGCGAGCTTCGCGCCCCGGCCGACGCCCGTGACCGGGATCTGCACCGACGCGCCGGTGGTGTCGTTGTCCGGGATGGCCACGACCGGACCGGTGTAGGCGAACGTCTTCGCGTCGCGGGACGGCTCGCCGACGTTGAGCGTGAACGAGCTCGTGGTCGGCGACGTGGTCCCCGAGAACGTCACCCGCGCGTCGAGCCGGACGGCCGAGCCGACGCCCAGGGACGCGGGCACGCTCACCTTGAACGTGTTGGTGACCGTCTGGCCGACCTCGACGTTGCCGTAGTACTTCGACCGGGGCGCGATCGTCACGCCCGCGGTGGGTGTGGTCAGCACGAGGCTGGTCGACGCGGCCGTGCCGTCACCGGTGTTGACCACCGGCACGGTGACCGTGGCCGTGGTGCCCGGCTTGAGGTACTGGCTGCCGTCGCTGTCGTTGACCACGGACGGCTTCGCCGCCTTCGCCAGCGGCTGCGGCGAGGCACCGGTGTAGGCCAGCACCAGGTCGGCGCGCACGATGCCCGCGCCGGTCCGGTTGTCGACGCCCGCCTCGACCAGGTCGACCGCCGTCGCGGTCAGCGCCTGCCGCACCTCGGCGGCCGGCAGGCCCGGGTTGCCGGACAGCACCAGGCCCGCGATGGCGGCGGCGTTCGGCGCGGACGCCGACGTGCCGAAGAACGGGTTGAAGCCCGCCACGCTGGTCTGCACGCCGTCCGCCGCGGTCAGGTCGGGCTTCTGCCGGACCTCCTCGCTCGGGGTGCCGTCGGGCGCGAAGAACACCCGGCGCGGGCCGTCGGAGGTGAACCGCTCGGGCTTCTGCGAGCCGTCGAACGCGTTCGGGTACGGGCCGCGCGGGTTGGCCGGGTCGCCCGGCTCCAGGTCGAACGGCAGCGGGTTGTTCGCCGGCGCGGCCGCCACGCTGATCGCGCCCTTGGCCGCGGAGTGGCCGC
Source organism: Actinosynnema sp. NPDC053489 (assembly GCF_044544865.1). Lineage (NCBI taxonomy): Bacteria > Bacillati > Actinomycetota > Actinomycetes > Pseudonocardiales > Pseudonocardiaceae > Actinosynnema > Actinosynnema sp. NPDC053489. The sequence continues at coordinate 3,422 of NZ_JBITXT010000027.1, read as the reverse complement.
GCGTCACGCCGGGCGTGGCGAACTTCTTCAGCCCGTCGGAGGAGTCCTTGAACCGGCCGCCGAGCGCGGACAGCGCCAGGTACCTGTCGTCACCGCGGTACTTGACCACGGCCAGCCGCAGGCCGAACGCGCTGGCCGGCGTGGTCAGCCGCTCGTACGGGTCCTGGGTGCCGTCCTGCACGCCCTGGCTGAACGACACCACGTTGCCCTGCGAGTTCGCCAGGTACAGGTCGTAGTCGTTGAACGACGACGCCAGCGGGTCGGACCAGAACAGCGTCACCGGAACGTTGCCCGAGCTGTCCGACAGCGGGTTGAACACCTGCTTCGCGGTCGGCGCGGGGTTGAAGTCGTGGGCGGTGCCGGCGAACTTGCCGACGCCGACGCCCGAGTCGACGAACTGGCCCTCCCAGTGGCCCGAGGTGCCGTCGGCGACGTTGCCCTCGTTGCCCGCGGAGGAGAAGTACAGCGCGCCGTCGGCGCTGACCGCGTCCACGGCCTGCGCGATGATGCCGTCCTGGAACGGCGACTCGTTGAAGTACAGGATGTCGTCGACGATCACGTCGCAGCCGAGCCGGAACCGCAGGGCGCGGATGTTGTCGGCGAAGCTCGCGTCGCCGTTGACGGCGGTGGCGAAGCCGAGGCTCGCGTTGGGCGCGATGTCGTGGAGGATCTCCAGCATCGCGGTGCCCTCGTTGCCGTCGCCCTCCTGGCCGGCGAGGACGTCGACGCCGGCGGGCAGCTCACCGGCGGCCTGCGAGGTGGCCAGGGAGTCCACGCCGTCGGACAGCGCGCACAGCTTCACGCCGGTGCCGGTGACGTGGAACTCGCCGCGGGCGGTGTCGGCGGCGTGCGCCCGGTCGCCCTCGCTCGTCTTGGCCGCTCGCGGCGCGGCCAGCGCGTCCCGGGTGCGGGACTCGATCCGCCGGGCCTTGTCCTCCTTGGTGGAGGCGGTGGCCACCGGCTGACCGACCCGGTTCTGCTGGTTGTAGGTCTTGTACTCGACGGCGGCCTCGACCCGGCGGACGTCCCCGCGTGCGGAGAGGGACGTGAGCGCGGCCAACGGCAGCTGCGCGCGGACCGTCTTGCCCTCGGTGGAGACGGAGCGGATGCCACCGCCCGCGGCCTTCACGGCGGTGACCAGCTCGTCGGTCACCGAGACCGCGCGGATGTCGACCACGACGGTGTTTCCGCTGTGGACCTTCACCCCGGTCTGGAGCGCGGGCAGCCGGTTGAACGCGGTGGCGTTGGCCCGGCGGCGCTGCTCGACCACGAGCGCGCTGTCCACTTTGGACTCGGCTTGGGTGAGCGACCTCTTGATGTCCTGCAACGCGGCGATCTGAGCGGCGGTGGTGTCCTCGACGCCCTTGGACGCCGGGGTCGGGTCGGCTGCGGCGGGCGACACGATGCCCGCGGTCAGCAGCACGGCGGCACCGGCGGCGATGAGCGCGTTTCTTCGCGAACGGCGATTCGGTGAGCGCACAGGCGTCTCCCCCAGATCTAGCGTGCCCCCGACGCACGCGGCCTGCGGTCGGGTGTCCCCGACCGAGGGGTCAACGTATTGCGCACGGCCAAGTACCGTCTGCCACCGTTCGGCCTACTTCTCAGACCGTGAATCCATCACATTTCACAGTACAAAAGCATCTGTCCACAGCTGACCGGTGCGGCCGGAGAGCGCGTCGAGCAGCGCCGCGGCCTGGTTGTCGGTGAGCGAGGCGATGAAGTCGACCACCGCGCGGCCGCGGGCCAGCGCCCGGACGGCGTCCGGACCCGACGGCGTCTCCCCTGTCGCCCCGACCAGCAGCGACGGGTCCGTGCGGGCCAGCGTGGCGTACTCCTGCCCGGCGAGTTCGACCAGGTCGTGCAGCCGGCGCGGCAGCCGGTTCGCCTCGTGCCGGTCGGTGACCCACTGCTCCAACGCCTCGACCAGCGCCGTCAGCAACCGCGCCTGGCCCCGCTGGTGCAGCGCGAGGTCCGGGCGGAGCAGCACGAAGCGCCGGTGCACGAACTTCAGCACCTGCACCTCGTGCCACTGCGGCACGGCCAGCACCACGTGCCCGGACCGGGTCGTCGGCTCCTCGACCACCCCGACCGAGTCCACCAGGCGGCGCGTCCAGCGGGCCGAGAACCCGGCCACGACCTGCTCCGCCTCCACCGAGCCGTCGAACGGCACCGCCAGCAGGCCGTCGACCAGCTCGGCCCGCACCATCGCCACGGCGTGCGCGAACGCGTCGTCGTCCACCGCCCACGAGTCCTTGGCGTGCAGCCGGCGGCGCAGCGCCTCCAGCGAACGACCCGGCTTGCGCTCCTGGGCGGCGAGGTCGGCGGCGCTCAGCCCCGCCAGCTCCACCGCCTGGTCCAGCCACGTGTTCAGCTCGGCCGACACCGACGCGTGCTGGAGCACGCCCACGCGGTGGAAGTCCTCCAGGTCGTGGATGGCGTAGGCGATGTCGTCGGCGGTGTCCATCACCGACGCCTCGATCGTCTGCTGCCACGGCTCGACCCGGTCCGCGTAACAGGCACGGGCCTGCTCGACGTCCGCCAGCTCGGTGACGTACGCGGAGAACTTGCTGGAGCCGGTGCCCGGGGCGTCCGTCGGCTCCGCGGCGCCACGCGGCGGCTCGGGCAGGTCACGCGGGTGCGGCTGCGGGTAGGACAGGCGCGTCCACGGGTACTTCAGCATCGCCGCCCGCACCGCCACGGTCAGGTCCAACCCGACCGCCGCCGGACCGCGCACGTCGGTCGTCGTCACGATGCGGAACGACTGCGCGTTGCCCTCGAACCCGTCGGACAACCCGAACCGGTGCCGGGCCAGCCGGTCGAGAACCTCCTCGCCGAGGTGCCCGAACGGCGGGTGCCCGAGGTCGTGCGCCAGCGAAGCGGCCTCCACCACGTCCGGGTCGCAGCCGCCGAGCTTGTCCAGTAGGGCCACGAGGTCGGGACGGGCGTTGAGCCGCTCGGCGATCGCGCGGGCGGCCTGGGCGACCTTCAGGCTGTGCGTGAGGCGGTTGTGCACCAGCAGACCCGAGCCGGTCGAGCTGACGACCTGCGTGACGCCACCCAAGCGGGCGAAGAACGGTGAGCTGGCGACGCGGTCCCGGTCCACCCGGAACGGGCTCGTGGCCAGGTCGGCCTGGACCGCGGAGTCACCGCCGTGGCGGCGCTGCGTTCGGGGGTCGGCAGGGTCGTGGTGCATGCCCGAGAACTTAACCCGGCACGCCCGGCGGCACCTCGCCGGGCACGAAAAAGCCTTCAGGGGCACCCGGTGAACCGGGTGCCCCTGAAGGCGAAGAATTGTTCGGCGGCGTCCTACTCTCCCACACCCTCACGAGTGCAGTACCATCGGCGCTGGAAGGCTTAACTACCGGGTTCGGAATGGGACCGGGTGTTCCCCAACCGCTATGACCACCGAAACACTATGAAAT
>NZ_JBITXT010000026.1:24449-43016 GCF_044544865.1 Actinosynnema sp. NPDC053489 | reverse complement strand
CACCGACCAGGCGGTGCCCGCCACGACGAGCGGCGGCGGTGGGCGGGTGAAGGCCTGATCCGGCCATGAGCGTGCTCCTCTTCGTCGAGGTGGGGAGAGGCCTGCTTGTCACGACTCGGCGCCGGTCCACGGGGGGCGGCGGCGGCAGCCGGAAGGCCAGGGCCGGCGGCCGATTGTTTCGGTGAGAGCGATTCAACTTTCGGATCAATGTAGCCAGGCCGACGCGGACCGTCAACGAGTTGGAGCCCTTGAAATGTGAGCGCTAACTCCACGAGTCGATCATCGTCGACCTGTCGAACGCCGTCGAACGACCAGCTCATCTGCGTGCCACGGCATACCATTGGCGTTCTGATGCGCCTCGACGGAGAAGGCTCGGCACCGCGTTGTTAGCGCAAACAGTGGTCGGGTCCCGGCCCGGGCGGCTGGTGCTCCGGGTGGTCTCGGGCCACCAACGAGTGATGAGCCCGATCGGATCGGCGTCGAGCGGGTACACCTTGGCGACAGTCGTCGATGCCACGGGAGTTCCGATGTCCGACCTCAAGACCGTTGTCGTCTACTACTCGGCCACCGGCAGCGTGTACGCGCTGGCCCGGGCCGCGGCCGCGGCGGCGGAGGATGGGAGCGAGGTGCGGTTGCGCAAGGTGCGCGAGCTGGCTCCGGACGAGGCCATCGCCAGCAACGAGGGCTGGGCCGCCCACGTCAAGCAGACGCAGGACGTCCCCGAGGCGACCCTGGACGACCTGGAGTGGGCCGACCTGCTGATCTTCGGCACGCCCACCCGGTACGGACTGCCGACGGCGCAGTTGAAGCAGTTCATCGACACCACCGGTCCGCTGTGGGCGCAGGGCAAGCTGGTCGACAAGGTGGCGACCTCGTTCACCTCGGCGGGCACCGCGCACGGCGGCCAGGAGACCACCATCACCGCCCTGAACAACACCTTCTACCACTGGGGCTGCGTCATCGTGCCGCCCGGCTACGCCGACCCCATCCAGTTCCAGGCCGGCAACCCCTACGGCACCAGCCACATCTCGAACAACGGCCAGAACCCGCCCGGTCAGCTGGAACTGGACGCCGTGGCCTTCCAGGCCCGTCGGGCGGTGCGCATCGCCCGCGCCCTGAAGACCGGGCTCGCCGCCTGACCGGCGCGCCGCCGGGACGACCCGCCGCGGGTTAGCCTGCCGACCGGCCGTCACGAGGCGGTCGCCCGCGACGACGGAGGTCCGATGCACGGCGAGCCGGAGCGGCCACCCGCGGACCGGGAGCCGGACTACCGGTTCACCCTGGCCAACGAGCGGACGTTCCTGGCGTGGATCCGGACCGCGCTGGGCCTGCTCGCGGGCGGGGTGGCCGTCGGGCAGCTGGTGCCGCCCTTCGCGTTCCCCGGGGCGACGCTGCTGCTGGGCCTGATGTGCATCGCGTTGGCGGCGGTGCTGGCGGCGACCAGCTACCCCCGGTGGCGGGCGGTGCAGCGGGCGATGCGGGCGGACCGGCCGTTGCCGCGCAGCCCGGTGCTGGTGGTGCTGGCGGTGGGGGTGCTGCTCGTGGCGGTGACGGCGGGTGTCCTGGTGGTGGTCGCGTGACCGGCTCGCGTGATCGCGGCCTGCAACCGGAGCGCACCGGGTTGGCGTGGCGGCGCACGGCGTTCAGCGCGGCGGCCTGCTCGGTGCTGCTGCTCCAGGCGGCGGCCCGGGGTGGTGGCGGCCTGCGGGTCGTGCCGGGCGTGCTGATCGCGCTGGTCGCGGCCGTGGCGGTGTGGGCGGGCGTGGGGCGCGGGGCCGTTCCCGTCCGCGTGCCGCTGGTGGTCGGCGTGCTCACCACGCTCGCGTGCCTGACCGCGCTGGTGTTCACCGCGTGACGTGCCGCGGTCGGACGACGGCCAGCGGACAGGTGGCGTGGTAGACGAGCGATTGGCTCGTGGAGCCCAGGAGCATGCCGGTGAAGCCGCCGCGGCCGCGGCTGCCCACGACGAGGAGCCGGGCGTCCCTCGCCGCCTGGAGCAGGGCGCGGGCCGGGCCGCCGCGGACGACCCGGCGGTCCACGCGCACGTCCGGGTACCGCTCCTGCCAACCGGCCAGGCGTTCGGCCAGCAGTTGGCGCTGGTCGGCCTCGACCTGCGACCAGTCGACGGTGGCCCACGAGCCGAACGGGCTGTCGAGCTGGAAGTCGGTCCACGCCAGGACGGCGGTGAGGGGCGCGTCGCGCAGGGACGCCTCCTCGAACGCGAAGGCGATCGCCTCCTCGCTGACCGGTGAACCGTCCACGCCGACGACGACCGGGCCGTCCCCGGGCGCCGGGTCGCGCACCACGACAACCGGGCAGGCGCCGTGCGTGGACACCGCCACGGCCACCGAGCCGACCAGCAGGCCGGAGAAGCCGCCGAGGCCGCGCGAGCCGACCACGACGAGCCGGGCGGTGCGGGACTCGGCGATCAGCGCCGCGGTCGGCGGGGCGACGACGAGGGAGGTCTCGACCTCAGGTGCGACGGCGCGCACGGTGCCGGCGACGTCGTCCAGCCACTGCCGGCCCTGGGTCTCGAACGCCCGCTGGACCTCCGGGCCGGTCAGCACCAGCTCCGGGTAGCTGTGGGTGGGCAGCACGTAGGCGTGCACGAGCTTGAGGGGCACGCGGTGGCGGGCGGCTTCGGCGGCGGCCCACCCGGCGGCCTCCACCGCCGTGTCGGAACCGTCCACGCCGACCACGATCGGGGCGCTCATGGCGGGCTCCTCTCGCCCGGGTCCGTTCCGCGTGGACGTGCGACTCACACGGCTGTCGTCCCCGACGGTAAGCCGGGTCCGGGCCGTCGGCAGCGGTCGTACGTCGTCAGGGGGACGTGGCCCGCGCCGGTCACAGCCGCCGGGCCGACCGCCACGCGGTCGAGTAGAACCCGCCGTCGTCCAGGAGGGACGTGCCGCCGACGTCGCCGAGCGTGGGGCCGTTGATGCGCTCGCGGCTGGAGATGAAGCGGTGGTGGCCGCCGTCGTCCAGGCCGAGGTAGATGCCGACGTGGTCCAGGGTGTCCGGGTCGTCCTCGACCTCGAAGAACACCAGGTCGCCCGGCTGGAGCCGGCTGTAGTCGGTGGCGCGGCGGCGTTCGTTGGCCACGAGCTGCACGCCGGGGCCGAACTCCGAGATGGCGTAGGCGCGCCGGGGGATGCCCGGTCCGGGCGCGTTGACGCCGAGCAGCGGCATGCCGAGGCGGTAGCCGAAGACCAGGCGCACGTAGCCCGAGCAGTCGACCGCGCCGTAGCGGCTCTGCTCGGGCCGGGCGCTGGGGCCGTTGGGGAAGTCCCAGGGCACGCCCAGGTAGTCGTAGAAGTCCGACTGCTCCTGGCGGCCCGAGCCGGACGGCTTGACCGGGCCGAAGGAGGCGTCACCGCGGAAGCGCACGCCGTTGGCGTCGACGCCGTCCGGCATGTCGATCAGGTACTCGGTGGCGACGGCGAGCACGTCGGGGCCGGTGTCCGCCCGCGCCCGGGCGAACCAGTCGGTGAACCAGTCCTCGGCCTCCGCGCCGACGCGCCACGGCTGCGGCAGCAGCCGCACCCAGGACGTGGTGTTGACGGTGGCGGAGGTGGCCTTCGGCTCGCTGAACGAGCGGCGGGGGCCGACGAGCTGGGCGGTGCGGGCACCGTCGGTGAGCACCGCCACGACGACCCCGGTGGCCTGGTCGCGCACGACGGTGCGGGCGGGCGCGTCGAGCCGTTCGTAGACCAGCCGCTCGGCCTGCTCGGTCACCGGTCCCGGCTCGTCGGTCGGGCCACCGGTGGGCGCGTCCGGCCACCAGACGACGAGCGCGACCGCGAGGGCGGCGGCCACCAGCGCCGCCACCCCCACCCGAGGCACCCGGAGGTGCCGCCGTCCCGCCTTCATCGCCTGTCGCACCGACCACTTCACACCGTGGGCACCAGCCCGATGAGCACGCCGCTCGCCAGTACACCGTATCCGGCGGCGCTGACGGTACTCGTGGCGATCGCGGTGACCAGCGGTGGTTGGCGGACGAGCTGGTAGGCGATGAGGCCGGGCACCACGAACCCGAGCGTCTGGTGCGCGAACAGCAGCGGGAAGTCGCTCTGGATCAGCATGAACAGCGTCGTCTGGAGCAGCACGCCGGTGAGCACCACGGCGGCGAACAACCGCTTCCCGTAGAGGATGACGACGCGCTGCAACAACTTCACCGCCCCGTACGTCACACCGCTCATGACGACGACGAGCAGCGCGCGCCGGTAGTCCTCCACGAGGGTCAGGGCCAGCCAGCCGGGCGTGATCATGCCGCCGGGCGAGAGGTTGGTGGTGAGGTAGCAGGCCAGGGAGAACACGAGGCCGATGGCCAGGCCGAGGGTGGCGACCTCCGGCAGGAGGAGGGATCCGTTGGTCACGACTGCTTCCAGGGTCGAGGGGTGGCTCGGTGGTCGGGGTGCGGCGGGGTGTCGCGGGCGGGGCGGTCCGGCCCGGCGGCCTCGAAGAGGTTGCCGCGCGCGCTGTCTTCGGCTGACGGGCGGCGGGCGGGACGAGGCGTCCCGCCGCCGGCGCGCTCGGCTCCGGCGCGCTCGGCTCCAGGGCGCTCGGCTCTGGAGTGCTCGGCTCCGGGGCGCTCGGCTCCGGGGCGCTCGGCTCCAGGGCGCTCGGCTCTGGAGTGCTCGGCTCCGGGGCGCTCGGCTCCGGGGCGCTCGGCTCCGGGGCGCTCGGCTCCGGAGTGCCCGGCTCCGGAGTGCCCGGCTCCGGCACGCTCGGCTCCGGCACGCTCAGCTCTGGAGTGCTCGGCTCCGGGGCGCTCGGCTCCGGGGCGCTCGGGGGTCCGGTGCCCAGGACCGGGACGCCCGGGGTTGGGTGCGTGCCGCTGTTGGTCGGGGGCCTGGTGCGCCCGATCGGGTGCGGAGTGGTGCGCTTCCCGCGCCCGTCGCGGGTCGCCACCCGGTGGCCGCCCGCGCGCCGGGTCGATGAACTGCGTCTCGGCCGACGCGTTGCGGGCGGCGTCCGAAGGCGGTCGGGGCGCGGGCCGCCGCTGCTGCGCGGGGTGCCGCTCGTGCGGCAGCGGGCGCCCCTGCCGCGGGGACGGGGGCCGGCGTGCGTCGTCGGTCCTGCGCGGCGGGACGGGACGCGGCTGGGTGGCCGGATGGGCCGGGGCGGCCGGTTCCTCGGCCCGCGCGGGCGCGCGGGGAGGCTCGTCGGCCGGTGGTTCCTCCAGGTGCTCGACGGCTTCCAGGAAGACCTCGCCCTGGCCGTGGATGTTGCCGATGGCCACGAGCGACGCGGTCGACTCGATCTCGGCCAGGACGGCGTCCAGGAGTTCCTCCGCGCTCCGCGCGCCACCCAGGTCGGTCACCCGGTCGCGCCACCGCTCGTCCACTGTGGACAGGGCGCTGCGCGTCGGATCGCCGATCAGCACCACCCGGTCGGGGTCGATGCGCGCGACCAGCGCGCCCATCTGCTGGTTGCGCTCCACGCGGTCGGGCCGGCAGTTGATGACGACGTGCAGGGGACGGCTGATCGACCCCTGCTCCAGCAGCCGCTCGATGTTCATCAGCGTGGACTCGGGGTCGTTCGCCGCGAAGACGTTGGCCAGCTTGATCCGCTTGTCCCCCGCCACCCGGGTGTGCACCGACAGCACGCCGGGGTCCGGCGGCGCGGACCACATGCCCGCCAGCGCCGAGCGCCGGTTCACCCCCAGCAGCTCCGCCACCTTGAGCGCGATGGCGACGTTCTCCTTGAACGTGACCCAGGTGAAGCCCGCCATGTCCTCGTCGGTGACCGACTCCGGGTCGACCGCGATCAGCTCGCAGTCCCGCTTGGCGGCCTCCTGCTCCAGCAGGTGCAGCCGGTCCACCTCAGCCGTCACGCAGATCCCGCCCACCGGCATGGACCGGCTCAACGACCGGGCCACGTCGTCCAGGGTCGGGCCCATCTCGGCGAGGTGGTCCTCGCGCACGTTGCACAGCACGCCGATGGTGGAGCGGATCAGCTTGCTCTGGTTGATCTCCTGGAGGTCGGGCATCACGGCCATGCACTCGATCACCAGCGCGTCGGACCGGTAGGCGGCGGCGCGGCGGACGATGCCGATCTGCTCCACCACGTTGGCGATGCCCCACTTGCGGTAGACGGGCTCCTCGCTGCCGTCGGGGTGGATGAACCGGGCGGCCGTGCCGGTGGTCTTGGCCGTGGTGACCAGTCCCCCGCCGCGCAGCGCGCCCGCGCACAGGCGGGTGATGGAGCTCTTGCCGCGGATGCCGTTGACCAGCACCCGGTGCTCGATGCTCGCGAGCTGGGCGAGGTGCCTGCGCTGCTCGACCACGCCCGCGGCGAACGTGCCGGCCGTGAGCAGGACGAAGACGACGTAGAGGTAGGTCATGCCGAGCCCTTCCCGGCACCGGCGCGGGACGCGGCACGGCGCACCGGCGGCGGCGCGGTGTGCGCGGCGGGCTTCTCCACCGGCTTGAGGAACTGGGTGGGGTCGGTGGCCGCCCCGCGCGGCCGGCGCACCTCGCCCAGGCGGTCGAGGCCCTGGGTCACCGCCTGGCGGCAGATCTCCAGGCACGAGGCGATGGTGCCGACCTCGTCGTGCCGCTGCGGGTAGATGACCGAGGTGAAGTCGCCCCGGACGAGGCCGTCCGCGGCCCGCGACACCCGCCGCAGCGGGCCGAGCACCGAGAACAGCAACCAGCCGTAGCCGAACAGCGCGGCCAGCGCGGCGATCAGCGCGACCAGCTGCGCGTAGCGGCGGACGTCGTTGACGGGCAGGGCGAGTTCCGCGCCGGGCTTCTCCGACACGACGGTCCAGCCGAGCCGGCCGACCTCGCCGCCGAGCACGGCGGCGGCGGAGACGATGCCCGGTCCGTCGTCGCCGGGTTGGACGTCGCCCACGGCGTCACCGCGCTGGGCGCGGGTCGCGCCGTCCCGCAGCGCCGGGTCGGTGACCTGCTCGAACGCGATGAAGCCGTCCGTGGCGCTGATCGTGCGGAAGTCGCCGTCGATCAGCCGCGCGTGGCCGGGCACGTGGCCCAGCAGGCCGGCGAGGTGCTCCAGGTCGAACTCCCCGACCAGGGTGGAACCGTCCTCCAGCGGCACCTCGGCGAAGATCACCGGCACGCGGCCGGCGTGGTTCTGCTGGCGCAGGCCCGCCGCCGTCGCCGGTGGTTCGCCGATGCGCAGGGGCGGGCGGCCGACCGGCTCCCCCGCCCGGCCGGAGCGGTCGACCAGGTAGAGGCTGCGGTAGCGGGTCTGGTCGGCCATCATCCGCTCCAGCGCGGACCGCAGGGCCTCGGGCGAACCCGCGCCGGCGGCGACGGCGGACAGGTCGGCCAGCCCGTCGTTCACGCTGCGGCGCAGGGCGTCCGTGGCCCTCGCGGTCTGCGCGCGGACGCCGGCGACGACGCCCGCGGGGATGTCCACCTCGACCGGGCGGAAGGCCACGAGCATCCCGGCCGACCAGGCGAAGACGGACACGGCGAGCACACCGGCGGTGGCGCGCGCGGTGACCTGCCGTCCGCGGACCGGCTCGACGTCACCGTCACGGCCGTTCAGGCGGTCCGAGCACAGCCGGGCCGCGGCGACGACGCTGGCCACCTCGGCGGTCCTGGCGGGCCGGATGGTGGTGTCGAGGTCGCCGGAGGCGAGGGAGAGCAGGTCGGCGCGCGCGGCGAGGACGGGACCGGTGACGACGCGGCGCACGACCACGAACCCGGTGACGGCCAGCAGCGCCAGGAGCGCGGCGGGGATGATCCCGGAGGTGCCGGAGGAGCCGCTGTGCAGCGGGCCCGCGGCGACCGCGACCACGGCGAGGTCGAGCCCGTCGGGGCTGCTCGACGGCGCGACCCGGGCGTGGGCGTAGGTCCGCTGGACGCGGTCGGCGGGCGTCCCGAGCAGCACGCCGGGACCGGTGACGGCGGCCCGGGCGGCGTCGGCGACGGAGCGCTCGACGTCCGGGGCGCGGTCCTGGGCCAGCGGGCCCGTGGCGGCGATGACCCGGCCGGACAGGGTGGTGACCAGGTAGGACTGGTCGAGGACCCGGTCCGCGTCCGGTTCGGGCAGCCGCACGGCCGTGGTCGCGGCGAGCAGTCGGCCGCCCGGCAGCGCGGTGGTCAGGAGCAGGACCGGTTCGCCGCCGGGTGCGAGCGCGGAGGTCACCGCGGCGTCGCCGACGGCCGGCGGGACGGCCTGCACCGGGACCTGCTCACCGCGGGAGGCGAGCAGGGAGCGGCCGGGTTCGGCGAGCACCGCCGCGCCGCGCCACTTGCGGTTGCGCGTCAGGGCGTCCAGCACCCGGTCCGGCTGGCCCGCGGCGTCGGCGGCGGCGTTGCGCATCTCGCCGAGCCCCTGGTTCGCCGTCGCGCCGATCGAGCGGGCCACGCCGAGCGCGATCTCCTGCTGGGACTCGCGGAACGCGACGGGCACCTCGTCGGCACCGTCCGCGCCCAGCAGCACGCCCGTGGTCGCGGCCAGGGCCAGGAGCAGCACGAGCAGTGCCGCGGGCAGCAGGCGGACGGTGGCGGGGAACGCCGCTTCCGGTAATTGCTCCTGCAGGCGTCTGAGCCGGGCGTTACCGACAGTAGCCGTTTTTTGGCGCACGAAAATTCTCTCCGACCCCGTCACCCAAAAGGAGAAGGGTGCGCCCCCGAACGCGCAACCCCGGTTGATACAGCCCGTAGATTGTGCACCACAAAGTTCCCAAGTCCTAACCAGAAGGGGTGCGGCGGTGTGTCGAACGAGTGAATGTGATTTACATAGGTGATCTATATTCGCCCACGGCGACGTTATCTGTTTCTTCTCGCCGTGATCAGCATCTCGCTCGCCGGGTGTTACGCGAACGGCCTTTCCGACGATGCGCCGCCCTCGACCGACCCGACCGCGGAACTGGGCGAGCGGGTCACCGGTTTCGCGGCCTCGCTGCGCGAGGACGCGCCCTACCGGCCACCGACCGCGGCGCAGCGCGAGGCGTTCGCCGACGCGGTGACCGGGCTCGGGGCCACCCCGTCGACCGGGGACGACGACCTGCGGTCGCTCGGGTTCGCCGTGCTCCGGGCCGTGGACGCCACGACCGGCCGGCCCTACGCCCTCGCGGTCGCCGAGACCGGTGGCGAGCGGAGCTGGGGCCTGTACGTGGTGGACCTGTCCCGCCCGGTGCGCCTCGCGGTGCAGGTGCCCCACCCCGCCAACGACCTGCACACCGCCGAGATCGGGCTGGCCCTGTTCCGCCGGGTGCCCGGCTCCGTGCTGTCAGTGGCGGGGACGCACCGCCGCGCGGCCGACGGCGCGGGTGACGCGGCGCACCGCACCGACTCCCTGTTCCACGCGGCGGCCGAGCGGCACTCGCGCGACGGCGTGCCGCAGGTGCAGCTGCACGGCTTCGACGACGACAGCCTGCCGTCCGCCGACCTGGTGCTCTCCCCCGGCGCGGCGCGGGAGGACCCGTCGATCGCCCGGGTCGCCGACGAGCTGGACGGGCGGCTGCGCGTGTGCCGGGCGTGGGCGCGCGACTGCGGCGACCTGGAAGGCAGGCGGAACGGGCAGGGCGTCGTCGCGGCCGGGCACGGCGTCTTCTTCGCGCACGTGGAGCTCAACCGCACCACCCGGGATTCACCCGGCAACTGGGAACCCGTCGTCCACTCCCTGGGAAAGGCACTGGACGACTGAACCGGCGGACCACCGATCCGCTCCACCGGCACGAGCCGGTCCCGGCACGCGGAGTGCCGCCAATACCACGGAAGGGTTTTTGTTGTGGGCATGTTCAGCACGTTGAGACACCGGTGGCCCTGGGTTGCCATTCCCCTGGTCGTGGTGCTCACGGCGGGAGCGGTGGTCTACGCCGTCAGCGACGCGGACTGCGACGGCTGCCTGCGCCCGGCCGGGGGCCGGAGCATCGCCGTGCGGCTCAAGATCACCGGCGAGTCCGGCGACCCGCTGGAGGGCGCCACCGTCACCGTGCACTCGCCGCTGGGCAGTCCGGTCCCGCTGACCACCGACGACGACGGCGTGGTCGACGTGCCCGAGCTGCCCGGGCCGGCCATGACCGTCGTGACCGCGGCCGGGCACCTGGCCGAGCCCGTGCCGCTGGGCTGGTCGGACTCCGGCAAGCAGGTCGACGTGAAGCTGTTCTCGCGCGGCGCCAACCGGTTCGCCGTCCACTCGGCGGGCGACGTGATGTTCGGCAGGCGGTACGCGGTGCCGGCGCAGGAGGAGTCCAGCGGGCGCTCGGAGCCCCTGATCCCGGCGGACGACGCCGCCGCGGGCGCGCAGGACGTGGTGTCCGCCATCGCGCCCGCGTTCGCCGCCGCCGACTTCCGGACCGTCAACGTGGAGACGGTCATCAGCGACAAGCCGGCCACGGCCGCCTACCCGGGCAAGCGCTACATCCTCCAGTCCGCCGGGCCGACCGTGGCCGGTCTCCGCGCGCTGTCGGCGGACCTCGCGGTGCTGGCCAACAACCACTCCCGCGACCTCCTCGACGCCGGCGTGGCCGACACGCGCGCCGCCCTGTCCGGCGCGGGCATCGCGACCGTGGGCGCGGGCGCGAACGCCGCCCAGGCGGCCGAACCGCACCGCCGCGAGGTCGCCGGCACGGGCGTCGGCGTGCTCGCGTACACCAGCGTGGACGGTTCGTTCGTCAACGAGAGCTTCCCGCCGGCGACCGCCCGGCAACCCGACGACGTCGCCGAGTCCGACCGGTGGCAGTACGAGAGCCGGACGTGGGGCTACCCGGCGGCGGGGGTGCCGTCCGCGCCGCGGCGCATCCGCGAGGCGTGGGAGCGGTTCAGCGCGGCCGAGGAGCGCGCGTCGGACGAGCAGGTGGCGGGCATGTGGGCCACGCTGGCGGCCGTCTACCCGGAGGTGCAGGACTGGGTGGCCCGGCGCGGTCACGGCGGCGCGGCCAAGTGGGACGACAAGGCGTCCACCGCGCAGATCCAGCAGGTCGCGAAGTCGTCCCCGCTGGTGATGGTCCAGGTGCACGCCGGTTTCCAGTTCCAGGAGGCGGCGTCGGACAACATCCGCGAGATCGCCCGCAAGGCCATCGACGCGGGCGCGGACGTCGTGGTCGCCCACCACCCGCACGTGCTGCAGGGCGTGGAGTGGTACAAGGGCAAGCTGATCGCCTACAGCCTGGGCAACTTCGTGTTCGAGCAGAACTTCCTGTCCACCTTCGCGAGCGCGTTCCTGCGCACCGTGTGGGAGGGCGACAAGCTGCTGGAGGCCCGGCTGTACCCGTTGGAGCTGGTGGACTACAAGCCGGTGCCCGTGACCGACTCGGCGGCCGAGCGCGTCCTGGCCCGCGTGTGGGAGCGCAGCACGCTGCCGCTGGAGTCCTACCGGGACGACAACGGCGATGTGCGCACGCGTCCCCGGGAGAAGGGCACGCCGGCCCACGTCGTCCTGGAACGGCACACCGGCCGCCTGGTCGCCGAACCGCCCGCCGGTCGGGCCGAGGAACGGGAGGTCGCGGCCGGCGCGGTGGTCGACCTGCCCGTGGCCCCGTCGGCGCTGGTGCGGCCGACCGGCGGTGCCGGCGTGGACATCGGGCGGGACCTGTACGGGTGGGGGCACTTCGAGGACGAGACCGCCGACGCCTCGATCAGCGAGGCCGTGCACTGGAGCGTGAACAGCAAGCGCGAGGGCACCCGGCCCGGTGACGCGGCGCAGGGCCTGCGCGCGCTCCGCCTGGAGGTGCGCGACGGGGACTCGGTGCAGAGCAGGCCGATCGCCCGCATCGCCCTGCCGCGCCACCGGGCGTACCGGGAGGAGGGCGGCAAGGCGGTGCCGACCGATCCCGAGCCGTCGTACTCGCTGGTGACCGAGGTGCGCCGCTCGTCCACCGCGACCGCGGAGGTCCGGTTCGACATCTACCACTTCGACGACAGCAACCCGGCCGAGGACCCGACGTCGGAGATCGTGGCGACCTACACCAAGGCGGTGGACGTGCCCGCGGACGGGAAGTGGCACCGGGTGGTCGTCGACCTGGCGGTGTCGGAGTTGGACGCGGGGCCGACGAGCGGGAACATGGTGATGCCGTACCTGAAGGTGGCGGGTTCGTCCGCGCAGCCGGCGTGGGTGGACGTGGACGACCTGCGGTTCGTCGAGTGGCGGGACGCGCGGGCCACGAGCACCCAGGGCGCCTTCACCCTCGCCCGCAACCGCGGTGGTTCGGCGACGACGCTGCCCTACGAGGTCCTGCTCCCGTCCTCGCCGTGACCGTGCGGTGACGAGCGGGCCGCCACCGGGGTCGCCCGCTCGTCACCGTTCGCGTGGTTCCTAGTTTCGGTGCCGCGCGGTTCGGTCCGGTTAGGACTGGACCGAACCGGTTGTGGGAGGAGTGGGGCGACTTCCGCGCGGCCGCGCGGGGTGGCGGTCAGTGCACGCCGCTCATCAGCCGGCGGATCGGCCGCGACGCCAGCGCCAGCAGCACGCCGAAGAAGACCGCCGCGCCGCCCACCGCGGTGAAGTAGGCGGCCTCGTGCTCGGCGCTGTAGTACTCGGCCAGGGAGCCCGCGGTGGCCGTGCCCAGGGCGATCGACAGGAAGTTCAGCGCGACCATCTGGGTGTGGAACGCCTTGGGCGCGAGCTTCGTGGACAGCGACAGGCCGACCGGGGACAGCAGCAGCTCCGCGACGCTGAAGACCAGCAGGATCAGGACCAGCATCAGCAGGGGCGTGCTGTTGGCGGCGCCGCCCGCCGTGGGCAGGAACAGCAGGAACGCCAGGCCCATGAACACCGTGCCGAGCGCGAACTTCACCGGCGAGGACGGCTGGCGCGAGCCCAGCTTCGTCCACAGCGCCGCGAACGCGCCGGCCAGCAGGATGACGAACACCGGGTTGATCGAGTTCGCCCAGGACACCGGCATCTCCCAGCCGAACAGCGACCGGTCGACCCGCTGGTCGACGTAGATCGCCACCACGGTGAACTGCTGCTGGAACAGCGCGAAGAACACGAAGCTGGCCAGGAACATCGGGATGAAGGCGACCACGCGGCGGCGCTCGACGGGCGTGATCCGGCGGCTGGAGAGGATCACGGTGAAGTAGGCGATCGCGGCCACGACGATGACGGCGATGACCACGTCGGACAGGTTGGCCGGACCGACGAGGCCGGTCAGCGCCGCGACGGCCGCGATCGCGACGACCAGCAGCGCGATGCCCAGCACCGGCAGGCGGCGCGCGGCCGGCAGGGGGTTGGGCACGACGTTGACCTCGGGCCCGAACTTGCGCCGGCCGAACCAGTACTGGGTCAGGCCGGCGGCCATGCCGATGGCGGCCAGGCCGAAGCCGTAGTGGAAGCCGAGCTGCTGCTGGGCCAGGCCGGTGAGCAGCGGACCGATGAACGCGCCGAGGTTCACGCCCAGGTAGAACAGCGAGAAGCCGGCGTCACGGCGCTCGTCGCCCTCCTCGTACAGGGAGCCGACGAGCGCGGTGGCGTTGGCCTTGAGGCCGCCGCTGCCCAGCGCGACCGCGACCAGCCCGACGCCCACGCCGGCGAAGCCGGGGAGCACGGCCAGCGCGATGTGGCCGAGCATGATGAGCACGGCGCTGCCGAACAGCACGCGCTCGGACCCGACCAGCCGGTCCGCCACCCACGCGCCGACGATGGTCGACAGGTACACCAGGCCGCCGTAGGCGCCGACGATGCTGGTCGCGCTCGCCTCCGGCAGCCCGAGGCCGCCCTGGGCGACGCTGTAGTACAGGTAGATGGTGAGGATGCCCTGCATCCCGTAGAACGAGAACCGCTCCCACATCTCGACGCCGAACAGGTGCGCCAGCGCCCGCGGGTGCCCGAAGAAGCGCCTGTCCTGCTGCCGGTCCGCCGTCGTGCTCATGCTCAACCCCCGCCTCATCGACTGGTGGCGGGCACGGCCCGCGCTTCGGTGACCGAGAACGGCGTGCCCTCCTGGCACGTCGTGGCCTGCCCGGCCTGGACCGTGCCCGCCACCTCGACCTCGGCGCCCGCCGTGAGCACGCGCGGGTCGCCTCCCAGGAGCAGGAACCGGCCGCGGTCGGTCGACAGCAGCAGGCAGCCCGCCTCCGCGCCCGGCTCGACCTGTCCGCGCAGGACCGTCGCGGGGCGTTGCGGCGACGACCCCGGCGCGGTGGTGGGCGCGGTGGCGGGCGTCGCGGGCGTGGGCGTCATGCCGCTGTCCGAGCCGCCCCCGCAGGCCACGAGCGCGAGCAGCGCCGGGCCGAGGAGGGCGGCCGTTCGCGGAGCGTCCATGTCCAGCGGCTACCCGTTAACCGCCCGTCGGAACGGCACTGTCACTCGATCGTTGGCAGGCGCGGTCACCCGGGCGGTCACCGCGGGCAGTCGGCGCAGTGGTGCGGCCCGATCGCGCGGTCCCGGCCGCGCCAGCCCGCGCCGACCGCCGCGGACCACAGCGCGAGCCACGGCACGCGGGTGTCGCCCTGGTAGGCGCGACCGCAGTTGTCGCAGATCAGGAGCAGTGCGTCCGGGTCCTGCCCACCGGGAATGGCGGTCACGCGACCCGACCCCGCTCTCCTGCTCGCCGACCGTTGCCCGGCCGCGCGGGTGGCGCGACCGGTCCTGATCATGGCACCGCGGCGGGGCCGCGCACCTGACGCTTGCCTTGCGATCGGCGAGCGGGGTCAGACCGGGGTGCGCGGTGCCTGGTCGGGGTCGCCGTGCCGGTCGCGCGCGGCCCGGGCGCGGACGCGGTCCAGCAGGCGGATCGCCGGGGTCGCCGTGATGCCGTGCAGGACGATCGAACCGATCACGACCAGGCCGACCACGCGCCAGATCGCGTCCTGGTCGGCGAAGTCGCCCTCCTGCACCGCGTAGGCCACGTAGAACAGGGAGCCGACGCCCCGCACGCCGAAGAAGGAGATGACGGCCCGTTCGCGGGGGCCCGTCTTGCCGCGCGCGAGGGCGATCGCCCCGGCCAGGGGCCGCACGACGAGCAGCACCGCGGCGGCGACCAGCACGTCGCGCCACCCGGTGCCGGCGAGCAGGCCGGTGACCGCCGCGCCGCCCAGCAGGAAGATGATCAGCACGGTGAGCATCCGCTCGACCTGCTCCACGTACTGGTGCAGCACGCGGTGGTAGCCGTGCGACCGCTCCGCCGCCCGGATCGTGCAGGCGCAGACGAACACGGCCACGAAGCCGTAGCCCTCGGCCAGCTCGGTGAGGCCGTAGGCCAGGAAGGTGGCGGCGAGCGCGACGAAGCCCTCCGCGTGCTCGGCCAGCCGCAGCTTCTCCGACGGCGCGGCGAAGAACAGCTTGCGCAGGCCCCACCCGGCGAGCAGCCCGACGAGCACCCCGCAGGCCAGCCGCCACGCCACGTCGACCGCGAGCCAGTGCGGCAGCCAGGCGTCGGGCGCGGCGCCGACCACGCTGATCGCCACGGCGGCGTAGGTGAACGGGAACGCCAGCCCGTCGTTCAGCCCGGCCTCGGAGGTGAGCGCGAACCGCGCCTCGTCCTCCTCGCCGCTGTCCGCGGGCTCGGCCACCTGCACCTCGCCGGCGAGCACCGGGTCGGTGGGCGCCAGCACGGCCGCGAGCAGCAACGACGAGGCCAGCCCCCAGCCGAGCGCCCCCCAGCCGAGCACCCCGACCGCGAGCATGGACAGGGGCATCGTGATGCCGAGCAACCGCCAGGTCGTGGACCAGCCGCGCAGGCTGAACGGCCGGTTCAGCGCCAGCCCGGCGCCCATCAGCGAGATGATGACGCACAGCTCGGTGAGGTGCACCGTCACCGACCCGTGCCGCGCGGGCAGCGGACCGGGCAACGAGTCGGCGACCGAGAACACCACCGCCCCGGCCGCCAGGAACACCATGGGCATGGAGATCGGCGCACGCCCTAGCAACCGGGGCAGCAACGCCGCCAGGAGGGTCGCCACCCCGGCACCGGCGTACGCGAGGGCGGCCGGGTCCACCAGGCGACTCCTCTCGGTAGCACGCCATCGAACACCGATTCGACGCGCGTAGCCCGACAGGTACCCGGACGGACCCGCCTCAACCTCCTTCGGGGTGCCGGATGAGGTGCGGGCCCGTTGAGACGGAGGCGTCGGGGGGACCGAATCGTGGTCGGAGGGTTCGGACGGAGGTTCTGGGAGCGTTCCCAGAACCACGGCACGAAGGAGTGCGATGTCGCGGAAACCCGGGCAACACCGCATGTCCCCGGTCGTCGTCGGCGCCGTCGTGGCGGTCGTCGGCGGCGCGGTCCTGGCCGCGTCGGCCGGCCCCTCTCGCACCACCGCGCCGCCCGGCGGTCGGCAGGTCGACCAGGCGCCTCACCCCGCGCCGGCGGCCGGTTCGATGCGGACGCAGCACCGGCCGGCCGCGGGCGCGAGGTGGGCCGCCAGGTCGGTCCCGAGCCCGTCGAGCAGCCCCTCCAGCAGGCACGCGTTCATGCCGCACACCAGGTCCACGTGCCGCCGCGCCAGGCTGTGGAACGGGCAGTTGCCCAGCACGACCGAGGCGCCCACCGCCCGCGGCTCGAAGCCGAGGCCCTCCAGCACGCGCAACGCGGCCGGCCGGCCGTCCTCGGCACCGCGGGCGGTGCCGCCGACGTCACGGCCCAGTTCCCGGCCGAACTCGCGGGCGCGCCGGTGCAGCACGGTGCGCGGCGGCTCGCCGGACGCGTCGGCCTCGGCGGCGGAGTCGGCCAGCAGCAGCGCGGCCAGCTCGTAGCGGCGGTCGGGCAGCGAGACGGCGATCTGCGCCTCGGACCGCCGGTACAGCTTCGCGGGCCGGCCGGCTCCCGGGCCGCTGCGCCCGGTGCGGCGCTCGTGGACGACCTCCAGCAGCCCCTCGGCGACCAGGCGGTCGAGGTGGAACGCGGCGGTGGTGCGCGGCGCGCCCACCTCCTCGGCGGCCTCGTCCCGGCTCACCGGCGCGGGTCGCCGCACCACGAACTCGTACAGCCGGCGCCGGGTGGGTTCGGCGAGCGCGGCGACGGCGGAGACGTGCGCCGCCCACGACCGGTCGGCTTCGGCCATCTCTAAAACCAACTTCCGTTGACTGAATCTCCGGCTGACTTCTAAGGTTAGTCGGAGTTGTCGATAGAAGGAGGAGCCATGACCGCCGACGCCCCGGCCGCGCCCGCGGAGCACCCGCGGCCGCAGGTGCTCCGCGGGCGCGGCGGCGTGGACGTGGAGGCCGCGCGCCGGGCGGTGGCCGACCTGCTGGTGGCGCTGGGCCGCGACCCCGGCTCGCCGCACCTGGCCGACACCCCGGGGCGGGTCGCGCACGCCTACGCGGAGCTGCTGACCCCGCGCGAGTTCGACCTGACGACGTTCCCCAACGACGAGGGCTACGACGAGCTGGTGCTGGTGCGGTCCATCCCCGTGCAGTCGCTGTGCGAGCACCACCTGCTGCCGTTCCACGGCGTCGCGCACGTCGGCTACCTGCCCGGCGAGCGGATCCTGGGCCTGTCCAAGCTCGCCCGCGTGGTGGAGCTGTTCGCGCGCGACCTGCAGGTGCAGGAGCGGCTGACCAAGCAGGTGGCCGACTGGCTGCGCGAGCACCTGGCGCCGCAGGGCGTCGGCGTGGTGGTCGAGGCCGAGCACCTGTGCATGTCGCTGCGCGGCGTGCGCGCCACCGGCACCCGGACCGTCACCTCCACCCTGCACGGCGTGCTGCGGGAGGACGCGCGGTCGCGCCAGGAGTTCTTCGCCCTGGCGGGCGTCCGCGAGTAGCCGGCGGCTTCCGATCCACCCGCCCGGCCGGACGCACCCCTGGCAACGGCCCTCGAAGCGAACGCGGCCACCACCCGACGATCCGGTGACGATCGGTTCGGGCTCCCTCCCCCACGCGGTCGACGCGGGCGGTTAGGTGGGAGGTGGTGTGTGTAGCGTGTGTTCGGTTTGTCGATCGCTCAAGAAGGTGGCGGTGGACGCCGGTCTTGCTTCGATGTGCTGAAACGAGGGTGGGGCATGGCTGACACCACGACCGAGAGCGGTCGGCGGGCTGGGCGCGGGCGTGCGGGCGGTGCCGGGGACGCGGTCGACAGACCGGAGTTGCGGCAGTTGCTCGCCGGGTTGACCGCGGTGCGCGACGGCGACTTCGGCACGCGCCTGCCGGACGACTCCGACGGCCTGCTGGGCGAGATCGCGACCGTCTTCAACGGCATGCTGGACCAGCTCTCGCTGTTCACCTCCGAGGTGACCCGCGTCGCCCGCGAGGTCGGCACGGACGGCCGGCTCGGCGGCCAGGCCGAGGTGCCCGGCGTGTCCGGCACGTGGGCGGACCTCACCGACTCGGTGAACGCGATGGCCGGCAACCTCACCAGCCAGGTCCGCGACATCGCCCAGGTGGCCACGGCGGTGGCGCGGGGCGACCTGTCCCAGAAGATCGACGTGGACGCGCGCGGCGAGATCCTAGAGCTGAAGAACACCGTCAACACGATGGTCGACCAGCTCTCCTCGTTCGCCGACGAGGTGACCCGCGTGGCCCGCGAGGTGGGCAGCGAGGGCCGGCTGGGTGGCCAGGCCGAGGTGCCGGGCGTCGGTGGCGTGTGGCGCGACCTGACCGACTCGGTGAACTTCATGGCGGGCAACCTCACCGACCAGGTCCGCAACATCGCCCAGGTGACGACGGCGGTGGCGCGGGGCGACCTGTCCCAGAAGATCACGGTCACCG
>NZ_JBITXT010000026.1:0-24354 GCF_044544865.1 Actinosynnema sp. NPDC053489 | reverse complement strand
GTACGCGCGCGGCGAGATCCTCGAACTCAAGAACACCATCAACACGATGGTCGACCAGCTCTCCTCCTTCGCCGACGAGGTCACCCGCGTCTCCCGCGAAGTGGGCACGGAGGGCGCGCTGGGCGGTCAGGCGGACGTCAAGGGCGTCTCGGGCACCTGGCGCGACCTCACCGACTCGGTGAACTTCATGGCGGGCAACCTGACCGCCCAGGTGCGCTCGATCGCCCAGGTCGCCACCGCGGTGGCCCGGGGCGACCTGAGCCAGAAGATCACCGTCACCGCGCGCGGCGAGATCCTCGAACTCAAGAACACCATCAACACGATGGTCGACCAGCTCTCCTCCTTCGCCGACGAGGTCACCCGCGTCTCCCGCGAGGTCGGCACGGAAGGCCGGTTGGGCGGCCAGGCCGACGTCAAGGGAGTCTCCGGCACCTGGCGCGACCTCACCGACTCCGTCAACTTCATGGCGGACAACCTCACCGCCCAGGTCCGCTCGATCGCCCAGGTGACGACGGCGGTCGCCCGCGGCGACCTGACCCAGAAGATCCGGGTCGACGCGCGCGGCGAGATCCTGGAGCTGAAGGAGACCATCAACACGATGGTCGACCAGCTCTCGGCGTTCGCCGACGAGGTCACCCGCGTCTCCCGCGAGGTCGGCACGGAGGGCAACCTCGGCGGCCAGGCCACGGTGCGGGGCGTGTCGGGCACGTGGAAGGACCTGACCGACAACGTCAACGTGATGGCGTCCAACCTGACCGGCCAGGTGCGCTCGATCGCCCAGGTCGCCACGGCGGTGGCGCGCGGCGACCTGTCGCAGAAGATCACCGTCGAGGCCAAGGGCGAGGTCGCGGCCCTCGCCGGGGTGATCAACACCATGGTCGACACGCTCTCGGCGTTCGCCGACGAGGTGACCCGCGTGGCCCGCGAGGTGGGCACGGAGGGCATCCTCGGCGGCCAGGCGCGGGTGCCGAACGTGGCGGGCACCTGGAAGGACCTGACCGACAACGTCAACTTCATGGCGAACAACCTGACCAACCAGGTGCGCAACATCGCCCAGGTGACCACGGCGGTGGCGCAGGGCGACCTGACCCGCAAGATCGACGTGGACGCCCGGGGCGAGATCCTGGAGCTCAAGACCACGATCAACACCATGGTCGACCAGCTCTCGGCGTTCGCCGCCGAGGTCACCCGCGTGGCCCGCGAGGTCGGCAGCGAGGGCCGGCTGGGCGGCCAGGCCGAGGTCGAGGGCGTGTCGGGCACGTGGAAGCGCCTGACCGAGAACGTCAACGAGCTGGCGGGCAACCTGACCACGCAGGTGCGGGCGATCGCGGAGGTCACCAGCGCGGTGGCCGAGGGCGACCTGACCCGGTCGATCACGGTGGAGGCCTCCGGCGAGGTCGCCGAGCTCAAGGACAACATCAACTCGATGGTGGGCTCGCTGCGCGAGACCACCAAGGCCAACCAGGACCAGGACTGGCTCAAGTCGAACCTGGCCCGCATCTCCGGGTTGATGCAGGGTCGGCGGGACCTCGTGGTGGTCGCCGAGCTGATCATGGACGAGCTGACCCCGCTGGTGTCGGCGCAGTACGGCGCGTTCTTCCTGGCCGACGACACCGCCGAGTCGCCGGAGCTGCAGCTCATCGCCTCCTACGGCGCGCCCGACGACACGCACGACCGGACGCGGTTCCGGTTCGGCCAGTCGCTGGTGGGCCAGGCGGCGCGCAGCCGGCGCACCATCGCCGTGGACGAGGTGCCCGGCGACTACGTCGCCATCTCCTCCGGCCTGGGCCGCACGGCGCCGATCAACCTGCTCGTGCTGCCGATCGTGGTGGAGGACCAGGTGCTCGGCGTGATCGAGCTGGCGTCGGTGCACCGCTTCACCGCGATCCACCGCGACTTCCTCGAGCAGCTCATGGAGACCGTGGGCGTCAACGTCAACACCATCATCGCCAACGCCCGCACCGACGAGCTGCTGGTGGAGTCCCAGCGCCTGGCCACGGAGCTGCAGGCCCGCTCGGGAGAGCTGCAGGTCCGCCAGGAGGAGCTCCAGCGCTCCAACGCCGAGCTGGAGGAGAAGGCGGCGCTGCTGGCCACGCAGAACCGCGACATCGAGACCAAGAACCTCCAGATCGAGCGGGCCCGCCAGGAGCTGGAGGAGCGCGCCAAGCAGTTGGCGCTGGCCTCGAAGTACAAGTCGGAGTTCCTGGCCAACATGAGCCACGAGCTGCGCACCCCGCTCAACAGCCTGCTGATCCTGGCCCAGCTGCTCGCCCAGAACCCGAGCCGCAACCTCACGCCCAAGCAGGTCGAGTACGCGCACATCATCCACTCGGCGGGCTCGGACCTGCTCCAGCTCATCAACGACATCCTCGACCTGTCCAAGGTCGAGGCGGGCAAGATGGACATCACCCCGGAACGGGTGCCGCTGCGCCAGCTGCTGGACTACGTCGAGGTCACGTTCCGGCCGATGACCACGCAGAAGAGCCTCGGCTTCCGGATCACCGCGGCCCCGGACGTGCCGGCGAACCTGTTCACCGACGACTCCCGGCTGCGGCAGGTGCTGCGCAACCTGCTGTCGAACGCGGTGAAGTTCACCGAGGCGGGCAACGTGGAGCTGCGCATCGAGCCGGCCGACCCGGGCGAGCTGCCCGCGTCGGTGCGCCACCACGGCTCGGCGATCGCGTTCCGGGTGATCGACAGCGGCATCGGCATCGCCGAGCAGCAGCTCGAGTCGATCTTCGGCGCGTTCCAGCAGGCCGACGGCACCACCAGCCGCAAGTACGGCGGCACGGGCCTGGGGCTGTCGATCAGCCGGGAGATCGCCTACCTGCTCGGCGGCGTCATCACCGCCGAGAGCACGCTGGGCCGCGGCAGCACGTTCACGCTGTACCTGCCGGTGGCGCGGCCGGACTTCCTGGACTCGCCGCACGAGGTGACCGAGACCACCGACGCGGCGACCGAGCCCGCGCCGGGCGAGCACGCCGACCAGGCGGCGGCCGGCCCGGCACCGACCGCGGCCCAGCGGCGGCTGCTGGTGGTCGAGGAGCGGCCGCACGGCCTGCTGTCGCTGGTGGCCGAGAGCGCGGTGGCCGACCTGTCCGACAGCCACGACCCGCGCGGCCCCGTGCACGTGGTCACCGCCGCCGGCGCGCACGAGGCCGCGGCGGCGCTGGCCGCGGAGCCGTGCCACCTCGTGGTGCTCGAACTGGGCATGCCCGACGAGGCCGCGCTGCGGTTCCTGGAGGCCATGGACGGTGACGCGGCCTCGCGCGAGATCCCGGTGCTGGCGCACAACAACCGGCGGCTGGACCCGGCGCAGGAGCAGAGCCTGCAGTCGCGGGCGGGCGTGCAGCCGTTGGAGCTGCTGTCCAGCCTGGACGAGCTGCGGGAGCGCATCGCGCTGCACCTGACGGCCGAGGCCCCGGGCGACGTGCTGCCGCTGGTGCGCACGGAGGACCCGGTGCGGCCGGCGCCGGCGCACGTGGACGGCAAGCTGTCGGGTCGGACGGTGCTGATCGTCGACGACGACGCCCGCAACCTGTTCGCCCTGTCCAGCATCCTGGAGCTGCACGGGATGAGCGTGCTGCACGCCGAGAACGGCCGGATCGGGATCGAGACGCTCTCGGCGCACCCGGAGATCGACATCATCCTGATGGACGTGATGATGCCGGAGATGGACGGCTACGCGGCCACGGCCGCCATCCGGGCCATGCCCGAGCACGCGCGGCTGCCCATCATCGCGGTGACGGCCAAGGCCATGCCGGGTGACCGGGACAAGAGCCTGGCCTCCGGCTCGAACGACTACGTCGTCAAGCCCGTCGACGCCGACGACCTGGTCGCCTGCATCGGCCGCTGGCTCGACGCGTGAGCGCCGACGACCTCGGGCCCGCCGGGGCCGAGGCGCGGGACCCGAGGTCGGGCTACGGCCGCCTGGCCGCGACGGTCGACCGGCTGCGGGCGCAGGTCCGGGAGGCGCAGCTCGCCGCCGACGGCCGGGCGCTCATCGAGCTGGCCAAGGGCGTGCTCGTCGAACGGCTGGGCTGCGGCCCGGCCGACGCGGCGCGGCAACTGGCGCTGCTGGCCGAGCAGGCCGGGCAGACGCAGCTCGAACTGGCCGTCGAGGTCGTCAACCAGGCGGCCCGCGACCGGCTGACCGAGGTGGTCGAGGAGGTGCTGTCGCAGGCGACCGGCGAGGACGCGGCGGCGGTCGCGTCGTCCACCGCGCTGCGCCTGCGCACGGCGGAGAGCGGGGCGCTGGCCGCCGGCGAGACGCAGACGGTGGCCGAGTCGCTGCTGGCGCACGCGCTCGTGCCGCTGGGCGCGGCGGCGGTGGCGATCTGGTCCGCGGGCACCGACTCGTCGTTGACGCTGGCCGGGTACGCGGGCCTGTCGCCGGAGGAGGCGCGGCGGTGGCGGTACGTGCCGCCGGGCCTGGTGACGCCCGCCCGGCAGGCGCTGGTCGAGCGGGGTCCGGTGTGGATCGAGGACCTGACCGCGTCGGGGCTGCCCTCGGTGGGCCTGCACCAGCTCCCCGGCGGCGGGCGGGTGACCGCGCCGACGAACGCGGGCGGCCGCATCCTGGGCGTGCTGGAGATCTGCTGGCCGCACCGCGTGGAACCCCAGCCGCCGCAGATCCGGCGGCAGGTCGAGGCGCTGGCCGAGCTGTGCGCGCACACCCTGGACCGCGGCCCGGACCCGGGGCTGTTCGAGGAGCCGCCGTCGTCGGTGCTGGAGACGGTGAACCTCGCCGAGGGGCTGCTGGACCCGGCGCTGGTGCTGCGCCCGCACCTGGACGAGCGCGGCTACCTCGCCGACTTCCGCGTCCACCACGTCAACAGCCACTTCGTGGACCTGGCGGGCCGGCCGCGCGGCGCGATCAGCGGCGCGACGCTGCTGGAGGCGTACCCGGCCGCCGCGGGCCCGGGGCAGCTGTTCGAGCAGGTGGAGCGGGTCCACGCCACGGGCGAGCCGTTCCACGCCGAGCGGATGTCGCTGACCACCATGGTCGACCAGGTGCCGTTGACCGCGGTCGTCGGCGTGGGCATCAGCCGGGTGGGCGACTGCGTGCTGCTGGTGTGGCGGGTGCAGGACGAGGCGGCGCGGCTGGCGAACCTGCTCCAGCACGCCCAGCGCCTGGGCCGCATCGGCGGGTTCGAGGAGAACGCCGCCACCGGCGAGATCACCTGGAACAGCCAGTTGTACGCGCTCTACGGCCTGGCGCCGGACGCGGACCCGGTGCCGCTGTCGGCGCTGGCCGCGCACGCGCACCACGACGACGCGGCGGCCATCGGCCAGTTCGTGACGACCGTGCTGGGCCAGCACCGCCCGGGTTCGACGTCGTTCCGCCTCCAGCGGCCCGACGGCGTGATCCGCCACATCCGGGTCATCGCCGAGCCGGTGCTGGACGTCGTGGGCACGCTGGTGGCGATCCGGGGCGCCTACCAGGACGTGTCCGCGCAGCACTGGACCGAGGTGGCCCTGTCGGCGACCCAGGACCGGCTCGCGCACACCGAGCAGCAGGCCGCCGAGCGCAACCGCCTGGCGCTGCGGTTGCAGCAGGCGATCATGCCGCCGGCCGAGCCGTCGATGGACGCGTTCGGGCTGCGCATCGCGGTGCGCTACCGGCCCGCCGAGCAGGAGCACCTGGTCGGCGGCGACTGGTACGACGCCGTGGTGCTGCCGTCCAAGCAGGTGTTCCTGTCGGTGGGCGACATCACCGGCCACGGCATCAAGGGCGCGACCGGCATGGTGGTGCTGCGCAACGCGCTGCGCGGCCTGGCGGCGACCGGCGCGGGCCCGGGTCAGCTGCTCACGTGGCTGAACCTGGTCGCGCACCACCTCACGGACCACATCTTCGCCACGGCGGTGTGCGCGCTGTACGACCCGGACAGCAGGACGCTGCGCTGGGCCCGCGCCGGGCACCTGCCGCCGGTGCTGGTCCGGCACGGGGAGGCCGAGACCCTGCCGATGGTGCACGGGATCATGCTCGGCGCGCTGGCCGAGGGCTCCTACGAGGAGGGCCACGTCCAGCTGGAGTCCGGCGACACCCTCCTGCTCTACACCGACGGCCTGGTTGAGCGGCGCGACCGCCCGCTGGACGCGTGCATCGAGCGGCTGGTGGTCAACGCCGCCGCTCCGGCGGAGTCGCTGGAGCAGCTGCTCGACGACCTGCTGGCCACCAGCGACGCCGACACCGACGACGACACGTGCGTCGTCGGTGTCGAGGTGCGCTGAGAAGTGCTCTGAGAGGACCGTCGGCCGGCCGGGTCAGGCCGGTTCGACGGGCAGCCAGAGCTCGCAGGTCGCGGTGCTGAAGTCGGGCGCCCGGTCGAGGATCGTGACGATCGAGGGGCCCGGCCGCAGCCGCCACGGGTTGGCCGGGAACCACTCGGTCGCCGTGGCGGCCCAGGCGTCCTGCAAGACCCGCGGGTAGGCGCCGGTGGTGCGGAAGACCGCCCACCGGCCGGCCGGGACCTCGATGGCGTCGAGGTCGTCGGGTGCCGGGGTGTCGCCGGAGACGGCGACGCCGTGCAGGTAGGTCAGCTCGCTGCCCTCGGCGGCGTCGGGGTCGACGTCGTCGCTGACCTGGAGCAGGCCGGTCGGTTCGGTGTCGCCGAGGTCCTTGAGCCGCTGGTGCTCCTCGGCGGGCAGCGCGGCGATGTGCCGCTGGATGTGCGGGTTGACGCCGCGGTGCTGGAGCGGCACGCGGGTGGCGTGCCCGACGAGCCGGAACGCGGGTCGGTCGACGACGCGGGTGTCCACGGGGGTGTTCCCTTCGACGGTCAGGCGGAACCTGAGCTGTGGTTGCGTGCGAAGGGGGCCTCCGTCCCGGCGGACCTCGCCGGGGCTCGCGCCGTGCACCGCCCGGAACGCCCGGCCGAACGCCTCGGTCGAGCCGTAGCCGTAGCGGACGGCGATGGCCAGCAGGTCGTCCTCGCCCCGGACGACGTCCGCGGCGGCCACGGTCATGCGGCGGCGGCGCACGTACTCCGACAGCGGCATGCCCGACAGCGACGAGAACATCCGGCGCAGGTGGTACTCCGTCGTGCCGACCGCGCCGGCCAGGCCGGCGAGGTCCAACTCGCCGGTCAGCCGTTCCTCCACCAGGGCGACGAGCCGGTTGAGAGCCGAGATCACGGGTTCCCCCTTCCGACGTAGACCCTGCCGGAGGGCGCACCGGCCGCGCCCGATCGTCGCGGACCGATCCGGTCGGGGGTCAGCTGTCGGCTTCCTCGCGCTCCCGCTCGTCGGTGGCGGTGAGGTGGTGGAACGTGTTGGTGCGCCGCAGCAGGCGGTCGAGGCCCGGCTGCCGGTTCTCCAGCAGCAGCTCCGCGCCGGCGGCGGTCACCTGCCGGCGCAGCAGGAGCAGCGTCGACAAGCCGTAGGAGTCGCAGAACGCGACGCCGGCGCAGTCCAGTCGCACGCTGCGCACGCCGTGTTCGGTGAGCAGCTCGGTCACCAGTTCCAGCAGCCGGTCCCCGTTGGCGTAGACGATGTCGCCGGAGAGGACCACGCGGGCGGTGTGCGCGTCGACGATGGCGGGTGTGCAGGTGAGGGGGTGTGGGTTCATGCGGCCGGTCCGGGGTCGGGGGTGCGGGACAGCTCCCGGCGCGCGGCGTCCAGGACGCGGTTCGCGCGCGGGAAGTCGTGGAGCTCGGCCGCGAGCAGGGCCAGTGCGGGCGACAGGTGCCGCGCCGGCACGCCGCGGGCGTCGAGGATGTCCGCCGTCCACGTCAGGAACCCGGTGAACAGCGCGTCGTCGTCGGTGTAGAGGGCGACGGCGAGGAAGTCGACGATGTGCGCCAGGTCCTCGGCGGTGTGCTGGCGCTGGAGGTCGGTGTAGTCCGCCATCGCGGGCACCAGCCGCTCCAGGCCCGCGTAGAGGGCCTTCACGAGCTGCCCGCTGGTGCGCGAGACCATCGTGTACTCCTGGTCGCCCAGGTGCGGCAGGTCGTCGATCGGCTGGTAGCCGCCGCGCGGGCGGGGCAGCGGGCTCGTCGACAGCCGGTCGGCCGCGGCGCGGGCGTCGGGCGCCCACACGTCGGCCCCGAGCAGCCGCGCGTACCGCCCGTCCGGGCCGAACGCCGCGCCGCCCACGAGGACCGGCACCCCGGTGGCCTGGCAGGCGGTGATGGTGGCGTGCGCGGTGGGCAGCCGGGTGGCCAGGGAGCCGGACAGCGCGACGGCGTCCGGGCCCGTGCGGTGCAGGTGGGTGATGAGGTGCGGCGCGGGCACCTGCGCGCCCAGGTAGTCGACGCGGAACCCGCGCAGCTTGAGCACCTCGGCGAGCAACCGCGCGGGCAGGGAGTGCCACTCGCCGTCGACGCACGCCACGGCGATCCGGCCCCGGTGCGGGGACGGGCGTCCGGCGTTCGCGGCCACCGCGGCGACCACGCGCTCGTTGATCGCGGTGGCCGCGTGCTCCTGGGCGACGGTCAGCCGGTTGGCCGCCCACTCCGCGCCGACCCGCCGCTGCACCGCGCCGACCACGTCGAGCAGCAGCACCTCGGGGTCGAGGCCCCCGGCGAGGGCGGCGAGGGCGATCTCCGAGGCCCGGTCCTCGTCGCCGTCCACGACGGCGTCCCACAGCCGCTGGGCGCAGGCGCTCGCGTCGAGGGTCATCGTGCTCATGCCGGCGTCGCCTCCCGGTCGGCCACCGCGCTCAGGTGCCTGCCGCGCGGCGCGGTGATCGCGAGCACGGCGATGTCGTCGTGGCTCCCACCGCCGATCCACTGCGACGCGACCATGTGCACGTGCTCGGTGACCGCGTCCGCGGGCATGCCGGCGCAGTCCGCGAGCGCCCGCCGCAACCGGTCCTCGCCGAACATCTCGTCGCCGAGCGGCCCGCCGACCGCCTCGGTGATCCCGTCGGTGTAGAACAGGCACGTCTCGCCGGGCGCCAGCAGGACCTCGGCGGTCACGGCGTCGACCTCGGGGAGCACCCCGATGAGCGTGCCGCGCGTGGGCACCTCGTGCACCTCGCCGGTCGTCCGCACGACGAGGGGCGGCAAATGCCCGCCGGTGGTCACGCGCAACCGGACGTCGGCGCCGACGCGGGCCGCGGACGCCAGCACGACCGTGACGAACTTGGTGTGGTGCGAGCTGAGCAGCGCGCCGTTGAGCAGCTCCAGCATCCGCCGGTGGTCGCCCGCCAGCGGCAGCAGCGCCTGCAGGGTGGAGCGGACCTTGCCGGTCATCACCGCGGCTTCCAGGCCCTTGCCGCACACGTCGCCGAGCACGGCCAGCGACTCGCCGGTCTCCAGCTCGTGCACGTCGTAGAAGTCGCCGCCGACGCGCTCGTGGTCGTTCGCCGGCCGGTAGCGGCCCGCGAACTCCACCCCGTCGACGGCCCGCAGCGTCGGCGGCAGCAGCTCGCGCATCAGCGTCTCGGTGATCGAGAGCTGCTGGGCGAACATCCGGGCGGCCGACATCGCCACGCCCGCGCGGGCCGCGAACAGCCGCGCGAAGTACTCCTCCTCGTCGCTGAACGCCTGCTGCTCGGTGCGGCGCAGCAGCACCAGCGCGCCCGCCGGCACGCCGTGGCCGGGCAGCGGCGTGACCACGATCGAGCCCACGTCGCCGAACCCGTCGGGCACCAGCCAGGCGGGCGCGGAGGACGGCTCGATCCAGCGCGACGGCACGGGCGGGAAGCCCTGCAACGCCTCCGCGAGCCCGGCCACGTCACGGGGGTCGATGGGCAGCCGCTCGTGCACCGCCTCGCCGCCGCGCACGCACCACGTCACGGAGTGCTCGTGCCGGCTGCCGGGCGCGACGACCCAGGCGGCGTCGGCGAGGTGACCGGCCGCCAGCTCCGCCGTGATCCGCATGCACCGCTCGGGGTTGAGCGAGGTCAGCAGGGCCGAGGACACCTCGCCGAGCACGGCGGTGCGCTCCTGCTCGACGCGCAGCGCCTCCCGGGCCAGCCGCACGTCGGTGTCGTCCACCAGCCACCACGTCACCGAGCCGTCGTCGTGGCGGGCGGGGTGCGCCTCGAAGCTGCGCTCGCCGAGCGGGCCGTGCGCGGACCCGGCGTCGGGCCGTCGGTGGGCCCGGTCGAGCCAGTCCGCGCAGTCGGCCAGCGCCACGCCCGGCCGCGCCCCGGGCAACACCGGTCCCGCGGCCCCGTTCACCGCCCGCACGACGCCCGTGACGTCGACGAGCACGGCCGGGACGGGGGCGGACAGCCACCCGGCGTCGGCCGCGCTCCCGGTACCCCGGACCGCAGGACTGGTCTCCACGACTACTTCGGCCCCCGCGCGGGCGCCTCCACCTCACTCGAATCCCCGGCTCACTGCCGTCGACGGCGGTCTGGCGGACCCGGTGGGTCCCTCCCCAGCCTGCCAGACGGCTCCGTGAACCGCTAACACCACCGCGCGCCGAGCCGCCGGAGGTCACCGGTCGCCCGACTCGCGGTTACCCCCGCCGAGGCATATGTGGTCGATAACAACAAACGTTCGACATCGCTGGAGTCGGCAAGATGACCGAGAGTAAAACCACTGTTCAAACAGGTTGTTAGCGATTCAGAGGCGAACCGATGCGTTCTCGGAGCTTCTGTTAGCGATAACAATCAAACCTTGCCCATCGCCGATCACCTCTCGTATCGTCTTCGACGCGCACCCAGATCGGTCCTGCCGCCACGGCGCACCTCCCGCGCCCGGACCGGGTCCTGCCGGCGCACGCCGCCGCCACCCGTACCCCGACGATCAGAGGACACCGTGGCAGCCCTGGAAACGGCACCCAGCAGAACGGCACCCAAGAGGACGGCGCCCAAGAGGACGGCACTGGGCAAGCTCGCCCTGACCCTGCTCACCACCGCCGTCGTGACGGTCGCGATGGCGCCGCACGCGTCGGCCTACCCCGCGCCGGGCCGCGTCACCGGCGACGTCGGCGTGCACGACCCGAGCGTGGTCAAGCGCCCCGACGGCACCTACCTCGTGGCGCACACCGGGAACGACATCGCGCTGAAGACCTCCACCGACCGCACCGCCTTCCGCAACGCCGGCTCGGCGTTCCCGGGCGGCGCGCCGTGGACGAGCACCTACACCAACGGCGGCCGCAACCTGTGGGCGCCGGACATCTCCTACCGCAACGGCCAGTACTACCTGTACTACTCGGCGTCGTCGTTCGGCTCGAACCGCTCGGCGATCTTCCTGGCCACCAGCCCGTCGGGCAACTCCGGCACGTGGACCAACCGGGGCCTGGTGATCGAGTCCCGCACGTCGGACGACTTCAACGCCATCGACCCCGACCTGGTGGTGGACGACCAGGGCCGCTGGTGGCTGAGCTTCGGCTCGTTCTGGTCGGGCATCAAGACGATCTCGCTCAACCCGGCGACCGGGCTGCGCGCGGACGGCACCTTCCTGTCCCTCGCCGGCCGCAACGGCGGTCCGATCGAAGCGCCGAACATCGTCAAGCGCGGCGGCTACTACTACCTGTTCGTGTCGTTCGACTACTGCTGCCGCGGCGCGTCGAGCACCTACCGCGTCATGGTCGGGCGCTCCACCGGCGTCAACGGCCCCTACACCGACCGGAGCGGCCGGGCGCTGACCGCCGGTGGCGGCACGGAGGTCCTCGCCGGCCAGGGCAGCGTCCACGGGCCCGGCCACCAGGACGTGTTCGGCGACACCGACCACGACATCCTCGTCTACCACTACTACGCCGACAACGGCACGTCGCTGCTGGGCGTCAACTGGCTGCTCTGGGACTCGGCGGCCTGGCCGTACGTCGGCTGAGGACCCCCGGTCGGGACATCCGCGAACTTCCGTGCAACGGCGCAGGGAGCAGACCTTGGCAACGATCGGAGCAGCGGTCCGGGGACCTGTCGTCCTCCTGGCCGCCGCCACCCTCCCCGGCGGGACCACCTCGGCCCTGCCACCCACCGCCACCGCGGCCGCGGTGGACACCAACGCCTCCTACGTGCTGGTGAACCGGAACAGTGGTGGCAGCACTACAACGGCTACCACCACCTCGCCACCACGACCTGGAACTCGACCATCAGCACGCGCCGGTCGCGGACGCCGGCGGGCCTCGCCACCGCCGCCGACGCGGTCGTCTTCACCCTCAACCGGCCCAACGGGTGCCGCAACATGTGGGCGCCGGAGTTCCACCTGCTCAACGGCCGGTGGTACCTGTACTACGTGGCCGGGCAGAACGTGGCCGACCACAACCCCACGCAACGCCTGCACGTGCTGGAGTCGTCGGGCACCGACCCGATGGGCCCCCGCACCTTCAAGGCCGACCTGGACGGCACGTGGGAGCTGGACCCGAGCATCCTGCAGCACGACGGCGAGCTGTACCCGATGGGCAGCGCGATGGACGGCACGCAGTCGCTGACCATCACCCCGCTGGCCAACCCGTACACGATCAGCGGCGCGCGGCGCACGATCAGTCGGCCGACCCCGGCCTGGGAATCCCGGACCGGGGCGGTCAACGAGGGCGCAGAGCCGCTGTACCACAACGGGAAGACGATGATCGCGTACTCGGCCGGCGCGTGCTGGGGCCCGGACTACGAGCTGGGGCTGCTCACGCTGACCGGCACGGACCCGCTCGACCGGTCGCACTGGACCAAGTCGCCGAACCCGGTGTTCCAGCGCAACGACGGCAACGGCGTCTACGCGCCCGGCCACAACAGGTTCTTCAAGTCCCCCGACGGCACCGAGGACTGGATCGTCCGGCTGGGCACCACCCTCACCGCACCCTCGGGTGAGCCGGCCTGCTGAGGCCACCGCGGGCGTCGGCGGTCCCCCGCCGGCGCCCGCGCGGCCGGGCACCCGCACGGTGCGCGCGCCGCCGTCGGGCCCCCGCGCACCGGCGGGTCGTCGCGCCTCGCCGGTGCCGGTTCTCATCACTTGCGCGACGGCTCCGACTTGATAGCGTTTCGGTCTCATCCCGGTCACACTGGGAATCCGAGAACGGGCAACCCGACGCGGAGGTGGTGGCAGATGGGACTTCCGGACCACGAGGAACGCGCCCTCGCGCAGATCGAACGGCAGCTGCTCGACGACGATCCCCGCTTCGTCGCCCGGCTCACCCGCGGCCGCTCCCGGCTCCGGGTCCCGAGGCGGGTGCTGTTCGCCTCGGCCCTGGTGCTCACCTACGCGGTCGGCCTCGTGACGATCATCGCGGGGGTGAACCTCGCGTCGGCGTTCCTGGTCGTGGTCGGGTCGGCGGTGACGGCCGCGTTCCCCACCGCGCTGGGGGTGCGGGCGTGGCGGCAGCGCCGGGTGGACGTCGAGGCGCTGCTGCGTGACCGGCCGCTGAGCACCGGTCCTGCCGAGGGCTGATCCGCCCACGGCAGCGCGGCGGGCCGGGCGCGCCCCGGTGTCGGCATGGTCGAGGGCATGAGCGACCACAAGCAGCCCACGTTCGACCACCGACTCCGCGACCGGTTCTTCAGCCGACGGGTGCTCGTCCTCGACGGCCCGCTGGACGACGACAACGGGACCGTGCTGACCACCCAGCTCCTGTCGCTGGCCGCCGAGGACCCCGTGCGCGACATCGCGCTGTGGATCCACTCGCCGGGCGGCTCGGTGCCGGCGATGCTCGCGATCCGCGACGTGATGCGGCTCGTGCCGTGCGACGTGGCCACGCTCGCGCTGGGCCTGGCGTGCAGCGCGGGGCAGTTCCTGCTGTCCGCGGGCACGCCGGGCAAGCGCTACGCGCTGCCGCACGCCCGCATCCTGATGCACCAGGGTTCGGCGGGGATCGGCGGCTCGGCCGTGGACGTGGAGGTGCAGGCCGACGACCTGCGGCACACCCGCGACACGGTGCTGGGCCTGATCGCCGAGGACACCGGGCAGCCGGTCGAGCGGATCTTCACCGACTCCCTGCACGACCGCTGGTTCACCACCGGTCAGGCGCTGGAGTACGGCTTCATCGACCACGTCGTGCGCAGCCTGGACCAGGTCGTGCCCGTGCGCACGCACGAGCTGGGCCTCGGCTCGGTGGCGGGGGTGCGCGCGTGAGCACCTACACCATCCCCAACGTGGTCAGCCGGGGCGCGGGCGGTGACCGGATCATGGACGTGTACTCGCACCTGCTGTCGGAGCGGATCGTCTACCTCGGCACGGCGATCGACTCCGGCGTGGCCAACGCGCTCATCGCGCAGCTGCTGTACCTGGAGGCGGACAGCCCCGACCGGGAGATCAACCTCTACATCAACAACGAGGGCGGCGACCCGGCGGCGATGCTCGCGCTGTACGACACCATGCGCTACGTCAGGGCACCGGTGGTGACGACGTGCGTCGGGCAGGCCGTGGCGACCGGCGCGGTGCTGCTGGCGGCCGGCGCGGCCGGGCGGCGGTTCGTGCTGCCGCACACCAGGGTGGTGCTGCACCAGCCGGCGGCG
Organism: Actinosynnema sp. NPDC053489; assembly: GCF_044544865.1. Taxonomy (NCBI): domain Bacteria; kingdom Bacillati; phylum Actinomycetota; class Actinomycetes; order Pseudonocardiales; family Pseudonocardiaceae; genus Actinosynnema; species Actinosynnema sp. NPDC053489. The sequence continues at coordinate 10,007 of NZ_JBITXT010000026.1, read as the reverse complement.
CAGGGGCGCGGCGCGATCCCGGACCTCATCCTCCAGGCCGACGAGGTGGTGCGGGTGCGCACGCAGCTGGAGGAGATCCTGTCGCTGCACACCGGCCGCGAGGTCGCGGAGCTGCGGCACGACACCGACCGGGACCGGGTGTTCGACGCGGCGAGCGCGGTCCGCTACGGGCTGGCCGACCACGTCCTGGAGCACCGCGGGTGACGGTCAGGCGGCCATGAGCACGGGCCCCGCGGGGCGGCGACCGACTGCGGGGCCCGCGCCGCGCCGCCCGCGGACGTCGCCCGCGATGCCGGCGAGCAGGTCGGCCAGGTCGACGCCGAGCGCCCCGGTCACCGCGGCGATCATCTCGCTGGAGGGCTCCTTGCGGCCCCGTTCGATCTCGGAGAGGTACTGCGGCGAGATGCCGGCGCGCTCGGCCACGTCGACCAGGCGGCTGCCCTGGTCTTCCCGGGCGGCGCGCAGGGACCGGCCCAGGAGGTCCCGCCACAGCGGTTCCGGCTCGTGGTCGCGCCTGCGGTGGAAGGGGAGGACGTCCGCCATGGGGTCATCCTGGCGCAGGTCGGGGCGGTCGGGATCACCGTTCCGCTGTCGGCGGAACGGCGGTGATCGTTAGGTCGGCGTTGGCGCGGCGTTGGCGGCGATCACTTGACTGCCGGCGTCAGGCGTCCGGCGTTCGGCGTTCGGTTTCGAGGAAGGTCCCGGCTCATGGCAACAGGCACCGCCGAGGTGGCACCGACGCAGCTCAGGAAAGCCGTGGTCGGGACGGATGCGGGCGGGCGGGTCGAGGCGATCGGCAAGGAGGCGAAGGCCGAGCCGCAGTCCGTGGTGGGGCTGCCGACGGGCGGGCAGGTGCCCGACGACCCGTTCGCGAGCCTGCGCGGCGTGGCCGGCTGGGCGGTCGACTACGTGGCGTTCCTGCGCGAGCCGATCGACCGGTTGCAGGGCGACCCGCAGGGCGTGCGGGCGACCGCGGACGCCATCCGCGCGGCGGCGGAGCGGATGCGGGAGCTGGCCGGGTCGCAGCGCGAGACGCTGGCCAAGCCCGAGGGGTGGACCGGGAAGGCCCGGGACGCCTACCAGACCAGCATGGAGGCGCTGGGCGACGAGCTGGTCGTGCTGGCCGACGCGGTGGCCGTGAAGGGCGTCGTGGTCGAGAACACCGGCGCGATGGTGCAGGCGTTGCGCGAGGCCGTGCTCTACAGCGTCGGCCGGTACTCGGACTCGCTGGTGCCCGGGGCGATCCAGGCCTACGCGTTCGCGCCGGCCACGTTCGGCGCGTCCATCGCGGTGTTCCTGGGCGGGGTGGTGGCCGGCGCGAGCCGGCTCGGGGCCGACATCGCGGCCAAGATGGAGGACCTGAACGCGGCCCTGACCCGCCAGGTCGACCGGATGAAGCAGCTCGACGCCATCTCCGACGAGGTGGCGCGGGGTTGGGAGCGCTACGAGGCGGCGGCCGGCGGTGAGACGGCGACGCGGCCCATGGTGGCGCGGCGGATGCTCGCGGTCGAGGAGGCGCACGCCGGGCGGGCCACGGGTGCCGCGGTGCCGGAGTCGGAGGCGCTTCGTCCGGTCGCGGCGGGGCGGGCGGTCGAGGAGTCGCACGCGCTGCTGCGCACGGGCGTGGTGGCGGAGGAGCCGCGGCACGCCTTGCAGGGAGAGTCCATGGTGCGGGCGTCGCGGGTCGAGGCGGTGCAGGCGGAACCGATGATGCAGGCCGCCCGGATGGAGTCCGTGCCCGCCGAGCCGATGATGCGGGCGTCGCGCGTCGAGGCCGTGACCGCCGAGCCGATGATGCAGGCGTCACGCGTCGAGGCGATGCCGGCCGAACCGATGATGCAGGCCGCCCGCGTCGAGGCCCAACCCCTGCTGCCGACCACCCACCTCGAAGCCCGCCACGCCGTGCAGGCCCGGCCGCTGGTCGAGTACGCGCAACCGCTCCAGCCGGCGTCCCCGGTGCACTACACGACGGTCCACAGGGTCGAGGAAGCCGAGTAGGCACGACCGTCCCCGCCCGTCCACTCCCCTGCGTTCCGCGGAAGGCAATGCCATGGTCACCCCCACGCTCACCACGCCACCGCCCGGCGGCGACTCCGGATTCACGATGGACCCGTCCGCGATGGACGCGCTCCGGCAGCGGGCCGAGGACCTGCGCACCGGCTACCAGGAGGTCTCGTCGACGCTGTCCGGGCAGGCGCTGGCCGGCACCGCGTTCGGCACCGCGGGCACGTTCGCCGCCGAGGCGTTCAACGGCTCCCTGCGCCGGTCCGTCGAGCTGACCGGTCAGGCCGCCTCGACGTTGGGCCAGGTCGGCGAGGGCGTGCGGGCGACCGCGCAGACCCACCAGGAAGCGGACCGCGCGAACGGCGAGCAGTTCGGCAAGATCCAGCCGAACGAACCGGCCGACGGGCCGCAGGGCGCGCCGTCAGGCGGTCCGGGCCCCGCGCCGGCCACGCAAGGCCCACCCGTGCCACCGGCCGAGGGCCTTCCCAGCGCGGAGTCCGCGAACACCCCGTCCGGGCCGACGGCGGACACCCGGTCGCAGGGCGGCGCACCGACCAACCAACCGCCGGCCACCCAACCGCCGGCCACCCAACCACCGGCCACCAACGGCACCCCGGACGCGACCACCACCTCCGCCGCCCAGTCCGCGCAACAGCCCGCGCCGGTGCCGGAGTTCCCGGACGTGCCCGACCCGGTCGCGCACGCGCCCGGAGGCGGGGGCGGTTCGGGCGGCGGTTCGGGTGGCGGCAGTTCGGGCGGCAGTTCGAGCGGGGGCGGCCCCTCCGGCTCCACCGCGGGCACCGGTGCCGAGACCACCCCGCAGCCCGCACCCGTGCCCGAGTTCCCCGACGTCCCGGACCCGGTCGCCCACGCGCCGGGAGGCAGCGGCGGCACTTCGAGCGGCGGGCCTTCCGGCTCCACGACAGGCGCGAGCGCCGCCCCGCAGCCCGCACCGGTACCCGAGTTCCCCGACGTCCCCGATCCCGTCGCGCACACCCCCGGAGGCAGCGGCGGCACTTCGAGCGGCGGCGGACCCTCCGGCTCCACGGGCACGAGCGCCGGCACGACTCCCACGCCGCAGCCCGCACCCGTGCCCGAGTTCCCGGACGTGCCCGACCCCGTCGCCCACACCCCCGGCAGCGGCACCACCTCAGGCACGGCCACCACCCCACAGCCCGCACCAGTGCCCAAATTCCCCGACATCCCCGACCCCGTCGCCCACACCCCCGGCAGCGGCACCACCTCAGGGGCAGGCACCACCCCACAGCCAGCACCCGTGCCCAAATTCCCCGACATCCCCGACCCGGTCGCCCACACCCCCGGCGGCGGCACCACCTCAGGCGCAGGCACGCCACCGGCCACGCCGCCCATCCCCGAGGTGCCCAAGGACCTGTTCAAGCAGCCGGACACCACCACCGGGAGCGGCACGACCCCGCAGCCCGCGCCGCTGCCCAAGTTCCCCGACGTCCCCGATCCCGTCGCCCACGCGCCGGGAGGCGGCGGCACCGCCCCGTCCGGCGGCACCCCCACCCCGCAATCCACCCCACAGCCCGCGCCCGTACCCAAGTTCCCCGACGTCCCCGACCCCGTCGCCCACACCCCCGGAGGCGGCGGTGCCGGGTCGGCCGGTGACGGGACCGCGCCGGCCGACACGGCACCCGACGCCCCCGGCCACCGGGACGACCGCGACCGCCACCCCGGCGAGCACAAGCCCGGACACCACGGCGACCACGAACCGCAAGACCGGGGCGAGCACGGCCGCGACCACCACACCGACCGCGACGACCACGACACCGACCCCGGCCCGGAGCACGTGGTCCGGTCGGAGCGCGAGCGGCACGGCTTCCCGATCACCTCGATCGACGGCACGCCGTGCCTCGACCTGCGCGACCTCCCCGCCGCGCAGGGCGAGCGCTGGCAGGAGAACATCCGCGACATCCTCGCCACCAAGGGCGAGGGCTCGTTCTTCTGGGCCGGCGACACCATCGACGCCCAGGGTCAGCGGCACTCCCTCATGGACCTCGCCGAGTTCCTGACCAACCTCGACCCCCGCGACGACGAGCCGGGCACCGCCGACCAGCCGGAGCCGGCGCTGTCGGACACCGTGGCGGCCGCCCCGGCACGCAGCGCGAACGGCGACGTCTACGTCCTCGTCGGCCCCAACCACGACGACGAGATCGAGCTGACCGACTTCCCGACCTTGCAGCACAACCCGCGGGTCGAGCGGGTGTTCGCGATCGACGCCGTCACGGGCCGGGAGACCCAGGTCCACCCGAAGGTCACCTGACCAGCCGGCGTCAGACGGCGTCGAGCAGCGCGCGGAGCGGTCGCGGCACGGTGTCCCGGGCCACGGCCGCCTCCACGAGCAGCCGGGCGTAGCGCAGCTTGCGGCGGGCACCACTGCCCAGGAACCGCCGCAGCTGCGCACCCGGCTCACGACCGCGCCACGCGGGTTGGTCGCGCATCAACCGGAACGCGCCGAGGTCGCCGTGCGCGTCCAGCACCTCCTCGACCCCGGCCGTCCCCACGGCGCGGATCAACTCGTCCTCCAGGTCCTCGTCGCACACGTGGAACCCGAGGCGTTCCAGGTCCGCGCGCGTGCGGGGCGACCCGACCCCCGCCGCGGCCAGCCCGCGCCGGAACACGTCCTCCTCGCGCAGGTCGCACAGACCGGCGAGGCGAACCGGCGGACCCAACGTCCTCAGCACCCGGCCGATCGCGTGCGCCCCACCGATCGGCAGGACCACCACCCGCTCCGCGGCGAGGTCCCGACCGAGCCCCACCGCCGCCGCTTCCACCGCGATCTGGTCGCTGACGCCCTCCACGAGCACCACGGCGACGGCATCGGCGACCTCGGCCTGCGCACGGCACCTCGCCCGTTCCGTGGCGCCTTCGCCGCCCAGGGTCATGGGCGCATCATCGGCGGGCCGCGCGCGACCGACAAGCGATTACCCGCCGTGCCGGTTCGTTCATCGCGGGTACACCTCGACTTCGCCGTCCGTTCACCCTGCGCGGCGATCCCTCCTGTGATTCCGCGACAGTGGGAGGTCTCCCGTGGTGGAGAACGTTGAAGGACACCGAGTGCGCGACCCGCGCCGACTGCAGGTCCCGATCGAGAAGCAGCTCGACCAGGCCGCCGAGGAGGTGACCCGCCGCCTGGCGGGCCGCATCGGCTACCAGACCGTCCGCCGCACCGTCACCGACGCCTACCGACGCCTCTCCGCGCAGGCCAAGGTGCACGGCTTCCTGCCGATCCTGGCGGCCCGCTCCGCCGACCGGACGCTCCGGAGCGGGTGACGGCGGGTCCCCGTCGGATGAACCTCGACGGCCCCGGTGGCGCGGTGGCCGACGGCGGAGGTACGCACGGGGTGCGGGCGGCGGGACGCCGCCCGCACCGGGCCGCCGTGATGAGGATGACGATGTCCGCGCCGACGTTGAACCACCGCGCCACCGGGTACGACGCCCGGCAGGCGTACTGCATGGCCAAGGCCGCCGAGCTGGCCTACCACGACCGCGACCGGATCGAGGCCACCGCGGCCGAGTGGGGGTTCGACCGGGTTCGGCACCACGCGGCCGTCTTCGAGCCGCCGTTCGCCCTCAGCGACGCGCAGGCGTACACGATGGCGGACCGGAGGATGGTCGTGACCGCGTTCCGCGGCACGGAACCGGCCCGGCTCCGGGACTGGCTGTCGGACACGACCACCCCGCCGCGGCCCGGTCCGGCGAAGACCGGTCTGGTGCACTACGGCTTCGCCGAGGCGCTGCGGGCGGTGTTCCCGTCGGTGCTGCGGGCCGTCGAGGAGCTGCGCGACGACGAGCGGACGATCTGGTTCACCGGTCACGGCCTCGGCGGGGCGCTGGCGATGCTGGCCGCCGCCCGGCTGCACTTCGAGGACCCCCGCCTGGCGGCGCGGGGCGTCTACACCTTCGGCCAACCGCGCACCTGCGACAAGTCGCTGGCGGACGCCTACGACAAGGCCCTGGCGGGCCGCACCTTCCGCGTGGTCAACAACAACGACGTGGTCGCGCGGGTGCCGCCGGCACCGCCGTTCCACCACGTCGCCGCCCTGCGCCACATCGACTCCACCGGCCGGGTCCGCGAGTCGGCGCCGGCGGTGTCCGGCCTGCTCGACCGCGGCAAGGGCCTGGCCGCCGACCCGTTCGCGCCCGCGAGCGACGGTGTCCGCGACCACCGGGTGAAGGCGTACCTCGTGGCGCTGGAGAAGAACCTGCCCTAGAGGACGAGGCGGCCGGCGAAGGAGCGGACCACCGCGACCGGGTCGCGGTCGGCCCGGGCGAGGGCTCCCGTGTTCCACAGGGTCGCGAAGCCGTGCACCAGCGACCACGCGGCGATCCTCGACAGCTCGGAGTCCGGCCGGTCGCCGACGGCGGCGGTCAGCGCCGCCCGGGCCCGGTCCTGCGCCCGCGCGAGGGCCGGGTCCCCGGGGTGGTGGAGGTCGGGGCGGAACATCACCTCGAAGTGGGCGCGGTGATCGGTGGCGAAGCGCACGTAGGCCGCGCCCATCTCCACCATGTCGCCACCCTCCGCGGCGGTCGCGTCCAAGGCGTCCGCCAGGAGCGTGAAGCCCTCGACGGCGAGCGCGGTCAGCAGGCCGGCCTTGTCCTTGAAGTGGTGCACGGGACCGGCGTGCGAAACGCCGACCCGGCGGGCCAGGTCGCGCAGACCCACCCCGGCCGGGCCGTGCTCGCCGATCACCTCGACGGCCGCGTCCAGGACGGCGCGGCGCAGGTCTCCGTGGTGGTACGGGCGTTGCGTGGGCACCCCGGCAGCCTACCGCGATCTAGTCATTGACAAGTTCACGGAGCTGCGGGCGGGCTCGTCGCCGCCACGACGAAGGTGAAGTCGGCGCGCACCTTCGCGTCGACCGCCACGGGCAGCCGCACCCGCCCCGAGCCCACCAGGCCCCGCACGGCACCGCGGCTCAACCGGAACCCGGCCATGAGCAGCCGCTCCACCCGCACGGGCACGGGCAGCTCGAACCGGACCACGACCTCGAGCGGCCCCGGATCGGCCGCCAGGTCGTAGAACGGCATGTCCGTGGCCAGCGCCCAGGTGCCGGCCCAGTCGAGCCGGAACGCGCCGGAGACCACCAGCTCCCGCACGGCGGCCGCGTCGTTGCCCTCGAACCGCAGCAGCCGGTCGTGGTCGAGCGCCCGCACGTGCGTGCGCTCGTGAACGGTGATCTTGGACGTGCGGCCGCACGACTCGCAGGACACCAGCAGCCAGACGTCGAGCAGCTTGCCGCCGGCGTTGACGCGGAACTTGCCGGTGGGGTGGTGCCGCGTCGACCGGCACGAGGTGCACGCCTTGACGATGGCGGGCAGCCCCAGTTCGGTGACCGCCCACAGGGCCTTGCGGTCGATGCCGGTGCTTGCGCCGGTGCTTCCGACGGGCACACGGGTGTCGCGAACGGGATTCATGAGTCGGTGAACTCCGAGACGTGCGAGGGGAGGCGCACGGCAGCGCTGTGCCGCGGCGGTCCCCGGAGGTGCGGTGGCGTGCGGCCGGCTCCCGCCGCGGGAGCACGACCACGGGCACGACGTGGCGATCCACGTCGCGTGACGGAAGCCCGCGCCGGTCACGGCGTCGGGGCTTCGAGCGGCACCACTGCTCACCGAGTCATGGGCGACATGATGTTCACCCGGCGCGAGGCCGGGCAACCGGTTTTCCCGGTGGGTCAGCGCGTCGCGCGGTCCAGGTCGGGGGTCGCCACCGAAGCCCGCAGGTGATCCCGCCGCACCACCGCCACGACCGCCATCAGGGCCGCGGCCAGCGCGAACCCCGACGCCGCCGTCAGCGACGACAACGGGCCCGCCGCGCCGACCACCGCACCCGCCAGCAGGATGCCCACCACCCCCGCGCACGCGGTCACCGCGCCGACCGTGGCCAGGACGCGCCCCCGCACCGCTTCGGACGTCCGCTCCCGCACCAGGCCGTTCAACGTCACGTTCTGCACCGAGCCGCACACCCCCGCCACCAGCCAGGCGACCGCGTTCACCACCAGGTGCGGCAGCCGCGCGGGCGCCGCCAGGGCCGCCGCGAGGACCAGGTTCGCGACGGCGAAGGCGATCAGCATCGCGCGCGGCGTCACCAGGCGGCGGCTCAGGTGCGGGCCGACGAGCAGGCCCGCCGTCCAGCACGCGAGCACCGCGCTGTAGGTGAACGCGTTGCCGCCGATCGGGCCCAGGACCAGGAACACCTCGTTGACCAGGGCGATGGCCACGGCGAAGCCCACGACCGCCTGCGCGGCGACCCGGCCGAGCAGCAGCCGGTCGCTGCGCAGCAGCACCCAGCCGCTCCACTGCCCGTCCGAGGCGGCCCCGCCGGCGTCCTGCCGGGGGTCGCGGTCGACCCGCAGCACCAGGACCACGAGCGCCAGGTGCGCGAACGCCGCCACCGCGTTCAGCATCACGGCCCACTCGACGCCCGGCCCGGCCGCGATCACCCCGCCGAGCACGATGCCCGCCACGGAACCGGCGTTCTGCGCCGTCGACCACGCGGTGTGCCCGTCGGCCGCGTCGGTGACCAGCCCGATCAGCCCGGACGCGCACGTGCGCATCACGGCGTCGCCCACGCCGAGCACCGTCACCAGCGCGAACAGCACGACCGGTCGCTCGTGCCCGAACAGCAGTGCGACCAGCAGCAGCACCTGGGCGAACACCGCCACCGACAGCAGCAGGCGGTGCGGGAACCGGTCGACCGCCCACCCCGCGACCGGCGCGCCGAGCACCGCCCCGAGCGCGACGGCCACGAACAGCCCCGCGACGGCGAACGCGCCCGAGGACGCCAGCGCCGTGGTGAACCCCACCAGGGTGAGCTGCGCCCCGAGACCGGCCACGCCGGACCCGCCCACCAGCACCGCCAGGTCGCGGTTGTCCCGCAGACCGCCGAGCACTGCGACCATTCCGCTCCCCCGCCGCCTCGCCGGTACGGACCGAGGCGTTCGCCTCGCGGGTGCGATCATGCCCGAAGATCACCGCCGGTGGCGGGTGGACGTCACCCCGACGCGTCGTCGGGTCGCACGACGGCCAGCGGGCACGGCGCGTGGCGGATCAACGCCTGGCTGGTGGAGCCCAGCAGCATGCCCTTGAAACCGCCCAGCCCCCGCGTGCCCACCACGAGCAGCTGCGCGTCACCGCTCGCGTCCACCAGGGCCTTCGCCGGGCGTTCGCGCACCAGCCGCCGTTCGACGACGACGTCGGGGTACTCCTCCTGCCACCCGGCCAGGCGTTGCGCCAGGGCCTGCCGCTGCTCGTCCTCCACCGCGTCCCAGTCGACCCGGACGCGGTCGGCGTAAGGGGTGTCCGCGAGCAGCGGCACCCACGCCAGCAGGGCGACGAGCGCGGCCCCTCGCGCCGACGCCGCCCGGAACGCGAACCCGACCGCCGCCTCCCCCGCCGGCGAGCCGTCCACGCCCAGCACCACCGGCCCGGTGTCCGGCGGCCCGGCGTCCGGTTGCCGGTCCCGCACGACGACCACGGGACAGCGGCCGTGCTCGGCGACCGACACCGCCACCGACCCCACGACCAGCCCCAGCAAGCCGCCCAACCCCTGCGAGCCGACCACGACGAGCCGGGCGTCCCGGGACGCGGCGACGAGGGCCGCGGCGGGCTGCTCCCGGACCACCGACGTCCCCACGTCCGGCACGAGGTCGCGCACGTCGTCCGCCGCCGCCTCCAGCCACCGCCTGCCCTGCTCCTCGAACGCCTCCCGCACCTCGCGGCCGGTCAGCACCGCGGCCGGGTAGCCGCGCTGGGGCACGAGGTAGGCGTGCAGCAGCCGCAGCGGCGCGCGGTGCCGGGCGGCCTCCGCCGCGGCCCACCGCACGGCCCGCGACGCCGAGCGCGAACCGTCCACCCCGACCACGATCGGATCACCCATGGCAGTCCCTAAGGTTGATGTTGTTCGGGGTTGGTGCCCCGGATGCCCAGGGCGATGGGGTGTGGCTGATGGCGTGTCTGCCGCGCGGTGGCTCGGAAGG
>NZ_JBITXT010000025.1:0-45599 GCF_044544865.1 Actinosynnema sp. NPDC053489 | reverse complement strand
GCCCGGACCCGCCCGGACGCGGTGGCGGGGGGCGCCGGGGGGGGGGGGGGGGCCGGCCCCCCCCCCCCCCCCCGGGGGGGGGGGGGCCCGCGCCCCCCCCGCGGGGGGGGGGGGCCCCCGCCCCCGGGGGGGGGGGGGGGGGCGGGGGGGGCCCCCCCCCCCCGCCCCTCACCCGTGCGCCGTCGCCGGGGTGGCCGCGCCCGGCGACGGGAACGCCGAGGGGGCGGGGGGACGTGCTCCCCCCGCCCCCTCGGCTTGCCGCCTCAGCGCCGGTAGACGCCGAACTCGTAGAGCGAGTAGCCCCAGCCCGTGCCGCGCTGGGTGGCGTTCAGCCTCACGTACCGGCCCGTGGCCGTGACGTCGATCGAGTCGACGCCGCCGTTGCCGGTCGTGGTGCCGTACACCGACCGCCAGGTGCCGCCGTCGTCGGACACCTGGATCTCGTAGGCCCGGCCGTACGCGCCCTCCCACACCAGCTGCACGTGCTGGAACGTGGTCGTCGCGCCCAGGTCCACGCGCAACCACTGCGGGTCGGACCAGTCGGTCGCCCAGCGGGAGCCCGCGTTGCCGTCCACGGCGTTCGACGGCGGGAAGGGGGCGCCGTCACCCACCTGCTGGTAGGACGACGCCGTGACGGGCTTGTCCAGGGCCACGTTCACGCCCGCCGGCCGCGGCGCGACGACCCGGACCGACCTGGTCTCGATGCCGATGTTGCCGCGGCCGTCCTCGGCCATCACGTACACCTTCCACACGCCGAGCCGGTCGGGCGCGGTGACCGTCAGCCGGTTGCCGTTGACCTGCACGGGCGTGCCCGCCAACGCGCCGCTGTTGTCGACGTACTTGCTGTTGAACGCCGCCGACCAGGTGATCGGGTCGCCGTTCGGGTCGCTCGCGGCCACGTCGACGTCCAGCCGCGCGCCGGCGGCGACGCTGGTGGGCAGGTTCATCGCGGTGATCACCGGCGGGGTGTTGGCCGGCGTCGCGCCGCCGAACGCCTGCTGCACCGCGTAGAACGACAGCCGCTTCTTGCCCGCCGGGGTCAGGTTGAACCAGACCGCGCCGAAGTCGTACTCGGTGCCGTAGTGGAACAGCGTGCCGCCCAACGACACCCCGGTGTGCCCGGTGATGCAGTTCCACGCCCGCGTGTAGCCGTCCCGCTTCTGCACGTCGGTCGGCTCGTCGGGCACGCCGTTGACGTCGTCGGGCACCTCCCACTCGCCGGCGGGCCCGGCCTCGGTGAGCAGGTACGGCTTGGTGTAGCCGCCGTTGGTCCAGTCCTGCCGCACCTGGCACACGTTGCCGTAGGAGTTCACCGAGTACAGGTCGAGGTCGGGCGCGTGGGCCTTGAGGTAGGCCCAGGCACCGGTCCACGCGTCGGTGTTGGTGACCGGGTGGTTGGCGTCGATGGCGTGGATCGCCCGCGCCGCCTCGTTGACGTACCTGGCGTACGCGACGCGCTGGTTCTCCAGCTCCGCGCCCGAGTAGCAGTTCTGCAGGCCCAGGATGGACTCGTTGCCGACGTTCCACATGAGCACGCCGGGGTGGTCCTTGTAGGTGGTCACCCACTGCTTGATGGCGTTCAGCACGTCGGTCTTGTAGGTGGTGTCGGTGACGTAGTTGACGCAGCCGCCGGAACCGGGGCCGCCGCCGGGCTGCAACCAGAAGCCGTTCATCACCCTGATGCCGTTGGCGGCGGCCGCGTCGAGCAGCGGCTTGGTCGAGCCGTCGGTGCCCCAGGTGCGCAGCGTGTTGACGCCCATGGACTTCAGCTCGGGCATGTACCGCGCCGCGTCGGCGGCCGGTGGACCCCACGTCAGCCCCTTCACCGTCCACGGCCGGCCGTCCACGGTGAGCTGCCAGTTGCCCTGGGAACCGGTGACGCGCACGCCCGTGCCCGGTTGCGGGTCGGTGCCCTGCGTGCCGTAGACGCGGAACTCCCACAGGGAGTAGCCGTAGCCGTTGGCGCGCTGCGTGCCGTACACGCGGACGTACCGGCCCGAGCCGGTGACGTCGAAGCCCTGCCTGCCGCCGGTGCCCGCGGTCGTGGTGTGGACGGTGGTCCAGGCGTTGCCGTCGGCGGAGACCTGGAGCTGGAACGAGGTGGCGTACGCGGCCTCCCAGTCCAGCTCCACGCGGCTGAGGGTCGAGGTGGCGCCCAGGTCCACCCGCAACCACTGCGGGTCGCTCCACGCGCTGGCCCAGCGGGTGCCCGCGTTGCCGTCGACGGCCGCCGACGCGGGCGTGCCCGCGCCTTCGGTCGAGGACGCCGCGGCCGGCTTGCCCTGGGAGAGCAGCACGGGTGCGGCGTTCGCGGTGCCTGGCACGACCGCGAGTCCTGTGAAGAGGGCGAACCCCAGCAGCGCGGCCCACGGCGTGCTGGGGGATCGGAGGCGGAACATGGCGTCTCCTGCCGGATTGTCGGGTCGAAGTGCGGGAGAGCGCTCTCTCAACCCGGCTCGAAACGTTACGAACCGACTACGGATCTGTCAATGACGGGCCTCTTGACACCGCGGCGGCCCAGCGGGCAACCTCAGTTGGGAGAGCGCTCTCCCAGCCACGTTCCCCACGTCGGCAGGAGGACAAAGGTGTCCCGGAAACTTCGCTCGTCGGTCGCCGCGGCGGCCGGCCTACTCGCGGCCGCCCTGGCGGTCACCACCCCGCCGGCGCAGGCCGACGACCTGGTCACGCACCACGAGTTCCAGGCCAACTGCTCGGTCACCACGCACCGGCCCGACGACCCGATCGTCTCGCCGGGGCTGCCCGGCGCGTCGCACATGCACACGTTCCTCGGCAACCAGTCGACCAACGCGAGCAGCACGAACACCTCGCTGTCGTCCGGGCAGACCAACTGCAGGACCCCGGACGACAAGTCGGCGTACTGGTTCCCGTCGGTCTACAACGGCGACCAGTTGATCGTGCCCGACTTCCCGCAGGTCATCTACTACAAGTCCGGCATCCTGAAGTACCAGGACGTCCGCTCGTTCCCGGCGGGCATCCGGTTCGTGGTGGGCAGCCCCACGGCGACGCAGGACCAGTTCCGCACCGCGCCCGGCGCGGTCGAGGGCTGGGAGTGCGGCAACAGCTCGCACAACTGGGACTTCCCGTCCTACTGCCCGCCGGGCAGCCAGCTCAACATCCGCTACCAGGCGCCGAGCTGCTGGAACGGGCGCGACCTCGACTCGGCGGACCACAAGTCGCACATGGCCTACCCGGACCGGACGACGCTGGTGTGCCCGGCGACGCACCCGGTGCCCGTGCCGATGCTGGAGTTCAAGATCGCGTTCCCGGTGTCGGGCGACATGTCCCGCGTGCGGCTGTCCAGCGGGCGCGGGTACACCTGGCACTACGACTTCATGAACGCGTGGGACGCGCCCACGTTGCAGGCGCTGGTCAGCCACTGCGTCAACGGCGGCCTGCAGTGCGACCCGCGCGGTTACGACCAGTACAAGCCGCAGCGCGGAGCCGCCCTCGGGCCCGACTACCGGTTGCCGCGGTGAGGACGAACGATCCGGCCACCCCGGGGCGCCGCCGCGCGCCCTGGGGTGCCACCCTGCTGCTCCTGGTCGCGTGCGCGCCGGCTCCGGCTCCGGCCACCGCTCCCGTGCCGCCGCCCGCGTCGGCGTCCTCGTCGCCGTTCAACCCCACCGACACGGCGTGGATCCAGCTCATGATCCCGATGAACGAGCAGGTCCTGCCCGCCCTCGACCTCGCGCCGCCCGCGCTCGCGCCGTTCGCGGCGGAGCTGAGGGCGTCGCACGGCGAGGAGTTGGCGCGCCTGAAGCGGTTGCGCGACCGGGCGGGGTTGTCGGGCGACAACCCGCACGCCGGCCATCAGATGCCCGGCCTGGTGTCGGAGGCGGACCTGGCCGGGCTGCGCCTGGACCCCTCCGGGTTGCCGAAGAAGCTGCGCGAGCACCTGGAGCAGTCGGCGCTGCTGGCCCAGGGCGAGCGCGACAGCGGCGCGGACCCGGAGACCCGCGAGCTGGCCGCGTCGATCGGCGCGGCGCGGGCCGCCCAGGTGGCGCGGCTCGCGGCGGTGGCGCCGTGACGTTGGGCAACCCCGGAGAAAACCCAGGTGTGCCAACGGGTCGGCGGTGGGCGTAGCGTCGGCACCATGAGCGCTGCGGAACGCGGACGGGTGCGGGTGGAGACCGGGACGAAGAGGGTCCGGGCCTACCTCGCGGGCGAGCTGGTCGTGGACACCACGCGACCGGCGCTGGTGTGGGAGAAGCCGTACTACCCCACGTACTACTTCCCGGCGGAGGACGTCCGGGCGACCCTGGTGCCGAACGGGGAGGCGCGGCGGTCGCCGAGCCGGGGCGACGGCGAGGTGCTCGACGTCAAGACCGGGGCCGGCACCGCCGCCGGCGCGGCGCTGCGCTACCCGGACTCGCCGCTGGAGGCGTTGCGCGGCCTGGTCCGGCTCGACTGGGACGCGATGGACGAGTGGTTCGAGGAGGACGAGCCGGTCTACATCCACCCGCGCGACCCGTACACGCGGGTGGACGCGTTGCGCAGCAGCAGGCACATCAGGGTCGAGGTGGGCGGGGTCGAGGTCGCGAACTCGCACCGCCCGGTGGTCCTTTTCGAGACCGGCCTGCCCGCCCGCTACTACCTGCCGATGACCGACGTGCGGCTGGACCTGCTGCGGCCGACCGACCTGCGCACGAGCTGCCCCTACAAGGGCACCGCCGAGTACTGGTCGGTCGTGGTGGGGGAGCAGACCTACGACAACGTCGTGTGGGGCTACCGCAACCCGCTGCCGGAGAGCCGCGAGGTCGCGGGCCTGGTCGCGTTCTACAACGAGAAGGTCGACACCTACGTCGACGGCGTGCTGGAGGAGCGGCCGCGCACCCACGTCGGCTGACCGGCGCAGGCGCGGGGAGGGGAGCCGCCCGGACGGCGGATGGTCGGACCTGATCAAGACGGGAACGCTAGCCAACCATGGACGTCTTCCCCTCCACGCCGAGGGCACACCGCAACCCCGTGGTCGTCGCTCGGAAGAAGGCCCTGCTCAAGGCGCCCCACCTGGCGAAGCTGACCGAGTTCGCCGAGCGCATCGCCACCGAGCGCAAGGTCGACGTGCCCCTGTTCGACCCGGCGAGCGGCGGGGTGAACTCCAAGGTGCTGCTGCTGCTGGAGTCACCCGGGTCCGCCTCGTCGGGATCGGGCCTGAACTCGCCGGACAACGACGACCCGACCGCCGCCAACGTGTTCACCGCGATGGCCGAGGCCGGCCTGTCGCGGCGGGTGAGCCTGAGCTGGAACGTGGTGCCCTGGTACCTGTCCAACCGCGAGCCGACGCCCGCCGACCTGCGCGCGGCCGTGCCGTACCTGGTGGAGCTGCTGCGGATGCTGACCGCGCTGAAGGCGGTCGTGGTGCTGGGCAGGCCCGCGGGGACGGGGTGGACCCTCTCGGGCCGCGGGCACAAGCTGAAGGTGGTCAACGCACCCCACCCCTCGCCGCTGTCCATCAACCGCAACCGGGCCGCCCGGTGGCCGCAGCTCGTGGACGCCTTCCGGGAGGCCGCCAAGGCCGCCGGGTGACGGCCGCCGGGTGACGGTCGCCGGGTGCCGGGCGTCGGGTGCCAGGCGTCGGGTGACGGGTGACGGGCGCCGGTGCTCCCCGAGGCACCGGCGGTGGGCGTGGCCCGGGGCAACGACCCGGCCGGGTCGGCGGCCTCCCGCGCTCTCCGTCGTGCGGGCGCCCACCGGGCTTCCTAGCCTGGACGCATGGCCCACCTGGATACGCGCCGCCACCCCCTGGTCGGACTGGCGGTGTTCGCGGCCGCCGTCGCGGCGGTCGCGGTGATCGGCTCCCTGGCCGCCGTGTCCTCCTCGGCGGAGTACGAGCAGCTGCGCACGCCGTCCTGGGCACCGCCGTCCTGGCTGTTCGGGCCGGTCTGGACGGCGCTGTACGTGATGATCGCGCTGTCGGGCTGGCTGTTCTGGAAGCGCAACGGCACGGGCCCCGAACTGGCCCTGTACGCCGTGCAGCTCGTCCTCAACGCCGCCTGGACGCCCCTGTTCTTCGCCGCCGGCCGGTACGGGTGGGCGCTGGTCGACATCGTGGCGCTGCTCGTCGTCATCATCGCCCTGGTGGTGGCGTTCGGCCGCAAGCACCGCCCGGCCGCGCTCCTGCTCGTGCCCTACCTCGCCTGGGTGGGCTTCGCGACCGCGCTGAACGCGAGCATCCTCAGCCTGAACTGACGTCCCGCCCCATCACGGCCCGAACAGCTCCCGCAGCTCCGCCGGCGGCACCTCTTCGAGCTGGCCGAACGTGCACGACGCCGGCGTGCGGTCCGGCCGGAAGCGGACCAGGCGGGTCGTGTGCCGGAACCGACCCGCCTGCACGTGCTCGTAGCGCACCTCGGCCACCAGCTCGGGCCGCACGGGCTCCCACGACAGCGCCTTGGTCGGGTTCCACCGGCTCTGCGCGCCGGGCGTGGCCGCGTCGACGCCCGCCCAATCCGCCCAGGGGTGGTCGACCAGCGCGTCCCGCCGGTAGGGGGCCAGCTCGTCCAGCAGCTCACGGCGGCGCGCGGCGCTGAAGCTGCTGGCCACGCCCACGTTCCGCAGCGCGCCCGCGTCGTCGAACAGGCCCAGCATCAGCGACCCGACGCCCTCGCCGTCCTTGTGCGGCCGGAACCCGGCCACGACGCAGTCGGCCGTGCGCTCGTGCTTGACCTTCCACATGACCCGCTTGTCCTGCTCGTACGGCAGGTCGGCGCGCTTGGCCACCACGCCGTCGAAGCCCGCGCCCTCGAACCGGGTGAACCAGTCCTCGGCCTGGTCCGGGTCGTCCGTGGCGGGCGTCAGGTACAGCCCCGGCACGTCCCGCAGCACGCCTTCCAGCAGCCGGCGGCGCTCGCCGAACGGCGTCCCGGTCAGGTCCCGGTCGTCCAGCGCGAGCAGGTCGAACGCGACGAACCCGGCCGGCGTCTCCGCGGCGAGCTTGCGCACCCGCGACGCGGCCGGGTGCAGCCGCAGTTGCAGCAGGTCGAAGCTCAGCCCGCCGGGCGTGACGATGACGACCTCGCCGTCCACCACGCACCGCGGCGGCAGCCCGGCCAGCAGCACGTCGACCACCTCGGGGAAGTACCTGGTCAGTGGCCGGTCGTTGCGCGAGCCCAGCTCCAGCTCCGCCCCGTCGCGGAACACCACGCACCGGAACCCGTCCCACTTCGGCTCGTAGAGCAGGCCCGGTTCGCGCGGCACCGCCGGCACGGACTTGGCGAGCATCGGGCGCACCGGCGGCATCACGGGCAGGTCCACACCGCCGAGCCTAGGTCGCCCGACCCGGTTCCACCTCACGTCGAATTCCGGGCGGCGGGTGTCCGCGATCGGCCCTAGCGTGACGGCAACGCCGAACCGAAAGGACAGGACCACCATGAACGCCACCGCCACCGCCACCTCCACCGCGCCCTCGACCGCCGCCCCGACCGAGCTGACCGACCTGCTGGCGACCCTCGACAAGCACCGCGGCTTCTTCCTGTTCACCCTGCGCGGGCTGACCGACGAGCAGGCGCGGCTGACCCCGACGGCGAGCGCGCTGTCCCTGGGCGGCCTGGTCAAGCACGTCCGGACCGTGGAGGAGGCCTGGATGCGCTTCGCGGTCGGCGGCGCGGAGCTGATGCAGAGCGAGCAGGGCGACTGGGAGAACGGCTTCCGGATGCTGGAGCACGAGACGCTGGAGGGCCTGGTCGCCGACTACGAGGCGACCGCCGCGAAGACCGCGCGGCTGCTCGCGGACCTCGACCTGGACACCGCGCACCCCCTGCCCGCCGCGCCGTGGTTCGAGCCGGGCGCGTCGTGGACCGTCCGCCGCGTGGTGCTTCACCTGATCGGGGAAACTTCGCAGCACGCGGGCCACGCGGACATCATCCGCGAGACGATCGACGGCCAGAAGACGATGGGCTGAGCCTCAGCGGCGGCACAGCCGGCGGATCAGGTCGGCGTGCGCGGGGTAGCGCGGCGCGAGGGTGTCGGCCTCACCGAACGTGACGACGTCGTCGGTGTAGGGCGGCACCACGACCGTGCCGACGAGCGACCACCCACCGTCCGGCTCACCGGCCTGCCACACCCCGGCGGGCACGACGACCTGCGGCCGCTGCCCCGCGGCGAGGTCCGGACCGAGCACGGGGGTGGTCACCGAGCCGTCCGGGTGCAGCAGCAGCATCCGCACCGGCGCGCCCTGGTGGTGGGCGTAGACCTCCAGGTGGTCGAGCTTGTGCACCCCGGAGAACTCGCCCTCGCGCAGCAGGTAGTGGATCGCCGATGCCTCCGGCGAGCGCCACGACTGCCCGAACCACCCGCCCTCCACCGGCAGCTCGACCAGGCCGAGCGCCGCGATCACCTCGTCGGCGCTCACCTCGTCGGCGTTCACCTCGTCCGCGTTCACCTCGTCCGCGTTCACCTGGTCGGCGCTCACGTCACCTCCGCTTCCACCGTGCCGTGCACCACGACCATGCCCTTGCCCAACCGCTTCGCCGTGTACATGGCCGCGTCCGCCGTGCCGATCAGGTCGTCGGCGGTCAACGACGGGTCGAACGCCTCGCGGTGCGAGATCCCGATCGACGCGCGGATGACGTGCGAGCCGTTGGCGGTCCGGTGCGGCTCGTCCAACGCGCGCAGCACCCGCCGCCCGATCTCCTCCGGCGGCTGCGGGTAGCCGTCGACCAGCACGCCGAACTCGTCGCCGCCCAGCCGGGCCACCACGTCCTGCGACCGCACGCACGCCTGGAGCCGCGCGGCGACGATCCGCAGCACCGCGTCGCCCTCGGCGTGGCCGAAGTTGTCGTTGACGTCCTTGAACCCGTCCACGTCGATGAACAGCACGACCACGGGCGACGGCCCGGCGAGCGCGGCGTCCAGCCGTTCCCGGAACAGCGCCCGGTTCGGCACGCCGGTCAGCGGGTCGTGGTAGGCCTGGTGCCGCAGCCGCTCGCGGCTCTCCCGGAGCTGGTCGAGCAGCTTGACGTTGTCGATCAGGGTCAGCAGCTGGCGCACGATCACCAGCAGCACCACGCCGAGCCCGACGTAGACCTCCACGGGCTTCAGGCGCACCCCCGTGGCCGTGCCGACCACGATGAACAGGCCGGTGACCAGCAGCGGCAGGTAGGGCACCAGCAGGTGCAGCAGCTCGCCGGCGCGCAGCCGGGTGGAGCCGGTCCGCTCGCGCGTGCCGCCGCCGGGCGCGATCGAGCTGAGGAAGAACAGCGCCGGGCACACCATGAACCCGATGTCGGCGGCCGTCGGGATGGCCGTGGCGCCCTGGCTCACCAGGAACGCGAACACCCAGCCCGACGTCGACTGCGCGAGGCCCGCCAGCGCGATGAACAGCACCGGGAGCTGCCGCACCGAGCGGTGCGTCCAGGACGACACCAGCAGCACGACCAGCATCACCAGGTAGGCCGCCGGGTGCGCCACGACGGTCGCGAAGCCCGGCCCGGAGGTGGCCCACGCGCGGACCATCGACTCCAGCGCCGACACCCAGGTGAGCACGAACAGCGAGCCGACCACGATCAGGCCGTCCAGCACGACGACGACCTTGCTGCGGTGGCCGGGCAGCGTGCCGGACCCGCCGTGCGCCAGGACCAGGACCGCGCACAGCGTGAGGGCGGGCACGAGCATGAAGCCGATCGGCGCGAGCGTGGAGGAGGGCAGCGGCACCTCTAGGAACACCTGGCCCCAGATCCACACGGCCAGGCCGACGACCAGGCTGCCCATCGCCGCGACCATCCACAGCCGCCAGCGCCGCGCCACGCCGTGCCGCCGCCGCGCGGCCCGCCAGTAGGAGACCATCGCGGCGGTCGAGGCGACCAGCTGGGTGAACTTGTCGAGGGCGACGGACGTCGGCCGGTCGACCGCGCCGGAGACGACGAGGGTGACGACGCCGACGACCGCGGCGCAGACGGCGACGGTGACGACGCCGAACCGCCTCAGGGTCATGGCACCCCGCTCATGCCGCCACTGGAGTCGATCAGTTGCCCGAGCCACTGTAGTGACCGTCGTGACGCTGTGTCGATCGGGGGTTGTCCGTTGGTCACCGTGCGCGTGCCGCCGCGCGCGTGTCACCGGGGGCCGTCGGCGTGATCACGGTCTAAGGTTTCGAACTGGTGTTCGTCGGCGGTGTTGAGGGGACCAGCGTGCGCGTGTTCGGAGTCGACCCCGGCTTGACCCGGTGCGGGTTCGGGGTGGTCGACGGCGGGGCGGGGCGCACCGTGCGCCCGGTCGCCGTGGACGTCGTGCGCACGCCCGCGGACGCCGACCTGGCGGTGCGGCTGCTCCAGCTCTCGGACGCCGTGGAGCAGTGGCTGGACCGCTACCAGCCGCAGGTGGTGGCCATCGAGCGGGTGTTCAGCCAGCACAACGTCCGCACCGCGATGGGCACGGCCCAGGCGGGTGGCGTGGTGGCCCTGTCCGCGGCCCGCCGGGGGCTGCCCGTGGTCTTCCACACGCCGAGCGAGGTCAAGGCCGCCGTCACCGGGTCGGGCCGGGCGGACAAGGCCCAGGTCACCGCCATGGTCACCAAGCTGCTGGGGTTGGCGGTGGCACCCAGGCCCGCGGACGCGGCGGACGCCCTGGCGCTGGCCATCTGCCACCTGTGGCGCGCCCCGATGCGCTCCCGGCTCGAGGAGGCCCAGGCGAAGGCCGCCGAGATCGCCCGCAAGCACCGCGAGAAGCTGGCCGAGGCCGGCGCGCGCGCCGCCGCCCGCCGACCCGCCGCGGGGCAGTCGGTCCCGAAGACGGCCCACAAGACGACCCAGAAGACGACCCAGAAGACGGTCCCGAGGACGGCCCCGGCCGTCGAGGCGGTCCCGACTGCGGGGCGTTCCGGCGCGGCGGCGAAGATGGGCGCGGCAGCCCGGGCCGCGACCGCCCGTGCCGCGCAACCCCCGGCCGCACCGGTCGGAGACGGGGAGACCGGAGGTGGAGGACAGTGATCTCGTCACTGCGCGGGCAGGTGCTGTCCATCGGGCTGGACCACGTCGTCGTCGAGGTCGGCGGGGTCGGTTACGCCGTGCAGGCCACCCCCGCCACGCTGGCCGCGCTGCGCCGGGGCGAGGAGGCGCAGCTCGCCACGGCGCTGGTGGTGCGCGAGGACTCGCTGACCCTCTTCGGGTTCGCCGACGCCGAGTCCCGCGAGCTGTTCGGCCTCCTCCAGACCGTCTCCGGCATCGGACCGCGCCTGGCCCTGGCCACCCTCGCCGTCCTCGAACCGGACAAGCTCCGCGCCGCCCTCGCCGAGGGCAACACCACCGTCCTCACCCAGGTCCCCGGCATCGGCCGCAAGGGCGCGGAACGCCTGATCATCGAGCTGCGCGACAAGGTCGGCCACCTGGCGCCCGCCCCCACCGCCGCGGGCGACGCGGGCCAGGTCCGCGCCCAGGTCGCGGAAGCCCTCCTCGGCCTCGGCTTCCCCGCCAAGCAGGCCGAGCAGGCGGTGGACGCGGTGCTCGCCGCGGACGGCGCCCTGGGCACCTCCGAGGTCCTCCGCCGCTCCCTGGCCGCGCTGGGCCGCAAGCGATGACCTACGAGGAGGACACGCTCAACCCGCTGCCCGACCCGACCGAGCGGGACCTCGAATCGACCCTCCGGCCGAAGGACCTGCACGAGTTCGTCGGCCAGCCGAAGGTCCGCGAGCAGCTCGAACTGGTCCTGCGCGGCGCGTTGCAGCGCGGCTCGCCCCCCGACCACGTGCTGCTGTCCGGCCCGCCCGGCCTGGGCAAGACCAGCCTCGCCATGATCATCGCCGCCGAGCTGGGCGCGTCGCTGCGCATCACCTCCGGCCCCGCCCTGGAACGCGCGGGCGACCTGGCGGCGATGCTGTCGAACCTGGTCGAGGGCGACGTGCTGTTCATCGACGAGATCCACCGCATGGCCCGCCCCGCCGAGGAGATGCTGTACCTGGCGATGGAGGACTTCCGGGTGGACGTGGTCGTCGGCAAGGGCCCCGGCGCGACCAGCATCCCCCTCGACATCGCCCCGTTCACGCTCGTCGGCGCAACCACACGATCGGGTGCACTTACCGGCCCGCTGCGCGACCGGTTCGGCTTCACCGGGCACATGGAGTTCTACAGCGCCGACGAGCTGGAGCTGATCATCCGCCGCTCCGCCCGGATCCTCGGCGTCGACCTGCGCGCGGACGGCGCGCGCGAGATCGCCGGCCGGTCCCGCGGCACGCCCCGCATCGCGAACCGCCTGCTCCGCCGGGTGCGGGACTACGCAGAGGTCCGCGCGGACGGCGCGGTCACGCTGGAGGTCGCCCGCGACGCCCTGACGGTCTACGACGTGGACGAACTGGGCCTGGACCGGTTGGACCGGGCGGTCCTGGGCGCGTTGGTCCGGTCGTTCGGCGGCGGGCCCGTGGGCGTGTCCACGCTGGCCGTCGCGGTGGGTGAGGAGCCCACGACGGTCGAGGAGGTCTGCGAGCCCTACCTGGTGCGCGCGGGCATGCTGGCGCGCACGCCGCGTGGCCGGGTGGCCACCGCCGCGGCCTGGTCGCACCTCGGGTTGCAGCCCCCGCCGAAGGCACCGGGGGAGCCGACCCGATCCCTGTTCGACGACGCCACCGAGTGATCCGCATCGCCCACCTGGCACAATCGGCAGCGGCATCCCAGAAATCCGGACGTTCCGGGCGCCGCTCGCGCCCGCCCGCCCGGTTGATCGGAGAATGATGGACCTGTCCTCCTTGATGTTCCCGCTGCTGCTCGTGCTGCTCGCGGTGCCGCTGTTCCTCAGCGCCCGCAAGCAGAAGCGGGCCGTCGCCGAACAGCAGGCGCTGCTGAACTCCCTGGAGCCGGGCGACCGGGTCATGACCACCTCCGGGTTGTACGCGACGGTGGCCGGCGTGAACGACGAAGACAACACCATCGACCTCGAGATCGCCGACGGCGTGGTCACCACCTGGCTGCGTCAGGCGATCCGCGAGAAGGTCGTGGTGGACACCGAGACCGACGCGGTCGTCGACGACGTGGACGACGTCGCCCCCGAGACCGCGGTCGTCGCCCCCGAGACGGCGGTCGTCGAGCCCGTGCAGCAGGAGAGCAAGAAGTAACCCGAACAAGCAACCCAGCGTAACCAGCGGACCCCTCGCCTGGAGCCGGCAACTGTCAACGTGCCGACTCCAGGCAGTGACGCGCAGCTCACACCATCAGGGGTACGCTGCGGCCTCGCTGACCTTGTCAACTATCAGGAGACGGACGGACCGTGGCACCTCCGGCCGGGCAAATCCGCCCCGCGAAGTACCTGGGCGCATTTGTCCTCATCGTGGTCGCGCTGTACTCCCTGGTGTTCTTCACCGGGAACGGCAAGGCGACACCCAAGCTCGGTATCGACCTCCAGGGTGGCACCCGGGTCACGTTGACCGCTCGGGCTCCTGATGGGAAAACGCCGTCCGAAGAGTCGCTCAACCAGGCGCGCACGCTCATCGAGACGCGCGTCAACGGCCTGGGCGTCGCCGGTCCGGAGGTCATCCGCGACGGCACGAACCTGGTGATCACGGTCCCCGGTTCCGACAGCGAGGGCGCGAAGCGCCTGGGTCAGACGGCGAAGCTGAACTTCCGCAAGGTCATCGGCTCCCCGGTGCCGAACGCGCCGACGCCCGAGCCGACCCAGAGCAGCACGCCGTCCGCGTCCGGCTCGGCCGCGCCGACCGCCACCGGCTCGGCGACGCCGGACGCGAGCGTCGGCAAGGACCCGAGCGAGACCGCCTCCGCGCCGACCACGACGGCTCAGGGCCGCCCGGCACCCGCGTTCGAGGCCCAGCCGACGACGACGACCGCGCCGCCCGCCGAGTCCACCGCGCCGTCCGCGCCGCCCGCCGAGTCGCAGGTCGACTGCCGCGCGGTGTTCCAGGGCCAGTACTCCGACGACCCGACCAAGGCCATCGAGGAGTCGCGCACCTGCCGGCAGGACCCGCAGCTGACGACCCTGGACGCGCAGACCGTCGGCCAGGCGCTCGCCGCGTTCACCTGCCCGACCGTCGACCCGCTGATCGGCAACGACGACCCGGCCCTCCCGCTGCTGACCTGCAACCAGGACCGCACCGAGAAGTACGTGCTGGCCCCGGTCACCCCGCCGACCGACGGCAGCGTGAAGGACGACGACTTCAGCCTGTACTCGCGGCTGACCGGTGAGGACATCGACAACGCGGTGGCCGGCACCGACCCGCAGGGCGCGGGCTTCGTCGTCGACCTCACCTTCAAGAGCGACGGCGGCAAGAAGTGGGGTCAGTTCACCTCGGCGAACGTGCAGCAGCAGGTCGCCGTCGTGCTGGACAGCCAGGTCGTGTCCGCGCCGAACATCAACGAGGCCATCCTCGGCGGTTCGACGCAGATCAGCGGCAAGTTCAGCCAGGCGGAGGCCACCAGCCTCGCCAACACGCTGAAGTACGGCTCGCTGCCGCTGTCGTTCGAGGCCTCCGAGGCCGAGACGGTGTCCGCGACGCTGGGCCTGGCCTCGCTCGAAGCCGGCCTGATCGCCGGCGGCATCGGCCTCGCGCTGGTGTTCGTGTACTGCCTGTTCTACTACCGCCTGCTGGGCGTGCTGACGATCCTGTCGCTGGTCCTGTCGGCCGTGGTCGTGTACGCGGTGCTGGTGCTGCTCGGCCGCTGGATCGGGTTCACCCTCGACCTCGCCGGCATCGCGGGCTTCATCGTCGCGATCGGCATCACGGCGGACTCGTTCGTGGTGTTCTTCGAACGCCTGAAGGACGAGGTCCGCGAGGGCCGGTCGTTCCGGTCCGCCGTGCCGCGGGCCTGGGTCCGCGCCCGGCGCACGATCCTGTCCGCGGACATGGTCAGCTTCCTCGCCTCGGCCATCCTCTACGTGCTCGCCGTCGGCCAGGTGAAGGGCTTCGCGTTCACCCTGGGCATGTCGACCGTGCTGGACCTGGTCGTCGTCTTCCTGGTCACGCACCCGCTGGTCGCCATCGTGTCGAAGTCCAAGCGCCTGTCCAACCCGAAGCTCTCGGGTCTGGGCGGCGCAGTCCAAGCCGCAGTCGAGGACCGCGCGCTCTCGAAGAGCACCGCTGTGAAGGAGGTCTGACGTGGCCGAGACGAAGAAGCTGGGCGTCTTCCAGCGGCTCTACGTCGGCAACGGCGCGTTCGACATCGTCGGCAAGCGCAAGCGCTGGTACGTGATCTTCGGTCTGATCCTGCTGGTCTGCATCGCGTCGATCGTGCTGCGCGGCTTCAACCTGGGCATCGACTTCACCGGTGGCACGCGCATCCAGATGCCCGCCACCAGCTCGTCCGGCACGATCACGGTCGAGGCGGCCAAGGAGTCGTTCGAGAAGGCCATCGGCAAGGAGCCCGCCGCCACGCAGACCGTGGGCACGGGTGACGCGACGACCATCCAGATCCGGTCGGAGACGCTGAACGCCGACCAGGTCGCGAAGCTCAAGACCACGCTGAACGACGACCTGAAGCCCAACGGCGGCGAGACCGCCATCAGCGACAGCGCCGTGTCGGCGTCGTGGGGCGGCGAGATCACCAGCCAGGCGCTGATCGCGCTCCTCGTGTTCTTCGTCGCGGTGATGATCTTCCTGGCGCTGTACTTCGAGCTGTCGATGGCGATCGCCGCGCTCGTCGCGGTGCTCCACGACGTGGTGATCACCGCCGGCGTGTACTCGCTGGTCGGCTTCGAGGTGTCGCCGGCCACGGTCATCGGCCTGCTCACCATCCTCGGCTTCTCGCTGTACGACACGGTGGTCGTGTTCGACAAGGTCCGGGAGAACACCCGCGGCCTGCTCGGCCTGACCCGCCGCACCTACGCGGAGGCCGCGAACCTGGCGGTGAACCAGACCCTGATGCGCTCGATCAACACCTCGTTGATCGCGCTGCTGCCGGTGCTGGGCCTGCTCGCGATCGGCGTGGGCCTGCTCGGCGTCGGCACCCTGAAGGACCTGGCGCTGGTGCAGCTCACCGGTATGGCGATCGGCGCGCTGTCCTCGATCTACATCGCGACCCCGGTCGCGGTGGACCTGAAGATGCGCGACCCCCGGTACAAGGCGCAGGCCGCCCGGGTGAAGGCGCGTCGGGAGAACCTGGCCCGCAAGGCCGCCGCCGGCGACGTGGTCGCCACCGGTGGCGCGGACACCGCGGTCGAGTCGACGGACGACGAGACCCTGCAGGCCGAACTGCGCAAGGAGAAGGCCATGGCGGCCGCGGCGGGCGTGCCCTCGCGGACCGGCAAGGCCGCGGACGCGCGTCGCCGCCCGACGGGCAAGAAGCACCGTTGAAGCTGGACCGCGCCCTGGGGCTGCTGCGTGAGGTCCCGGACTTCCCCCTGCCGGGGGTCGTCTTCCGGGACCTCACGCCGGTCCTCGCCGACCCGGACGCGTTCCGGTCCGTGGTCGACGCCCTCCAGGACGAGATCCACCCCGACACGCAGGTCGTGGCGGCCGTCGAGTCGCGCGGCTTCCTGCTCGGCGCGGCCCTCGGCTACGGCTGGAGCTACGGCCTCGTGCCGCTGCGCAAGCCGGGGAAGCTGCCCGCCGTGGCCCACCGCGTGTCGTACGACCTGGAGTACGGCACGGCGGCGCTCGAACTGCCCGCCGAGGCCATCACGCCCGGTCAGCACGTCGTCGTGGTCGACGACGTCCTGGCCACCGGCGGCACCGCCGCGGCGGCGTGCGAGCTGGTCGAGCACGCCGGCGGCGTCGTCACGGGCGTCTCGGTGGTGCTGGAGATCCCCGGCCTGGGCGGCCGGGAGCGGCTGGCCGGTCGCGAGGTCAGCGCCCTGCTGACCGTCTGACCAGGTGACCGGCTGACCGTCCGGCTACCAGTCCGCCGCGCCGAAGTCCCCGATCTTCAGCAGGACGGGCGCGGGCGGCTCCGCCGACGCGGACACGGCGGCCCGGAGCGCCTCCGCCTCCCGGGCGAGCGCGTCGGCACCCGCGGCGGTGAAGTCCCGGACGGCCCGCTCGAACCACGGCAGCGCCGACTCCCGGTCACCCCGCGCGAGCAGCGCCCGCCCGAGCAGCACGCGGCACTCGCCGCGCTCCTCGGCCAGCGACTCGTCGTCGCCGTACCCGGCGTACAGCTCCTCGGCCCGCGCGAGCTTCGCGACCGCGTTGTCCGCGTCACCCGCCAGCAACGCCTGCGCGCCGAGCTCCCGCACCGCCCACGCCACCCCCGCGTTGTTCTCGCAGCGGAAGTGCATCTCGACCAGCTGGACCAGGCACCCGGTGACGGCGTCTTCGAGGCCGCGGGCCCGGAAGACGCCCGCCAGCAGGTCGAGCGCGAAGACGTGGCTGCCGAGCCGCTCCGCGGTCACCGCGTCGAGGCAGGCGTCCCGCCGCACCTCGACCGCCCGCGCGGCCATCGTCGTGGCCGCGTGCAGGGCACCGAGGCGCGCGTAGACCTGCGCCGCGATCTCCAGCGACTCGGCGACGGACTCGGCCAGGGGGTGCCGCCGGGCGAGGTCCAGCGTCTCCTCGTGCAGGGCGACCGCCCCCTCGACGCCGTCCGGCAGCTCCAACCAGCGGCGGCTGAGTCGTTCCGCCGCCTCGTCCACGTTCTCGGTCATGCGTGCCACCCTATTGTTTGCCAGCGGCAAAACCCCGGTAAGCAATCGAGTGAACTCTGCGTGCGGGTCGACTACGCACAGTGGTTAAGGTGATCGTCATGGCGGTAGGAACCACACGGGCCAAGCGCAGGCTCGGCCGACACGTGAAACCGATCGTGGAACGGGCCGGGCTCAAGCCCGCCGAGGTCGCGGCCCTGGTCAAGACGTCGAAGGACACGGTCAACCGACTGCTGTCCGGCGACCACCTGCCGCGCTACCCGACGTTCCTGGCGATCATGACCGTGCTCCGGGCCACCGAGGCGGAGCTGGCCGAGGGCACGGCCCTCTGGGAACGCGCCAACGTGGACGCCGTCGTGGTCGAGCACGCCTCGACCCTGTGGTCGGGCTACCTCCGGTTCCGGATGGACGAGGGCGAGGCGACGGGGGAGCGCTCGCTCGACCCGGCACTGATCCCGGGCATCCTCCAGCTCGGCGAGTACGCCGAAGAACTCGGGCGTCGCAGCCAGGCGTTGACAGCGGGCAAGGGGTGGACGGCCCAGGCGGCTGCCGAGCGGCGCGAACGGCAGCGGCTGCTCTCCCGGCAGCCCCATCCGCTCCAGCTGCACGCGCTGATCGACGAGGCGGCGCTCTACCGCACGGTCGGCAGCCGCGAACTGATGGCCCGGCAGTTGACACACCTGCTCACGGTGGGTGCCCAGGAGAACGTCACGCTCCGGCTCGCCTCTTTCGACGCCGGGGCGTACGGCGCGCACTTCGGTGCCCTGGTCCTGCTCGACTACCCGGAGCCCGACGAGCCGCTCTCGGTCTACGTCGAGAGCTACAACGGAACGAGGGTGGTGGAGGATAAACGGGCGGTCGGCATGCTGACCGCGATCTGGGAGGAGGCGGCGCAGTTCGCGCTCAGCCGAGAGCAGACCGCGCAGCGCATACGAGAGGTGAGGGATGCCAGGTATGGCTGACTACGAGTGGCGGAAGTCGACGCGCAGTTCGACGAACGCCGCGTGCGTGGAGCTGGCGGTGGGGGTTCACCGGACGGCCGTGCGGGACAGCAAGCAGCCGGAGGGCGGGGAGCTGGATTTCCCCCGGGCCAGGTTCGTCGCGTTCCTCACGGGCCTGAAGAACGGCTAGGAGCGCGTTCAGGCTGGTGAACGGGGTGGCCCGCCGACCTGCCGGGCCGAACGGGCGGTGCTGCTCGTCGTGTGAACCGCACCGCTCGTCGGCTCGGCCACCGGAGCCGGCGCCCCGACGGAGTTATCCTCGGTTCCTAGACCCGAGGAGCGTGGTTGAGCCAGGACACCGAACCCGCCCAGACGTCGCAGCCCGTGCCCGCACGGCCGGCGTCGGCGACGAGGCGCGTGCGCGCGCGACTGGCACGTCGGATCACCGCCCAGCGCGCCGCGCCGGTCAAACAGGTGCTCGAACCGCTGGCCGCCGTCCACCGCGACCTGCACCCGAAGGCGGACCTGGCGCTGCTCCAGCACGCCTACGACGTGGCCGAGGAGAAGCACCGGCCGCAGCGGCGCAAGTCCGGCGACCCCTACATCACGCACCCGCTGGCCGTGGCGACGATCCTCGCCGAGCTGGGCATGGACACGACCACGCTGGTCGCCGCCCTGCTGCACGACACGGTGGAGGACACCGACTACTCGCTGGACCAGCTCCGCGTCGACTTCGGCAACGAGGTCGCGCTGCTCGTGGACGGCGTGACGAAGCTCGACAAGGTGAAGCTGGGCGCGGCGGCGGAGGCGGAGACCATCCGCAAGATGGTCATCGCCATGGCCAAGGACCCCCGGGTGCTGGTCATCAAGCTCGCCGACCGGCTGCACAACATGCGGACCATGCGGTTCCTGCCGCCGGAGAAGCAGGCCCGCAAGGCGCGCGAGACGCTGGAGGTCCTGGCCCCGCTCGCGCACCGGCTCGGCATGGCCACGGTGAAGTGGGAGCTGGAGGACCTGGCGTTCGCGATCCTCCAGCCGAAGAAGTACGACGAGATCGTGCGCCTGGTGGCCAACCGCGCGCCGTCGCGCGACACCTACCTCGGCGGCGTGATCACCGAGCTGTCGCAGCAGTTGGCGTCGGCCCAGATCACCGCGAAGGTCGAGGGCAGGCCGAAGCACTACTACTCGATCCACCAGAAGATGATCGTGCGCGGTCGGGAGTTCGACGACATCCACGACCTGGTGGGCGTGCGCATCCAGGTGGACGAGGTGCGCGACTGCTACGCGGCGATGGGCGTGGTCCACGCGCTGTGGCAGCCGATGCCCGGCCGGTTCAAGGACTACATCGCGCAGCCGCGGTTCGGCGTCTACCAGTCGCTGCACACCACCGTGATCGGCCCGGACGGCAAGCCGCTGGAGGTGCAGATCCGCACCTACGACATGCACCGCACCGCCGAGTACGGCATCGCGGCGCACTGGCGGTACAAGGAGACCCGCGGCACGCACAGCGGCAAGGGCGTCGAGGTGGACGAGATGGCGTGGATGCGCCAGCTCCTCGACTGGCAGCGGGAGGCGGCCGACCCGGGCGAGTTCCTGGAGTCGCTGCGGTTCGACCTGGCCGCGCGGGAGATCTTCGTCTTCACGCCGAAGGGTGACGTCGTCACGCTGCCCACCGGGTCCACGCCGGTGGACTTCGCCTACGCCGTGCACACCGAGGTCGGGCACCGGTGCATCGGCGCGCGGGTGAACGGCCGGCTCGTCGCGCTGGAGCGCAAGCTCGAGAACGGCGAAGTGATCGAGATCTTCACGTCCAAGGCCGAGGGCGCGGGTCCGTCGCGCGACTGGCTGTCGTTCGCGGCCTCGCCGCGCGCCAAGGCGAAGATCAAGCAGTGGTTCGCCAAGGAGCGCAAGGAAGAAGCGATCGAGATCGGCAAGGACGCCATCGCCAAGGAGGTCCGCCGCGTCGGGCTGCCCCTGCAGCGGCTGGTGTCGGCCGACTCGATGGGCGCGCTGTCGAAGGAGCTGCACTACCCCGACGTGTCGGCGCTGTACGCGGCCGTGGGGGAGGGGCACACGTCCGCGCGGCACGTCGTGCAGCGGTTGGTCGCGCAGCTCGGCGGCGTCGAGCACGCCGAGGACGAGCTGGCGGAGCGGTCCACGCCGTCCACGGTCGCGCGCCGGCGGGTCACCGGCGACGCCGGGGTCATCGTCAAGGACGCGGCCGACGTCTGGGTGAAGCTGGCCCGGTGCTGCACCCCCGTGCCCGGTGACGACATCCTGGGCTTCGTCACGCGCGGCGGCGGGGTGTCGGTGCACCGGACCGACTGCACGAACGCCGACGAGCTGCTGAAGACGCCCGAGCGGTTGCTGGACGTCGAGTGGGCGCCGTCGTCGTCCTCGGTGTTCCTGGTCGCGATCCAGGTGGAGGCCCTCGACCGGCACCGCCTGCTGTCCGACGTCACGAAGGTGCTGGCCGACGAGAAGGTCAACATCCTCTCGGCCTCGGTGACCACGTCCCGCGACCGGGTGGCGGTGAGCCGCTTCTCGTTCGAGATGGGCGACCCGAAGCACCTGGGTCACGTCCTCAAGGCCGTGCGCAGCGTGGAGGGCGTCTACGACGTCTACCGGGTGACCTCGGCGTCCTGACCGGTTAACGCCGCCCCGCCTGCGGTCGATATCGGTGGTCGTGAAGTTCGATCAGGTGGCCCTGCTCGCGGCGGCCGTCGCGGCGGTGCTGAGCACGTCGTCGGCCGAAGGCGCGTGGGAGCCGTTCGAGTGCGTGATCGGCGGCGTGCTGCTGCTGGTCGTGTTCGCCTTCCACGACTTCGACGCGGCCCGGCGGGACCGGCGCGTGCGGGCGGCGGTGTCGGGCGTCCTCGCGCTGCTGTGGTGCCTGGTGTGGGCGTGGCCCGTGCAGGAGCTGGTGGCGCGGGACGCCTCGCACGTGCCGGCGTGGCTCACCGGCCTGTGGGTGGTGCTGTTCGCGGCGCACTTCGCGTGGCTCGCCAAGGGCGTCCCCGGGTGGGCGCGCCCGGGGCTGGACCGGCTCGTCCGCGGCCTGCGCCGCCCCCGCCGCGGCTGAGGGCGCGAGGCCGCCCAGCGTCAGCGAAACGTCATCACCGGCTGCCACGATCGGCGCACGTCGGCCTCACCACCCGACGGGGAAGACGCGGGAGCCCGGCCACCCCTCTCCCGGGTGCCGGGCTCCCGCGCGTCGAACCGCCCGATCAGGCGACGGTGACCGTCTCGAACTTCACTTCCTTGTTCGGCTTGCCGCCACCGGGCGACGGGTCGAACGAGCCGTCGTGACCCGCGCGCGCCACGTCGTCGATCAGCTTCAGGCCCGCTTCGTCGATGCTGCCGAAGACCGTGTAGTCGGGGGACAGCTGGGCGTCGCCGTAGACGATGAAGAACTGGCTGCCGTTCGTGCCCTTCTGCGTCTCCGGGTCCGCGCCGGCGTTCGCCATGGCCAGGTAGCCGCGGCCGTAGGTCAGCTCCGGCCAGGTCTCGTTGTCGAACGTGTAGCCGGGGCCGCCGGTGCCGGTGCCCGTCGGGTCGCCGCACTGGAGCATCTGCAGGCCCTCGGTGCCGATGCGGTGGCACGTGCTGCCGTCGTAGTAGCCCTGCTTGACCAGGCTGACGAAGCTGTTCACGGCGCACGGGGCCAGGGCGCGGTCGAGCGTCAGCTTCAGCTCGCCGATGTTGGCCTTGATGGTGGCCGTCGCGGTGCCGGTCGCGGGCGCGCTGCCCTCGGGGGCCTTCGTGCCCTCCTTGGACGCGGGCTCCTTCGACGGCCGGTACTCGCAGGTGGCCGGGTCCGCGATGGGCGTCGGGCGCGTCGGCAGCGCCTTGACCTCGGTCGGGATCTGGATCGGGGCGGCCGAGGTCGAGCTGGCGGCGGCGGCGTCGTCGCTCTTCGAGCTGAAGACGTCGGTCGCGGCCAGCAGGTACACACCGCCCGCCACCACGACGACGACGGCCGCCGTCGCGACCACGGCGATGATCCGGCGCCGCTTCGCGCGCTCCGCCCGGCGGACGAGCTGGCGTTCCAGCTTCCGCTTGGCCTGCTCGCGGCGCTGCACGTTGGTCGGCACCTGCAACCTCCCTGATCTCTGCGTCGACGGCGACGATCGGAGAGCAGTCTAGGGGGCTCGCATGTGACCTGTGTATGCCGGATAGGCTGGTCCGGGGGTCCGCTGGGATCCGTTGTCGATCCGTTGCCGTCGAGAGGTGATCCCGTGCTGGTGATCGGGTTCCCGACCGGGGCTCTCCAGGCCAACTGCTTCGTGCTCGCCACCGGCGCGGGCGAGGCGTGCGTGGTGGTCGACCCCGGCCAGGACGCGGCCGAGCCGATCGCCGAGGCGCTGCGCGAGCACCGGCTCTCCCCGGTCGCCGTGCTGCTGACGCACGGCCACTTCGACCACACGTTCTCCGTCGCGCCCGTCTGCGACGGCAACGACATCCCCGCCTGGATCCACCCCGACGACCGCGGGATGCTGGCCGACCCGCTCAAGGGCATGAGCGCCCAGTCGAAGTCCTTCTTCGGCGGCGACATCGAGCTGCGGGAGCCGCGCGAGGTGCGCGAGCTGGCCGACGGCGTCGAGCTGGACCTGGCCGGCCTCCGGCTGACCGTCGACCACACGCCGGGCCATACCGGCGGGTCGGTGATGTTCCGCGCCGGCACCGAGGAGGGCGGACGGCTCGTGCTGTCCGGCGACACCCTCTTCGCCGGCTCCATCGGGCGCACCGACCTGCCGGGCGGCAACCACCGCGAGATGCTGGCGTCGCTGCGCACCAAGGTGCTGACGCTGGCCGACGACACGGTGGTGCTGCCCGGCCACGGACCGACGACGACCATCGGCCGCGAGCGCGTGAGCAACCCGTTCCTGCTGGAACTCGGCTCACCCGACGCGCCTGCCGCACCTCACCGAGGACTGTAGAAACCGTGACGACGTTTGCCGCGCCCAAGGGCGTGCCCGACTACTTCCCCCCGACCTCCGCGCAGTTCCTCGCGGTCCGCGACACGCTCGTGGCGTCCGCGCGCCGCGCCGGCTACGGCTACGTCGAGCTGCCGGTCTTCGAGGACACCGCGCTGTTCGCGCGCGGTGTCGGCGAGTCGACCGACGTGGTCAGCAAGGAGATGTACACCTTCACCGACCGCGGCGGGCGGTCCATCACGCTGCGGCCCGAGGGCACGGCGGGCGTGATGCGCGCCGTCATCGAGCACGGCCTGGACCGCGGCCAGCTGCCCGTGAAGCTCGCCTACGCCGGCCAGTTCTTCCGCGCCGAGCAGCCGCAGGCCGGCCGCTACCGCCAGTTCCACCAGGTCGGCGTCGAGGCGATCGGCGTGGACGACCCGGCGCTGGACGCCGAGGTGATCGCCGTCGCCGACGCGGGCTTCCGCGCCCTGGGCCTCACCGGCTTCCGGCTGGAGCTGACCTCCCTGGGCGACTCCACGTGCCGGCCGCAGTACCGGGAGAAGCTCCAGGCGTTCCTGGCGAAGCTCCCGCTGGACGAGGAGACCCGGCGGCGGGCCGAGCTGAACCCCCTGCGCGTCCTGGACGACAAGCGCCCCGAGGTCCGCGCCCTCGTCGCCGACGCGCCGCTCATGGTCGACAACCTGTCGGCCGAGTCGCTGGCGCACTACGAGCAGGTCAAGGGCTACCTCAACGACCTGGGCGTGAAGTTCGCGGAGAACCCGCGCATGGTCCGGGGCCTGGACTACTACACCAAGACCACGTTCGAGTTCGTGCACGACGGGCTCGGCGCGCAGTCCGGCATCGGCGGCGGCGGCCGGTACGACGGGTTGATGGAGCAGCTCGGCGGGCAGCCGCTGTCCGGCGTCGGCTTCGGCCTCGGCGTCGACCGGGCGCTGCTGGCGTGCCAGGCCGAGGGCGTGACGCCGGGTGACGAGACGCGCTGCGACGTGTACGGCGTGCCGCTGGGCGAGACGGCGAAGTCGCGGCTGGTCGCGCTGTCCGCGCCGCTGCGCGCGGCCGGCGTGCGCTTCGACCTGTCCTACGGCGGCAAGGGCCTGAAGGGCGCGATGAAGGGCGCCGACCGCTCGGGCGCGCGGTTCGCGCTCGTGCTCGGCGAGCGCGACCTCGACGCGGGTGTCGTGCAGGTGAAGGAGCTGGCCTCGGGCGACCAGCGCGAGGTGCCGCTGGAGGACGTGGTGACCTCGGTGCTGGAGGCGTTGGGCCGGTGAGCGAGCGGATTGCCCTGGACCTGCTGGACCCGAAGGCGGTGCGCAAGCGCGCGCGGACGGTCGCGATCGGCGCGCTCATCGTCGCCGCCGCGTTCGGCGGGTTGCTGGGCCTGCTCGCGGGCCGGACCGCCGGCCTGGTGACGGCGGCGGTCTTCGCCGTGCCGCTGCTGCTGCTCGCGTGGTCGGAGGCGAAGCGGCGGGTGTGGCTGGAGGGCCACGTGCTGTCGGTGCGGGCGTTCGGCACCCGTTCGGTGGACCTCCACACCGCGGACCAGCTCGACCTGCTGGTGACCGACGTGCGGGGCGCGCGGACCGTGGGCCTGTTCGTCCGGGGCGGCGGCAAGGCGATCAACCTGGCGCTGGCCACCTACGCCGGCACCGGGGGCCGGGAGCAGGGCGTCTTCCCGCTGCGGAAGCTGGCCGACGTCCTGGCCGGTCGCGGCGACGCCCCGGGCCTGGTCTTCTCCGAACTGCTGATCGCCCAGCTGCGCGCGGAGGCCCGCGGCCTGGCCGCCGCCGACCGCCCGCTCTACCGGCTGGGCGCGCTGGCACCGGCGGGCCGCCTGGCGCAGAAGCTGACCCCGGAGGCCATCTCCCGCTTCGTGAGCACCCTCGACCAGACCTGACCCGCCACCAGGTCGTCCCGAGGACCGCGCCGTCAGTCGTCGGGCAGGCCCCACGTGCCCCTGGGCGGTGGCGGGGACTGCCTGGCCGTGGCGTCCGTCGTCACCGCCGCCCCGCCGATGAACCGGACCA
Organism: Actinosynnema sp. NPDC053489; assembly: GCF_044544865.1. Lineage (NCBI taxonomy): Bacteria > Bacillati > Actinomycetota > Actinomycetes > Pseudonocardiales > Pseudonocardiaceae > Actinosynnema > Actinosynnema sp. NPDC053489. Next base: position 20,162 of record NZ_JBITXT010000025.1, on the reverse strand, counting down.
GCGACTCGTCGTGCTCCACCCGCCCGGGGAACGGGTCGCCCGCCGTCAACCGCGTCAGCGCCGGCACCGGCAGCTCGGCGTGCGACCCGACCAGCACGAAGTTCCCGAACCGCCGCCCCCGGAACACCGCCGGCTCCGCCAGCACGCACACGTGCCGGAACACGGCCCGGACCGTCGCGGCCTGGGCGCGGGCGAACGCCAGCTTGCCCCCGTCGCCGATGTTGGCCGCGTAGACGCCCCCGGCCCGCAGCACCCGCGACGCCAACCCCACGAACTCGACCGACGTCAGGTGCGCCGGCGTCCGGGCACCGGCGAACACGTCGGTCACCACCAGGTCGAACGCGTCCTCCGGCGCCTTCTCCAGCACCGCCCGCGCGTCACCGTTGCGGATCCGCAGCCGCCAGTTCCGGTCCAGCGGCAGCACCCCGCGCACCAGGTCGACCAGCGCCGGGTCGATCTCCACCACCTGCTGGCCGGACCGCGGTCGCGTCGCCGCGATGTACCTGGGCAGGGTGAACGCGCCGCCGCCCAGGTGCAGCGCCCGGATCGGCTCGCCCGCCGGGGCGACCAGGTCGGCCACGTGCCCCAACCGCCGCAGGTACTCGAACTCCAGGTGCGTGGGGTCGTCCAGGTCGACGTGCGACTGCGGCGTGCCGTTCAGCCGCAGCGTCCACGCCCTGGGCACGTCCTGGTCGGGGACGAGTTCCGCGATGCCCGAGTCGACCTCCCGGCTGATGGTCTCGTCGGCTTTCCGGATCCGTCCCACCCGGCGATTATCCCGGTACGGCCCGCGAGCGGCGCTCGCGGTCGGGTTCGCCCGCGCCGCCCGGCCAGGCCAACTGCCGCCGCACCGCCTCCAACTGGGCCCGCACGGCCTCCAGCTCGTGCTGCACGGCCTCCAGCTGGTGCAGCGCCTCGGGCATCTCGTTGGCCAGGAAGGTGGCCAACTGCTCCAACCGCTCCACCGCGCCCCGCAGCTCCGCGAGCTTCTCCAGCGCGTCGGCGATGCGCGGCAGCGCGAGCACCCCCGCCACCAGCCCGGTGACGACCCGGGCGGCCAGACCCAGCAGCATGCCGGACACCGTACCGACCCCCGTGCCCCGCGCGGGGCGCGGTGGAGTGGTTCGAACGACCGTCCGAGACGTCGCCGCGGACCGCCGTTACGCTGCTCGGTCGTGCAGCTCGCCGCAGACGTCCTCACCGCGCTCGTCGCGGCCATCCACCTCTACATCGTCGTGCTCGAGATGTTCCTCTGGAACACGCCGCGCGGGCGCGCCGCGTTCGGCACGACGCCCGAGTTCGCCGCCGCGTCGAAGGTGCTGGCCGCCAACCAGGGCCTCTACAACGGCTTCCTGGCCGCCGGGTTGGTCTTCGCACTGGTCGCGCGCGGCACGACCGGCTTCGCCTTCGCCGTGTTCTTCCTGGTCTGCGTGATCGTGGCGGGCCTGTACGGCGCGGCGACGGTCAGCCGTCGGATCCTCCTCGTGCAGTCCGTCCCCGCCGCGATCGCGCTGCTGCTGGTGCTGCTGGCCCGCTGACCGGGGGCCGTCGCCACGGCCCCTTGGCGGGGTCGTACCCGGTGCGCAGGTCACCGCGCACGTGCCGCCGCCACAGGGGGTCCACGTCCGCCCGCGCGGCTCCCGCCTGGTCGGTGCCGGCCTCGTCGTCGGCGGCTTCGTCAGCGGCTTCGTCGGCGGCTTCGTCGACGGCGGTTTCGTCGGCGGCACGGCGCTCGACCTCCGGCACGGGCTCGCGCCCCGCCACCCAGGCCGCCAACGCCGTGGTGACCGGCACCGCCGCCACCAACCCGATGCTGCCGACCAACGTGCGCACGACCTCCTGCGCCACCTCCTGGGCGGTCAGGATCTCGCCCAGCGTGCGCCCCGACAGGGTGAACGCGAGCAGCAGCGGCAGCGCCGCGCCCGCGTAGGCCATGACCAGCGTGTTCACCACCGACGAGAGGTGGTCGCGCCCGATCCGCGACCCCGCCGCGTACAGCTCCCGGAACCCCAGCGAGGGGTTCGCCCGGCGCAGCTCCCACACCGAGCTGGTCTGCGTCACCGTCACGTCGTCCAGCACGCCGAGCGCGCCGATGATCGTGCCCGCCAGCAGCAGCCCGCGGGTGTCGATGCCGTGCCCGAGCAACGACACCAGGTTCGCCGTCTCCTGGTCCAACCCGGTCAACTTGGCGAACGCCGAGAACAACGCGCCCAGCACGCCGATCATCGCCAGGCTCACCAGCGTGCCGAGCACCGCCGTGGACGTCCGCGCGGACAGCCCGTGCGTCAGGTACAGCACCACGAACATGATCAACCCCGCGCCGACCACGGCCACGGCCAACGGGTCCTCGCCGGCCAGGATGGCGGGCAGCACGAACAGCACCAGCACCACGAAGCTCAGCACCAGCGCGCCCAGCGCCGCCAACCCCTGCCACCGCCCCAGCAGCAGCACGGCCGCCGCGAACAGCACGGCCAGCAGCAGCAGCGGCACCCCGCGCTGGAAGTCGGCCAACTGGTAGGACGTGCTGTCGCCCGGGTCGCCGCCGCCGTAGGAGAGCACCACGGCGTCGCCCACGGTGAACGTCGGCGTGCCGGGCTGGTCGGGCACCGGCACCCGGACCTCCCGCCCCGCCGCCGCGCCGTCGCTCATCTTCACGGTCACCAGCACGCAGCCGGTCGCGCCCGGGTCGCCCGCGTCCGGACCGCACCCGCCCCGCGCCACCGCCGTCACGTCACCGCGCACCGGCTGCTGCGCCAGCCCGGCCTCCGCGCCGGTGCGCTGGTCGTGCCCGAACGGGTACAGCACCAGCGCGCCGACCACCGTCGCCAGCACCAGCGGCAGCAGCAGCACCAGCAACAACTTCCGCACCCGCGCCGACGCCGGGCCGACCGGGCCGCCGTGCCCGTGTCCGTGCCCGTGCCCACGGGCGGCGAGAAGATCTTTGGCGCGCACGGCGCACATACTGCCCGCCCACCCCGGCCGTCCGCATGTCGGACAGAACGGTGCGCGCTTCGGTGTGTTTCCGCCGACCGGTCCCGGCCGGGTGCCACGCTCGCCCCGTGACCACGAACTGGACACCCATTCACGGCCGCGCCTTCGCGCCGGTCCCGTACCGACCGGCCAGGATGCCGGTCGACGAGTCGCTGCGCACGGCCGCCGACCTGCGCGCCCGGATGGACGAGCGCCGCACCGTGCGGATGTTCTCGGCCGACCCGGTGCCCGAGCAGGTGGTGCTCGACGCCATCGCCGTCGCCGCGACCGCCCCCAGCGGCGCGCACCAGCAGCCCTGGACGTTCGTCCTGGTCAAGGACCCGGAGGTGCGTCGACGCGTGCGCGAGGCGGCGGAGGAGGAGGAACGCGTCTCCTACGCGGGCCGGCTCGGCGACGAGTGGCTGGACGCCCTGCGGCCCCTGGGCACCGACGACGTGAAGCCGCACCTGACCGACGCGCCGGAGCTGATCGTCGTGTTCCAGCAGCGCTACTACCTCGCCCCCGACGGCAGCCGGCGCAAGCACTACTACGTGGACGAGTCGGTGGGCATCGCGGTCGGCATGCTGCTGACCGCGCTGCACCTGTCCGGGCTGGCCGCGCTGACCCACACGCCCTCGCCGATGAAGTTCCTCGGCGAGGTGCTGGGCCGCCCGCGCAACGAGAAGGCGTTCGCGGTGATCCCGGTCGGCTACCCGGCCGACGACTGCGTGGTGCCCGACCTGGTCCGCAAGTCGCTGGACCAGGTCCTGGTCACCGTCTGAGTCCTCACCGGGCCTCGCGCGGCGCCAACGGCGGGGCGAAGCGGAAGTGCTCCGCCACCGCCTCCTCGCAGGCCGCCAGGGCGTGCCGCAGCCGCTCGTCCCGGGACCCGGTGACCAGCCGCCACGGCACGCCCCGCGCGGCGAGCCCGGCCCGGAACTCCTCGGTCATCCACGCGCGCAGGTGCTCGCCGTCCCGCCACCCGTCCTGCTCGAACGGCACGCCGACGTGATCGGTCAGCAGGTACAGGGCGGGCCGGTGGGCATCCGAGGCGATGTCCGGGTGCGGCGCGCCGAGGTAGCGGTGGCCCCACACGGTCGCCGCCCACGGGTCGTTGTCGCACACCAGCACCGGGCCGTCCACCGCCGCGTCGGCCAGCTCCCGCTGCCTGCGCGCCACGTCCTGGAAGTCGCCGACCGTCCACACCAGATCCTCGACTCCGGCGTCCGGGTCGAACGCCCGCGCGGCGGCCAGCTTCAGCTCCGTGTGCTCCCGGCCGTACTCCGGCACCCAGGGCGCGCCCAACGCCTCGGCCAGGTCGCGCGACAACGTCGTGGTGCCCGTGCTCTCCGCGCCCAGCACGACGATCCGCGCGCACAACCCGACCCGGGTCGCCCGGGCGAGGTGGTGCCACTGGCCGCGCGGGTCGGCCCGCACCGCCGTGCCCGACACCGGGAACGCGCCGCGGTCGAGGTCGACCAGCACGTGCCGCGCGCCCAGCCGCTCGGCCATATCGTCGCCGTAGTGCTCGCTGCTGAACACCGCGTCGACCGGGGCACCCGCCGGGTCGCCGTCCACGATGGCCCGCCGCGCCAGCACGGCCCGCGCCACCCCCATGTGCAGCTCCCACACCGCGTCGCTGTGGAAGTCCATCTCGTGGTCGTCCACGTCGCCCAGCACGACCAGGCCCGGCGTGCCCGCGTGCTCGGCGCGCAACCACGCCACGCGGTCGGCGACCGGGATGGACTCCGCGCCGGACGCCAGCACGGTCACCGTGGTGCGCCTGCTGCGCGCGGCGGCCGTGCGGATGAGGTGGTGGTGACCGGCGTGCGGGGGGTAGAACTTGCCCAGCACCAACGCGTGCTCGAAGTCCGTCGCCCCGGAGCCGGTCGCCCCGGAGCCGGTCACCCCGGAGCCGGTCACCTCGAATCCGGTCACGCGGTCACCACCTCGTCCTCGCGCAACGCCTTCGTCCAGTTGCGCAGGCCGAGCACGCACAGCGCCAGGAACCCGACGTACAGGATCGCGGTCAGCCACAGGTCCTTGTAGGCGTACAGGGGCACGTAGATCACGTCCGCGGCGATCCACAGCCACCAGCACTCGACCTTCTTGCGGGTCTGACCCCAGGTCGCCAGCAGGGACAGCACGGTGGTCGCGGAGTCGGCCCACGGCACGGTCGAGTTGCTGAACGCGGTCAGCACCCACACCAGCACCAGGGTGCCCGCCACTCCGGTGCCGAGCAGCCACCACCACTGCGCGCGGGTGGTGCGGCCGACCGGCAGCGGCGTGCGCTCGGTACCGCCCCGCAGCCACGACCACCAGCCGTACAGCGCGAGCGCGACGTAGACGACCTGGAGGCCGGAGTCCGCGTACAGGCCGCCGGCCGCGAACAGCACGAGGAAGGCGAGGTTGTTGAGGATGCCGATCGGCCAGTTCCACGGGTTCTGCCGGGCCACCAGCCACACGCACAGCGCGCCGGTGACGAAACCCGCCACCTCGCCCCAGCTCGTGGCGACGCCCGCGAACGTGAACGCGGAAGTGGTGAAGGGCCACAGGATGACGTCCAGCACTGGCACAGGTACTCCGTTTGACCGGTTATCGAACACGTGTTCGAATGTGGACATGCGATGGGACGGGCAGAAGGACGGGGCGGACCGGCAGCAGGCTCTGCCGGGGTTGCCGGGACTGGTGCGCAGCGTACGAACTCCCGACTTCGCCGACGTCGTGTTCCACGAGGTGAACGCCAAGTCCGTGCTCAACGAGGTGCCCGGCGACGGCCTGCCGTTCCGGTGGACGGTCAACCCCTACCGGGGGTGCACGCACGGTTGCACGTACTGCCTGACGGGTGACACGCCCGTGCTCCTCGCGGACGGCCGGACGAAGCCCATCGCGGACCTGGCCGTGGGGGAGGAGGTCTTCGGCACGTCGCAGGGCCGGTTCGTGGCGACCCGCGTCCAGGCGCTCTGGACGACCGCCAAGCCCGCCTACCGGCTGACGCTGGGCGACGGCACGCGGGTCGTGGCGGGCGGCGACCACCGGTTCCTGACCGACGAGGGCTGGAAGCACCTGACGCCGGGCCGGTGCGCCGACTTCGAGGAGCGGCCGTTCCTGGCCAAGGGCTCCCGGCTGGTGGGGACGGGCCGGTTCGCCACCCCGCCCGCGCGGGACGCGCAGTACCGGTCGGGCTACCTGTGGGGCTCGGTGCGCGGCGGCCTGCCCACGCACCCGGACGTGCTCGCGCGCGTGCGCGAGTTCGCCGGCGGCCGGGTGCCGCGCGAGGGCGAGCTGGTCGAGTGGCCGACCGCGCCGGGGGAGGAGTGGGCCAAGGGCTTCCTGGCCGGGCTGTTCGACGCGCGCGGCAGCTCGACCGGCGGCGAGGTGGTCCTGTCCAGTTCGGACAGCGCGGTGTTCGAGGCCGCGGTGGTGGCGTTGGCGCGGCTGCGGGTGGCGCACGTGATCGAGGTGCGCGGCATCCGGATCACCGGCGGCCTGGCCGAGCGGCTGCGGTTCCTGCACCTGGTCGGCCCGGCGACCGCGCACGGCAGCGCGGTGGACGGCGTGCCGGTGCCGACGGCGCCCCGGCTGTCCGTGGTGTCGGTGGAGTCGCTGGGCGTGACGCGGACGTTGTACGACATCACCACGGGCACCGGTGACTTCGTGGCCAACGGCCTGGTCAGCCACAACTGCTTCGCCCGCAACACCCACACCTACCTCGACCTGGACGCCGGGCGCGACTTCGACACCCAGGTCGTGGTGAAGGTCAACGCCGCCGAGGTGCTCCGGCGGCAGCTCCGGTCCCGGCGGTGGCGGCGCGAGCACGTGGCGATGGGCACGAACACCGACCCGTACCAGCGGGCGGAGGGCCGGTACGCGCTGATGCCCGGCATCATCCGGGCGCTGGCCGACTCCGGCACGCCGTTCTCGATCCTGACCAAGGGCACCGTGCTGTCCCGGGACCTGCCGCTGCTCGCGCGGGCGGCGGAGCAGGTGCCGGTGGGCATCGGCGTGTCGCTGGCGCTGCTGGACCGCGAGTTGCAGGCCGGGTTGGAGCCCGGCACGCCGAGCCCGCGGGCGCGGCTGGAACTGGTGCGGCGGGTGCGGGAGGCCGGGCTGCCGTGCGGGGTGTTCGTCGCGCCCGTGCTGCCCGGGCTGACCGACTCCGAGGAGCGGCTGGACGCGCTGCTGGCCTCGATCGCGGAGGCCGGCGCCACCGGCGTGACCGTGCTGCCGCTGCACCTGCGGCCCGGCGCGCGGGAGTGGTTCGCCCGGTGGCTCGCGCGGGAGCGGCCCGACCTGGTCGGGGAGTACCGGGAGCTGTACGCGCGGGGGTCCTCCGTGGACGGTCGGTACCGGCGCCGGCTGGCGGCGCGCATCGAGCCGCTGCTGGTCCGCCACGGCCTCGGGGCGAAGGGCGGGCGGGACGCGGTCGGCGTGCCGGGCGACGACGGGGGCCGGTGGCCGGAGGGCAGCCTGCCGTCCTCGACCCCGGCGGCGCCGGTGGCGCAGGAGCAGCTGACCCTGCTCTGACGCCCCGGGCCCCGGTGGCCGGTCAGCGGACCGACCGCGGGAACCGCAGCACGCGGTCCGGGTCGTAACGGCGCGCCACCGAGCGCAGCCGGCGCAGGTTGTGCCGGTACGCCGTGCGCGCCCAGTCCTCCTGCTCCGGGTCGAGGTAGTTGACGTAGGTGCCGACGCCGATCAGCCGCGCCAACGCCGACTGCACCTCGTCCACCTCCCGGGTGACGTGCTCGGCCGGCAGGTCGCCGACGGTGCCGAAGACCTCGACCGATGTCCGCGCGCCCCGGTGCGGGTAGGCCGTGTCGGTCGGGCCGAGCCGGTCGATCGCACCGCCGAGCGCGCCGACGACGAGCACGACGGCGTCCCGACCCCGGAGGGTGTCGGCCACCGCCGCCGCGTCCGGCCACGCGCGGTCGGCGATGCGCGACGAGGCGCGGAACGCGTTGCGCGGCGGGTGGCCCGCGGTCATGACCGACGTCGCGGTCGGGTGGTCGACCTCGGCGTGTTCGAGGGGACCGGACAGCCCCAGCCGCGCCAGTTCCGCCCGGAGCGGCCCGGCCGGGCCGACCGAGCAGCCGGTCACGTCCACCGCACCGTCGGGCAGCACCACGCAGGTGCTGGACACGTGCTCCGGTGCGTCGGCGATCCACGGCTCCCACGCGCCGAGCACGTCCGCCGCCGCTCCGGCCGGGAACCGCAGCCGGAACACGGTCAGCACCTCGGGCACGGGCGCGGTGGCGAACTCGAACGCCGTGACGACGCCGAAGTTGCCGCCCCCGCCGCCGCGCAGCGCCCAGAACAGGTCCGCGTCGCGTTCGGCCGAGGCCGTGACCAGGCGGCCGTCGACCGTGACGACCCGGGCCGCCCGCAGCGAGTCGCACGTGAGGCCGTACGTGCGCTGCGACCAGCCGAGGCCGCCGCCCAGGGTGAGCCCGGCGATGCCGACGGACGGGCAGTTGCCCAGGGGCAGGCACCGGCCGGCGGCGGCGAGCGCCGCGTAGACGTCGCGGAGCCGGGCGCCCGCGCCGACCAGGACCGTGCCGTCGGCCCGCACGTCGACCCCGTTCATCGGCGCGAGGTCGACCACCAGCCCGTCGTGCGGGGTGGAGTAGGCGGCGTAGCTGTGGCCGCCGCCGCGGGCGGCGACCCGGACGTCGGACCGGCGGGCCTCGTCGAGGCAGTACCGGACGTCGTCGGCCCGCGCGCAGCGGGCGATCGCGGCCGGTCGGTGGTGGTCGAACAGGGAGTTGAACGGCAGCCGGGCGGTGTCGTAGCCGGTGTCCCCGGGCACCAGCAGCTCGCCCGCCAGGCGCTCGCGCAGCCGGTCCCACCGCCCCGGCCGGGGTCGCGGGCCCGGGTGTCCCGCGACGGCCGCCGCACCCGCCCACCGCAGCAAACCACGTCTCGAAAGCACGCCGACTCCTCCCCGACCCCCATCCAACAAGGTGCCGGACAGGCGCAGAACCGCTGTTCGGAGGCTCGTGCCTTTCTTCGTACAGCGTACGGTACACTGTACGACATGAGTGCTGTGCCGAGTAGTGGAGCGGGGTTCACGCCGACCGACGAGGACGTGGCCGGCGTGCTCGCGTGGTTCGAGCGGTGGGACGCGCTGGCCGTGGCCAAGGACGTCGAGGCGATGGCCGACCTGGCGCTGTTCCCGGTCAACGCGGTGACCGACGGGGCGGTTCAGTCGTGGGACCGCGCGCGGTTCCTGGAGGACATGGCGGCGAACCTCGGTGACGGCGACGTGCGCATGGAGTCCGTCCGCACGCCCGTCTTCGTCAACGCGAACCTGGTGTTCGTGATCACCGACGCGACCATAACCGTCGGGGAGTCCTCCCAGGTCGTGCGGTACGGCGACCTGTTGGTCAAGACCGACGGGAGGTGGCTGTTCCAGACGATGGTCCAGGGCGGCTGGTAGCGGGTGCCGGGTCCGCGCCAACTAACAATCAGTCTTGACTGTTTGTTAGTTGGCGCGGAACACTCGGTCGCATGACCACCGAAACCGGGCAGCGGGAGACCCGGCGCCAGGCCGACCGCAGCCGCGAGACCCGGCGCAAGCTGCTGGAGGCGACCGTCGAGTGCCTGGTCGAGCGCGGCTGGGCGGGCACGACGACGACCCTGGTGGCCGAACGCGCGGGCGTGTCCCGCGGCGCGCAGCTGCACCACTTCCGCACCCGCGGCGAGCTGGTCGCCGCCGCGGTCGAGCACCTCGGCGCGGAGAGCGTCTCCGACCTCAGGGAACGCGCCCGGCGGGTCGACGGCGGCACGCCGGGGGAGCGGATCGGCGCCGTCGTCGCGCTGATCGCCGACTTCTACGCCAGCGACCTGTTCACCGCCGCGCTCGAACTGTGGGTCGCCGCGCGCACCGACCCCGAGCTGAAGACCGTGGTGGTGCCGCTGGAGGCCCGCCTCGGCCGCGAGACGCACCGCCTCGCGGTCGAGCTGCTGGGCGCCGACGAGGCCAGGCCGGGCGTCCGCGAGACCGTGCAGGCCACCCTCGACCTGGTGCGGGGCCTCGCCCTGGCCAACCAGCTCACCGACGACGGCAGGCGGCGCGACCGGATCGTCCGGCACTGGTCGCACGTGCTGGAGGCACTCCTCGAAGGGCGGGCACCGTGATCACCGCGCTCCTGGACGACCTGCGCGCCGAGAGCCAGGTGCTCGACGACCTGGTCGCGCCGCTGCCCGACTGGTCGGTCCCCACGCCCGCCGAGGGCTGGACGATCGCCAACCAGATCAGCCACCTGCGCTGGACCGACCGCGTGGCGACGCTCGCCGCGCGCGACCCGGGCGCGTTCACCGCGGCGCTGACGCGCGCCACCGCCGACATGGTGGACGAGGGCGCGCGCGAGCCGGTCACGCTGGAGCAGTGGCGGCGGGGCCGGGCGGAGCTGGCCGACGCGCTCGCGACGCTGCCGCCGGGCGTGAAGATGCCCTGGTTCGGGCCGCCGATGAGCGCGGCCTCCATGGCGACCGCCCGGCTGATGGAGACGTGGGCGCACGGCCAGGACGTGGCCGACGCGCTCGGCGCGACCCGCGAGCCCACGCGCCGGCTCAAGCACGTCGCGCACCTCGCCGTCCGCACGTTCGGCTGGTCGTTCCTGGTCAACGGCCTGCCCGTGCCGCAGGTGCCGGTCCGGGTGGAGCTGGTCGCACCGGACGGCGAGCCGTGGACGTGGGGCCCCGAGGACGCGGCGGACCGGATCACGGGGCCCGCGCTGGACTTCTGCCTGCTGGCCACCCAACGCCGGCACCGCGACGACCTCGCCGTCACGGCCGTGGGCGAGGTGGCCACGGCCTGGCTGCCCGTCGCGCAGGCGTTCGCCGGCCCGCCCGGCCCGGGGCGCGACCGCGAGGTGCGGCCGTGATCCGCATCGGCAACGCCTCGGGCTTCTACGGCGACCGGTTCAGCGCGGTCCGCGAGATGCTGACCGGTGGCGACCTCGACGTGCTCACCGGCGACTACCTGGCCGAGCTGACCATGCTCATCCTGGGCCGCGACCGGGCGAAGGACCCGGGCCTGGGCTACGCCCGCACGTTCCTGCGCCAGCTCGAGGAGAACCTCGCCGACGCGCTGGCCCGCGGCGTGAAGATCGTCTCCAACGCGGGCGGGCTGAACCCGCGGGGGCTCGCCGAGGCGATCGACCGGCTCGGCCTCGGCGCGAAGGTCGCCCACGTGACCGGGGACGACCTGCGCGAGCGGTTCCCCGACGCGCTGACCGCGAACGCCTACCTGGGCGCGTGGGGCATCGCCGAGTGCCTGAAGGCGGGCGCGGACGTCGTGGTCACCGGCCGCGTCACGGACGCGTCGCTGGTCGTCGGCCCGGCCGCCGCGCACCACGGCTGGGGCCGGGAGGACTTCGACGCGCTGGCCGGCGCGACGGTCGCCGGCCACGTGCTGGAGTGCGGCGCGCAGGCCACCGGCGGCAACTACGCGTTCTTCACCTCCCTCGACGCGACCGCGCCCGGCTTCCCCGTCGCCGAGGTCGAGGCGGACGGCTCGTCGGTCATCACCAAGCACGACGGCACGGGCGGCGCGGTCACCGTCGACACCGTGACCGCCCAGCTGCTCTACGAGATCGGCGCGCCCGCCTACCCCGGACCGGACGTGGTCAGCCACTTCGACACGATCCGGCTCGACCCGCACCCGCGCGGCGTGCGGATCTCCGGGGTGAGGGGCTCGCCGCCGCCCGAGGAGCTCAAGGTGTGCCTGAACGCGCTCGGCGGGTTCCGCAACGCCACCACGTTCGTGCTGACCGGGCTGGACGTCGAGGCGAAGGCCGACCTGGTCCGGCGGCAGCTGGAGGCGGCGATCGGCGGCGAGGGGCTGACGTGGACCCTGGCGCGCACCGACCACCCCGACGCCGACACCGAGGAGACGGCGAGCGCGCTGCTGCACGTGACCGTGAAGACGCCCGACCCGAAGCGCGCCAAGGCGTTCTCCCGGGCCGGGGTCGAGCTGGCGCTGGCGTCCTACCCGGGCTTCCACGTCACCGCGCCGCCCGGCGACGGCACGCCGTTCGGCGTCTACCGGGCCGCGTACGTGCCGCGGGCGTCCGTGCCGCACCGGGCCGTGCTGCCCGGCGGGGAGGTGGTGGAGGTATGAGCACCAGGAACGTCCCGCTGGGGACGATCGCGGGCGCGCGCTCCGGTGACAAGGGCGGTGACGCCAACCTGGGCGTGTGGGTGCGCACCGACGCGCAGTACGAGTGGCTGCGGGCGGAGCTGACCGTCGCCCGGCTCAAGGAGCTGCTGCCCGAGGCTGGCGACGTCGACCGCCACGAGCTGCCGAACCTGCGCGCGCTGAACTTCGTGCTGCACGGCCTGCTCGGCGACGGCGTCGCCTCGTCCACGCGCTTCGACCCGCAGGCCAAGGCCCTGGGCGAGTGGCTGCGCTCGCGGCACGTCGACGTCCCGGAGGCCCTGCTGTGACCACCACGTCCGCGTTGTTCGAGACACCGGAGCGCCGTGACCTGCGCGCCGTGGTGCGCCGGTTCACCGAGCGGGAGGTCGTGCCGCACCTGGCGGACTGGGAGCGGGCGGGCGAGCTGCCCCGGTCGCTGCACCGCGCGGCGGCCGGGATCGGGTTGCTCGGGCTCGGCTTCCCCGAGTCGGTCGGCGGCGCGGGCGACCTGATCGACACCGTCGTGGCCACCGAGGAGCTGATCCTCGCGGGCGGGTCGTCCGGGCTGGTCGCCGGGCTGCTCACGCACGGCATCGCGCTGCCGCACATCGTGGACGCGGGCGACGCGGACCTCGTCGAGCGGTTCGTGCAACCCACGGTGGCCGGTGAGCTGATCGGGGCGCTCGCCATCACCGAGCCGGGTGGCGGTTCGGACGTGGCGGCCCTGCGCACCACGGCCCGTCGCGACGGTGACACCTACGTGGTGAACGGGACCAAGACGTTCATCACCTCGGGTGACCGGGCGGACTTCGTCACCACGGCCGTGCGCACCGGCGGTCCCGGCCACCAGGGCGTGAGCCTGCTGGTGGTGGAGAAGGGCACGCCCGGGTTCGCCGTCGACCGCAGGCTGGAGAAGATGGGCTGGCACTGCTCGGACACCGCCGAGCTGTCCTTCGTGGACGCGCGGGTGCCCGCGGCCAACCTGGTCGGCCCGGAGAACGCCGGGTTCGCACTGATCATGCGCCAGTTCCAGGTGGAGCGGGTCTCGCTGGCGGTGCAGGCCTACGCCACGGCCCAGCGGTGCCTCGACCTCACGGCGGCCTACGCGCGGGGGCGGGAGACGTTCGGCCGGCCGCTGATCGCGCGCCAGGTCGTCCGCCACCGGCTGGTGGAGATGGCGCAGCGGGTCGACCTCGCCCGCGCGTACACGCGCGAGGTGGCGGCGCGGGTGCTGGCCGGCGAGGAGGTCGTGGCGCAGGTGTGCTTCGCGAAGAACGCGGCCGTGGAGGCGTGCTCGTTCGTCGTGGACGCGGCGGTGCAGCTGCACGGCGGGTTCGGCTACCTGCGCGAAGCCGAGGTGGAGCGGCACTACCGCGACGCCCGCGTCCTCGGCATCGGCGGCGGCGCGACCGAGGTCATGGCGGAGCTGGCGGCACGGCGATTGGGGTACACGGCATGAGCACGTTGCGCACGGCGGTCGACCGCCGCTCGCCGGAGTACGCGGCGAACCGGCAGGCCCTGCTGGACCGGCTCGCCGAGCTGGACGCCGAGCACGCCAAGGCGCTCGCCGGCGGCGGGCCGAAGTACACCGAGCGGCACCACCGGCGCGGCAAGCTGCTCGCGCGCGAGCGGATCGAGCTGCTGGTCGACCCGGACAGCCCGTTCCTGGAGCTGTCGCCGCTGGCCGCGTGGGGCACCGACCACCCGGTCGGCGCCAGCGTGGTGACGGGCATCGGCGTGGTCGAGGGCGTCGAGTGCGTGATCGTGGCCAACGACCCGACCGTCCGCGGCGGCGCGAGCAACCCGTGGACGCTGCGCAAGACGTTCCGGGCCAACGACATCGCGCTGGCCAACCGGCTGCCGCTGATCGGGCTGGTCGAGTCCGGCGGCGCGGACCTGGCCGGCCAGAGCGAGATCTTCATCCCGGGCGGCCGGGCGTTCCGCGACCTGACCCGGCTCTCGGCGGCCGGCATCCCGACGATCAGCACGGTGTTCGGCAACGCCACCGCGGGCGGCGCGTACGTCCCGGGCATGTCGGACCACGTGGTCATGATCAAGGAGCGCTCGAAGGTGTTCCTCGGCGGCCCGCCGCTGGTCAAGATGGCCACGGGCGAGGAGTCCGACGACGAGTCGCTGGGCGGCGCGCGGATGCACGGCACCACGTCCGGCCTGGCCGACTTCGTGGCCGAGGACGAGCTGGACGCCCTCCGGCTGACCCGGCGCGTGGTGGCGCGGCTCAACTGGCGCAAGCTCGGGCCCGCGCCGAAGGCCGTCGAGCCGCCGCTGCACGACGAGGAGGACCTGCTCGGCCTGGTGCCGACCGACCTGCGCGTGCCGTTCGACCCGCGCGAGGTGATCGGCCGGGTTGTGGACGGGTCGCGGTTCGACGAGTTCAAGCCCGACTACGGCGGCAGCCTGGTCACCGGCTGGGCCGACCTGCACGGCTACCCGGTCGGCGTGCTGGCGAACGCGCGCGGGGTGCTGTTCAGCCAGGAGGCCCAGAAGGCCACCCAGTTCATCCAGCTCGCCAACGCGAGCGACACCCCGCTGCTGTTCCTGCAGAACACCACCGGGTACATGGTCGGCGCGCAGTACGAGCAGGGCGGGATCATCAAGCACGGCGCGATGATGATCAACGCGGTGTCGAACAGCCGCGTGCCGCACCTGACCGTGGTGATGGGCGCGTCCTACGGCGCCGGGAACTACGGCATGTGCGGCCGGGCGTACGACCCGAGGTTCCTGTTCACCTGGCCCAACGCCAAGTCGGCCGTGATGGGGCCCAAGCAGCTCGCGGGCGTGCTGTCGATCGTGGGCCGCCAGGCCGCCGCCGCCAAGGGGCTGCCCTACGACGAAGAGCACGACGCCGCCATGCGCGCGGTGGTCGAGGAGCAGATCGAGCGGCAGTCGGTCGCCGCCTTCCTGTCCGGCCGGCTCTACGACGACGGCGTGATCGACCCGCGCGACACCCGCACCGTGCTGGGCCTGTGCCTGTCGGCGATCCACAGCGGCGCGGTCGAGGGCACCGACCGCTACGGCGTCTTCCGGATGTGAGGGCGATGAACCGCGATGTCCGTCCGAACCCGCCGCTGGAGGGCCGATGATCCGCAGGCTGTTGATCGCCAACCGGGGCGAGATCGCCCGTCGGGTGATCCGCACGTGCCGCGAGGTCGGCGTCTCGCCGGTGGCCGTGTTCGCCGACCCCGACGAGCACGCGCCGCACGTGCGCGAGGCCGACGCGGCGGTCCGGCTGCCCGGTGCCGCGCCCGCGGAGACCTACCTGCGCGGTGACGCCCTGGTGGCCGCCGCCCTGGCCGCCGGCGCGGACGCGGTGCACCCCGGCTACGGCTTCCTGTCCGAGAACGCGGCCTTCGCCCGCGCGGTGCTCGACGCCGGCCTGACGTGGGTCGGACCGGACCCCGCGGTCGTCGAGGCGATGGGGTCCAAGGTCGCGGCGAAGGAGCGGATGGCCGCGGCCGGCGTGCCCGTGCTGCCCGAGCTCGACCCGGCGACCGCCGACGAGTTCCCGCTGCTGGTGAAGGCGTCCGCGGGCGGTGGCGGGCGCGGGATGCGGGTGGTGCGGTCGGCGTCCGAGCTGGCCGGGCAGGTCGCCGCGGCCCGGCGCGAGGCCGAGTCCGCCTTCGGCGACGGCACCGTGTTCTGCGAGCCCCTGCTGGAACGCGCGCGGCACGTCGAGGTGCAGGTCCTGGCCGACGCGCACGGCACCACGTGGGCGCTGGGCGAGCGCGAGTGCTCCGTCCAGCGCCGCCACCAGAAGATCATCGAGGAGACGCCGAGCCCGGCCGTGACGCCGGAGGTCAGGGCGCGGCTGTTCGACGCCGCGACCAGGGCCGCCGAGGCGATCGGGTACGTCGGCGCGGGCACGGTGGAGTTCCTGCTCGCCGACGACGGCTCGTTCCACTTCCTGGAGGTCAACACGCGGCTGCAGGTGGAGCACCCGGTCACCGAGGAGGTGTTCGGCCTCGACCTGGTCGCCTGGCAGCTCGCGATCGCCGAGGGCGCCCGCCTGCCCGCCGTGCCGCCGACCCCGGACGGCCACGCCGTCGAGGCGCGCCTGTACGCCGAGGACCCGGCGCACGACTGGCGGCCGTCCAGCGGCACCCTGCACCGGTTCGCCGTGCCCGGCGGGGTGCGCGTGGACAGCGGCGTGGAGGACGGCAGCGAGGTCGGCGTGCACTACGACCCCATGCTCGCCAAGGTGATCGCCTGGGCCCCGACCCGGCACGCCGCCGTCCGCAAGCTCGCCGCCGCCCTGGAGCGCGCCGAGCTGCACGGCCTGGTCACCAACCGCGACCTGCTGGTCCGCACGCTGCGGCACCCGGCGTTCGGCGCGGGCGAGACCCACACCGGCTTCCTCGACGAGCACGGCCTGACCACCCCCGAGCTGGTCGACGTCCGGCCCGCCGCCCTGGCCGCGGCCCTCGCGCTGGCCGAGCGCAGGCGCGCGAACCTGCCGCTGGGCTGGCGCAACCTGGCCTCCCAGCCGCAGCGGGTCGCGTTCGGGCACGGCGAGGACACCGTCGAGGTCGACTACCGGCACACCCGCGCGGGCGTGGAGACGGGCCTGGACCTCGTGGTCGTGGCGGCCTCGCCGGACGCGGTGACGTTCGAGCGGGGCGGGGTGCGCACGACCCACCCCGTCGCCGTCCACGGGGACCGGGTGGAGGTGGGCGCGGTGTCGTTGCGGCTGCTGCCCCGGTTCCCGCCACCGCGGGCCGAGGTCGCCGCGGGCGCGGCGGTCGCGCCGATGCCGGGCACGGTGGTGCGGGTCGCGGTCGAGCCCGGGCAGCGCGTCGAGGCCGGCGCGGAGCTGCTCGTGCTGGAGGCGATGAAGATGGAGCACCGCGTCCTCGCCACCGCGGGCGGAGCGGTGACCGAGGTGCCCGTGCGGGCAGGTCAGCAGGTCGACGCGGGCGACGTGCTCGCGGTGGTGGCGGAGGACCCGGGTGCGGGGTCGAGCGAAGGGACGGCCGGGGCATGACGATCGACTTCACCGAGAGCGAGGAGCGGCGCGCGCTGCGCCGGGCCGTCGCCGACCTCGCCGGCGAGTACGGCCAGGAGTACTTCACCGCCAAGGCGAAGGCGGGGGAGAAGACCGACGAGCTGTGGGCCGAGGCCGGGCGGCTGGGCTACCTCGGGGTGGCCGTGCCCGAGGAGTACGGCGGCGGTGGCGGCGGCATCGGCGACCTCGCCGCGGTGTGCGAGGAGCTGGCCAGGGCGGGCTGCCCGCTGCTGCTGACCGTCGTCTCGCCCGCCATCTGCGCCACGGTCGTCTCCCGCTACGGCACCCCCGACCAGAAGCGGCGGTGGCTGCCCGGGTTCGCCGACGGCACCACCAAGATGGCCTTCGCCATCACCGAGTCCGACGCGGGCTCCAACTCGCACAAGCTCAGCACCGCCCTGCACCGCGACGGCGACCAGTGGGTCCTCAACGGCGGCAAGACCTACATCTCCGGCGTGGACGAGGTCGAGGCCGTGATGGTGGTGGCGCGGCACGTCGACGCGACCGGTCAGCGGCTGCTCCCCTCGCTGCTCGTCGTGCCGACCGACGCGCCCGGCTTCACGTTCCGGCACATCCCAATGGAGGTGCTGTCGCCCGAGAAGCAGTTCACCTGCTTCTTCGACGACGTCCGGCTGCCCCTGGACGCGCTGGTCGGCACCGAGGACGCGGGCCTGGCCCAGCTGTTCGCGGGCCTGAACCCGGAACGGATCATGGCGGCGTCCTTCGCCACCGGCATGGCCCGCCGCGCACTGGACCAGGCGAGCGAGTACGCCCGCACCAGGACCGTCTGGGACACGCCGATCGGCGCGCACCAGGGCATCGCGCACCCGCTGGCGCAGTGCGCGATCCAGGTCGAGCTGGCGAGGCTGATGACCCAGAAGGCCGCGGCTCTCTACGACGCTGGGGAGGACCGGGCGGCTGGTGAGGCGGCCAACATGGCCAAGTACGCGGCGGGGGAGGCGGTGGCGGGGGCGGTCGACCAGGCCATCCAGGTCCACGGCGGCAACGGGCTGTCGTCCGAGTACGGACTCGGCGCCATGCTGGCCGCGTCCCGGTTGTCCCGCATCGCCCCGGTCAGCCGGGAGATGATCCTGAACTTCGTGGCGCAGCACACCCTGGGGCTGCCGCGCTCCTACTGAATCAGGCCCACTCCCAGCGCAGGCCGACCACCCCGGGGCCGAAGTCCAGCGCGACCGCGTACGCGTAGCCCCAGGTGTCCACCGGGGTCTCGCGCACGTCGGTGGGGTCCCCACCGGTGAGGCCGGTCGTGAACTGCTCGCAGCGCACGGGTCGGCACCGCGAGTCGTAGCGGACCTCCAGCACGTACTCCCGGACGGGGTGGCGGAAGCGGCGCGAGTGGGTGTTGTCGAACGTGGGGTGGTGCGGTGCGACGTGGATCAGCTCGTACTCGACGGCGGTCCGCTCGCCCCGGCGCAGCGGTCGGTCCAGCAGCAGCTCGGCGACCATCAGGCCGTTGCGCGGGTCGGCGGAGACCCGGCCCAGCCGGCACGAGCGCAGCGTGCCGATGACCGGCAGCGGGTCGCCGGGCAGGCGCGTGTCGTAGCCGAGCAGCACGCGGTCCACGCCCGACCGCTCGGCGCGCAGCACCTGCCGCGAGCGCACCCGGCGGGTGCTGCCGTCCATCGCCAGCTCCACCTGGTCGCGCAGGCTGAGCCGGGTCAGGTCCTGGTCGGTGCTGGTGTCGACGTCGGCCAGCAGCTCGGCGATGGTGTCGTAGTCGTTCTCGCCGACCCAGCCCTCCGGCCCGGACACGCGCGACCGGGGTCGGGCCTTCCCGCGCGGCCTGGGCGGGCCGAGCAGCGAGCTCAACGCGCCGGGGCCGAGGTCGAGGATCTCCTCCAGGTGGCCCACCGCGGTGAGCGAGCCGGGTCGCTCCGGTCGCCTGCGGCCGGACTGCCAGTAGCTCAGCGCGGCGATGCTGACCGCGACGCCCCGGTTCCGCAGCTTGTGCTGGATGCGTTCGAGGCTGAGCCCTTTGGTGCGGATCGCCGCACGCAATGCGTCCGCGAAGGGGTCGGCCCCCGCGTCGATCCGTCGGGGATCGCGGGTCCCCGATTCCGGTCCGACGACTGGCGTAGGCATCTTCGCTCCGTTCTCCCAAGGACAAGGCGAGCGACGTTATCGTGCGAAATCACCGGCGCGGTACAGCCGATCGGGTTTCGGAGCGTGAATTTGACCGAATCGGACGGTGAAATCCCGCCGGACGGGCCGTGTTTGAATTCTCATTAACATCGGCGGCGCGCAGCGGACGTACCGGCGATCGACGCACCGGGTTCGGACGTCCGGCCCCGTCCCGGTGGGCGGTGCGGCCCACGGTCCGCGGGCTCTTGAGGTGACGCGGCGCACATCCGCCCCGGTCGGCCCGTTGCGGCAACGATCGCAATCCGTTCCGACAAGCGTTGCCGATCGAGAAGGTCGACCCCTATGCCGAAGGTCACGTTGACCGCGTGGCATTGTCGGTACCCGATCCCGTCTTCGCTGGTGGTGGACCCCGCCGGCGGTGACGGCGACGCCTTCCGGGACCGGGCGCCGGCCTCGAAAGTCGCCCGGTTGCCCGGGAGGACTTTCTCCGGACGCCGCCGGGGACGCGCGCCTCTCGTTTCGGTCGGGTGGTCTGCCGTATTTTCTCCACAGCGTTGAAACGCTTCTCAATCACGTAGTCCGGGTGCGGCGCACGTGCATCTCCGCCGTTGTGCGGACACGGCCTCCCGACGGCCCGGGTTCGGGCACACTGGCAGTCCGCGCGTGATCCGCGCCGGGTCTCCTCACCCCGCGGAGGAAAGCCTTGCGCAGACTCCCACCGAGCCCCGCCACCGCCGCGTCGACCCTCGTGCCGCTCACCGCGCCCGCCCACCCCGACCCGGCCGGCTCCTGAACCGGCCGCCCGCCAGGTAGTCACCTCCACCCTGCAAAGGAATCTGAATGATCGTGTCAAGCTGCGGTGGTGGCCGGTGGTGGCGCGGTCGGTGTGAAGGTTCGGCCGTCGCGCAGCAGTGCCCAGAGGAC
>NZ_JBITXT010000024.1:0-58964 GCF_044544865.1 Actinosynnema sp. NPDC053489 | reverse complement strand
GCGATGGCTGCACACCTACAATCACCACCGCGGCCACACCGCACTCAAGGGCCTACCACCCGCCAGCCGCGTCCCCAACCTCACGGGGCAGTACAACTAGCGCGTCACTTGTCGATGTCGCCGACGACCACGGCGAACGACCCGAGCACCGCGGGCAGGTCCGCCACCTCCGTGCCGGGCAGCAGCGCGGACAGCGCCTGCACGTTGTTGAACGACGGCGTGCGCAGCTTCAGCCGCCACGGCGTCTTCTCGCCGCGTGACGCGAGGTGCACGCCCGACGTGCCCAGCGGGGCCTCGACCCACGTGTAGACCGAGCCCTCGGGCGCTTTGACCGCCTTGGGCAGGCGCAGGTTCACCGGCCCGGTCGGCAGGTCGTCCAGGCACCGGCCGGCCAGCGCGACGGACTGGTGCACCTCGTCCACCAGGCAGCGGACGCGGGCCAGCGCGTCGCCCTCCGCGCGGACCACCGGGCGCACGCCCAGGTTCCGGTAGCCGGGCAGCGGGTCGTCGCGGCGCAGGTCGAAGTCCACTCCGGACGCCCGTCCGATCGGGCCGGTCACCCCGAACGCCAGCGCCGCGTCCCGGTCGAGGACTCCCAGGCCCGCCAACCCCTCCGGCGCCTCACCGGGGTCCACAGTGGACAGCACCTCGCGGACGCGACCGGTCCAGCCGGCCGGCACGTCCTCGCGCAGCCCGCCGATCCGGTTGGCCATGAAGTGGATCCGCCCGCCCGACGCCTCCTCCAGCACGGCCTGCACCGCGTCCCGGTCGCGCGCCCCGGTGAGCGGGGCGAGGAACACCAGGTGCGCCATGATGCGGTTCAGCTCGCACAGCAGCACGCGCAGCACCTGGGCGCGCGGTGGCACGTCCATCCCGGTCATCCGCTCCACGGCCAGCGCGACCACCAGCTCGTTGCAGAAGGCGGCGAGCCAGTCGTGCCGGTTGGCCAGGGTGAGGACCTGCCGGTAGTCGCGGACCTCGAACAGCTTCTCCGCGCCCCGGTGCAGGTGCCCGACGAGCGGGGTGGCGGCGGTGATGACCCCGTCGTCGCGGACGGTCAGGCGCAGCCGGTACGCGCCGTGCGCCGACGGGTGCAGGGGGCCGAGGTCGACCACCCGGTCCACGCCGAGGTGGCGTGCTCCCGCGCCCACGCCAACGGTGATCTCCACGTCCGTCATCGTCGCACGGCCGCCGTCACCAGACGGGGCGCAGGCCGCCGGTCGCGCCGGCGAGGTAGGTCTCCAGTGCTTCCCGCAGCACGGCCAGTTGGCGCGCGCCGACGACGTCGGCGAACTCCGCCTCGAGCTCGGCCCACAGCTCGTCGGCGAGCCGCAGGTAGGAGCGGCCCTTGCCGGTGAGGGCGAGGGCGTGGGCGCGGCGGTCGGTCGGGTGCGCGGTCCGGTGGACGTAGCCCCACTCGACCAGCTCGGCGACGGTCCTGGTCGCGGCCTGCTTGGAGACGCCCAGGTGGCTCGCGAGGTCGACGGCGGTGGCGGAGGGCTGGTCGGCGAGGTAGCGGAAGGCGTAGCCGTGCGCCGGGCGCAGCGGTTCGAGGTCGCGTTCGGCCAGCCGTTCGTGGAAGCGGTCGGTCATCACGCGGAACGTCCTGGCGAACAACATCGACACGGGCTCCACGGTCGCCTAGTCTGCAACTGGACAACTAAGTTGACTAGTTTGGAGAGCGATGTTCGAGCGCCACGGGTTCGTGTTCCACCCCTGCGCCACCCCGTCGCGGGGCGGTAGCACGCAGATCGCGCTGTGGACGGTGGAGGTGCCGGCCGACGCCGCGAGCGAGCGGCACGAGGTCGACAAGGAGGAGGTCTTCCACGTCCTGGAGGGGGAGGTGACGATCAACGAGGTGGCGGCGGTCGCCGGGGACACCGTCGTCGTCCCGCCGCACGTGGAGTTCCAGCTCGTCGGCGGGCCGGCGAGGGTGCTGGTGGCCACGTCGGTCGGGATCACCGGTTCGGTGCGGGGGCAGCGGCTGACGCCGCCCTGGTCGCTGTAGGTCCCCGGGTCGCCGGTCAGGGCCGCCACGGGGGCAGGGGCGGCAGGAGGGCCGACACGGGCACGCCGACGCCGTGCAGCAGCCAGCCGAACGCCCCCAACCCGCCCGGGTCCCGCAGCTCGGCCACCCGCGACGCCCGCTCCGCCGCCGCCAACCACGCCAACCCGGCCGCCACCCGCCCGCGCCCGTCCACGCCGGTGCCTTCGCCCGGCCCGGCCGCGGTCCCGAGCCCGGCCGGTTCGATCGAGGTGCCCGATCCGGTCGCCGGGTCCGGTTCGGCCAGCGGGGCGTGAGCCACCGCCGCACCGGCCAGTGGCGGCGGTGGCGCGGTGCCGGCCAGGCCCAGCGCCCCCAGGGCGTCCCGCTGCGAGACCAGCACCCACTCCCCGCCGGCCGCCTCGGCGCACGCGTCCAGCGCCACGTGCGCCGTCAGGTCGCAACTCCCGTCGAACACCGGCTCCACCCGCCGCCCACCCCGGTACGCGGCGAACGTCCCGCCCGCGTACCGCCCCGCCACCCGGTCCTCCCGCAGGTGCCCGTAGTCGACCGCCAGCGCCGCACCGCGCGCCACCCGCGACACCGCGTCCGCCCACGCCGCGTCCCGCGGCTCGCCGACCTCGGCCCGCTCCCCGTCCCGCACCGGCCACCACCGGTCCAGCCACGGGTGGGTGAACGGCCCCGTCACCGCCGGGCACGGCACCGCGTCCAGCCACTCGTGCCCGACCAGCAGCCCGCACACCGACGACGGCAGGTCCCGCCGCCACCGCACCCCCGGCACCGACCGCGCCGGACCCACGTCCACCGCCGTCACGACCAGCCGCGCGGCCAGCGGACCCGACGCCGACGACCGCACCGCGCCCGCCAGCTCACCGCCGCCCGCGCCCACGTCCACGAAGTCCAGCCGAGCCGGCCTGCCGAGGGCGAAGTCCACCCGATCGAGCAGCAGGAGCAGCGCTTCGGCCAGCTCAGGGCCGATCAGCGGCGCGGTGCGGAAGTGGTCCGCGGGGACCTCGCCGCGCGTGAAGAAACCCGAGGGCCCGTACAGCGCCTCCCGCCACAGGGCTTCCGACTCCACCACCGGTCAAGTGTCCCTTTAAAGTTCCCCCGTGAGCACTCCCGCCCGCAAGCGAGTCGACCAGCAGCGCTGGACCGTCCTGCTCCCGGTCCTGGGCCTGGTCGCGCTGGGCGTGTGCGGGCTGGTCCTGTTCGGCCTGGGCACGTCCCGGACGGGCCTGCTGCCGATCCTGGTCGGCGCGGTGGCCGCGCTGCTGCCCGTCCTCGCCGTGATCGGCGCGTACCTGTGGGTCGACCGCTGGGAGCCGGAGCCCGCCAGGATCCTGCTGCTGGCGTTCCTCTGGGGCGCGTGCGGCGCGACGATCACCTCCCTGGTGTTCAACCAGACCGCGCACGTGCTCGGCCAGCTCATCAACGGCGACGACGGCAGCACGTTCGCCGCCGTGGTGGGCGCGCCGATCACCGAGGAGGCCGCGAAGGCGGCGTTCATCGTGGTGCTGTTCCTGCGCCGCCGGCAGGAGTTCGACGGCGTGGTGGACGGCGTGGTGTACGCGGGCGTCACGGCCGCGGGCTTCGCGTTCACCGAGAACATCTGGTACTTCGCCCGCGTCTTCTCCGACAGCGGGTTCGGCGACCTGGGCAGCGGCGTGATCGCGCTGTTCATCCTGCGGGGCGTGCTCTCGCCGTTCGCGCACCCGCTGTTCACGTCGATGACCGGCATCGGGATCGGCATCGCCGCCCTGAGCGGCAGCAGGCGGGTCCAGGTCGCCGCGCCCGTGCTGGGCTACCTCGGCGCGGCCGGGCTGCACTCGCTGTGGAACTTCTCCACCACCGTCGGCACCGGCTCCACGTTCATCAACCTGTACTTCCTGATCATGGTGCCGGTCTTCGCGGGCATGGTGCTGATGGTCGTCTGGCAGCGCCGCCGGGAGCAGCGGATCGTCGCGGGCCAGCTGCCGGCCATGGCGGCCAACAAGTGGATCGCCTCCAGCGAGGTCACCCTGCTGGCGAGCCTGCAGGGCCGCAGCCGGTGGCGGCGCGCGGTGAGGCGCAAGGTCGGCGACGAGGCGGCCAAGGCGGTCGCGGGCTACCAGGTGGCGGCCACGGAGCTGGCGTTCCTGCGGCACCGCATGGCCAACGGCACGGCGGGCAACGACGCGGAGGAACGTCACGCCAAGCTGCTCGCCGCCCTCGTCGCCGCACGTCAGGCGGCCGTGGACGCGCCGGGCGCGCTGAAGGCCGCGGGTGGCGTTCGTCGCAGTTGACGGTCCACCCCGACCCGCCGGATTACGCTCGCGGCCGTCGTCCGGTACCCGAAGCCTCGGGCCTGGAACGCCGCCTTGAAGGAGTTACGTCGCATGGACGCGACCCCCCGCCCCGCGCGGTTGGCCGTGGGAGTGATCTCCGCCGGCCGGGTGGGTTCGGTGCTGGGCGCCGCGCTGGCCCGGTCGGGGCACGTCGTGAGCGCCGTCTCCGCCGTGTCCCGCGCCTCGTTGCGGCGTGCCGAGGAGCTGCTGCCGGACGTGCCGGTGCTGTCGCCGCCCGAGGTGGCCGCCTCCGCCGACCTGGTGCTGCTCGCCGTGCCCGACGACGAGCTGCCGGGCCTGGTCCGCGGCCTCGTCGCCACCGGTTCGCTGCGCGCCGGCCAGATCGTCGTGCACACCAGCGGCGCGCAGGGCGTGGAGGTGCTGCGGCCGGCCGCCGAGCTGGGCGCGCTGTGCATGGCCCTGCACCCCGTGATGACGTTCACCGGCCGGGTCGAGGACGTGCAGCGGGTCAACGCCTGCTCCGTCGGCGTCACCGCGGCCGACGACGACGAGATCGCCTGGCGGGTCGGCGAGGCGCTGGTGGTGGAGATGTCCGCCGAGCCGGTGCGCGTGCCCGAGGCGGCCCGCCCGCTCTACCACGCGGCCCTCGCGCACGGCGCGAACCACCTGATCACCCTGGTCGCCGACTGCGCCGACCTGCTGCGCGGCGCGGGCATCGCCGACGCCGAGCGGATGCTCGGCCCGCTGCTGTCCGCCGCGCTCGACAACGCCCTGCGGCACGGCGACCGCGCGCTCACGGGCCCCGTCGCGCGGGGCGACGCGGGCACCGTGGCCAAGCACCTGGCCGTGCTCGCCGGGGCGGCCTCCGACACCGGCGTCGACGCGCTGCCCGCCTACCGGGTGCTCGCGCTCCGCACCGCGGCGCGCGCCCGGGCCGCCGGGCTGCTCAAGCCGGAACTCGCGTCCGAAGTCCGCACCACCCTAGAGGGACAGGCATGACCAAGCCGCTCACCAAGGACGACTACACGCCGAACGACGTGACGGTGCACCGCGACCCGGAACGGTTGCGCCGCGTCACCAGGGCGTTGAAGGCGGCCGGTCGCAACATCGCGCTGGTGCCGACCATGGGCGCGCTCCACGAGGGTCACCGCAAGCTGATCCGCGAGGCGCACGTCATGCAGAACACCGTGGTCGTCGTCTCCATCTTCGTGAACCCGACCCAGTTCGGCCCGAACGAGGACTTCGACCGCTACCCGCGCAGCTTCGAGTCCGATGTGGACATCTGCCGCGCGGAGCGCGCCGGGCTGGTGTTCGCGCCGTCGGTGGAGGACATGTACCCGCCCGGCGGCACGGTCACCGTGCACCCCGGCCCGCTCGGCGACGAGCTGGAGGGCCGCACCCGGCCCGGTCACTTCGCCGGCGTGCTGTCCGTGGTGGCCAAGCTGTTCAACATCGTCCAGCCGACCTACGCGGTGTTCGGCGAGAAGGACTACCAGCAGCTCACGCTGATCCACCGGATGGCGCGCGACCTGAACTTCCCGCTGGACGTGGTGGGCGTGCCGACCGTGCGCGAGCCGGACGGCCTGGCGCTGTCCTCGCGCAACCGCTACCTGTCCGAGGAGGAGCGCACCGCCGCGACCGCGCTGTCCGCCGCCCTGGTGGCGGGCTCGTACGTCAGCGGCCAGGGCGCGGAGGCGGTGCTGCGGGCCGCGCGGGACACGCTCGCCGCGGCGCCCGGCGTCGAGCTCGACTACCTGGAGCTGCGCGCGCCCGACCTCGGTCCGGCGCCGGAGAACGGCGACGCCCGCCTGCTGGTGGCCGCCCGCGTCGGCTCCACCCGACTGATCGACAACGTCGCCGTGCTGCTCGGCACCGGCGACGAGTGAGGGGGACGGCCATGTTCCGCACCATGTTGAAGTCGAAGATCCACCGCGCCACAGTGACCCAGGCCGACCTGCACTACGTCGGTTCCGTCACGGTGGACGAGGACCTGATGGAGGCCGCCGACCTGCTGGCCGGCGAGCAGGTCGCGATCGTCGACGTCACCAACGGCGCGCGCTTGGAGACCTACGTCATCCCCGGCGCGCGCGGCACGGGCGTGATCGGCATCAACGGCGCGGCGGCGCACCTGGTCAAGCCGGGTGACCTGGTGATCCTCATCGCCTACGGGCAGATGGACGACGCCGAGGCGCGGGCGTACGAACCGAAGGTGGTCTTCGTCGACGCCGACAACAAGGTGGTCGAGCTGGGCGCCGACCCGGCGCACGCGCCGGCGGGTTCCGGGCTGGTCAACGGGTCGACCACCGCGGTCGTCCCGGCGCAGCCGGAGCCGGTGGCGGCGGAGACCGAGGACGCGGCGGCGCTGGACGCGTTGATCCAGGCCGAGGACTAGGGGGAACGCGCAGTGCTGCTCGCGATCGACGTCGGCAACACCAACATCGTGCTCGGCCTGTACGACGGCACGGGCGACTCCGCCAGGCTGCTGCGGGACTGGCGGATGCGCACCGACGCCCGGATGACCGCCGACGAGCTGGCGCTGACCATGCGCGGCCTGCTCGGCGAGTACGCCGACGCGATCACCGGCATCTCGGCGCTGTCCACCGTGCCCGCGGTGCTGCGCGAGCTGCGGGTGATGCTCGGCCGGTACTACTCCACCGTGCCGAAGGTGCTGGTGGAACCGGGTGTGCGCACCGGCGTGCCGCTGCTCGTGGACAACCCCAAGGAGGTCGGCTCCGACCGGGTGATCAACACGCTGGCCGCGCACCACCTGCACAGCACGGCGTGCGTCGTGGTCGACTTCGGCACGTCCACGAACCTGGACGTGATCTCGGCCAAGGGCGAGTTCCTCGGCGGCGCGCTCGCGCCGGGCATCGAGATCTCCGTGGACGCGCTGGCCGCCCGCGCCGCCCAGCTGCGCAAGGTGGAGCTGGTGCGGCCCCGGTCAGTGATCGGCAAGAACACGGTGGAGTGCCTGCAGTCCGGCATCGTCTACGGGTTCGTCGGCCAGGTCGACGGCCTGGTCCGCCGGATCGTGGACGAGTTGCAGCAGAGCGAGCCGGGACCGGTGGCGGTCATCGCGACCGGCGGCCTCGCCCCGCTGGTGGTGGCGGAGTCGGCCGAGATCCGGTCGCACGTGCCGGACCTGACCCTGCTGGGCCTGCGGCTGGTGTTCGAGCGCAACCGCGCCTGAGTCAGGCGACCCGGCGCAGCCGCTTCACGTAGGTGGTGAGCGGGAAGTCGAACTCGCCCGTGGCGGTCTCGGGGCGCGACTTGAGGAACGCGAGCACCCGCGCGTTCAGCTCGGCGCGCTCCTCCTCCCCGATCACCAGCACGTGCGAGTGCGTGTTGATCGTCGCCACCGCGGACTCGGCGGTGCGCCGGTGCAGGTGCCGGAAGACGCGGTTCGCGGTGCCGGTGAACAGCTCGTGCTCCGGCACCGGGTCGCGCTGCACGTCGGGCACGGCGGTCACGCTGCCCCTGGCGACCGCGACGAACTCCGCCACCCACGGCACCGAGTCGTCGAAGTCGTTCCACAGCGCGGCGAGCACGCCGCCCGGCCGCAGCACCCGGGCGATCTCGGCCATCGCGCGGTCGGCGTCGAACCAGTGGAACGCCTGCCCGACCACCACCGCGTCGACCGTGTGGTCCCGCACCGGGATGCGCTCCGCGCTGCCGGGCAGCGCGCGCACCGCGCGGTGGTGGCGCACCAGCTCCGACAGCATGCCCTCGTCCGGCTCGACGGCCGTCACGTGGTGGCCCTCGGCGATCAGCACGCCGGTCAGCTTGCCGGTGCCCGCCGCGAGGTCCAGCACCTCGCGCGGTCCCGGGCCCACCGGCTCCAGCGACCACCGAACGGCCTCGACCGGGTAGTCCGGCCGGTGTTGCGCGTATGCCGACGCGTGCGCCCCGAAGGAGTTCGCCCGCCGTGCCCGCAAGTCGTCACCCGTCACCACCCCGAGCCTAGCGAGATCCGGTTCGATTTCCCGAGAGGTCTTTCCGTACTCTTCGTCCTGTGAGTGAGCAGCCAGCGACCGGTTCCGCGACCAGCGACGACGATCTCCCCGAGCAGCTGAGGGTGCGCCGGGAGAAGCGGGCGCGACTGCTGGAACGCGGTGTCGACCCGTATCCGGTCGAAGTAGCGCGCACGCACACGTTGCGCGAGGTGCGCGA
This sequence comes from Actinosynnema sp. NPDC053489, assembly GCF_044544865.1. Taxonomy (NCBI): domain Bacteria; kingdom Bacillati; phylum Actinomycetota; class Actinomycetes; order Pseudonocardiales; family Pseudonocardiaceae; genus Actinosynnema; species Actinosynnema sp. NPDC053489. Next base: position 50,504 of record NZ_JBITXT010000024.1, on the reverse strand, counting down.
AGCGCACCAGGGCCTGGAACCGGACACGTCCACCGGTGACGTGGTCGGGGTGACCGGCCGGGTCATGTTCATCCGCAACACCGGCAAGTTGTGCTTCGCCACGCTGCGCGAGGGCGACGGCACCGAACTGCAGGCCATGCTGAGCCTGAACGGCGTGGGCGAGCAGGCGCTCGCCGAATGGAAGTCCGACGTCGACCTGGGCGACCACGTATTCGTGCACGGCGAGGTCATCACGTCCCGCCGCGGCGAACTGTCCGTGATGGCGGACCGGTGGTCGATGGCGGCGAAGGCGTTGCGCCCGCTGCCGGTCGCGCACAAGGAACTCGCCGAGGAAACCCGCATTCGCCAGCGGTACGTCGATCTGATCCTGCGCGAGCAGGCCAGGAACACGGTCCGCAACCGGGCCGCGGTGGTCCGCTCGTTGCGGGAGTCGTTCCACCGCCGTGGTTTCGTCGAAGTCGAGACCCCGATGTTGCAGACGTTGCAGGGCGGCGCCACCGCCCGGCCGTTCGTGACCCGGTCGAACGCGCTGGACATCGACCTGTTCCTGCGGATCGCGCCGGAGCTGTACCTCAAGCGGTGCGTGGTCGGCGGTATCGAGAAGGTCTTCGAGATCAACCGCAACTTCCGCAACGAGGGCATGGACTCGTCCCATTCGCCCGAGTTCTCGATGTTGGAGTACTACGAGGCGTACGCCACGTACGACACCAACGCCGTGCTGACCCGCGAGCTGATCCAGGAAGCCGCGATGGCGGTGGCCGGTTCGCACGTCGTGACGCTGGCCGACGGTTCCGAGTACGACCTCGGCGGCGAGTGGACCACGTTGGGCATGTACGAGTCGTTGTCCGCGGCGGCGGGCGAAGAAGTCACGCCCGAAACCACTCCGGAGCGGCTGCGGGAGCTCGCCGACAAGCACGGCCTGGAGACCGACCCGAAGCTCGGGCACGGCAAGCTGGTCGAAGAGCTGTGGGAGCACCTGGTGGGCGACACCCTGCACGCGCCCACGTTTGTGCGCGATTTCCCGGTGGAGACCTCGCCGCTCACCCGCCAGCACCGCACCCGTCCGGGTGTGGCCGAAAAGTGGGACCTGTACGTGCGCGGTTTCGAGTTGGCCACGGGATACTCCGAACTGGTGGACCCGGTGGTGGAGCGCGAGCGGTTGGAAGCCCAGGCCCGCCTTGCCGCGACCGGTGACGCCGAGGCCATGCCGGTCGACGAAGACTTTCTGCGATCGCTGGAGTACGGAATGCCACCGAGCGGTGGCGTGGGAATGGGCATCGACCGGCTGCTGATGGCGCTCACCGGTCTCGGTATCCGGGAGACGATCCTGTTCCCCCTCGTGCGCCCGGAATGAGTAACTTCTCGGACTCCGGGCGGCGCATTCCCGCACTTGTGCGCTAACCTGCACTCGCCAATGCTTTAGGTCGCGGTCGGGGAACACCGCGCATTCGAGTCCAGGAGGATACGCATGGCGCAGAAGGTCACCGTGACCCTGGTCGATGACCTGGACGGTGGGAAGGCCGAGGAGACGGTCGGCTTCGGATTGGACGGTGTGTCCTACGAGATCGACCTTTCTGCGGACAATGCGTCCAGGCTCCGCGACGCCCTCGCCGACTTCGTCGCCAGCGCCCGCAAGGCGGGCGGTCGCAAGCGCGGCCCGGGTCGCCCGGCCGGTGTGAAGGCGGCGGCCCGTCCGGCTTCGGCGGATCGCGAGCAGAACCAGGCGATTCGGGAGTGGGCCCGCAAGCAGGGCATGAAGGTGTCCGATCGCGGTCGCATCCCGGCCGAGGTGCTGGAGGCTTACCACCAGCAGGGCTGACGCCAGTCGCGGTCGTGGTGAAGACCACGGCAATTACGTCGATCGACGAAGGGGCGCCGGATTCTCCGGCGCCCCTCGGTTGTTTTCCGGTACTCGCGCCGGCGCGGTGAAGATCCATTCCGGAGATCACCCGCGCGGGCGCTCGAGTGATCTTCCCGTGGTCCGTTCGGCGGTACGGTCCGTGCCCGGTCCCGTTCGGACCGCGTTCGGTTAGGCTCACCTCACCGAACGACCGGGAGCGGGGGAGGAACGAGCGCGTTGGCCCTCCGCAGCACCCGCCTGGTCCTGCTCGTCGGGCTCCTCGCCCTGGTCGCGCTCGCCAGCGTCGCCATCGGCGCGAAGGACGTCCCGCTCGCCGACGTGTGGCACGCGCTGACCGCGCCCGCCGGGCTGGAGAACGACCTGGTGATCCGCGAGCTGCGGGTGCCGCGGACCCTGCTGGGCATCGCGGTGGGCGTGGCGCTGGGCGTCGGCGGCGCGTTGATGCAGGGCCACACCCGCAACCCGCTCGCCGACCCGGGCATCCTCGGCGTCACGCAGGGCGCGGCGTTCGCGGTGGTGCTGTCGATCTTCACGCTGGGCGTGACCGACCTCTACGGGTACGTGTGGTTCGCCTTCGGCGGCGCGCTCGTGGCCAGCGTCGTGGTGTTCCTGCTCGGCTCGGGCCGCGGCGGGCCGACCCCGGTCACGCTGGCGCTGGCCGGCGCGGCGGTCAGCGCGCTCATGCAGGGCCTGGTGTCCGCGCTGGTGCTGCTGGACCGGCAGAGCCTCGACGCGTTCCGGTTCTGGCAGGTCGGCGGCATCGCCGGGCGCGACCTCGACCTGCTGTGGCAGGTGCTGCCGTTCCTCGCGCTCGGGCTCGTGCTCGCGGCGGCCAACGCCACCGGCCTCAACGCGCTGGCCCTCGGCGACGACGTGGCCAGGTCCCTCGGCCAGCGGGTGGCGGCGACCAGGATCGTCGGCGTGGTCGCCACGACGTTGCTGGTGGGCGGTGCGGTGGCGGTGTGCGGGCCGATCGGGTTCCTCGGGCTCGTAGTGCCGCACGCGGCGCGGGCGCTGACCGGGCCGGACCACCGGTGGCTGCTGCCGTTCGCCGGGGTGCTCGGCGCGATCGTGCTGCTGGTGGCCGACGTCGTGGGGCGGGTGGTGGCCAGGCCCGGCGAGCTGGAGGTCGGCGTCGTCATGGCCCTGGTCGGCGCGCCCTTCTTCATCGCCCTGGTGCGGCGGCGGAAGCTGGTGAAGCTGTGACCGGCTTCCGGCTGGGACCGGTGTCCGGGCGGCTGCGGTGGCGGCCGGCCGCCGTGGTGGTCGCGGGGCTCGCGCTCGTGGTGCTGGCCGGGGCGGTGGGCGTGGCCCGCGGCGACTTCCCGATCCCGCTGGGCCAGGTGTTCGACGTGCTGCTGGGCGGCGGGCAGCGCGGGCAGCGGTTCATCGTGCTGGACCTGCGCCTGCCCCGGGCGTTGACCGGCGTGTTCGTCGGCGCGGCGCTCGGGCTGGCCGGTGCGGTGTTCCAGTCGGTCGCGCGCAACCCGCTGGCCAGCCCGGACATCCTCGGCGTCACCTGGGGCGCGGCTGCGGGCGCGGTCACGGCCATCACGTTCGGCGGCTCGATGGGCGCGGTCGGCGGGACGTTGGCGACCGTCGGGGTGCCGCTGGCGAGCCTGGCGGGCGGGCTGGTGGCCGGCCTGCTGGTCCACGGGCTGGCGTGGCGGCGGGGCGTCGAGGGGTTCCGGCTGGTGCTCGTCGGCATCGGCGTCTCGGCGGTGACCGGCAACTTCACCCACTACCTGCTGACCGTCGGGGACGTGACCGACGCGGCGCGGGCGATGGTGTGGATCACCGGCAGCCTCAACGGGCGCGGGTGGGAGCACGTCGTGCCGGTCGGGCTGGCGCTGGCCGTGCTGGTGCCGGCGGCGCTGGTCGGCTCGCGGCTGCTGGGCGCGCTGCAGTTCGACGACGACACCGTGCGCGGGCTGGGCGTGCGGCTGAACGGGGCGCGCAGCGTGATGCTGCTGATCGCGGTCGTGCTGGCGGCCGTGGCCACGGCGGCGGCGGGCCCGGTGGCGTTCGTGGCGCTGGCGTCGCCGCAGATCGCGCTGCGGCTGGCCGGCTCCGCCACGCCGCCGCTGCTGGGGTCGGCCGTGGTCGGCGGGCTCCTCGTGGTGGTGTCGGACCTGGTGGCGAGGCTCGCGTTCGGCGGGTTCGAGCTGCCGGTGGGCGTGGTGACCGCGGTGCTCGGCGCGCCCTACCTCATGTACCTGCTCGTCCGCAGTCGCCGGGAGGCCCGGGTATGACCGCTGTTCGGCTGCGGGCGCAGTCGCTGTCCGTCGGGTACGGGGAGCGGCTGGTGGTGTCCGGGCTCGACCTGGACGTCCTGTCCGGTTCGGTGACGGCGGTCATCGGGCCGAACGGGTGCGGCAAGTCGACGCTGCTGCGGGCGCTGGGCCGGCTGCTGCCCGCGCGGGGCGGTGCCGTGCTGCTGGACGGCAAGCGGATCGACCGCACGCCGACCCGCGAGGTGGCGAAGGTGCTGGCGATGCTGCCGCAGTCGCCGCAGGCCCCGGAGGGGCTGACCGTGGCGGAGCTGGTGGCGCGCGGCCGGCACCCGCACCAGGCGTGGTACCGGCAGTGGTCGCCGGAGGACGAGGCCGCGGTCGCGGCGGCGCTGGACATGACCGGCATGGCGGAGCTGGCCGGGCGGACCGTGGACGAGCTGTCGGGCGGGCAGCGGCAGCGGGCGTGGATCTCGATGGCGCTGGCGCAGGGCACGGACCTGCTGCTGCTGGACGAGCCGACGACGTACCTGGACCTGGCGCACCAGATCGACGTGCTCGACCTCGTGCAGCGGCTGCACCGGGAGTTCGGCCGGACCGTGGTGATGGTGCTGCACGACCTGAACCTGGCGGCCCGGTACGCCGACCGCCTGGTCGCGATGAAGGACGGGCGGATCGTGGTGGCCGGCGCGCCGGCCGACGTGCTGACGGAGGCGAACCTGCTGGACGTGTTCGGCCTGGACGCCCGCGTGATCCCGGACCCGGTCTCCGCCACCCCGCTGGTCGTCCCGATCGGCCACCGCCACCGCACCCCCGAACCCTGACCCGTGTGTCGAACCTCCAAGCCTCGTGTGTCGAACGCCCGGGTCCCGCGTGTCGAACGCTCAGGACCCCCGAATTCACCGCTCAGGACGCGCCGGCAGGCCGCGAGCGTTGAACTCGGGGGTCCTGGAGGTTCGACACACGGGACCCGGGCGTTCGACACACGAGGCTTGAGCGTTCGACACACCGGGCCTCGGGGTTCGACACACGGGGTGGGTCAGGGGAGGCGGGGGCAGGTGGCGCAGGGTTCGGCGTTCGGCAGGGCGAAGTGGAAGCAGCAGCTCTCGCGGCGGCGGGTCCAGCCCGTCCCGGTGGCGCGCAGGGTCGACGCCGAGGTGAACGGGTCCAGCTTCGCCGGCAGCAGCAGCGCCGAGTCCGCCACGCCCGCCGTCTCGTCGCCGCACAGCTGACCGGCCGTCCACGCCGCGCTGTCCAGCGCGTCCGTCGCCGCCGCCCACAGCGTCCGCCGCCCCAGCCGCACGGTCGGCCCGAACACGCCCACGAACGCCGCCGCGTGCGCCGCGAACCGGGCCCGCAGCAACGCCGCCAGCGCCGTCTCGTCGGCCACGACGGTCGCCGCCGGGTGGTCGGCCTCCGGGTCGTCCGGCAGGCACGCGAACTCCTCGGCCAGCAGCGCCAGGCCCACGACGTGCGGCCGGCCGCCCCACGCCACCTTGACGGCCACGTCGGCGGGCCGCAGCGACGGCACCCGCCGCTCGGAGTGGAACAGCAGCCCGCCCGCCATCCCCACGACGCCGAGGTACCAGCTCATGACGTACCCGGCGGTGGTCCGGTCGGGCGCTTCCCCGTACTGCTCCCGAAGCCACTCCGCCAGCGCCTCGCGCCACGCGTCGAACCGCTCCGGCCCGCCGGTGAACTCCGAGCACAGCACCCAGCCACCGCGCTCCTCCGGCAGGCCGAACCGCGCCTCGAAGCCCTCGTACAGCGAGACCCTCCCGACGGACCGCGCGACGGGCGTCACCACGTCGCAGGTGCGGGTCTGCGCCGGTACGGTCATGTCCAGGAAGTCCTCTTCGTTCCGGTGGGGGCGATCGGATTGAAGGCATGCCTAACCTAACCCAGGCTCACCTAAGTTGTACCCCCGCGGTGACCCCGGTCACCCCCGGCGTCGCCGGACGGGGGGATGTTCGCGGTCAGCGGACAACCCCGGTTCCGTGGAATCCCGCTGGCAGATCACGCGTTGGTACCGATGTCAGAGATCCCCGAAGACGGCTGCCTGCGATCGGGAACTGAGAGTGTCGGCACTGGCGACTACAGTGGTCCCACGGTGCCGCGCTCTCCACGGTCAGCCAGACGGTCAGCCAGTGGTGAGCCCGAGGACCGCCGGCGCAGCAGTCAGGGAGTGCGAATGTTCGAAAGGTTCACCGACCGCGCGAGGCGGGTGGTTGTCCTGGCCCAGGAAGAGGCCAGGATGCTCAACCACAACTACATCGGCACCGAGCACATCCTCCTGGGGTTGATCCACGAGGGTGAAGGTGTCGCCGCCAAGGCGCTGGAGTCGTTGGGGATCGCGCTGGAGGGCGTCCGCCAGCAGGTCGAGGAGATCATCGGCCAGGGCCAGCAGGCCCCGTCCGGCCACATCCCCTTCACCCCGCGCGCCAAGAAGGTGCTCGAGCTGTCGCTGCGCGAGGCGCTCCAGCTCGGTCACAACTACATCGGCACGGAACACATCCTGCTCGGCTTGATCCGCGAGGGTGAGGGCGTCGCCGCCCAGGTGCTGGTCAAGCTCGGCGCGGACCTCAACCGGGTGCGCCAGCAGGTCCTCCAGCTCCTGTCCGGCTACTCCGGCGGCAAGGAGCCGGCCGAGTCCGGCGGCCGCGGTGAGGGCACCCCGTCCTCGTCCCTGGTCCTCGACCAGTTCGGGCGCAACCTGACCGCCAGCGCGCGGGAGGGCAAGCTCGACCCGGTGATCGGGCGCACCAAGGAGATCGAGCGGGTCATGCAGGTGCTGTCCCGCCGCACCAAGAACAACCCGGTCCTGATCGGCGAGCCCGGCGTGGGCAAGACCGCCGTGGTCGAGGGCTTGGCCCAGATGGTCGTCAAGGGCGAGGTGCCCGAGACGCTGAAGGACAAGCAGCTCTACACGCTCGACCTGGGTTCGCTGGTCGCGGGCTCGCGCTACCGCGGTGACTTCGAGGAGCGCCTCAAGAAGGTGCTCAAGGAGATCCGCACGCGCGGCGACATCATCCTGTTCATCGACGAGATCCACACCCTGGTGGGCGCCGGCGCGGCCGAGGGCGCGATCGACGCGGCGTCGATCCTCAAGCCCATGCTGGCCCGCGGCGAGCTGCAGACCATCGGCGCGACCACGCTCGACGAGTACCGCAAGTACGTCGAGAAGGACCCCGCCCTCGAGCGCCGGTTCCAGCCGATCCAGGTCGGCGAGCCGTCGCTGGAGCACACGATCGAGATCCTCAAGGGCCTGCGCGACCGGTACGAGGCGCACCACCGCGTCTCGATCACCGACTCGGCGCTGGTCGCGGCCGCCACGCTGGCCGACCGGTACATCAACGACCGGTTCCTGCCGGACAAGGCGATCGACCTGATCGACGAGGCGGGCGCGCGGATGCGCATCCGCCGGATGACCGCGCCGCCGGACCTGCGCGAGTTCGACGAGAAGATCGCCGACGTGCGCCGGGACAAGGAGTCCGCGATCGACGCGCAGGACTTCGAGCGCGCCGCGAAGCTCCGCGACCAGGAGAAGACGCTGCTCGGCCAGAAGGCCGAGCGGGAGAAGCAGTGGAAGGACGGCGACCTCGACGTCGTCGCCGAGGTGGACGACGAGCAGATCGCCGAGGTGCTGGCGAACTGGACCGGCATCCCCGTGTTCAAGCTCACCGAGGAGGAGACCACGCGTCTGCTCCGCATGGAGGACGAGCTGCACAAGCGGATCATCGGCCAGGTCGACGCCGTCAAGGCGGTCAGCCAGGCGATCCGCCGCACGCGGGCGGGTCTGAAGGACCCGAAGCGCCCGTCGGGCTCGTTCATCTTCGCCGGCCCGTCCGGCGTCGGCAAGACCGAGCTGTCCAAGGCGCTGGCGAACTTCCTGTTCGGCGAGGACGACGCCCTGATCCAGATCGACATGGGCGAGTTCCACGACCGGTACACGGCGTCGCGCCTGTTCGGTGCCCCTCCCGGGTACGTCGGCTACGAAGAGGGCGGCCAGCTCACCGAGAAGGTGCGCCGCAAGCCGTTCTCCGTGGTGCTGTTCGACGAGATCGAGAAGGCGCACCAGGAGGTCTACAACACGCTGCTCCAGGTGTTGGAGGACGGCCGCCTGACCGACGGTCAGGGCCGGACGGTGGACTTCAAGAACACCGTCATCATCTTCACGTCCAACCTGGGCACGTCGGACATCAGCAAGGCCGTGGGCTTGGGCTTCACCTCGGGTCAGGACACCGCGTCCAACTACGAGCGCATGAAGAACAAGGTCAACGACGAGCTGAAGAAGCACTTCCGGCCCGAGTTCCTCAACCGCATCGACGACATCATCGTCTTCCACCAGCTCACGCAGGACGAGATCATCAAGATGGTGGACCTGATGATCGCCCGCGTCGAGCAGCAGTTGAAGAACAAGGACATGGCGATCGAGCTCACCGATCGCGCGAAGAAGCTGCTGGCCAAGCGCGGGTTCGACCCGGTGCTCGGCGCCCGGCCGCTGCGTCGCACGATCCAGCGCGAGATCGAGGACCAGCTGTCGGAGAAGATCCTGTTCGGGGAGATCCAGCCCGGCCAGATCATCATCACCGACGTCGAGGGCTGGGACGGCGAGTCCGAGGCCGACGACAAGGCGCACTTCACCTTCCGCGGCGAGGCCAAGCCGCTGCGGGTGCCGGACGCCCCGCCGGTCGACCTGGCCGCCTCCGGTGGCGACTCGGGCGGCGACTCGGACGTCGAGTCCGCCTGACGCACGGCCGACGCAACGCCCCCCGGGTCCGCCCGGGGGGCGTTGCGCGTGCCGGGGTCAGTGCAGGGTGCCGGCGGTGGTCCGCAGGTCGACCGCGGTGGTCGACGCCGTGCGCACGATCAGCTCCAGCGCCCGCGCCGTGGTGGCGACGGGCAGGCCGGGCAGGCCGCGGCCCTCGGCCTGCTCCGGCGAGAACGGCACGTGCACGAACCCGCCGCGCACGCCGGGGTGCTCGGTCGCGACCAGGTGCATCAGGCCGTAGAACACGTGGTTGCACACGAACGTGCCCGCCGTGTGCGACACCGACGCGGGGATGCCCTCGGCCTCCAGCGCGGCCACGCACGCCTTGACCGGCAGCCCGGTGAAGTACGCCGCCGGCCCGCCCGGCACCACCGGCACGTCGACGGGTTGCGCCCCGGCGTTGTCCGGGATGCGGGCGTCGTCGAGGTTCACCGCCACGCGCTCCGGCGTGACCCCGGCCCGCCCACCGGCCTGCCCCACGCACACGACCAGGTCGTACGGGCGGGCGGCCAGCGCGTCGCGCAGCAGGGCGATCGAGTCGCCGAACACGCACGGCAGCCGCAGCCGCGTCAGCTCGTAACCGTCCGGTCGCACCGCGTCGACCGCGTCCCAGGAGGGGTTGACGCCCTCGCCGTCGAACGGCTCGAAGCCCGTCAGCAAAACGTCCACTCGGGCAGACTAGAACGCGTGGTCGACATCGAGGAACGCCGCACCAAGCGCAAGGGGACGACGTTCCTGCTGGTCGTGGCGGCCATCGCGTTCCTGCTCGCGGCCTTCACGCGGCTGCTCGGCATCGACGGCACCCGGCACATGGTGGCGACGACCGCCCTCACGCCCTACTTCACGGCGGCGGGCGTGCTGCTGGGCGCGGTGGCGCTGCTCGCGCGGCGCTGGGCGGTCGGCACGGTGACGCTGCTGGTCGCCGCGGTGCTGGTGGCGGCGGTCGCGCCGCGGGCGTTCCCCGACCCGCGCCCGGTGGCGGTGGGCCGCGAGGTGACCGTGATGTCGCTGAACCTGCTGGTCGGCACGGCCGAGGCGGAGGCCGTCGTGGCGGCGGTCCGGGAGCGGCGCGTGGACGTGCTGGCGCTGCAGGAGTTGTCGCCCGCGATGGTGCGCGACCTCGACCGCGCGGGCCTGGCCGAGGTGCTGCCGTACCGGCACTTCCTGGACGAACCCGGCGGTTCGGGGTCCGGCATCGCGTCGCGCTACCCGGTGTCGCCGCGCGCGCTCGCCGCGCCCAGCACGCTGCGCCAGGCGGGCGCGCTGGTCGACCTGCCCGGCGAGGACCTGGAGCTGGTGTCGGTGCACCCGCTGCCGCCCGTGGTCGACGAGGGGCCGGAGCACTGGCAGCGCGACCTGGCGGGCCTGCCGAAGCGGGTGCTGGGCGGGCCGGTGCGCGTGCTGGCGGGCGACTTCAACGCCACGCTGGACCACGTGGGCCTGCGCCGGCTGCTCACGAGCGGTTACGTCGACGCGGCCGACCAGGTCGGCGCGGGCCTGGACCCGACGTGGCCGTCCGGTGCCCTCTGGCCGCCGCCGGTGACCATCGACCACGTGCTGGTGGACGACCGGTGCCCGGTGGAGGGCTTCACCGTGCTGGACGTGCCCGGGACGGACCACCGGGCGATCGTCACCCGATTCGTGCTGCCAGCGCGGTGAGCGCCGCCAGCGCCCCCATCGGCAGCGACACCCCGCGCCCGTGCCGGACCTCCGGCTCGCGCGGGTTGATCCGGACCAGCGCGCCCGACGCGGCGGCGGCCAGCTCGGCCTGACGCCGGACGGTCGGCACCGCGACGCCCGCCCCGATCTCCAGCACGGCCAGGTCGCGGTGCGCCCGCCGCCACCGCGCGAGGTCGTCCAGCGCCTTCTGCGACGGGCCGCCGAGCCACGACCAGTCGCCGAACATGAGGATGTTCGGCCGGGCCAGGCCACCGCAGTTGCGGCACGACGGCAGCGGTCCGGTGGCGCGCATCGTCACCGGGTCGACGTCCACCACGACGTCGTCGGTGGGCCACACCTCGTCGGTGCACGGCTCCACGCACTGGAGGTGGTGGATCGACCCGTGCACCTCGGCCACGTCGGTGAACCCGGCGCGCTGGAACTGGCCGTCCACGTTGGACGTGAACACCCGCGCGCCCCACCCCCGCAGCACGCGAAAGCCGTCGTGCGGGGTCGTGCGCCGGTACAGGTCGAGCCGGTGGCCGTAGAAGCCCCAGGCCAGCGCCGGGTCCTCCACGAAGTGCGCCGGGTCGGCCAGCTCCTCGAACCGCAGCCCCAGCCGCTCGTAGGGAGGGTAGGCCGCCCAGAAGCCGGTCGCGCCGCGGAAGTCGGGCAGGCCCGAGTCGACGCCCATCCCGGCGCCCGCGCACACCAGCACCGCGTCGGCGTGCCGGATCAGCTCCGCCGCGCGGTCGAGCGCCTCCTCCACCCCGCCGGGGTCACTTCTTGGGCGCGGAGCTGAGCACGACCTCGAACTCCAGCAGGTCCGAGCCGGTGCCCACGGGCTTGGCGCGCTCGCCGGAGTGCGCCTCCTTGGCCCGGCCGCCCATCCAGTTGCGGAAGTCCTCCTCGGTCTCCCACTGGGTCACCACGAAGTACCGGTCGTCGCCCTTGACCGGCCGCAGGAGCTGGAAGCCGAGGAAGCCGGGCTCGGAGTCCACGGCGCCCAGCCGCGCGGCGAACCGCTTCTCCAGCTCGGGGCCGGAGCCGTCGGGCACGTGGATCGCGTTGATCTTCACAACCGCCATGCCACCGACGTTACTGGGCGCGGGCCGGTCGCGTCTCGTGACGGGCCCGGTGGGCGCGGACCTTGTGGCGGTTGCCGCACCGCTCCATGGAGCACCAGCGCCGCTTGCCGGACCGGGAGGTGTCCAGGAACACGAGTTGGCAGTCGGCCGCCGAGCACTCGCGCACGCCGCCGCCCGCGACCAGCCCGACCGCGTCGCGGGCCGCCGCGCCGAGGACCTGCGCGCCGGTGATGGGCCTCGCCCACGCCACCGCGCGCGTGGCCGGGTCGAGGACCGGCCGGGGCGTCTCGGCGGTGGCGGCGTTGAGCACGTCGAGGTCGCCGGCCGGGACGTCGGCACCGCGGGTCATCGCCCGGGCGATCCGCCAGAACGCGTCGCGCAGCTCCTTGACCGCGGCCAGCTCCGCTTCGGTGACCCGCACGTCGGCCGCCGTGAACGGCGCGGTGGTGGTCAGGCGGGAGTCGGCCAGCCACGTCGCCAGGTCGTCCGGCCCGTGCAGCACCTCGTACCGCCGGTACTCGCCCGGACCGCCGCTGAGCAGCAGCTCCAGCGCGAAGCTGCCGGGGTCGAAGCCCCAGGTCTGCCCGTCGCGGCCGGTCAGCGTCCTGGTCCACGTGGTCATGTAACCACTGTAACCGGTTACCGGCGGAGGGCTCCCGGGTACAGGAACTCGTCGGCGGGCACCCGGTCGCCCCGGAACCAGGCGGCGAAGAAGCCGTCGAGGTCCTGCCCGGACACGCGCTCCGCGTGCGCCTCGAACTCCGGCCACGACGCGTTGCCGCCCCGGTGCCCGGCGATCCACTCCTTCAGCACCCGGTCGAACGCCGCGTCACCCACCTGCCGGCGCAACGCGTGCAGGGCGAGCTGGCCCTTGTCGTAGACCCCGCGGAACTCGTTGCCGCGGCCCATGTCGTAGAGCTTGCGGTTCCAGTAGGTGTCGCGGTCCCCGACCCGCCGGACCTCGTCGCGGTACCGCTGGTCCAGGTCGACGCCGTCCTTCGCCTCCGCCCACAGCCACTGCGCGTAGGAGGCGAAGCACTCGTTCAGGCAGATGTCGGCCCAGTTCACCACGCTCACCGAGTCGCCGAACCACTGGTGGGCGTTCTCGTGCACGACGGTGTCGAGGTCGGCCCAGCCGGCGTACACCGGCCGGGTCTGCGTCTCCAGCGAGAAACCGATGTCGTCGGCCAGGAAGATCCCGCCCGCCGAGCTGAACGGGTAGGGCCCGAACCTCTCGGCCAGGAACGACAGCACCTCGGGCAGCCGCCGCTGGTGCTCCCGGCCGTTCTCCGCGCCGGGCGCGTAGGCGTCCACCACCGGCGTGCCGTCGGGCAGGGTGGACCGCTCGACCGTCCACCGGTCGATCGCGATCGTGGTCAGGTAGGTCGCCATCGGCTGCTCGGCGACCCAGCGGAACGACGTCCAGCCCGCCTCGGTGGTCGGGTTCCCCCCGATGCCGTTGGACACCACCGACCAGCCCTCCGGCACGCGCGCGGTCAACGCGAACGACGCCTTGTCGCGCGGGGTGTCGTTGGCCGGGAACCAGGTGGTCGCCGAGTGCGGCTCGCCCGCCGCGAACGCGCCACCGGTCTTGGACACCTGCCAGCCGCTGCGACCCAGCGCCCGGTCGGCGAACAGGGTCGGCTCGCCGCCGTACCGGACGGTGGTGGTGAACTCCTCGCCGCCGGTCAGGGGCGCGTCGGGCGTGATCACCAGCTCGTGGTCGCCCTCCTGGCGGAACGCGGCGGCCCGGGCGCGCACCTCCACCGCGTCGACCTTCAGCGCGTACAGGTCGAGGTTGAACCGGGCCAGGTCGGCGGTCGCCCTCGCGGTGATCGTCGCGACGCCGTCCAGCCGCTTGGTCGCCGGGTCGTAGGTGACCGACACGTCGTAGGCGCCCACGTCGTAGCCGCTGTTGCCGTCCTGCGGGTAGTACGGGTCGCCCGCGCCGTCGCCGCCCCGCGCGTCGACCACCGGGGGAGCTGTCGTCGCCGTCGGCGCGGCGGTCGACCGGTCGGTCGGCCGGTCCCGGGGCAGCTCCGCCACCACGATCCCGGCCACCACCAGCACCACGATGACGACGATCAGGTACGGGCGCGCCCGGGGACTGATGGCCATGCCGACATGATGCACGCATGAGCGTCGCGGAGTTCGGGGGATCGGGGCAGGGCATCCTGCTCCTGCACGGCCTGATGAGCCGGGCGAGCACGTGGTGGACGGTGGCGCAGTGGCTCAAGCCCTACGGGCGGGTGGTCGCGCCGGACGCGCGCGGGCACGGCCGCAACCCGGTGCGGGGGCCGTTCCGCACCGAGGACTTCGTCGCCGACGCGGCCGGGGTGATCGAGCGCCACGACCTCGCGCCGGCCGTGGTGATCGGGCACTCGATGGGCGGGCTGCACGCGTGGGCGCTCGCCGCGACCCGGCCGGACCTGGTGCGCGCGGTGGTCGCCGAGGACGTGGTGCCGGACAACCGGGGCCGCACGGTCGAGGAGTGGAGGTGGTACTTCGACACCTGGCCGCCGGTGTTCGAGTCCCTGGCGCACGTGCGGACCGTCGTGGACGTGCCGCGGGTGGAGGAGCTGTTCGAGGAGCGCGAGGACGGCTGGCACCTCATCGCGCACCTGTCCGACCTGTACGAGATCGCCTCCGAGTGGGGCGAGCGGGACTACTGGCACTTCGTGGACGCGATCCGCTGCCCGATGCTGGTGGTCGAGGCCGGGCTCGGCGGCCTGCGGGCCGGGCAGATGGCCGAGGTGGCGCGGCGGACCGGTGCGGCGCACCTGGTGGTGCCGGAGTCCGGGCACGTCGTGCACGACCAGGCACCGGAGGTCTACCGGGGCGCGGTGGAGGCGTTCCTGAGCGGTTCGATCGACCCGGTCTGAGTGTCGACGATCGCCGGCTCGCGGACCCTCGCCCGGATCGGCGTGATCGGGTGCAGCTCGGCGAACGCGGCCGCCACCGCGTCGCCCTCGCCGTCGAGCAGGACGCAGTGCGGCACCCAGCTGCCCGGCAGGTGCCGGGCGGAGGGGTTCTTCACGCGGCCGGCGAGCACGTCGTGCACGGCCGAGTGCACCGCCAGCAGCTCGGCGTCCACGACCGCGCCGAGCTGCAGGGTGCTGCCCGTGGCGCCCAGGGTGTGCAGCCAGAGGTCCGGCAGCCACAGCCGGGACAGGTCCTCGCGCAGCTCGGCGCGCACCTTCGGGCCGATCACGCCCGCCGACGCGTAGGTCAGGTGGGGCGGCAGCCCGGACCGCGCGCCGATGCGCCGCCACAGCGCCCGCACCGCCCGGTCGGCCTCGTCGTCGAAGAACAACACCAGCGCGTGCACGGGTCAGTGCTCCCCGGGCAGCGCGAACAGGCCCGCCTCGGTCTGCTCGACCAGGCCGTCGGCCAGCAGCGAGTGCAGGCACCGGTCCCGCTGGCCCGCGTCCGACCAGACCAGGTCGAGCCGCGCCTTCGGGACCGGCTCGGCCGTGCCGCGCAGCACGTCCAGCAGCAGGCCGCGCACCTGCCGGTCGGTGCCCGCGAACTTCTGCACCGCCTTCGCCGGGCCGTCGTAGGCGGGGCGGCCGTTGAGCTGCCACGCGCAGGCGTCGAACACGGGGCAGTCGGCGCACTTGGGCGCGCGGGCCGTGCAGACCAGCGCGCCCAGCTCCATCAGGGCGGCCGAGTACGCGGCGGCGCGTTCGTCGGTCTCCGGGAGCAGCGCCTCGACGTCCTTCAAGTCCTTGGTGGTCGACGGCGGTCCCGCGTCACCCGCCCCGTGCACCGCCCGCGCCACGACCCGGCGCACGTTCGTGTCCACGACCGGGCACCGGCGGCCGTAGGCGAACGCGGCCACCGCCCGCGCCGTGTACGCGCCGATGCCGGGCAGCGCCAGGAGGGTGTCCACGTCGCTCGGGACGACGTCGTCGTGGTGCTCGGCGATGGCCTGCGCGGCGGCGTGCAGCCGCAGGGCGCGGCGCGGGTAGCCGAGCTTGCCCCAGGCGCGCAGCACCTCGCCCTGGCCCGCCCGCGCCATCGCCGAGGGCGTCGGCCAGCGGGCCAGCCACTCGCGCCAGATCGGCTCGACCCGGGCCACGGGCGTCTGCTGCAGCATGATCTCGCTGACCAGCACGCCCCAGGCCGTGCACTCCGGTCGGCGCCAGGGCAGGTCGCGGGCGGTGTCGGCGAACCAGTCGAGGAGGAGGTCGGCGTCCAGGCTCATAGCGCCCCACAGTCTTCCACGCGGGGGAACCGCTCCGGCCGGACGACCGGGTCGGGGCCGATGACCTGGCCCGACGTCACGTTCATTACATCGGGTGATCCGGATTGGAGCGATCATTCCACCCGACCCGGCTACCTTCGACGGCGTGACCGAGCACACAGGCCCGCTCCCGCGGTCGGTGTACTGGAGGCGGCGCGCGCTGGCGGTCGGCGGGTCCGTGGTCGCCCTGGTGCTCGTCGTGTGGCTGGTCGCCCTGGTGGCCGGCCGCGGCGACCCGCCGCCGGTGCCGGCGCAGCCGTCGTCCCGCCCGCCGGAGCCCGCCGACGCCCCCGTGGCCGCCGCGTCCCCCGCGACCACCGCGCCGCCCGCCCCGGCTTCGCCGTCGCCGACCCTGCCACCCGGCCCGCCGCCGGCGTGCGAGGACGCGCAACTCGCCGTGGCCGCCGAAGTGGACCGCCCGTCGACCCCGGCCGGGCAGGCCGTGCGGTTCACGATCGCCGTCTCCAACACCGGTCCGTTGCCCTGCGCCAAGGAGATCGGGCGGCGGGTGCGGGAGCTGGTCGTGACCGGCGTGGACGGCGTGACCCGGCTGTGGTCGAGCAACGACTGCTTCGTCGCGGACGGGTCGGAGGTGCGGGTGCTGCGACCGGGGGAGCGGTTCGCGTACGGCATCCAGTGGGCCGGGGTGACGTCCGAACCCGGTTGCCGGAAGCAGTCGCGGGTGGGTGCCGGTGACTACCTGCTGACGGCGGTGGTGGCGGGCAGGGCGAGCAATCCGGTGATCTTCCGGGTGACGTGAGGGGCCGCGAGGGCCCTTCGGGTTTTTCAGCCCCCGTCGACGCTCGGCTTCCAGCCCAGCGCCGGACCGAGCGCGCCGGCGATGTCGGTGAGGATCTGCTCGTAGTCACCCGCCTCGAACGTGAACGGCAGCGCGAAGGCGACCTCGTCCACCTCCCGGAACCCCGCGTGCGCGGACAACCGCTCGGCGATCTCCTCCGCCGGTCCCACGAAGTCGGGCGAGAACAGCAGCCCGGCGGGCCCTTGGGGCGTGGCCGTGCGCGGCAGTCGGGCGGCGGCGTACGCCTCGTACTTCGCCCGCTGCGACGCGGTGGCCGAGTCGGTCGGGATGACCACGAGGCCCTGGGAGACCCGGGCGCGGTCGCCGTCCGGGTGGGCCGAGCGGAAGGCGAGGATCTGGTCCCGCTGGATGTCCGCGAACCCGGTCCGGCCCTCGGCCTTCACCACGCTGCTCACGAGCAGGTTCAGCCCGTGCTCACCGGCCCAGCGGGCGGAGCCGAAGCTGCCGCCCCCGTACCAGAGCCGGTCGGCCAGGCCGGGGGAGTGCGGCTGGACCCGGTCGGAGAAGACCTCGATGCCCTCCGTGCCGCGGAAGTCGGTGACGGGTTCGCCGCGCACGTGGGCGAGCAGGCGCTCGACCCGGCGGTGGGTGAAGTCCTCGGCGTCGGCGGTGTCGGGGTAGAGGGCTTCCCGGACGCGGTCGAAGTGCATCGGTGGCCCGACGCTCACGCCGGGGTTGAGCCGGCCGCCGGACAGCACGTCCACGGTCGCCAGGTCCTCGGCCAGGCGCAGCGGGTTCTCCCAGCCGAGCGGGATGACGGCGGTGCCCAGGTCGATCCGGCTGGTGCGCTGGGTGGCGGCCGCGAGCACCGCGACGGGCGAGGAGATGCCGAACTGGAGGTGCCGGTGGCGCACCCAGGCGCTGTCGAACCCCAACCGCTCGCCCAGCTCGATCACCCGCAGCGTGGCCTCGTGCCCGCGACGCGGGTCGGCCTCGTCGAACAGGCCGATGGTGAGGAACCCGAGCTTGCGCAGCGGTCGTGAAGGCGGCGGCATGCCTCGATTCTCACCTCCGCCGGAGGTACGTCCACTGGGTGGAACAGCTACGCGACGAGGTGCCGGACCCGGCCCCGGGCCACGTCAGGTCAGCCGGGCCGCCCGCCGGTCCTCCACCAACCGGTCCCGGCGCAGGGCGGGGCTCGGGCCGGGCGTGCCGCCGGCCAGCCCGGCGAGCTGCTCGCGGGCGCAGTCGAGGCTGTCGAACCGCGGGGACCAGCCCAGCTCCTCCCGCGCCCGCGTGGTGTCCACGAGCGGGGACCGGGTGCCGACGTCGAACCAGCCCGGCGACATGCCGAGCGCCCGCGCCCGCCACAGCAGCCCCACCGCGGCGCGCATCGCCGCCGCCGGGACCGGCACGGCCCGCGCGCCCGCCACCCCGGCGAGGTCGGCGGTGGTGAGGGTGTCCGCGGCCAGGTTGAACGCGCCCGCCGCCCGGCGGCGCAGGATGCGCACCACGGCGTCGCCGACGTCGTCGGCGTGCACGAGCTGGACGCGCATGCCCGCCGGCAGCGGCAGCAGCGGCACGCGGCCCTCGCGCACCTGCCGGATCAGCCACCCGGGCACCAGGGGGTCGAAGAACAGCGCCAGGAAGCTAGCCGACGCGGCGCTCTGCGCGACCAGCGTCGGCCGCACGACGGCGACCGCCGTGCCCGGGTTCTCGGCGACGAACCGGCGCAGCGCCGCCTCGACCTCGGCCTTGCCGACGCCGTACACCGAGCCGGGCACGCCCGTCGTGGGCCAGGTCTCGGGCACCGGCCCGTCACCACCGGGCGCGTACGCGGCGATGGAGGAGGTGTGCACGACGTGCGGCACGCCGGCGCGACGGGCGGCCTCCACCACGGTCGCGGTGCCCGTCTGGTTCGTGCGGTGCAGCCGCTCGCCCTGCCGGATCGGCTGGAACATCCACGCCGCGTGCACCACCGCGTCCGCGCCGGCCAGCGCCTCGCCGAGCACGTCGTGGGCGTTGTCCCCGCCGAGGTCGCAGGCGTGCCAGCGCACCCCGTCGAACGGCGGCCCGGGCGCGGGCGGTCGCCGGCAGATCCCGACGACCTCGTGGCCGCCGTCGGCCGCCAACGCGCGCAGCACGCCCGTCCCCACGTTGCCGGAAGCACCGGTGATCACGACTTTCACGGCGGGCTCCATCCGCTCGGGATCGGCCGATCGGCCTCGTCACCGGCGGCCTCGTCACCGGCTACCCGGCCGCACCCCCGCCAAGCTCACCGGATCGGGTTGGACAGGCTGAGGCTCCAGCGGCCCGGGCGCTCGACCGCGACCGGCGCGACCGCCACCACCGGCCCGCCGTGCGCGAGCAGCCGCAGCCGCTGCCCGGCGCGCCGGTAGAAGCGCAGCTGCACCCGTCGCCCGAACCAGCGCCACCCCCACCGCATCCACCACGGCGCCCGCGGGTGCAACTGCGAGTAGCTGCTCGCGACGAACTCGACCCGGCCGGTGTCGTGGTGCTTGACCAGCCGGTAGTCGACGCGCCCGCGTTCGAGGTGGCCTTCGAGCGTCTCGTAGCTCCACCCCCAGAGAGTGAGCCGGGCGCGGGCGTCGTCGCGCACGTCGGTGACCCGCACGCCCATCAGGAACCGCAGGCCGGGCAGCCGGGCCTGCAGCAGCATGTCCCGCCCGAGCAGGGCGGAGCCGGTCTCGTAGTACGCCCGGATGATCTCGGGCGGGCTGAACTCGTAGGCGGCGACCAGCTCCCGCGCGCGCTGCCACAGCCCGTCGCGCTCCGGCGGGCCGGGCGTCTCGGTGCCGAGGTCGTGCCGGTGCACGTCGAACACCCAGCGCGGCTCGCGCACCTCGGCCGGGTCGTAGTTGAGCCCGCGGTCGCGCAGGCCGCGCAGCAGCGCGCCGACCTCCGTCCGACCGGACAACGTCACCCGCACGAGGACTCCTCGGTTCCCGGAGCACGTGGGCTACCCGCCACCGCCCGGTCCAACCGGCCGCGTCACCCGCGAGGCGTTCCCCCGACGGGCGAACGACGGCAGGGGTCCCCTGGAAAGGGGAACCCTGCGGTGCGTCGGGAGAGATCAGGCCCGCGGGTTCACGGGCCGAACCAGCGCTCCTCCGCCGTGCCGCGCGGCGGGGCGGCGGTGGTGCCCTCGACCAGCTCGGTGGACAGCGTGACGGCCCGGGGGCGGGTGCGCTCGGCCGAGTCCAGCAGCAGCTTGCCCGCCGCGCGGCCCTTCTCCAGGACGGGCTGGCGGACCGTGGTCAGGCCGGCCTGCTCCGCCTCGCGGATGCCGTCGAACCCGGTGACGGTGATGTCCGCGGGCACGCGCAGGCCGCGCCGCCGCAGCTCGGCCATCGCGCCGAGGGCCAGTATGTCCGAGGTGCAGATCAGCGCGGTGATCTGCGGGTCGCGCTCCAGCACCTGCGCGGCCGCCGACGCGCCGGAGGCCATGGTGTGGTCGAACCGCTCCGCCACCGGCACGGTCGCCCAGTCCACGCCGACCGACGCGAACGCCTGCGCCAGGCCCGCCAACCGGGACCGCTGCACGTGGAAGTGCGCGGCCTGCTGGCGCTCCGGCGTCACGAAGTCGTCGTTGCGGTCCCGGGCCAGCCGCATGCACACCACGCCGACCCGCCGGTGCCCCAGCGAGATCAGGTGCTGCGCCAGCGCGTGCATGGCCGCCTGGTCGTCGATGCCGACGCGGTCGACGTTGCCCAGGTCGGGCTGGTCGCACACGACCGTCGGCACGGGCCGCTCCAGCACCGCCGCCAGGTGGGGGTCGTCGTCGGGCACCGAGTACACGACGAAGCCGTCCACCCCGGCCCGGTGCACGGCCGCCACGTCCTCGCGCTCGGGGTTCGCGGGCACCAGCAGCAGCCCGGTGCCGGCGTCCTCGCACGCGAGGGCCAACCCCTCCAGGAACCCGATCGCCGCCGGGTCGCGGAACGCGTAGGAGAGGTTCTCGGTGAGCAGCAGGCCCACCGCGCCCGCTTTCCTGGTCCGCAGGGAACGGGCCACCGGGTCGGGCCCCGGGTACCCGAGTCGTCTCGCTGTCTCCAACACCCGGCGTCGCAGCTCCGGCGAGAGCTGGTCGGGACGGTTGTACGCGTTGGACACCGTTGTCCGGGAAACACCCAGCTCCGCCGCCAGTGAGGCGAGCGTCGCGGGGCGTCGCACATGCATCGACCGCGCCATGAAGTGACCGTAACGGTTCAGAACCAATTACAGAAGTGGGGGTGACGGGCGTCCCTTTAATTATTCATCGGCGCAGGTCGGAATTGGTTACCCTCCGGTACAGTGGTCTAAACCAATGGGGGTGCGGCGGACGACTCGCGCACCACCAGCCGAGGCCGGAAAACACGCGTGTAGTTCCCCGCCGGGCGCCTGCGCCGATCCGGGTCCAACCGGTGCACCAACTCGTCCACGGCCGCCGCCGCCATTTCCTCGATCGGCTGCGCCAGGGTGGTCAGCGACGGCGAGCAGTACGACGCCAGCGGGATGTCGTCGAACCCCACCACCGACAGGTCGCGCGGCACGGCCAGCCCCCGCCGGTGCGCCTCCCGCAGCACGCCGATCGCCATGTGGTCCGACGAGCAGATCACCGCCGTCGGCCGCACGGTGTCCAGCAGCGCCGACACCGCCTCCGCCCCGCCCTCGGGCCCGAACGGCGCGTGCGCGACGAAGTCCGACGTCGCCGGCAGGCCGTCCTCCTCCAGCGCCGCCGCCCACCCGGCCCGCTTCAGCCGCGACGGCAGCGAGCGCGCCGGCCCCGACACGAACCCGATCCGCCGGTGGCCCAGCTCCACCAGGTGCCTGGTCGCCGCGTAGCCGGCGTGCTGCTCGTCCACGGTCACGTCCGGCACGTCCAGCGACGGCGTGGCCCCGTTGACGAACACCATGTGCACGCCGTCGGCCAGCAGCTTGGCGTAGTACGACGGGCGCGGCGCCTGCCCGAGCGGCACCTCGACGTTGGTGATCTCCGGCGACACGAACACCATGCCCTCGACCCCGCGGGCGAGGAGCATCCGCACGTACTCCTCCTCGCCCATGGCGCCCGCGCCGGTCGCCCGCGTGTTGCACAGCAGCGACGAGTAGCCGAGCCGGGCCGCGCGCACCTCCAGCGCCTCGGCGAACGCCGGGAACACGGGGTTGGACAGCTCCGGCACGAGGAGCCCGATGACGCCGGTCCGCTGGAGCGCGCCGAGCCCGCGGGGCGTGTAAGGCATTTCCGCAAGCACCGCGAGCACCTTCTGGCGCGTCTCGTCGTTCACGCCCGCCCGGCGGTTGAGCACCCGGCTGACCGTCGAGATGCTCACCCCGGCTGCCCTGGCGATCTCGGACAGACCGGACACCCTGCCTCCTCACCCGACTCCTGGTGACGTGCAGCCTGCCGTCCACGGCAAATTTTTGCAACGCCCACCGTGGTTTCCGCCGCCCCGACTGCTCCGTTACGGCTTGGTTACGTCAAGCCCCTTGACCCGGCCCTGGTCGGCGGGATGAAATCCGCGGCAACAATTTCGCAAGTTCTTGCAAGAGCCTTCATCCCGGTGGAGGCCGCAGGAGGGACGACAGCAACGATGCGACGTACCACCCTCGTGACCGCAGTGGCGGCAGCCTCCGCCCTCGTCCTCACCGCGTGCGGTGGTGGCGGCGGCGGATCGGCGTCCGGTGACTCCGGCGAGATCACCTTCTGGGACACCAGCGGCCCCAACGAGAGCCCCGTGTTCTCCGCCATCGCGCAGGAGTGCGCGACCAAGGGCGGCTACCGGGTCAAGACCGAGACCGTCGCCTTCGACCAGGCGCTCAACAACTACCGGACGGCCGCGCAGGGCGGCCAGGGCCCGGACGTCTTCCGCGCCGAGGTCGCGTGGGTGCCGCAGCTGGCCAAGCTCGGCTACCTCGTCGACCTCGGCGGCACGCGGCTCGCCTCCGACACCTCCGACTTCCTGGAGACGCCGCTCGGCTCGACGAAGTTCGACGGCAAGACCTACGGCGTGCCCCAGGTGACCGACTCGCTGGCGCTGTTCTACAACAGGAAGCTGCTCGCCGACGCGGGCGTCGAGCCGCCGAAGACGTGGGACGACGTGAAGGCCGCCGCCGCGAAGCTCGGCGGAGAGAAGACCATCTTCATCAACAACGACGCCTACTACGCGCTGCCGTTCATCTACGGCGAGGGCGGCGACCTGGTCGACGCCGACGCCAAGAAGATCGTGGTCAACTCCGCGGACAACGTGAAGGCGCTGGAGACCGCGAAGGGCCTGCTGGACGCCAAGGCCGCGTCCACCGCCCTCGACCCGGCGAACTCCTACAACAACATGCAGGCCGCGTTCACCTCGGGCGAGGTCGCCATGGTCGTCAACGGCCCGTGGTCGGTCGCCGACTACCTCAAGGGCACGGCGTTCGCCGACGCCTCGAACCTGGGCATCGCGCCCGTGCCCGGCTCGGCCGCGGGCGAGGGCTCCGCGCCGGTCGGCGGCCACGACTACGTCATCCGCCAGGGCACCAGGGCCAAGGACTCGGCGGTCGAGTTCATCGCCTGCATGAGCAGCACCGAGTCCCAGGCGCGGGTGGCCAGGGAGCTGGGCCTGCTGCCCACCCGCAAGTCGGCCTACGACAACGCCGACGTGAAGGCCAACGCCGTCGTGTCCGCGTTCCAGCCGGTCGTCACCTCGGCCCACCCGCGCGCGTGGATCCCCGAGGGCGGGCAGCTGTTCGACCCGCTCAAGGTCGCCTACGCCGACGTGCTGGCCGGCAAGAAGGACGCCAAGGCGGCGCTGGACGAGGTCGCCAAGGCATACAAGGACACCGTCGTCCCCGAGTACACCGTCGGCTGACCATCCCCCGCCGCGCCGGTCCGCACGTGGACCGGCGTGGCGGGGCGGCGAAGGGAGACCCCGGTGCGCAGGTTCCTGGACCGGCACTGGTACGCGTACGCGATGGTGCTGCCGGTCGTGGTGGTCATCGCGGTGTTGGTGCTGTACCCGCTCGCGCAGGGCGTGTTCTTCACCTTCACCGACATCAACGAGGGCAACATCGCCAACCCGATCCTCGACCGGCCGGCGACCTACGTCGCCGTCGGCCTGGACAACTACCTGAACATCCTCTCCGGCGACGCGAGCTACGGCGCGTTCTGGGGCACGCTCGTCCGCACGCTGATCTGGACCTTCGGCTGCGTCCTCTGCCACTACGCGATCGGCCTCGGCCTCGCGCTGCTGCTCAACCGCGAGGTGCGCGGCCGGGCGGTCTACCGGGTGCTGCTGATCCTGCCGTGGGCCGTGCCCGCGTTCATCAGCGCGTTCGCCTGGAAGTACATGTTCAACGCGCAGTACGGGATCATCAACCAGTTCCTGCGGTTCCTCGGCGTGGACGACCCGCCGGTGTGGCTCGGCCAGTCGAACTGGGCGCTGGCCGCGGTGATGGTCGTCAACATCTGGCTCGGCGTGCCGTTCATGATGGTGGCGCTGCTGGGCGGCCTGCAGTCGATCCCGGTCGACCTGTACGAGGCCGCCGAGGTCGACGGGGCGACGGCGTGGCAGCGGTTCCGCGACGTGACGCTGCCCGGCCTGCGGTCGGTGTCCGGCACCGTGGTGCTGCTGGGCGTCATCTGGACGTTCAACATGTTCGCGGTCATCTACCTGGTCACCGGGCCGAACCCGAACACCCGCATCCTGGTGACCTACGCGTTCGAGCGGTTCTTCTCCGGCGCGTCCCGCGACTTCGCGGTGGCGTCGACCTACGGCGTGCTGGTCCTGTCCGTGCTGCTCGTCTTCGCGGGCGTGTACCGGCGGGCCCTGCGCAGGCAAGGCGAGGTGTGGTGATGACGGTCGAAGCCGCGTCGGTGAAGTCGGTGAAGTCGGTGAAGTCGGTGGAGGCGGTCCGGCCGGTCCGCGCGCGTCGGCGCTCGGAGCGGTCGGTCGGGGCGAGCGCCGGGCTGCACGCGGCGCTCGTGGTGGCGTCGCTGATCGCCGTGTTCCCGGTGTTCTGGGTGCTGGTGACGTCGTTCAAGCCGGACGCCAAGGCCGTGGAGACCACGCCGAAGCTGCTCAACGACTCCACCCTGGGCAACTACGCGCGCATCCTGGCGGGGGAGAAGGGCGACTTCCTGGCGTGGTTCGGCAACTCGGTGCTGATCGCGCTGATGACCACGCTGCTGGCCGTGTTCCTGTCCGCGACGACCGGTTACGCGGTGTCCCGGTTCCGGTTCCCGGGCAAGCGGTCGCTGATGCTGTCGTTCCTGGTCGTGCAGATGTTCCCGTTCGCGGTGCTGATCGTGCCGCTGTACAACATCCTGCTGGCGCTCGGGTTGCAGGGCACGTCGCTCGGCCTGGTGCTGGTCTACTGCACGACCGCCGTGCCGTTCTGCACCTACATGCTCAAGGGCTACTTCGACACCATCCCCGGCGACATCGACGAGGCGGGGCGGGTGGACGGCCTGTCGCCGTTCGGCGTGTTCTGGCGGCTGGTGCTGCCGCTGGCCCGGCCGGGGCTGGCCGTGACGGCGTTCTACGCGTTCCTGACGGCGTGGGGCGAGGTGGCGTTCGCGTCGGCGTTCCTGTCGGCGGCGGACGAGTCGAAGACGCTGGCGGTCGGCCTGCAGGTGTTCGTGCAGCAGAACCGGACCGAGTGGGGCCACCTGGCGGCGGCCTCGATCCTGGTCGCGATCCCCGCGATCGCCGTGTTCTACCTCGTGCAGCGGTTCCTGGTGACGGGCCTGTCGTCGGGCGCGGTCAAGGGGTAGCGGCGGGCGGCGGCCACCTACCGGTCGCCGCCACCGGCCACCGCCCCACCGAGCGCCGCCCCACCGCGCGGACGTGGACCAATCCCGGTCGATCCGACCGGGGATCACGGCCTCGGGTCGCGTTCCACGACTTCACAGTGTGTGCGTGCGGTGGTGCGGCACCTATTGAGATCGATTCAGAAACGTACCAATCCACCTGTTCCCGTAAGCGCTTGCAATCCCTACCGTTACCCGAAAGCGTGACAGCGAAAGGTGCGTTTCAATGGCTGAGGTCGCCTACGTCAAGGCTTCGCGGGTCTTCTCCGGCAACCCGCCGGTCCGCGCGGTGGACGAGTTGTCCCTGGACGTCACCGACGGTGAGTTCCTGGTCCTGGTCGGTCCGTCCGGCTCCGGCAAGTCGACCGCGCTGCGGATGCTCGCGGGCCTGGAGGACGTCGACGAGGGCGCTATCCACATCGGCGGCAAGGACGTCACGAACGTGCCGCCCAAGGGCCGCGACATCGCGATGGTGTTCCAGTCCTACGCGCTGTACCCGCACATGACGGTCGCCGAGAACATGGGCTTCGCGCTCAAGCTGCGCGGCGTCAACAAGGCCGAGATCAAGGAGAAGGTCGCCGAGGCGGCCAAGATGCTCGACCTGACCAAGTACCTCGACCGCAAGCCGAAGGCGCTGTCGGGCGGTCAGCGGCAGCGCGTCGCGATGGGCCGCGCGATCGTCCGCGAGCCCTCCGTCTTCCTCATGGACGAGCCGCTGTCCAACCTCGACGCGAAGCTCCGCGTGGAGACCCGCGCGAACATCGCCGCCCTCCAGGCGCGGCTGGGCACCACCACGATCTACGTCACGCACGACCAGGTCGAGGCCATGACCATGGGCCACCGGGTCGCCGTGCTCAAGGACGGCCTGCTCCAGCAGTGCGACACCCCGCGCGCGCTGTACGACAAGCCGGCCAACGCGTTCGTCGCCGGCTTCATGGGCTCGCCCGCCATGAACCTCAAGACCGTGCCGCTGACGTCGGAGGGCGCGAAGCTCGACGGCATCGTGGTGCCGCTGGAGCGCAGCGCGCTGGACAAGGCCGCGGCCGAGGGCCTGTCCGAGGTCACGTTCGGCATCCGGCCCGAGTCGCTGGCGCTGGTCGGCTCCCACGAGCACGGCATGGACATGACCGTCGAGCTGGTCGAGGAGCTGGGCGCGGACGCGCTCATGCACGGCTCGGTCCGCATCGGCGACGTGCCCGAGCGGTTCGTGGTCCGCGTCGACGGCCGCACGCCGCCGACCCTGGGCCAGACGGTCAAGGTCGCCGTGCGCGACGCCGGCGAGGTCCACCTGTTCCACCCGGAGTCGGGCTACCGCCTGACCAACTGACGACCCACCACGACAGGGGCCACCTCCCGTTCCGGCGGCAGGTGGCCCCTGTCGTGTGCGGTCAACACCCGGTCGGTGGACGCGGCGGTGGCGGAGCGTTCTAAACTGAACTCGACAACGGTTTCCATTCCCTCTCCGCCCACCTGTCGAGGAGTGTTCTCATGACCGTCCGCAACGTGCTGCTCGGCGCGGTTGCCGCCGCGACCGCCGTCGTCCTCACCGCGTGCGGAGCCCGGGACACCCCCGCGGCGGACGACGGCCGGATCGCCGTCGTCGCCTCCACCAACGTGTGGGGCAGCGTCGTCCAGGCCGTCGGCGGCGACGCCGTGCGCGTCCAGGCGCTCATCGACGACCCCGCCGGCGACCCGCACTCCTACGAGAGCAAACCGTCCGACCTGGCCGCCGTGCGCGACGCCCGGCTCGTCGTGTTCAACGGCGGCGGCTACGACGACTTCTTCGCCACCCTGCTCGGCCCCGAGACCGAGGGCGTCCGCAAGATCGAGGCGTTCCCGCTGTCGGGCAAGGCGGGCGACCACGAGGAGCCCGAGGCGGGCGCGGACGGCCATGACCACGCCGTCAACGAGCACGTCTGGTACGACTTCGAGACCGTCCGCGAGGTCGCCGACCAGGCCGCCGCCGACCTCGCCGCGATCGCGCCCGACAAGAAGTCGGCCTTCGAGGCCAACGCGAAGGGCTTCACCGACCGGCTCACCGGGCTGGAGCAGCGGGTCTCGGGCACGGGCGCGGGCAAGAAGGTGCTGGCCACCGAGCCCGTCGCGCACTACCTGCTCGACACCGCGGGCGTCGAGGACGTCACCCCCGAGTCGTTCAGCGACGCCGTCGAGCAGGAGACCGACATCCCCGCCGCCGCCCTTGCCGAGGTCACCCGCCTGGTCGAGCAGAAGCAGGTCTCCCTGCTGGTCGCCAACGCGCAGACCGAGAACGCCGGCACCCGGCAGGTGGTCGACGGGGCGAAGGCGGCGGGCGTGCCCGTCACCGAGGTGACCGAGACGCTGCCCGAAGGCGTCACGGGTTACCTTGATTGGATGACGAAGCAGGTCGACTCGCTGGTCGGGGCGCTGGCCGCATGACGGCCCAGGTGGCGGACCGGTCGACGCGCGCGGCCGTGGCGCTGCGCGGCGCGCGGCTCTCCTACGGCGCCCGCGTGCTGTGGGACGGGCTGGACCTCGACGTCGCGCCCGGCGAGTTCGTGGCCGTGCTCGGGCCCAACGGCTCCGGCAAGACCAGCCTCATCCGCGTGCTGCTCGGCCTGCAACCGCTGTCGGCGGGCACGGTCCACGTGGCGGGCGGCAACCGGCGCATCGGCTACGTCCCGCAGCAGCGGGCCCTCGACTCGACCCTGGCCCTGCGCGGGCGCGACCTGGTCGGGTTCGGCCTGGACGGGCACGCCTGGGGCGTCGGCTGGCGCACCCGGCGGGAACGCCGGGCCAGGGTGGACGCGGCGCTGGAGGCCGTCGGCGCGACGAGGTACGCCGACGAGCCGGTCGGCCTGCTCTCCGGCGGCGAGCAGCAGCGGCTGCGGGTGGCGCAGGCCCTCGTCGGCGACCCCGAGGTGCTGCTGTGCGACGAGCCGCTGCTCTCGCTCGACCTCGCCCACCAGCGCGTGGTCAGCGACCTGATCGACGCGCGCCGCCGGGCCGCCGGCACGGCCGTGCTGTTCGTGACCCACGAGATCAACCCGGTCCTGCCGCTGGTCGACCGGGTGCTGTACCTGGTCGACGGCCGGTTCCGGATCGGCACGCCCGCCGAGGTGATGACCTCGCGGACGCTCACCGAGCTGTACCGCACGAACGTCGAGGTGGTCCGCGTGCGCGACCAGATCCACGTGGTCGGCGCGCAGCACGTGTGCGAGGAGGAGCCGCACCACGTGGCGGATGAGGGCTGATGGACAACTTCTTCGACGTCGGGCTCACGCTCGAACTGCTGGGCTACGTCCAGCCGATGCTCATCGCGGGCGCGGTGCTCGGGGTGGTCGCGGGCCTGCTCGGGCCGCTCGTGGTGACCCGGCGGATGGCGTTCGCCGTGCACGGCACGAGCGAGCTGGCGTTCACCGGCGGCGCGGCGGCCCTGCTCGTCGGCGTCGGCGTCGGGTACGGCGCACTGGCCGGCTCGGTGATCGCCGCGCTGCTGCTGGGGCTGCTGAGCAGGCGCGACTCCGACCGCGACTCGGTCATCGGCGCGATCCTCGCGTTCGGCCTGGGCCTCGGCGTGCTGTTCCTCGCCCTGTACCCCGGGCGGGCGGCGAACAAGTTCGGCCTGCTCACCGGGCAGGTGGTCAGCGTCGGGTCGACCGACCTGTGGCTGCTGATCGGCTCGTCCGCGGCCGTGCTCGCGGTGCTGGCGGTCATCTACCGGCCGCTGCACTTCGCCAGCGTGGACGCCGCCGTGGCCACCGCCCGCGGGGTGCCGGTGCGGGCGCTGTCGGTGGTGTTCGCGGTGCTGGTGGGCGTGGCGACGGCGTTGAGCGTGCAGCTCGTCGGCGCGCTGCTCGTGCTGTCGCTGATGATCACGCCCGCGGCGGCGGCGACCCGGGTCACCGCGAGCCCCGTGCGGGCCACCGTGCTGTCCGTGGTGTTCGCCGAGGTCGCGGTGCTGGGCGGGATGCTGCTCTCGCTCGCGCCGGGCATGCCGGTGAGCGCGTTCGTCACCGCGATCTCGTTCCTGATCTACCTGGTCTGCCGGGTGGCGGGCGGCAAGCGGGAGCGGGTCGCCGCCTGAGGGCGCCACGCCGACCGGGCTCACACCGACGGGGCTCACGCCGTGCGGGTGACCCCGGCGGCTTCGCCCTGGTCGACGGGCTCGTCGGCCACGGCCTGGTCCACCCGCGGCGCGGGCAGCAGCCGGATCTCCCCGCCGGCGACCCGCACCTGGTTGCGCCCGTTCTCCTTGGCCGCGTAGAGCGCCGCGTCCGCGCAGTGCTGCGCGTCCTGCAGGCAGTCGCCGTTGTCGGGCAGCACCGCCACGCCGATGGACGCCGAGATGGCGCGCACCTCCGGCCCGTCCGCCGTCAGCGGCAGGTTCCGGCCGCGCAGCGTGACGGTGTTGCGGTGCTTGTCCGTGGTCACCACGGACATCTCGCCGATCGCCTCGCGCACCCGCTCGGCGATGGCCGTGCCCTGGGCCAGGCCCGTGTCGGCGAGCACCACCACGAACTCCTCGCCGCCGTCGCGCCCGGCCACGTCACCCGGCCGCAGCTTCTCCCGCAGGATGCGGCCCACCTCGGCCAGCACGGCGTTGCCCGCCGGGTGGCCCCAGGTGTCGTTGATCCGCTTGAAGTGGTCCAGGTCGATGGCCAGCACGGTCACCGGTTGCCCGTCGTGGCGGCACCGGTCGGTGAGCCTGCCCCCGTACTCGGCCAGCCCGTTGGTGTTGAGCAGGCCGGTCCGGTAGTCGGTGTGCGCGTCCTCGGCCAGCCTCGCCTGGAGCTGCTCCTGCTCGCGCAGCAGCCGCTCCAGGTGCGCCCGGCGTTCGGCGGCGTGGTAGAGCAGCGAGTTCACCAGGATCACCGGGAACACCAGCAGCAGCGGACCGACCCAGTGGGTGGTCATCAGCATGCCCAGCATCGCGCCCGCGCCGAGCGTGCTCAGCTCCAGCATGTTGTCCGCCCGCGAGCCGATCAGCCTGCGGAAGCGGGTGCGCGGCGCGACGATCTTCGCCACTGCGGCGATGCTCAGGCCCTGCGCCGCCCAGTTCACCACGGCCGCCACCAGCAGCACGAGCACCAGCCCCAGGTCGGGCACGACCCGCCCGGTGGCCAGCAGCGACAGGCCCGACAGGTGCACCACGACCCAGGCGAGCATCGTGCCGCCGAGGATGCTCGCCGAGGAGAACACGAACCGGTACGGCTGCCGCCGCGCGATCGGCTGGATCAGGATCCGCATCCAGATGGTGACCAGCACGACCAGCGCGCCCGGCAGGGCTATCGCGGCCGCGAACGTCCACACCGAGGTCAGGTCGATGTGCGGGCCGGAGGACTCGTTGCGCCGGGACTCCTCGGCGCGCCGGACGAT
Organism: Actinosynnema sp. NPDC053489; assembly: GCF_044544865.1. Lineage (NCBI taxonomy): Bacteria > Bacillati > Actinomycetota > Actinomycetes > Pseudonocardiales > Pseudonocardiaceae > Actinosynnema > Actinosynnema sp. NPDC053489. The sequence goes on along the minus strand of NZ_JBITXT010000024.1, from coordinate 19,739 downwards.
CAGGAGGTGGATGGTTATGGCCGACATCACCGCGACGAAGCGCATCCAGTCCGCGTCGGAGACCGTGTCCGCGGTGGTCGTCAGCAACCACACCGCCGCCGCGGCCACCGCCACCTCCACGCTGAAGAGGTAGCCGAGCGCCGCCGGGCGCAACTTCCACAGATCCCATTCGCGGACCGCGACCCGACTGACCGGGCCGGGTGGCTGCCGGTCGGTCGGACTGCTCTTCACCACGATCCCCTACCCTCTGCCCGACACCCGTGCGACGTGCTCGGTCCGCCGCCGCACTCCGGTTCGTAGGGCCCGCTCCGAGAAGGTGTTCGCCATGCGCAACCAGACCGAGTGCTCCTGCGTGCCCGCCGGCTAGCTGGCCGCAGTCGAGGGGCGCTTCATGATGGACAATCGCGTTCCGTGGTCACTCCGTTTCAGATGGCCACCGCCTCCGGTTCGTTCCGCGCCCTCGCCCGTCGCCACGCCACTGCGGCCTGGGTCGCGAGGAGGATGCCTATCCCGCCGGCGCCCGCGATGGTCGCGGTCACCGAACCGACCGTGTGCGCCACGACGCCCGCCGCCGCCATGCCGCCGCCCTGCGACGTGCGCAGCGCCGCCCGGCTGATGCCGTACGCCCTGCCACGGTAACCGTCGGGGAGAATCCGCATCCAGGCCGACCGCGCGGGCGTGTGGTAGGCGCCCGCCATGCCCGCGATCACCAGGAGGGCGATCGTCCAGGTCAGGTTGGGGTCGAGGGCGAACATGACCAGCGGCGCCAGGGACAGGATAGCCAGCGGCCCGATGAGCCGCTCGCGCTTGGCCGGGTCGCGGACCAGCCGGAACAGCAGGGCGACGCCCAGGACGTTCGCCGCGGGCTCGATGGCCAGGATGAGGCCGACCGCCCACACCGCGCCCAGGTCGTTCGCCAGCGGCACGGCCAGGCCCTCCGGGACCATCGCCAGGCCCGCGAGCAGCCGCACGCCCAGGAGGCTGCGCAGCCGCGGTTCGGACACGAGCAGGGTGAACGCGCCCCGCGGCCCCTCGGGGTCGCGCCGGCTGCCCAGCGGGTCCGCCGCGGGGCGGTACCGCACCGAGAACTGCACCAGCAGCGCGACCAGCACGAACGTGCCCGCGTCGATCGCCAGGGCCACGTGCGCGCCGGCCCCGGTGACCAGGAAGCCCGCGCCGGCGAGGCCCGCCATCTGCGCGACGTCCACCGACGTGCCGAACAGGGCCACGCCGTCGTCGTAGCGGTCGTCGGGCAGCACGTGCGGCAGGCTGGCCTCCTGCGCGGCCAGGAACGGCGACGCGATCATCAGGACGACGACCAGCAGCGCGATCATCACCCACAGCGGCACGTTCGGCAGCGCCATCAACGCCATCAGGGCGGCCTGCAGCCAGGCGCACCACACCATGACCGTGCGGCGGGGGAACCGGTCCGCGACCCAGCCCAGCAGCGGCCCGGAGACCAGCGGCGGGAACAGCGTCAACGACCACGTCAGGGCGGTCCACGCGGGCGACTGGGTGCGCTCGAACACCAGGAGGGAGAGCGCGACCGCGGCCAGCTGGTCGCCGACGGTGGACACCGTCGAGCCGATCCACAGGCCGCGGAACTCGCGGTTGCCCACGAGCGCGCGAACGGTCCCCCCGGAAGTCACAACTCCCCCAGGTCGCTCGGCACCGATGAGTGAGTCACGTTACCCCCACCCGAAGTAACAATTCCCTCGGTTAGCACGGTAGAAGCTGCCGGATGTGCAATCTCTGTCCTACCACACTGTGTACCCGAACGGAGCAGGTCGGTTACATAAAGTAGTTACAAGAGCGAAAAACCGCCCACTTATTCTTCACAGTTGACGGTAGGTGACACGGCGTGAGCAATCCTCGCCTACGCTACGTCGACCACGGCACCCATTGGGCACGGCGCGGTTGGGCCGACCGGTCCAGCGCGTTCCTGCCGTCGCCGAGGGCCGCCGCGCCCGGTGCAGCGTCAATTGTTGAACTTCGCCGGCGCGGCGATCTTCAGAACTGGTAGTAGAGGAACGGGCTGAACGTGCCGCTCGCGACGAGGATCGCCGCGTACGCGACGCCGACCGTCATCAGGGAGACCCTGGCCGCGGTGGCGACCCGATCCCGGGAAGACTCCAGGTAGGGGCCGCTCACCGGGTGGTCGGGCAGCGCGACGACCGCCAGCGCCAGCACCAGCAGCACAATGCGCTGATTCGTCGCCGCGGCGGCCACGGCCTCGGTCAGGCCGCTGAAATCCGGCCACACCAGGTGACCGATGATTGTGAACGCCGTGCCGAGATCGGCGGACCGGAAGAACACCCAGCCGATTACCACCAGCAGCATGGTCCCGGCGCGGCGGGCAATTCGGGTACGCGTAGTGACGGGCGCGGAATCCCAGCCGAATCGGCGCTCCAGCACGAGCAGCGCGCCGTGGAACAAACCCCACACCAGGAACGTCCAGTTGGCCCCGTGCCAGAAACCGGTCAGCACGAAAACGATCGACAGGTTCCGGTAGGTCTGCAGCACGCCGCCGCGGTTGCCGCCCAGCGGGATGTAGACGTAGTCGCGGAACCAGCGCGACAGCGACATGTGCCAGCGCCGCCAGAACTCCGTGACGGTGACCGACGAGTACGGGCGGGCGAAGTTCTCCGGCAGCCGGAAGCCCAGCATCCGGCCCAGGCCGATGGCCATGTCGGAGTAGCCGGAGAAGTCGAAGTACAGCTGCAGCGCGTACCCGACCGCGCCGAGCCAGGCGATGGCCGTGGTCATCCGGTCGGCCGGGGTGGCGAAGCAGGCGTCGACCATCGGCGCGAGCGAGTCGGCGACGATCACCTTCTTGCACAGGCCGAGCGCGAAGCGGGGGAACCCGGCCGCGATGTCGTCCCAGCGGTGCAGGCGGGGTTGCGGGAGCTGGTCGGCGATCTCCCGGTAGCGCACGATCGGGCCGGCCACGAGCTGCGGGAACATCGCGATGTAGGTGATGAACGCGACGGGCTCGCGCAGCGCCGGCCGTTCGCCCCGGTACACGTCGACCACGTACGAGATGTGGTGGAACGTGTAGAACGAGATGCCGATCGGCAGGGCGAGCTCCACCACCGGCAGGTCGGCACCCACGACCGCCGCGATGTCGTGCAGCTGCTCGGTCGCGAACCCCGCGTACTTCCAGATCAGGAGCACGCCCAGGTTCACCGCGATGGACCCGACCAGGACGAGCCTGCGGTCACCGGGCGTGCCCGGCTCGAGCCGCCGGCCGGCCAGGAAGTTGACCACCATGCACCCGAGCAGCAACAACGTCGTCCCGCCCGCGCCCGAGACGTAGAACAGCAGGCTCGCCACGGCGACCACGCCGTTGCGCCGGTTCCCGGGCGTGACGAGGACGGTCGCGAGCACGACCGGCAGGAAGAACCACAGGAAGAGCGGGCTGGCGAAGGACATCGCCGCAGACCTTATCCGCCGTCGAGGAGCGGCGGACGGGATCACCTCGCAAACCGCTCCGGTTCACCGGGCCGGCCGGGGTCGCGGAGCCCGGACGCCCGACCCGGGCCGACCGGCGAGGGCGTGCTCCGCGGGCCCCCGGGCCCCCTCACGTCACCCGCGGATCGCCTGGCGCCTCCGCCGGGCGACCTCCGCCAGCACGACCCCGGCCGCCACCGAAGCGTTCAACGACTCGACCCCGGCCGCCATCGGGATGGACACGGTCTGGTCGCACGTCTCCTTCACCAGCCGCGACAACCCCCGGCCCTCCGACCCGACCACGACCACCAGCGGCCCGGTCGCCAGGTCCAGGCCGTCGACGTCCACGTCACCGTCCGCGTCCAGGCCGATGATCATCAGCCCCGCCTCGGCCCACTCCTTGAGCTGCCGCGTCAGGTTCGTCGCCACGGCGATCGGCATCCGCGCCGCCGTGCCCGCGCTGGTCCGCCACGCCACGGCCGTGATCCCCGCCGAGCGCCGCTGCGGCAGCACGATCCCGTGCGCCCCGAACGCCGCCGCCGAGCGCACCACGGCACCGAGGTTGCGCGGGTCGGTCACGCCGTCCAGCGCCACCAGCAACGGGGGGGTGCCGGCCTCGTTCGCGATCTTGAGCAGGTCGCGCGGCTCGGCGTACTCGTACGGCGGCACCTGGAGGCCGAGCCCCTGGTGCATCGCGCCACCGGTGATCCGGTCCAGCTCACCGCGCTGCACCTCCAGCACGGAGATCCCGCGCGTGGCGGCCAGCTGCACGGCCTCGGCGACCCGGTCGTCCGCGTCGATGCCCAGCGCCACGTACAGCGCGGTCGCCGGGATGCCCGCCCGCAGGCACTCGACCACCGGGTTGCGCCCGGCCACCGTCTCCGGGCCGCTCTCGGCGGCCTTGCGCCGCTGCGCCCGGACCTGGTCGGCCTTCGCCGCGGCGGCGGCCCGCTTGTAGGCGGGGTGGTTGGGCCGGTCGCTCGCCTTCGGCGTCGGCCCCTTGCCCTGCAGGCCCTTGGACTTCTGCCCGCCGGAACCGACGACCGCGCCCTTCTTGGAGCCGGGGTTGCGCATGGCGCCACGGCGCCGGGAGTTACCAGCCACGAGCTCAGTCGTCCTTCAACGTCCACAACGGACCGTCGGGGGTGTCCTCGACGGCGATACCGGCCAGGAGCAGGTGGTCGCGCAGCGCGTCCGCGCGCGCGAAGTCCCGGTCCTTGCGGGCCTGCGACCGCTCCTGCAGCAGCCGTTCCACCAGCACGCCCAACGCGCGCCCGCCCGCGCCGCCGGCCGCGGCGTCGTGCCACCGGGCCGAGAGCGGGTCCAACCCGAGCACGCCGGTCATCGCGCGCACCGACTCGGCGGCGGCACGCGCGCCCAGGTCGTCACCGGACTCCAGGGCCGTGTTGCCCTCGCGCACCCGCTTGTGGATCGCGGCGAGCGCGCCGGGCGTGCCCATGTCGTCGTCCATCGACGCGACGAACGCGGGCGACAGCTCGCCGGCCTCGCCGACGGCGCCGGTGCGCTCGACCACGCGCCGCAGGAACGACTCGATGCGCCGGTAGGCCGACACCGACTCGTCCAGCGCCTCGGGGGAGTACTCGATCGCCGACCGGTAGTGCGGGCCGACGAGGTAGTACCGCAGCTCGGGCGCGCGCACCCGCTCCAGCATCGCCGGGATCGACACGGTGTTGCCCAGCGACTTCGACATCTTCTCGCCGCTGAGCGTCACCCACGCGTTGTGCATCCAGTACCGGGCGAAGCCGTCGCCGGCCGCGCGGGACTGCGCCTGCTCGTTCTCGTGGTGCGGGAAGATCAGGTCGATGCCGCCGCCGTGGATGTCGAACGTGCCGCCCAGGTACGCGGTCGCCATCGCCGAGCACTCCAGGTGCCAGCCCGGCCGACCCGGGCCCCACGGCGTCGGCCAGGACGGCTCGCCGGGCTTGGCCGCCTTCCACAGCGTGAAGTCGCGCGGGTCGCGCTTGCCGGTCGCGGCGGACTCGCCCTGGTGCACCTCGTCCAGCCGCTGCCCGGACAGCGCGCCGTACTCGGGGAACGACGTCACCGAGAAGTACACGTCGCCGTCGGCGGGGTAGGCGTGGCCCTTCTCGACCAGCCGCTCCATCAGGTCGACCATCTGCGTCACGTGGCCGGTGGCGCGCGGCGAGTAGGACGCGGGCAGGCAGCCCAGCGCGTCGTAGGCGTCGTCGAACGCCCGTTCGTGCTGGTAGGCCCATTCCCACCACTCGGCGCCGTGGTCGGCGGCCTTGGTGAGGATCTTGTCGTCGATGTCGGTGACGTTGCGCACCAGCCGCACGGTCGAGCCGTCGCGGGCCAGCCAGCGCCGCAGCACGTCGAAGTTGAGGCCGCTGCGCACGTGGCCGATGTGCGGAACGCCCTGCACGGTGGCCCCACAGACGTAGATCGACGCCGTTCCGCTGACCTGCGGGACGAACTCCCGCATGGACCGGGTCGCGGTGTCGAAGAGGTGGAGGCTCACACCCGAATGGTACGGGCGGTGACCAGAGGGGGTTGAATCGCCCGGTCAGATGTGCTTGCGCAGCACCTGCACCAGCGCGTCCGGCCGACCGGCCGTGGGCAGCGGCTCGACGATCTCCACCCGGCACCCGATGGCCGCCGCGCCGCCGTCGGCCTCGACGCTGTCGCCGACCATCAGCGCCTCGCTGGGGTGCACCCCGAGCCGGTCGCAGGCGATGCGGAAGATCTTGGGGTCGGGCTTCATGAAGCCCTCCTGGTAGGAGAGCACGAACTCGTCCACCCGGTTCTCGACGCCGTGCCGGGCGAAGACGCCCCGGATGTCCCAGGCGATGTTGCTGACCACGGCGGTCGGCACCTCGGTGCCCAGGGCCTGCGCGGTGTCCGGGTACGCCTGCCAGAACGGCGGGCTGCACAGGTTGGCGTAGAACCGCTCGGGGTCCTTCGCGCCCGCCTTGGCCAGCACGGCGAGGTGCATCTCGCGGTGGGCGTCGGGGTCGAGGTCGCGGCGCTCCCACTGCGCCGGGTCGACGTCCAGCCCCTCCGCCACGCCGACGGGCGCGGTGAGCGCGCGCATCAGGTCGGCGTGGGCGGACAGCGAGTCGTGCTCCAAGCGGAACAGGGTGCCGGAGAAGTCGAAGAGCACGGCGCGGATCGTCACATAACGCACGTTACGTGATGAGGACATCGGAGGTCTCGACCTTCCCGCACTGCGAGAGGAGTCTCACCGCCGAAATGCGGCCTTCACACGGCGTTGCCGGTCACCTTCGTGGGCGTCAGGCGCAGCACCACGCGCACCTGACCGGGGGAGGGCGGCGGGAAGTCCCGGCCGTAGTACTTCTGCGCCAGGGCGTTCATGACGGCGAGCCCCTCGTCCTCGACCACCGCCACGGTGCCGCGGATCTCCGCGTACCGCTCCGGGTCCTCGGCGCTCCACACGCTGACGCTGGCCCGCGGGTCGCGCACGAGGTTGCGCGCCTTCGCCCGGTCGCGCAGCGTCGAGAACAACAGGTCGTCGCCGTCGCGGGTGACCCACAGCACCGATGTCTGCGGGCTGCCGTCCGGGTTCAGCGTCGCCATCGCGGCGAAGTTCTTCCCGTCGACCAGGGCGCGCGTCGCCGCGCTGAGGGTGACCGCCATGCCGGTCAGGTTAGTGGCAGGACCAGGGCCGTCGCCACGGCGGCGATGCCCTCGCCGCGCCCGGTCAGCCCCAGGCCGTCGGTGGTGGTGCCGCTGACCGACACCGGCCCGCCGACCGCCTCCGACAGCACCCGCTGCGCCTCGTCGCGCCGCCTGCCGATCTTCGGCGCGTTGCCGATGACCTGCACGGCGGCGTTGCCGACCCGGTAGCCGGCCTCCTCGACCAGCCGGCGCGCCTCGGCCAGGAACTCCACGCCGTGCCGGCCCGACCACCGCGGGTCGCTCGTGCCGAACACCGCGCCGAGGTCACCCAGTCCGGCGGCCGACAGCAGCGCGTCGCACAGCGCGTGCGCGGCGACGTCGCCGTCCGAGTGACCGGCGCACCCGTCCGCGTCGTCCCAGCGCAGACCCGCCAGCCAGCACTCGCGACCGCGTTCCACCTGGTGGACGTCCGTGCCGATGCCCACCCTGGGTGTCACGGCGCTCCCCCGCTCCCGACCAGCAGCGCCTCGGCGACCGCCAGGTCGAACTTCGTGGTGATCTTCATGGCGTCCGGGTGACCCGGGACGGTGACGACCGGGACGCCCAGCCGCTCGACCAGGCCCGCGTCGTCCGTCGCGCCCTCGTGCGCGGCCTCGTGCGCGCGCAGCAGCACGGCCGCGTCGAAGCCCTGGGGTGTCTGCACGACCCGCAGCGCGGCGCGGTCCGGTGTGGCGATCACCACGCCGGACGCGTCGACCTGCTTGACCGTGTCCGCGACCGGCAGCACCGGGATGACGGCGGGGTGACCTGCGGCGACGGCGTCGACGACGGCGTCGACCACGGCCGGCGGGGTGAAGGCGCGGGCCGCGTCGTGAACGAGCACGATGGAAGTGTCGGGGATCTCGCGCAGGGCGTACGTTAGGGCCAGGCGCACCGAGTCCGACCGCTCGGAGCCCCCCGCCACGACGTGCACCGCCCCGCCGGCCGGGGTGGCCAACGGGGCGGTGACGGTGTTCACAACGTCCACTTCGGACGGCGGTGCGGCGATCACGACGTGCCGCACGCGACCGGAGTCGAGCAGGCCGCGCACCGCGCGCACGAGCAGCGGTACGCCGTCGACCGGCACGAGCGCCTTGGGCATGCCGTAGCCCAACCGCTCACCCCGGCCCGCCGCGGGCACGAGCGCGACCACACCCATGTTCGCGGTTTCCGAGACTGTTGTTCGGGTGGAACGATCAGGACGCGGTGGCCAGGACCTCGTCGAGGAGGACCTCGGCCTTGTCCTCGTCGGTGCCCTCGGCGAGCGCCAGTTCGCTAACCAGTATCTGTCGAGCCTTCGCCAGCATCCGCTTCTCACCAGCGGAAAGTCCGCGATCCTTCTCGCGCCGCCAGAGGTCGCGCACCACTTCGGCCACCTTGTTCACGTCACCGGACGCGAGCTTCTCGAGGTTGGCCTTGTACCGCCGGGACCAGTTGGTCGGCTCCTCCGTGTGGGGAGCACGCAAGACCTCGAAGACCTTGTCGAGACCCTCCTGGCCGACGACGTCGCGCACGCCCACGATCTCGGCGTTGTCGGCGGGGACGCGAACCGTGAGGTCGCCCTGGGCGACCTTGAGGACGAGGTACTTCTTCTCCTCGCCCTTGATCACACGGGTCTCGATCGCTTCGATGAGAGCGGCACCGTGGTGCGGGTAGACGACGGTCTCTCCGACCTTGAAAACCATGTGTCCTCTGCCCCTTTCGCTAACCCCATCCTAACACGCCGAGCAATCCCCTCTTCGGCCTGTTGAGATCGGTTCGCGCTGGTCAGGGCCGCGTGGGGGGTTGACAAACCACCCGGTCGCATGCAACGGCCGAGGTCGATCTTGCTCCACTGTGGACGGGCGGGAGGCGCGCCGCGGGTGGTTGCGGGGCACCACGTGCCGCAGGTCCGGACGCACCCGGTTAGGCTCCTGGACTGGTGGTCGGACCCGCTACTACCGGGGACGACCCGCCTCGTCAGCACACCGGGAAGGATCCGAGCAGCCGTGGGTCGCGCACTCCAGAAGTCCACCGCGCCGCGCCGCCTGGCCGTCGTGGCCGCCCTGGCGACGGGCCTCGGCTTGGCCGCCGCAGGTTGCGGCGCAGGTCAGGTCACGCAGACGGACACCCAGGTGGCCGCCGTCAACGGGGCCAACGGGCAGGTGGGCGACGTCGCGGTCCGCGACGCCCAGTTCCTGTTCCCGGTGGCGCACGGGTTCTACGAAGAGGGCGAGGACGCGCCGATCGTCGTCGCGATCGCCAACAACGGCGGCCAGGTCGACAGGCTCACCGGCGTGACCAGCGAGTCCTCCGCGCCCGCCGAGATCAGCGGCGACGCGGTGCTCGAGCCGTCGTCGGTCATCCTCAGCGGCTCCGACCAGGACGACGCGACCGCGAGCGCCACGACGACCACCAAGGCGTCGTCCTCGGCGTCCTCGCAGTCGAACTCCTCACAGTCCAACTCCTCGGCGTCGCAGACGACCACGACCACGCCCACCACCGCGACGTCCGGCTCGCCCGCCGCGACCACGACGGGCTCCGTGACGCCGACCTCGGGCGGTGGCACGTCCATCTCCGCGCCGCCGACCACGGGCACGAAGCTGCCGTCCTCGGTGGACCCGACGGAGCCGGGCTCGGTGAAGATCGTGCTCAAGGGCCTGAAGAAGGCGCTGCGGCCGGGCGAGACGATCCGGGTCACGTTCCTGTTCGAGAAGGCGGGCGAGGTCACCCTGGACCTGCCGATCGGGGCTTCCCCGGAGCCGCGCAAGGACGGCAAGTCCGAGCACTGACGCCCGGCGGACGCGCGTACGGCAAGGGCTCCCGTCAGGGGGCCCTTGTTTCGTCTTCCCCGGACGGGTGATGGTCTTCACAGCGCCCCGCACCCGGCCGGGCACGCGGAACGATCTTGTCGGGGCCGCCGGATAGCCTCCCGGCGTGGCGAAGACGACTGCGCGGGTGGCCAGGCCGACGTACCGGTGCGCCGAGTGCGGGCACGAGGTGGCCAAGTGGGTCGGGCGCTGCCCGGAGTGCCAGGCCTGGGGCACGGTCGAGGAGCGGGGGGTGTCCGCCGCGCCCCGGTTCGTCGCCGGCACGCCCAGCAGCGAGGCGCGGCCCATCGCGCAGGTCGACATCGAGTCCGCGCGGGCCGTCTCGACCGGCGTGCTGGAGCTCGACCGGGTGCTCGGCGGCGGCCTCGTGCCGGGCGCGGTGGTGCTGCTCGCGGGCGAGCCGGGGGTCGGGAAGTCGACGCTGCTGCTGGAGGTCGCCCACCAGTGGGCGCTGTCGGTCGGCCGGTGCCTCTACGTCACCGGCGAGGAGTCGGCGGGCCAGGTGCGGCTGCGGGCCGACCGCACCGGCAACCTGCACGACGAGATCTACCTGGCCGCCGAGAGCGACATCTCCGCCGTGCTGGGCCAGGTGGACGCGGTCAAGCCGAGCATGCTGATCGTGGACTCGGTGCAGACCATGTCGTCGCCCGCGGTGGACGGCGCGCCGGGCGGGGTCAGCCAGGTCCGCGCGGTCACCGCGGGCCTGATCGCCGTCGCCAAGGAGCGCGGGCTGCCCGTCGTGCTGGTCGGCCACGTGACCAAGGAGGGCTCGGTCGCCGGGCCGCGGGTGCTGGAGCACCTGGTGGACGTGGTGCTGCAGTTCGAGGGCGACCGCCACTCCACGCTGCGGCTGCTGCGCGGGGTCAAGAACCGGTTCGGGCCCGCCGACGAGGTCGGCTGCTTCGAGCTGCGCGACGACGGCATCGCGGGCGTCCCCGATCCGTCCGGCCTGTTCCTGCACCGCCGCGACCAGGCCGTGGCCGGCACCGCCGTCACCGTCGTCGTGGAGGGCAAGCGGCCGATGCTCGGCGAGGTTCAGGCGCTGGTCACGCCCACCGCGCTGCCCGCGCCCCGGCGCGCGGTGAGCGGCCTGGACTCGGCGCGCCTGGCCATGGTCCTCGCGGTGCTGGAGAAGCGCGGCCGGGTCGGGCTGGGCAACAAGGACGTCTTCACCGCCACGGTCGGCGGCATGCGGCTCGTGGAGCCCGCCGTGGACCTCGCGGTGGCCCTGGCGGTCGCCTCGGCCGCCAGCGACCTGCCCCTGCCGCACGACCTCGTCGTGGTCGGCGAGGTCGGCCTGTCCGGCGAGCTGCGCCGCGTCAACGGCGTGGGCCGCCGGCTGACCGAGGCCGCCCGGCTGGGCTTCACCAAGGCCCTCGTGCCGCCGGACGCGGGCCCGCTGCCCCAGGGCACGCGCGCGTTGGTCGCCAACGACCTGCACGAGGCCCTGAACCTGCTCAAGCTGAAGAAGTAGCGGACGGTGCCCCCTCGGGCGAGGGGGCACCGTCCGCCGGCAACGCCTACTTCGTGGCCGCGAGCAGCTGCGCGCAGCGGATGAGGCCCAGGTGGCTGTAGGCCTGGGGGTGGTTGCCGAGGGAGCGCTCGGCGATGGGGTCGTACTCCTCGGGGAGCAGGCCGGTGGGGCCGGCGGCGTCGACCATCTGGGTGAACAGTTCTTCGGCTTCGGTGCGGCGGCCGGTGAGCAGGTAGGCCTCGATCATCCAGGCGGCGCAGAGGTGGAAGCCGCCTTCGTCGCCGGGCAGGCCGTCGTCGCGGCGGTAGCGGTAGACGGTGGAGCCGGAGCGCAGTTCGGCCTCGATGGCGGTGACGGTGGCCTGGAAGCGGTCGTCGGTGGGGTCGATGAGGCCGGACAGGCCGACGTGCAGGGAGGCGGCGTCGAGGTCGTCGCCGTCGTAGGCGGTGGTGAAGGACTGCGCCTCCTCGCTCCAGCCGTGCTTGAGCACGTCGGTGGCGATGGTGTCGCGCAGCACCGGCCACGCCGGGTCGACGTCGCGGCCGTAGGTCTCGGCCAGCTTCACCGCCCGGTCCAGCGTCACCCAGCACATGACCTTGGAGTACACGTGGTGGCGCGGTGCGTGCCGCTCCTCCCAGATGCCGTGGTCGGGCTCGTGCCAGCGGCGGGCCACCGCCTCGGCCATGGCCTGCACCATCAGCCAGTCCTGGTCGGTGAGCGAGCCGCGCGCGTCGGCCAGCTGCACGACCAGGTCCACGACCGGCCCGAACACGTCGAGCTGGACCTGCTGGTTGGCCAGGTTGCCCACGCGCACCGGCCGCGACCCGGCGTACCCGGGCAGCGTGTCGATGACCGCCTCGGCGCCCAGCATGGTGCCCTGGAGCGTGTACAGCGGGTGCAGGCGCTCCGGGCCGGGCAGGGTCGACAGCACCCCGTGCACCCAGCCGAGGAACGACTCGGCCTCGCCGGTCGACCCGACCGAGACCAGGGCCTGGGCGGTCAGGGCGGCGTCGCGCAGCCAGCAGTAGCGGTAGTCCCAGTTGCGGATGCCGCCCAGCTCCTCGGGCAGCGAGGTGGTCGCGGCGGCCATGATCGCACCGGTGTCGTGGTGCACCAGGCCCTTCAGGGTCAGCGCCGACCGCAGCACCAGGTCCGACTCCACCGGCGGCAGCTTCAGCGTGGCCGCCCAGTCCGACCAGAACGCCCCGGCCCGCGCCCGCCGCTCGGGCTCGCCCAGCGTGGCCTCCGACAGGTCGTCGGTGCCGCAGCGCAGCTCCAGCAGGATCGGCGCGCCCTCACGGGGCCGCACCACGGCGGTGGCGGTCTCCTGGATGCCGTCGCTGGTGATCTGCCAGTCCACACCCGGCGAGCGCAGCACCATCGGCTCGGAGGTGCCCACCACGCGCAGGCCGTCGCGCTCGCGCAGCAGCCGCACCGGCACCTGCCCGAACTCCGGCCGCGGCGCGAAGGTGATCACCGCGTTGGTCGACCCGGAGATCCGCCGCACCAGGTCGGTGCGGTGCCCGGGCACGTCGTGGTCGAGGTAGTCGGTCACCAACAACCGCGACCAGCGCGTCTCCACGATCATCGTGCCCGGCACGTACCGCTGCCCCAACGGCAGCGACCCGTGTTCCGGCTTGATCGAGAAGTGACCCGCCGACGGACCGCCCAGCAGGTCGGCGAACACCGCCGCCGAGTCCGGCTCCGGGTGGCACAACCAGTTCACCCGCGCATCGGGGGTCAACAACGCCACCGACCGCTCGTTGGCCAGCATGGTCAACCGCTCGATCGGCACCGCCTGGTCACCGTGCAACCACGCGCGGCGCTCCTCCAGCAGGAACGCCAGCACCGTGGCCACGTCCAGCGTGTCGGTGACGTGGAACTCGGCCAGCGACTCGCCGTCACCGACCTTGATGCCCACGTCCGGACCCGACAACCGGGCGAACGCCTTCTCGTCGGTCACGTCGTCGCCCACGAACACCGCCGCGGTCGCCGACGCGCGGTGCCGCAGCACGTCCAGGGCATGTCCCTTGTCCGTCTGCACCACCGCCAACTCGATCACCGCCTTGCCCTCGGTGACCTGCACGCCGTCCCAAGTGGCCGGTCCGGTGCGCACGGTGTGGAGAACCCGCTCCCCCACGGCGGGGTCGGCACGTCGCACGTGCACCGCGATGCTCGCGGGCTTCACCTCGAGGCCGACGCCCTCGTGCCCGGCGACGACCCCCTCCAACTCGGACTCCAGGCGTCGGTGGAGCTGCTTCGCGTCGGCGTCCAGTGCGTGCACGAAACCGACGTCGAACTCGGAGCCGTGCGAACCCACCAGGTGCACCTCGGACGGCAGGCGCGACAGCGTCGCCAGGTCGCGCAGGGCGCGCCCGGAGATCACGGCGGCGGTCGTCTCGTGCAGACCGGCCAGGGAGCGCAACGCGCCCACCGACTCGGGCAGCGGGCGGGCGTCTTCTGGGTTGGCCACGATCGGAGCCAATGTCCCGTCGTAGTCGCAGGCGACCAGCAGGCGCGGTGTGCGTGCCAGCTGAACGATCGCACGACGAAGTTCGGCGGGGAGGGCCTCGGCGGTCAACGCCCCTCCTCAATGCTCGGTGGGACAAGGGTCGGTAACTGTGATCTGATTGTGCTGAACTGATTCAGATCGCGGACTGCACGCCCAAGGCATCAAGAAACGATCGAGCCCATCGGTCGACGTCGTGCGTGAGGACTTGGCGGCGCAGCGCGCGCATCCTACGGCGACCTTCGGCCGGATCGAGCGTGAGGGCGGCCTCCAACGCGTTCTTGACACCGTCCAGATCGTGTGGGTTGACGAGGAACGCGCTCGTGAGTTCGGCCGCCGCTCCGGCGAACTCCGAGAGCACCAACGCGCCGCCGAGGTCGTAGCGCGTGGCGACGTACTCCTTGCAGACCAGGTTCATCCCGTCACGCACCGGAGTCACGACCATGACGTCCGCGGCGCTCATGAACGCGGTCAACTCCCGCCGGTTGACCGATTGGTGCAGGTAGTGGACGACCGGGTGGCCCACGGTCGAGAACTCGCCGTTGATCCGGCCGACCGCCTGCTCGATCTCGCCCCGCATCTGCTTGTAGTGCTCGACGCGCTCCCGGCTGGGCGTGGCGAGCTGGATCATGGTCACCTCGCCGGGGTCGACGCGGCCGTCGGCGAGCAGTTCGTACAGCGCGCGCAGCCGGACGTCGATGCCCTTGGTGTAGTCGAGGCGGTCCACGCCGAGCAGGATCTTCTTCGGGTTCCCGAGGTCTTCGCGGATTTGCCGCGCGTGCTTTTGGACTTCTTTGTCGCGCGCGAGCGCGTCCAGCCCCGCCGAATCGATAGAGATCGGGAATGCCCCGACCCGAACGGTGCGGTCACCGACCTGGACCACACCCGGCCGGGTGCGCACGCCGACCGCGCCCCGGCTCGGTTCCAGGCCCACCAGGCGGCGGGCCAGCCACAGGAAGTTCTGCGCGCCGCCGGGCCGGTGGAAGCCGACCAGGTCCGCGCCCAGCAGGCCGCGGATGATCTCGGTGCGCCACGGGAGCTGCATGAACAGCTCGACCGGCGGGAACGGGATGTGCAGGAAGAAGCCGATGCGCAGGTCGGGCCGCAGCTCGCGCAGCATCGCGGGCACCAGCTGGAGCTGGTAGTCCTGCACCCACACGGTCGCGCCCTGGGCGGCGACCTTGGCGGTCACGTCGGCGAAGCGCTGGTTGACCCGGACGTAGGCGTTCCACCAGCGGCGGTGGAAGGCGGGCGGCGCGACGACGTCGTGGTAGAGCGGCCACAGCGTGCCGTTGGAGAATCCCTCGTAGTAGTCCGCGACCTCCGCGGCGCTCAGCGCCACCGGGTGCAGCTGCAGGCCGTCCTCCTCGAACGCGTCGACCTCCGCGTCCGCGATGCCGGGCCAGCCGACCCACGCCCCGCTGTGCGTGCGCAGGAACGGCTCCAGGGCGGTGACCAGGCCGCCGGGGCTGTGCTTCCACCGCTGCGTGCCGTCGGGCAGGCGCTCCAGGTCAACCGGCAGGCGGTTGGCCACGACCAGGAAATCCGCGCCGTTCTCGCCAATGCTGCTCACCGGGTAGCGCCTCCTAAGGGATTCGTCTCGCCCACCGTCGAGGTTAGTGGGAACGCGCAGGTTGGATGCCCTGTCGTCGGCCCCGTCACACTGTGTTGACTTGACGAAAGAGCGTCAGGTGGGCGATCTCACGTGGAAAGGGCGTGTTCAGGTGGTCACCGCCGGGAACGGGCGGCGAGCCTGCCCAGGCCGGTGCGGACGGGACGCCCCAAATGTTCACCCAGGACGACGCCGCTCGCGAGCGCGAGCGCCGTGCCGGCGGCCAGCGCGAGGGTGGACAAACCGGTCGGATCGCCCTCCGCGGTGAGCTGGTACAGGCCCCGGTAGGTGGTCCAGCCGGGCAGCAGGGGCACCATGCCCGCCACCGCCACGAGCAGCGGCGGCATCCCGAGCCGGCGCGAGACGACCTTGCCGCCGAAGCCGACGACGGTGGCCGCGACGGCCGCGCACGTGATGGTGTTCGTTCCGGTGAGGGCGAGCAGGCCGTAGCTGCCGGTGCCGACCGCGCCCGCGGCGGCGGCCACCGGCAGCGCCCGCACCGGCGCGTAGCTGGCCAGGGCGAAGAACGCGGCGGTGCTCGCGCCGGCCGCGAACTGCACCGGGACGTCCGAGATCAGCGGCGGCAGCGGGTCGGTCACGGTGGTCCGCACGCCGAACTGGACGCCGGCGCGCAGGGTCAGCGCGATGCCCGCGATCAGGCCCGCGGTGAGCAGCGCGACCTCGACCGTGCGGCCGGCGGCGGTGACGTTGTAGCCGGTGATGGCGTCCTGCACGGTCCCGACCAGCGACAGCCCGGACAGCAGCACCACGATCCCGGTGGCGATGAGCAGCGACGGCCGCACGCCGGTCAGCAGGTCCGCCGCGTACAGCGCCACCGCCACCGCCGTGGCCAGCGCGCCGCCGACGACCTGCTGGAAGAAGAACGGCAGCGAGCGCCGGTTGAGCAGCCGCCCGACCCGGTCGATCAGCGCGGTCACGACCGCCGCCGTCGCCGCGAGCGGCGGGCCGCCGCCGACCAGGAGCGCCACCGAGGCCGCCATGCCGGCCCACGCCAGCGTGGCGACCCACCGGGGGTAGGGGTGCTCGGCGCGACCGATCCGCTCGATCGCGGCGATCGCGTCCACCGCCGTGACCCCGCCCGCGGCGATCCGCCGGATCAGGTCCTCCACGGCGGCGAGCCGGGTGTAGTCGACGCTGCGGCCGCGCACCACGCGCAGCGCCGTGGCGGGCGGCGCGCCCGTGCCGCGGTGGCAGGAGGCGGTGATCGCCGTGTAGGTCACGTCGACTTCGGTGTGCGGCAGGCCGTACGCGGTCGCCACGGCCAGGACCGTGGCCGTCACGTCGGCCGCGCCTGCCCCGCCCGCCATCTGCGCCTCGCCGACGCGCAGCGCGAGGTCGAGCACCAGGTGGACGGTCGCCTCGTCCGGGAGGGGCGGTCCCTCGACGGGTGGCGCCTCCCCGGTGTGCCGGGTCCGGTGCCACGCCCGCCGCCGCCACAGCCGCACCCGGAGCCGCCCTTCCCGCCGGTCCGCCACGCCCGTCGTGTCGCAGTCGAGGCTGTGTCCTGCGCCACCCTCGGACGAGCTACCTGGACCAGGTGATTCGATCACTGTCCGTTCGATACTGTTGATGCCGCTGGCCTGCGGTTATACCGACGGCCGACGCCACCCGGACGGTACCCGCGACCTCCGGACGGACCAACGCCACCCCGGGGTGAGCAGACCGTTCGCCGCAGGTGGCACCCCGTGCGGGCGCTTACGATGTTCCCGGCCTCCGGGCCGACGCCGGTGTAGCTCAATTGGCAGAGCACTCGCCTTGTAAGCGAAAGGTTGCGGGTTCAAGTCCCGCCACCGGCTCGACACGAATCGCCCCCTGACCGGGGAAGACCCTGGTCAGGGGGCGTCTTCATGATCATAGCGGGTCTCGGTCCGGGTCTCGGTCGTCACCCCGCTGAATCGGGGTTCAACTTGAACCGACCGCCACGCTGAGGTGTCGTGCGTCGTCTCAGGCTTCGATGAGCCTGAAACCGTAGGAGGTCCTCGTCTTCCCGGATGCGCAGTAGGCGAAGGACCCTCGGCGGTCGCCCGCCCATCGCGTCGCGCCGGTCTTGTAAGAACCGTCGCTGCAGTAGACGTATGCCTGGTAGCTGTCGGGGCCGTTCCCGTCGACCCACCCGCCGAAGCTGCTGGACGTGTTCAGCGTCACGTGAGCGTCCCCGAACCACTGCGGTGCGACCGTGCCGGTGCCCGTGTCGGTGGCGGCATCGGCGTACGCGGCGGTCGCCGGTGCCACGCTCGCGCAAGCAATCGCCACTGCGGCCAGGGCCAGTCGCATTTTGCTGTTCATTCAATCCCCTTATTTTCCGAAAATGGGCGCGTTGAAACTTTCAACCGCTTCTCCGGGATTCCCCCCCCCCCCCCCGAACGCGTTGCCCGGTCGTAGATTGCCAGACTGTCCGTCGGATTGGTGGAGCTTTACCGAGGTTCACTCGAACGGTCTACATTCGACGGAATTCGGCACAGCGTGGAATTCAAGTGAATCCCACTATGTCTAAAGATGATCTTCAACCTGTCTGGCGATGCTGCTGGCCAACGCGGTGGATACGTGTTGGTACCGGGCCGTCATGGGCACCTGCGACCAGTCCGTCACCTCCATGACTGCCTGGGTGATACGCCCAACACCATCAGAATCGTGGCGGCGGTGTGCCGGGCATCGTGTAGGCGCGCATCGCGGACACCTGCTTCTCGCAGCAGTTCCTCGTGCCACTCCGGCCCGACAGTTTCCCGTTCGGCACCCTGGGTCGCCTTGTGCTCTCGGAGCGGCTTTACCAGCGGCTTGGGAATGCCGACCGCACGCCTTCCCGTCCGTGATCTCACGTCCACTTCCGGAGCCCATCGCCATGGCGTTGTGGGCACGTTGAAGCGTGCGCCGTGCACGTGGGCGGACAGGGTGAGGGACACGGCTTACGGTGGTGTCGGGTGCAGTTCTTCTTGCAAAGCTGGGTCTTGTGGTGTGCAGAGTCGCGCTCCTGAGGATCGGCGCATCCGTATTGCCACATGTGGCGCTGAAGTTGCCGAAATGTGCGGAGCACACCGTTGTCCAGGTCGATCCGCGACCACTTCAAGCCCAGTACCTCACCCTTTCGCAGACCGAGCGCGAGCGCCATTGCGAACCGCACACCGTTACGGCGCTTGACGGTTGGTTCAGAACGTGCCGGGTCTCTTCACCCGTGAATGGGATCACCTCCTGTTCCCCTACACGAGGTGCCTTCGCCAAGCGCGCCGGGTTCGAGGTGGGGTGCTTGCGCGCTACAGCGACGTTCAGGGCCGTTCGCGCAGTCCGGGAACCCTTGTGGGGACGCCCGTGGGGACTGTTCTCCACCCGGCGCGAGGGTCCCTGCCGGAGTGCCCCTGTGCGGTTGTCAAGCCGCAGTGGGCGTGGTGTCTGGTAAGGACTAATGTGGAGACCCGCCAATGCATCATTTCGGTCATATCCGACCACCTCGATAAGGGATCGGTCAGGCGAGTGCCGGTCATCGGCATGGAGCAAACCGAATAATGATCGCATTTCGGTTCGGCTGAGTGTCCGCCGCGTTGCCGCCACCCGGTGGTACACACTGCGACAGCTGAGTGACCCATGTGGACAGGGGCATCGGGACGTGTTTAGTTGTCCTTCGCAGCCTTGAGATTTCTTAGATGAATTCCGTCCGTCATGGAGGTTCGTTCCATGCGTTCAGGTGTTTTCAAAATGTTCGCCGTGGCCGGCGCGCTCACCGCGAGTACGGTCCTCGTGCCCGCCGCCAACTCCACGGCCGAGGCGAGTGACGTGACCATCATGGCCAGTCAGGCCCACGTCAACTCCAACATCACGTACACCTGGCTCTACGTGAGCCCGCACGGCGATACCCACTACGACGTCAAATTGGGGGCCTGCACGAACTTCTGGTACGACGTCATCGACAACGGTCGCTACCACGACATCACTCACAACGGGTGGGTCTCGACCGACAAGGCGGGTCCTGGTTGGTGCTGATCAAATACGGTTGGTGTTGATCAGGGTTAGGCGGCAACGGCCGCGTGCTCGGTAACCCGCCGTGAGCGGACTTCAGGCGCGGTGAGCGGCTGCTGGGGGAAGTGCGCGAGAGGGAAGCGGACAGGCCGCCAGGGCGCTTCTCAGTGCCTGTTTCCGAGCTTGAGGTGGTGAAGGCCCCTTTGGTGCGCAGACGGGGGAACTCCTGGTAGATCGGACGTTGTCGAAGCGCCGCTC
>NZ_JBITXT010000023.1:0-62683 GCF_044544865.1 Actinosynnema sp. NPDC053489 | reverse complement strand
GCGTGAAGTCCTTGAGCGACACCCAACCCGACCTCGGGTTCGCCAACGACCCCGTCGACGTCCACCGGTAGGTCGACGGGAGGGTGCAGCCGCCGGGCGTCGTGGTGGTCGTCGTCGTGCTGGTCGTGGTCGTCGTCGTGGAAGTGGTGCTGCTCGTGGTGGTCGTCGTGGTCGTGCTCCCGGTGCACGCCACGCCGTTGAGGGCGAAGCTCGTCGGGACCGGGTTGCTGCCCGTCCACGACCCGTTGAACCCGAACGACACGGCGGCGTTGGTGCCGACGGAGCCGTTGTAGTCCACGTTCTTCGCGGTCACCGCCGAACCGCTCTGCGCCAACGACGTGCTCCACGCCTGCGTCACGGTCTGCCCGGCGGCGAAGGACCAGGTCAGCGTCCAGCCGTTCAACGGGTCGCCCAGGTTGGTGACGGACACGGTCGCGCTGAACCCGCCCTGCCACTGCGACGCCACGGCGTAGTCCACCGAGCAGCCCGCGGTCGCCGCGCCCGCGGGCAGCGCCACCAGGACCGTCGCCGAGGCCAGCAGGGCGGCGCTCACCGACGCGATGCCGACGTTGGCCGCCCTCGATCTGGTTAGGAAACTGCGTCGCACTGACATGACGTCTCCTCCGTGGGATTTGCGCAAGTTCTCGAACGCCGGCTCCCCGTGATCGGGCGTCGCCGCGGGAACGACCGTCGAATGCGAATTCGACGATCGCCTGCTAAATATTCGACGGAATATTTGAGCGCGTTCCCGTTGAGCGTCTCCCGGGCATGGTGGAGCCACGGCGGTAATGCGGTTGGACCTGTCCACCAGAATGGGGTGGCCAAGCCCCCGCGGTCAACGGTCCGCGCCCGAACGTCCCACTCGGCGGGCGCGGATCAGTCGTATTCCTCCAGTTTCGAGCGGGACTGGAGGAGCCGGCGCAGCGAGGCCAGTCGACCGGGGGACGCCTCGCCGGTGCGGACCAGCTCGTCCAGCATGCAGTCGGGGTCCTCGGGCGCGCCCAGGTGGCCGCAGCCCGACGGGCACTCCTCGGCCATCGCCTTCATGTCGGGGAACGCGGCCACGATGTCGTCCGGGGTGATGTGCGCCAGGCCGAACGAGCGGATGCCCGGCGTGTCCACCGCCCAGCCGCCCTCCGGCAGCGGCAGGGCGACGGTCTGGGTGGACGTGTGGCGGCCCTTGCCGACCCCGCTCACCACGCCCACCGCCCGGTGCGCGTCGGGCACCAGCTTGTTCACCAGGGTCGACTTGCCCACCCCGGAGTGCCCGATCAACGCCGACAGCCGGTTCACCAGGCGGCCCCGCAGCTCCGCCGGGTCCTGGTCGGACCGCGTCACGACCACCGGCAGGTCCAGCTCGGCGTAGGCGGCGACCAGCTCGTCCGGCGGCGCCAGGTCGGACTTCGTCAGGCACAGCAGCGGTTCCAGCCCGCCCGCGTAGGCGGCGACGAGGCACCGGTCGATGAAGCCCCGGCGCGGCTGCGGGTCCGCCAGCGCGGACACGATCACGAGCTGCTCGGCGTTGGCGACCACGACCCGCTCGAACGGGTCCGTGTCGTCGGCCGTGCGCCGCAGCACGCTGCGCCGCTCCTCGACCCGCACGATCCGCGCCAGGGTGTCCGGCAGGCCGGTGGTGTCGCCGACCAGGCCCACGTGGTCGCCCACGACGACCGGCGTGCGGCCCAGCTCGCGCGCCCGCATGGCGACGACCATCCGCGCCGGGTCCTCGTCCAGCGCGCACGTCCACCGGCCGCGGTCCACGCCGACGACCATGGCGGGCACCGCGTCCGCGTGCTCGGGCCTGCGCTTGCTGCGCGGCCGGCTGCCCTTGCCCGGCCGCACCCGCACGTCGGTCTCGTCCAACCGCCGCCAGTCGCCGCGTGCCACGTCAGCGCGCCCCCGGCTGCGACAGCATGGCGGACCACATCCCCGGGAAGTCCGGGATGGTCTTCGTGGTCGACCCGATGTCGTCCACCGACACGCCTTCGACCACCAGGCCGATGATCGCGCCCGCGGTGGCCATCCGGTGGTCGGCGTAGGCGCGCCACACGCCGCCGTGCAGCGGGCGCGGGGTGATGACCAGGCCGTCCTCGGTCTCCTCCGCGTCACCGCCCAGCCGGTTGATCTCGGCGGCCAGCGCGGCGATCCGGTCCGTCTCGTGGCCGCGGATGTGCGCCACCCCGCGGATGCGGGTCCGGCCCCGGGCGAGCGCCGCCAGCGCCGCGACGGTCGGCGTCAGCTCGCTCTCGTTCTTCAGGTCCACGTCGAGGCCGACCAGCTCGCGCGGACCCGTCAGGACGAGGCCCCCCGCGGTGAGCTCCACCTCGCAGCCCAGGCGCCGGAACAGGTCGCGGACCGCGCCGCCCGGCTGGGTCGTCCGATCGGGCCAGCCGGGGATCGTGACCCGCCCGCCCGTCACGGCCGCCGCCGCCAGGAACGGCGTGGCGTTGGACAGGTCCGGCTCGACGTGCCGGTCGAGGGCCGCGATCGGGCCCGGCTCGACCCGCCACTCGTCCGGCGCGGAGTCGTCCACCGCGACGCCCGCCTCCCGCAGCATCGCCACGGTCATGTCGATGTGGGGCAGCGAGGGCACCGGCTCGCCGTCGTGGCGGACGGTGACGCCGCTCTCGTACCGCGCGCCCGACAGCAGCAGCCCCGACACGAACTGCGACGACGCCGACGCGTCCACGGTGACCTCGCCGCCGGGCACCCCGCCCTTGCCGTGCAGCGTGAACGGCAGCCCGTCGCCGTCCACGTCCGCGCCCAGCACGCGCAGCGCGTCCAGGATCGTGGCCATCGGCCGGTTGCGGGCGTGCGGGTCGCCGTCGAACGTGACGTCGCCGACCGCGAGCGCGGCGGCGGGCGGCAGGAACCGCATCACGGTGCCCGCCAGGCCGCAGTCCACCCGCGCCGGGCCCTGCATGGGCCGCGGCGTGACCAGCCAGGACCCGTCCGGGCCGTCCTCGACGCCGACGCCGAGCGAGCGCAGGCCGGCCGCCATCAGCAGGGTGTCGCGGCTGCGCAGCGGCGCGTGCACGGTGGACGGCCCGTCGGCCAGCGCGGCCAGCACGAGCGCCCGGTTGGTGATCGACTTGGAACCCGGGACGGGTACGGTCGCCTCGACCGGGCCGTCGGCGGTGGGTGCGGACCACTGCTGAGTCATGGCCTGATGATTCCGCATCGGGTCGCCGACAGCTCGCACCGGGCCTTCCGACGTGCGACGATGGCTTGCCCGAGGTACATCGGTGGAGAGGTGGTCGGTGTGTGCGGCAGGTACGCGTCCACCAAGAACCCGGCGCTGCTCGCGGCGGAGTTCGACGCGGTCGACGGCACCGAGGGGCACGCGCCCGGACCGGACTACAACGTCGCGCCGACCAAGCAGGTGCTCGCCGTGGTGGAGCGGCACCCGCGTGACGACGAGGGCAACCCCGACCCGGGCACGACCGAGCGCAGCGTCCGCGTGATGCGCTGGGGCCTCGTGCCGCACTGGGCCAAGGACCTGTCCGGCGCGGCGAAGATGATCAACGCGCGGGCGGAGAGCGTGCTGGACAAGCCCGCCTACCGCGACTCGGCCGCCAAGCGCCGGTGCATCGTGCCCGCCGCGGGCTGGTACGAGTGGCAGCCGGGGGAGGGCCGCAAGCAGCCGTACTTCATCAACCCCGGCGACGACTCCAGCATCGCCATGGCCGGCATCTGGTCGGTGTGGTGGCAGCAGGAGGGCGACGAGCGCAAGCCGGTCGTCACGTGCGCCGTGCTGACCACCGACGCGATCGGCGAGATGACCGCCGTGCACCACCGGATGCCGCTGGTGCTGCCGAAGGACCGCTGGGCCGCGTGGCTCGACCCGGACAACGCCGACCCGAAGGACCTGCTGCGCCCCGACCTCGACCTGGTGAACGCACTGGAGCTGCGGCCGGTGTCGATGCGCGTGAACAGCATCAAGAACAACGACCCGTCGCTGATGGACGCGGTCGCGCTGGGGGAGTCCGAGAAACCGGAGCCCACCTTGTTCGAGCTGAAATGACCTCGCGGGCGGTCGACACCCCGTTCGGCACCGCGCGGGCCGAGCTGCACTGCGCCGCCGAGGGCCGCGCCGCGCTGCTGCTCGGGCACGGCGCGGGCGGCGGGATCGCCGCACCGGACCTGGTGGCGGCGGCCCGCGCGGCGGTGGGCGCCGGCGTGCACGTGGCGCTGGTCGAGCAGCCCTACCGGGTGGCGGGCCGCCGCGCGCCCGCGCCCGCCAAGCAGCTCGACGCGGCGTGGCTCGCGGTGGCCGACGACCTGTGCGCGAGCTGGTTCGACGACCTGCCGCTGGTGTTCGGCGGCCGGTCCTCCGGCGCGCGGGTGGCGTGCCGGACCGCGGCGGAGGGCCAGGCGGCGGCCGTGCTGTGCCTGGCGTTCCCGGTGCACCCGCCGGGCAGGCCGGAGAAGTCCCGGCTGGCCGAGCTGGACGGCGTCGAGGTGGCCACCCTGGTCGTGCAGGGCGAGAACGACCCGTTCGGCCGGCCGGAGCCGGCGCACCACCGCGACGTCGTGCTGCTGGCGGGGGACCACAACCTCAAGGCCGACGTGGCGGGCGTGGGCCGGGCCGTCGGAGAGTGGCTCGACCGGGTGCTGCGCCCCCTGGAGGTCTGATCGGGCCGGGTCCGGTCGAGCCGGTCCGGTCAGGCCGAGATCGGCGCGACGACCGCCTGCGTGAGCCGCACCAGGTCCGCCGGCGCGATCTCGACCTCGAGCCCGCGCCGCCCGGCCGAGCAGTAGATGGTCCCGAACCCCTCCGCCGAGGCGTCCAGCGCCACCGGCAGCCGCTTCTTCTGCCCCAGCGGCGAGATGCCGCCCGCCACGTACCCGGTGGCGCGCTCGGCCGCCGCGACGTCGGCCATCCGCGCCTTCTTCCCGCCCACGGCGGCGGCCAGCGCCTTGAGGTCCAGCTGGCCGGTGACCGGGACCACCCCCACGGCCAACCGGCCGTCCACCTCCGCGACCAGCGTCTTGAACACCCGTTCGGGCGCGATGCCCAGCGCCTCGGCCGCCTCCAGCCCGTACGACTCGTGCCGCGGGTCGTGCTCGTAGGCGTGCAGCGCGTAGGCCACCTTCTGCTTGTCCAGCAACGCGGTGGCGGGCGTCCCACGTCCGGCCATGAGCGCGCACCCTAGTGCAGGGAATGCCCGGCGGGGCCGTCGCGTTGGTGCGAACGTGGCTACCGAGGTGATGGACCAGCAGGTCGGCAGGCAGGTCAGGGTGCGCCCACCGCGCGGCTCGGCCCGCTGCCGTCCCGGAGACCGCCGCGTATCCTCGACTGCGTCCCAGACAGTTCCGGCCACCGCGCTGACCAGCCGGTGGGAAGGGAGCGCGGTGCCAGCCACGCGAACGCAGGACACGCCGACTGACGAGACAACGGCCGAGCGCGCCGCCAGGTTCGAGCGCGACGCGATGCCGATGCTCGACCAGTTGTACTCGGCGGCCCTGCGGATGACCCGCAACCCGGCCGACGCCGAGGACCTGGTCCAGGAGACCTACCTCAAGGCCTACGCCGCCTTCGCGTCCTTCTCGCAGGGCACGAACCTCAAGGCCTGGCTGTACCGCATCCTCACCAACACCTACATCAACGGCTACCGCAAGAAGCAGCGCCAGCCGATCCAGCAGCCGACGGACGAGATCACCGACTGGCAGCTCGCGCAGGCGGAGAGCCACACGTCGACCGGGCTGCGGTCGGCCGAGGTCGAGGCGATGGACCGGCTGCCGGACTCAGACGTCAAGGAAGCCCTGCAGCGCCTGCCGGAGGAGTTCCGGATCGCGGTGTACCTCGCGGACGTGGAGGGCTTCGCCTACAAGGAGATCGCAGACATCATGGGCACCCCGATCGGCACCGTGATGTCCCGGTTGCACCGGGGCCGAAGGCAGCTTCGCGACCAGCTGGCGGACACCGCGCGCGAGCGCGGCATCATCCGCGACGGTCAGCAGGAGGTGGCGGGCTGATGAGCTGCGGCGAGCACCACGAGACGGACTGCTCCGAAGTCCTGTCCGAGGTCTACCTCTT
Source organism: Actinosynnema sp. NPDC053489 (assembly GCF_044544865.1). Lineage (NCBI taxonomy): Bacteria > Bacillati > Actinomycetota > Actinomycetes > Pseudonocardiales > Pseudonocardiaceae > Actinosynnema > Actinosynnema sp. NPDC053489. Next base: position 56,643 of record NZ_JBITXT010000023.1, on the reverse strand, counting down.
CCTCGACCACGAGTGCGACGAGAACCGCAAGCAGCTGCTCCAGACGCACCTGGAGGAGTGCCACCCGTGCCTGGAGCAGTACGGCATCGAGGAGCACCTCAAGGCGCTGCTGGCCCGCAAGTGCGGCGGCGAGCACGCCCCGGAGGAGCTGCGGCGGCGGCTGCGCGCCCGGCTCTACCAGACCGCCGACCAGTCGACCCTGGAGGTCGAGGTCACCACGACGGTGACGACGCGGACCGAGCGGTCCGGCGGCTGAGCCGTCGCGACCCGCCCGAAGCCGAGGGGTGGAAGCCGAAGGGCCCGGGGCGGCTGCCCCGGGCCCTTCGCACACCAAGACCGAGGTCAGGTGTTGGGGCGCTTCCCGTGGTTGGCGCCGCCTCTCTTGCGGTCGCGGCGCTTGCGGGCACGCTTCGACATGGGGTTCTCCTAGTGCTCGAACTGCCTCACGACAGTGTGTCACGTGGTCACCTGTGCACGGCACCGGGTCTGAACCGTGGTTGGATGGGCCCGGACGAAGGAGGACCATGGCCGAGGAAATCCGGGCCGAGATCGTGGCGAACGTGGCCCAGATCGCCGTCAAAGAGGGTGACGAGGTCACGCACGAGACCACCGTCGTGGTGCTCGAGAGCATGAAGATGGAGATCCCGGTCCTCCCCGAGGGCGCGGGCCGCGTCACGCGCATCGCCGTCGCGACCGGCGACGTGGTGCAGGAGGGCGACCTCATCGCGGTGGTGGAGTAGCTGTCCACGCTCACCGACCTCCTGGCCGAGCACACCAAGCTCTCCGGCGGCGCCGTCGACCACCTGCAACTGGTGGTGGCGGAGTGGCAGCTGCTGTCCGACCTGAGCTTCGCCGACTTCCTGATGTGGGTGCCGCTGGACGACACGACGTTCCTGTGCGTCGCCCAGGCCCGGCCCACGACCGCGCCCACCGCGCACCCCGAGGACGTCGTGGGCAGCATGGTGGACGTCGAGGAGCACCCCCAGCTGCGCCGGGCCACCACCGAGGCGCGGATCTGCCGCGAGGAGGACCCGCGCTGGCACCTGGGCGTGCCGGTGCGGCGGGAGGCGATCCCGGTCAAGCGGGACGGCGAGGTCATCGCGGTGCTCAGCCGCAACACGAACCTGGCCGTGCCGCGCGTGCCGAGCCCGCTGGAGATCTCCTACCTGGGCAGCGCCGCCGACCTGTGCCAGATGATCTCCGACGGCACGTTCCCGACCACCGAGCCGTCCCCGGACGTGCACACGAGCCCCCGCGTCGGTGACGGCCTGATCCGGCTGGACGCGTCGGGCGCGGTGGTGTTCGCGAGCCCGAACGCGCTGAGCGCCTACCACCGCATGGGCCATGCGTCCGACCTGGTGGGCGTGCACCTGGCGCCGTTGACGCGGTCGCTGATCGGGGACCCGTTCGACGCCACGGAGGTCGCGCAGCGCATCCGGGCGGCGCTGGACGGGCAGCCGTCGATGCGCATCGAGGCCGAGTCCCGCCGGGGCGCGGCGGTGCTGTTCCGCGCCCTGCCGCTGCGGCCGCGGGGCAGCGCGGCGGGCGCGCTGGTGCTGTGCCGGGACGTCACCGAGGTCCGCCGCCGCGACCGCGCCCTGATGTCGAAGGACGCGACGATCCGCGAGATCCACCACCGGGTGAAGAACAACCTGCAGACGGTCGCCGCGCTGCTGCGGTTGCAGAGCCGCCGGACCAGCAGCGAGGAGGCCCGCGAGGCGCTGGCCGAGTCGGTGCGCCGGGTCACGTCCATCGCCCTGGTCCACGAGACGCTGTCCATGTCGGTGGACGAGCGGGTGAACCTCGACGACGTGGTGGACAAGGTCATCCCGATGATGTCGGACGTGGCCGCCACCGAGTCGCAGGTGGTGGTGCGCCGCGAGGGGCCGTTCGGCATCGTCCCGGCCGAGCTGGCGACCCCGCTGGTGATGGTGCTGACCGAACTCGTGCAGAACGCGTTCGAGCACGCGTACGCGGCGGGTCAGCGCGGCGAGGTCGTCGTGCACGCCGAGCGCTCGGCGAAGTGGCTGGACGTCGTGATCTCCGACGACGGCCGCGGCCTGCCCCAGGGCTTCTCGCTGGAGCGCACCGACCGGCTCGGGTTGCAGATCGTCCGGACGCTGGTGGAGTCCGAACTCAGGGGCTCGTTGAGCTTGCGGAGGCGGCCCCGAGGCGGTACAGAGGCGGTCCTGCGCGTGCCGCTCAGGGCACGGCGTTAGACTGCTCCCCGTGCACACGTGACGGCCTGCCTCAGCGGGGTCACGTGGTCATGCGGGAGGGTGTGCAACACAAGCGAAAGGCCCGACACCTGGCACGGTGTCGGGCCTTTCGTGTGCTTGCTTGCCGTGAGGTGGCTCAGGCGTTGCTGCGAGCCCGGGTGCGAGCGTTGCGGCGCTTGAGGGCGCGACGCTCGTCTTCGCTCATCCCGCCCCACACGCCGGCGTCCTGGCCGCTCTCCAGCGCCCACGCGAGGCAGTCGGAGACGACGGGGCAACGGCGGCAGACGGTCTTCGCCTCGGCGATCTGCAGGAGCGCAGGACCGCTGTTCCCCACGGGGAAGAACAGCTCGGGGTCCTCGTCGCGGCAGATCGCGCGGTGGCGCCAGTCCATTGGAACTACTCCTCAGCTAGGCGCGCGCGAAGGCGCGCCACTCGTCAGCGGTCGGTTTTGGGGTGCTTGTGAATGCTTTCACGAACGGCCGGGATGTCAAGGGTTTAACCCCAACCCGGTGAGTGAACTCACCCGAAAGATCGACTCAGTTCACCTGGGGTTTCACGCCGCGGTATCACTCCAGGTCGTAACATCGCGGATCGGTACCGAGCCGGTCACACCACGGTCACACGGCGACCGTCAGCGCGCCGGCCGCCGAGGTGAACTCCACCTCGGTGCACGCGCCCAGCAGGTCCCCGTCGACCTGCAGGTTGACCGGGTCCGGGCTCGTCACCCGGACGAACTCGACGTCGTCGCGCCGCAGCAGGTTCCCACCCCTGGGGTTCCCATCCGTGGCCAAGAGATGCGCGACGTAGCGAAGAACTGTCGGAAATCCGATGCCGCGCAGCGCGAACAGGCCGAGCCCGCCGTCGAACGACGTGCTCGGGTTGAGCCGGATGGCCTTGTCGCCGAGGTAGGTCCAGGGGTCGGTGTTGGAGATGAACGCCAGCCGGACGTCGTGGAAGGGCTCGTCCTCCGGGATCTGCACGGTGAGCGTCGGCGGCTGCTTGCGCTGGGTGAAGTAGCTGGTCAGCGCGGTGCGGGCGTAGAGGGTGGGCGACGCCTGGCGGCCCTTGGCGCGCTGCTGCTCCACGGCGGCGACCACGTCGGCGTCCCAGCCGACGCCCGCGTTGAAGGTGAACCAGCGGTCCAGGTCCAGGCCCGCGCCGGCGGCCGCGACGCGGCCCACGCTGACGCGGCGGCTGGTGCCGTGCTCGATGGCCTGGAGCAGGCGGTAGGTGGCCTCGACGGGGTCGCGCGGCAGCCCCAGGGCGCCCGCGAAGACGTTCGCCGAGCCGCCGGGCACGACGCCGAGCATGGGCAGGCCCGGCCGCGCGCCCCCGCGCAGCACGCCGTTGACCACCTCGTTCACCGTGCCGTCACCGCCGTGGGCCACGACCAGGTCGTAGCCGTCCACGACGGCCTGCGCGGCGGCGTCGGCCGCGTGGCCGCGGTAGTCCGTCTCGACGATGTCGAGCTTCACGTCGCTGGCCAGCGCGTGCGCGAGCACGTCCCGACCGGCGGGCGTCGTAGCCGTCGCCTGCGGGTTGACCACCAGAAGTGCGCGCACCTCTGCAGGGTAGGACAGCGCGTGACCTTCGACAGGTTGCGTGTCACCCGTTAGGAGGGGCATGCGCGCACGAAAGTGGCCGACATCTCCTTTCGGTGTCGCGTTCTCCGTCGTCCTGCGCCTCGCGACAAGTGCACCCCGGCCCGACCGCCGGCTCGCCGAAGAGACTGGTGTGATCATCGCCCCTGCGGCGGTCGAACGGGACACGCCAACCGGGTGGCCTACGATGCGTGACGAGTACTCACGGTGAGGAAAGGCCCAGTTGAAGGGGCACGGCGTGACGACCCAGAGCAAGGTTCCCCCGGCGGTCCGGGCGGCCGGCGCGCTCACCGCGGCGCAGGGCCTCACCGGGCTGGCGTTCGCGGTCGCGCTGGTCGTGCGGTCGTTCAGCGCGGACAAGGTGGGCGAGGTGCTCGGCGAGGCCGCCTACTTCGCCGTGCTGTCGTCGGGCGTCCTCGCGGCCGGCGTCGGCCTGGTGCTCGGCAGGCACTGGGGGCGCACGCCGGCGGTCGTCGTGCAACTGCTCCTCCTGGGTGTCGCCTGGTACACGTACGGGCCATCGGGGCAGCAGCTGTGGGGCGCGCTGCTCGGCGCGTACGTCGTCGGCACGCTGGTGCTGCTGTTCACCAACCCCGTGCGGCGGTGGGCGCTCGGCGTGGACGAGGACCGGGACGAAGCCGACAGATAGGGCATTTGGTCGCCGACCATCGTCTGGCTGCTCGCCGACGAACGGCGGGTAGTCGCCGTCACTCCGACAGGTGACGCTGTGCGTGGTGAATTCACCACTCCCTGCGTTCGTTGAGGTGACAACCCCATGCGACTCAATCGCGCCCTGTCCGCGGTGGTCGGAGCCACTACCGCCCTGCTGTCCGCCTTCGCGCTGACCACGCTCGCGCCGACGGCGTCGGCCCAGGAGGCCGGCGGCGTCCAGCCGTACATCATCGGCGGCGGCACCGCGTCCAACGCCCCGTGGGCGGCCCGCCTGTTCCGCAACGGCCAGCAGAACTGCTCGGCCACGATCATCGCGCCGACCTGGGTCCTGACCGCCCAGCACTGCGTGGCCAGCTCGGGCACCTACACGTTCCGCATCGGCAGCCTCGACCAGACCACCGGCGGCACCCTGGCCACCGCGACCCAGATCATCCAGCACCCGTCGGTCGACCTGGCGCTGGCGCGGCTGGACCGGTCCGTCGCGGGCACCTACGCGCCGCTGGGCACCACCACGGCCGTGGCCGTCGGCCAGACCGTGCAGCTCTACGGCTGGGGCGCCACGTGCACCGACCAGCCGGAGATCAACTGCCAGGCCCGCTACCTGAAGTACGCCAACACCCGGGTCACCTCGGTCAACGGGCGCGACTACCGCGGTGGCATCGCGATCTCGGTGAGCCGGGTCGACGGCATCGCCGCCGGCGGCGACTCGGGCGGCCCGATGTTCGCCACCAGCCCGGTCGACGGCCGCTACTACCAGGTCGGCGTCGCCTCGACCAGCGACCGCTCGTCGCGGTCGAACTACACCGCCGTCACGCGCTACCGCGACTGGATCCGCTCCTACGCGGGCGTGTGACCGAATCCCCCGGCCGAAGGGACAGGCTCCTCTCCCCCTGCGCGGTCCCTTCGGCCGGGGCCCGGCGGCGCGGTTCCCGGCGCGACTGCCAGTGATAATCACCCTGCGTGTTCACATTGGGCGGATGGACACGAACGGAGTAGCCAGATACGGTCTGGCAGGCGGTCACGCGCTCCGGGCGCAGTCAGGGTGAGGTGCGAGGTGCAGAACCCCCCGAGGTGGGTGTCGACCAGCGGTGACGTCGAGCGCCCCAACGTCGCCCGCCTGTACGACTACTACCTGGGCGGTGCGCACAACTTCGCGGTCGACCGGGAGTTCGCCGACCGGTCGTCGAGCGGGATCCCGACCGCCGCGATGGTCCAGCACACCCGCTCGTTCCTGCGCCGGGCCGTCCGGCTCTGCGTGGCGCACGGCATCCGCCAGTTCCTCGACCTCGGCTCGGGCATCCCGACCGCGGGCAACGTGCACGAGGTGGCCCAGCAGGCCGACCCGACGTGCCGCGTGGTGTACGTGGACAACGAGCCCGCCACCGTCGCCCACAGCCGCACGATGCTGCGCGACAACCCCGGCGCGGCCATCGCCGAGGCCGACATCCGGGACGTGGCCGCAGTGCTGGGCGCGCCCGAGGTGCGCGCCCTGCTCGACCTGAGCCGGCCGGTCGCCGTGCTCATGGTGGCGATCCTGCCCTACCTGTCCGACGACGACCGGCCCGCCGAGTTGGTGGCCCGCTACCGCGACGTGGTCGCCGACGGCAGCTACCTGGTGCTCAGCCACCTGACCGCGGACGAGCAGCCGGAGCTGGTGCGCAAGGTGGTGGAGGTGGCCGCCGAGACCGGCTCGCCGCTCGTGGCGCGGTCCAAGTCGGCGGTCGAGGCCATGCTGGACGGGTTCGGCCTGCTGGACCCGGGCCTGGTGCTGGCGACGAAGTGGCGCGGCGAGGGCGAGCCGGGCACCGGCGCGGAGGCGGTCAGCTACGGCGCGGTGGGCGTGAAGCGGGGTCCTCGCTGAGCAGCCGGGTCTGCTCCCGCAGCACGGCGACGGTGCGCGCGACCCAGTCCGCGATGACCTCCCGCTCCCGCGGGGTGTAGCGGGCCGTCAGCTCCGCCATGGCCGCGCCCAGGCCCGCGAAGACCGAGCCGAACGCGCCGGGGACCGCGGTGATCACCACCCGCCGGCGGTCGTCGGGGTCGGGCTCGCGCCGCACCAGGCCCGCGCGTTCGAGGCGGTCGGCGACGCCGGTGACCGCGCCCGGGGTCAGGTTGATCTCCCTGGCCAGCTCGCCCGCCGTCACCGGGCCGCGGCCGGCGATGAGGGCGAGCGCGCGCTGGTCCACCGCGGTGACGCCCAGCCGTGCGCCCACGGCCTCGTGGAAGGCCACCACGGCCGTGCTCAGCTCGCGCCCGAAGTCCCGCTCGTCCATGAAGGCACTTTACCGCGCCGAATATTTCAGTACACTGAACTAAAATATTCGGCTGGTGAGGGGGTTCGTCGTGGGGGAGTTGCGGCTGGCGTGGGAGGTGCCGCGGTGGGCGGCGCGGTTCTACCGGCGGCACTGGGTGGTCGTCGTCGGCCTGTCGCTGGTGGCGTCCGTGCAGCGGCTCGTGGTGGTGAACTGGGGCGGGCACGTGCCGGGCGGGGTGGCGTTCGCCTCGGAGCTGGTCGTGGTGGCCGCGCGGGTGCTGCTCGTCGTGGTGGTCTGGCGTGCGGCGACCCGGGGGGAGCGGCTGACGTGGGCGGCCGCGCGGTCGTTCGCCGCGCGGCACCGGTCGAGCCTGGTGTGGCAGGCCGCGCTGCTGGCGGTGGCGTTCCTGGTCTTCGACGTCGGCGCGGAGCGGGTGGTCGGCGGGCTGCTGCCCGAGGCGGCGCGGCGGACGTACCTGGCCGTGCTGCTGTTCGTGAAGAACCCGACCGTCATCGCGTTCACGCTCGTGTGGTGGGTGGGGCTGGTCCGGCAGGTCGCGGTCAGTCGGCCCGCCCCAGTCGGGTGAGCGGCTCGTCGGTCAGGCGGAACACGGTCCACTCGTCCATCGGGATCGCGCCGAGCGACTTGTAGAAGCCGATCGCCGGCGCGTTCCAGTCGAGCACCCACCACTCCAGCCGCGCGTAGCCGCGGGTCGCGCACTCCTGCGCGAGCGCCTGGAGCAGCGCCCGGCCCAGGCCGCTCTTGCGGTGCGCGGGCTGGACGTAGAGGTCTTCGAGGTAGATGCCGTGCGTACCGCGCCAGGTGGAGAAGTTGAGGAACCACAACGCCGTGCCGACCACCCGACCGTCCACTTCGGCCACGTGGCCGAACAGCGCGGGCGCGGGGCGGAACAGCGCGTCGTGCAGCTGCTCGGCGGTCAGGTGGCACTCGTGCCGGGCGCGTTCGTACTCGGCCAGCTCCTCGACCAGGCCCACGACGGCGGGCACGTCGTCCTCGCGGACGCGGCGGATGCGCGGATCAGTCAACGTCGACCTCCCAGGCGGGCACGTTCAGGCGGCGCACCTGCGGGTCGCCGCGCTCGTCGCCGAGCACCGTCGTGCCGGCGGGGTCCAGTCCGAAGTGGACGCCGTCACCGGGCGGCAGGCCGAGCCAGGTGGCGATGAGCACGCGGCTGAAGTGCCCGTGCCCCACCAGCACCACGTCGCCGCCCGCCAGCGCCTGCCGGGCGCGGTCCAGCACGGCGGTCGCGCGGGCGTGCACCCGCTCGGCGGTCTCGCCGCCCGGCACGGGGTGGGTCCACACCGTCCAGCCGGGCGCGGTCTCCCGGATCTGGGGGGTGGTCAGGCCCTCGTAGTCGCCGTAGTCCCACTCGGCGAGGTCCTCGGTGCGCTCGACGTCGTGCAGCCCGGCCAGCTCGGCGGTCCGCCAGGCGCGCTGCCGGGGGCTCGCGAGCACCAGCGCGGGCGGGCGGTCGGTGGCCCGCAACCGCGCCAGCACCGCGCCCGCGCGCCGCGCCTGCTGCACCCCGGCGTCGGTGAGGGGCACGTCGGTGAGCCCGGTGTGCCGCCCGCTCTCGGACCACTCGGTTTGCCCGTGCCGGAGCAGGTAGACGTGTGAGGTCACGGTCCGAGCTTACGGAGGGAGCGCCGGGGGAGGCGGGACGGGGAGGGTGACCTTCGCCCGGCCGGGGGGGCCGGCGCCGAGCGCCGATCCCCGGCGCCGGTCCCCGGGTGCGCACGCGCGAACGGCGCCGGCGGGCGGAGGAACCGCCGACCGGCGCCGTTCGCGAGGAAAGCTCAGGCCGCGGCCTTGGTCTCCCAGAAGATCTTGTCGATCTGGGCGATCAGGTCGAGCAGCTCCTGGCCCTTGGCGGGGTCCATGGAGCCCTTCGCGCCCGACGCGCCGGCCGCCTTGGTGGCCCGGTTGAACAAGTCGTGCAGCTCCGGGTACTTCTCGAAGTGCGGCGGCTTGAAGTAGTCGGTCCACAGCACCCACAGGTGGTGCTTGACGAGCTCGCTCCGCTGCTCCTTGATCAGGATGGCACGGGCGCGGAACTCGGGGTCCTCGTTCGCCTGGTACTTCTCCTGGATCGCCTTGACCGACTCGGCCTCGATCCGGGCCTGGGCCGGGTCGTAAACACCGCACGGGAGGTCGCAGTGCGCGGTGGCCTCCAGGAGCGGGCGGCGGAGTGAACGGATGCGCGACAGAAGTCGCATCTTTCCTCCCTGACAGTGGATGCTCCGACGTGACGAACCCTACTCCGGGACGTCGGCGCGAGCAGTCGGAGGTGATCGTTGGCACGGCCGGAGGGCAACCCGTTGCCGCTGGTTCGGGTGGTCGGACCCTCGATGGCACCCACCCTCCGGACGGGGGACGTGGTGCTGGTCCGCTTCGGGAAACCGCCCCGCCCGGGTGACCTCGTGCTGGTCAGGTGGGCGGCGCGGCCCGCACAGCTGTCGGTGAAGCGGGCGGTCCGGCGCGACGGCGGCGGGTGGCACGTGGAGGGCGACAACCCGTTCGCCTCCACCGACTCGCGGGCGCTCGGGCCGGCCGAGGTGGTCGGGGTCGTGCGCGCCCGCCTCTGGCCTCGGCCCCGGCCGCTGCGGCGGACCAGCCCGCCCGCCTGACCCGCCGACCGCTCAGGGGCGCAGCTTCGAGTACCAGGCGAGGCACTCGTCGTAGGACGGCAGCAGGCCGCCGTCGCGCGCCTCCTCGAACGTGGGCGCGCCCGCGTCCTTCGGCGACAGCACGGGGGTCACGTCGGCCGGCCACGGCAGGTCCATCGACAGCGGGTGGACGCCGTGCTCCGCCTTCGGGTTGAACCCCTCCGTGCACAGGTACGACGCGACCGTGCCGTCCTCCAGCGCCATCAGCGCGTGCCCGAGCCCCTCGGGCAGGTACACGGAGTTGAACACCCCCGCCGACAGCTCCACCGCGTCCCACTCGCCGAACGTGGGCGAGCCGACCCGCAGGTCCACCACCACGTCGAGCATCCGCCCGCGCGGGCAGTGCACGTACTTGGCCTGCCCGGGCGGGGTGTCGGCGAAGTGGATGCCGCGCACGACGCCCCGCCGGGACTCGCTGTGGTTGGTCTGGGCGACCTTCAACGGGTGCCCGACGGCTTCGGTGAACACCGCTTCCTGGTAAGGCGCGACGAACAAACCGCGATCGTCGGGGAACACCGAAGGGGTGAACTCGAATGCGCCGGAAATTTTCAGCTCACGTGCCTGCATGGCGCACACCCTAGGGCCCGCCGGCTCTTGACCGATCCTGCCTGCGGAAACTGACCGGTCGGTTCAGAAAACCGGACGTACGTTCTGTGGCACTACCTCTGACCTGCGGAAAAAGTGTGATCCCCGCCGCAGACAGCCGTCCGCGACGCTGCCATGCTTGCCCGCACACCGCCCTCAGCAGGCCGTCCAGCAGACCGCGTGGACGACTCCCAGACAGGCCCCGTCGACCCGCGTGACAACGCCGGTCCCGGTGCGCCGCAGGTATCGCGCACCGCAGGAGGACTCCCGTGACCGCAGTCAACGACCACACCACCACCGAATTGAGCGACGAGGAAATCTTCCGCGCGCACGAAGGCGGGAAGCTGGCCGTGGGCGCGACGGCGTCGCTGGCCGACCCGCGCGCCCTCTCCATCGCCTACACGCCGGGCGTGGCCCGGGTCAGCCGGGCGATCGCGGACGACCCGGCCCTGGCCGCGAAGTACACGTGGGCGCACCGCCTGGTCGCCGTGGTCAGCGACGGCACCGCCGTGCTCGGCCTGGGCGACATCGGCGCGAGCGCGTCCCTGCCGGTCATGGAGGGCAAGGCCGCGCTGTTCAAGACCTTCGGCGGCCTCGACTCCATCCCGCTGGTGCTCGACACCACGGACGTGGACGAGATCGTGGAGACGCTGGTCCGGCTGCGCCCGTCGTTCGGCGCGGTCAACCTGGAGGACGTCGCCGCGCCGCGCTGCTTCGAGCTGGAGGCCCGGCTCATCGAGGCGCTCGACGTCCCGGTCATGCACGACGACCAGCACGGCACCGCGGTCGTGGTGCTGGCCGCCCTGCGCGGCGCGAACCGCGTGCTGGGCAAGGACGCGGCCGACCAGCGCGTGGTGATCTCCGGCGCGGGCGCGGCCGGCGTGGCGTGCGCGAAGATCCTGCTGGCCGCGGGCGTCGGCGAGGTGACCGTGGTCGACTCGCGCGGCATCGTGCACCCCGGCCGGGACGGGCTCAACCCGGTGAAGGCCGACCTCGCCGAGGTCACCAACGGCAGCGGCCTGCGCGGCGGCATCGCCGAGGCCCTGCGCGGCGCGGACGTGTTCGTCGGCGTCTCCTCCTCGCAGGTGCCCGAGGAGCTGATCGCGAGCATGGCCGACGACTCGGTCGTGTTCGCGCTGTCCAACCCCGACCCGGAGGTGCACCCGGACGTGGCCGGGCGGCACGCCGCCGTCGTCGCGACCGGTCGCAGCGACTTCCCGAACCAGATCAACAACGTCCTCGCGTTCCCCGGCATCTTCCGCGGCGCGCTGGACGCGGGCGCGAAGCGGATCACCGAGCGGATGAAGCTGGCCGCCGCGGACGCCATCGCCGCGGTCGCCGCGGACGACCTGGCGGTGGACCGGATCGTGCCCAGCGCGCTGGACCCGCGGGTCGGCCCGGAAGTGGCCGCCGCCGTGGCCTTGGCAGCCCGCGAAGACGGAGTAGCCTGACCCCAAGTCGGAGTTGGGAGAGCTCCGGCCGCATCCGTCCGTACCCGTCGGCAGGCAACGAAACCGCCAACGTGTTGTTTCGTTAGCCCGTTGAGGGGTGGGCGATGACGCTCCGAAGCGCTACCGTCCCTCTCCTCGGGTGAATATTGCCCGTGGAGAGGGACGCCGTCTTTGGGTGCGGTCGGGCCGGTCATCCCTGCCGTAGACACGGGAAGGTGGGACCGTGCCCAAGCGGGTAGGACGCGCTCCGGTGGTGCTCGACCCGGCGCGTCCGCAGGACGGCGAGGTGTCGTTGGACGGCGTCGCCCTGCCCGAGGCGCCCGCGCTGCTGTGCGACCCCAAGGGCGTGGTGATGCGCGCCAGCGCCGCCGCCGTCGCGCTGACCAAGGCCCGTTCCGCCGACGACCTGGTCGGCCGCCCGCTGGGCGAGCTGCTGCTGGGCGGTGCCGACGACCTGCGGCTGCACCAGGCCGACGGCGGCCTCGTCCCGGTCCGCGCGGTGCGCACCCCCGTGCCCGGCACCGGGTTGCAGGCCGTGCTGCTGGTCGACGTCTCCGACCTGGCGCGGGCCGCCGAGGACCTCCGCGACGAGCAGCGCAGGCTGCGGGCCGTGCAGCGGGTCGCGCGGATCGGCTCCTGGGAGTACGACCCCGACACCGGCGTCACGGTCTGGTCCGAGTCCCACTACGAGATGCTGGGCGTGCGGCCCGGCGAGGTGGTGCCCGGCGCGCAGGCCGTGCTGGACGTCGTGCACCCGGACGACTACGAGATGGTCGCCCGCTACTGGGCCAACCGGGAGCTGGACGGCAACCCGATCGACATCGTCTACCGGGTCGTCCTGCCCGGCGGCGAGCAGCGCTGGATCCGCGGCGTCGCCGAGGCGAAGTTGAGGTCCGACGGCCGGACCCAGTTCATCACCGGCTACATCCGCGACATCACCGAGCAGCTGCGGTCCGACCGGGCGCTGGAGACCGAGCGGGCCCGGCTGCTGGAGGCGCAGCGCCTCGCGCGCATGGGCAGCTGGAGCTACGACACCGCGTCCGGCGCGGTGCACCGCAGCGAGGTGCTGCTGGAGATGTACGCGGAGCTGGGCGTCGTCCCCGACGACGACCTGCTGTGCGGAGTGCACCCGGACGACCGGGCGGCGCTGAAGGACCTGCGCCGCAAGCTGCTGAACCTGCGCGACGACGTCACCGCCACCGCGGACCGGACGCTGGAGGCGGAGGTCCGCAGCGAGGACGGCGAGCGCGTCTACGTCTGCCGCGCCCGGGCCGAGTTCGAGGGCGGCCAGGTCAGCCTGCTGCACGGCACCGTGCAGGACGTCACCGAGGCCCGCGCGCTGGAGCGCCAGCTCCGCGACGACCGCCGCCGCCTCGCCGACGCGCAGAAGGCCGCGCAGCTCGGCGTGTGGGAATGGAACCTCCAGACCGGCGACGTCGTGTGGTCGGACATGCTGACCGAGCTGTTCGGCGTGCCGCGCGACGAGCGCACCCGCTACCAGACCTACCTCGACCTCGTGCACCCCGACGACCGCGCCTGGGTGGACGACCTGTGGCAGCAGCTGGCCACCGAGGAGGTGCCGATCCAGCTGGAGCACCGGATCGTGCGCCGCGACGGCAGGCAGCGCGTGTTCCGCTGCTACGGCGTGGTGGTCAAGGGCCCGGACGACCGGCCGCTCGCCGTCGGCACGGCGCAGGACATCACCGAGCAGCGCGCCGCCGAGACCAGGATGAAGCGGTCCAGCCAGCGCTTCGCCGACCTGGTGTCGCTCACCCCGGTCGGCATCGGCCTGTTCGACGAGGGCGAGCGGCTGGTCGACGCCAACGACGCCCTGTGCGACCTGCTCGGCATGGACCTGGAGCAGTTGCGGGGCATGACCGCGGGTCAGCTCACGCACCCCGACGACGAGGCCGCCCTGCCGTCCATCGACGAGATGTCCGCGCCGGGCGCCGAGCGGACGCACAAGATCCCGCAGCGCGTCCTGGTCCGCCGCGACGGCGTGCAGGTGTACTGCGAGCTGCACATCGCGCTGTCCGTGCAGGACGACGGCCGCCGGTTCTGGCTGATCGTGTTCCAGGACATCACCGAGCGCCGCCGCACGGCCGAGGCGCTGCGCCACCAGGCCACGCACGACGAGCTGACGGGGCTGCCGAACCGGGCGCTGGTCAAGGAGATGCTGGGAGAGCTGCTGGAGTCGCCGGACCGGGCCAAGGTCGCGGTGCTGTTCTGCGACATCGACAACTTCAAGCGGGTCAACGACTCGCTGGGCCACGACGCGGGCGACGAGCTGCTGGTGGCGTTGGCGCGGCGGCTGGAGGGCGGCCTGCCCGACGGCTGCACGGCGGCCCGCCTGTCCGGTGACGAGTACGTGATCATCTGCGAGAACCTCGACCGGGTCGGTGGCGTGGACGCGCTGGCCACGCGGGTCGCGGGCCTGCTGCGCACGGCGGTGCCGGTGCACGGTCAGCTCGTCCGGGTGTCGGCGTCGATCGGCGCGGCCGTGCCCAACGGCTCGCGCGCCACCGGCAACGACCTGCTGCGCTTCGCCGACGCGGCGATGTTCGAGGCCAAGCGGAACGGCGCGGGCCGGGTGTCGCTGGCCAGCGCGGCGCTGATCGCGTCGGCCGACCGGCAGGTGCACCTGGAGGGCCAGCTGCGCGAGGCGTTGCAGCACGACGGGTTGGCGCTGCACTTCCAGCCGGTCGTGGGCGTGGACGGCGTGGTGCAGACCGCCGAGGCGCTGGTGCGGTGGCCGCACCCCGACCGCGGCCTGCTGCCGCCGGACATCTTCCTGCCCGTGGCCGAGCAGGGCGACCTGCTGCGCGAGCTGGACCGGTGGGTGCTGCGGACGGCGTTGAAGGAGGCGTCGACCTGGCCGGAGCCGGGCGGCAGGCCGGTGTCCGTGGCGGTGAACCTGGCCGGCCTGGTGCCGGGCGACCCGGAGTTCGTCGACATCGTGGCCGACGCCATCGCCGAGGCAGGCATCCCGTGGGACCGGGTGGTGCTGGAGCTGGTGGAGACGGCGCTGGTCGACCTGCCGTCACGGGTGCGGCAGACGATGGACGAGCTGGTGGGGCGGGGCATCCGGTTCGCCGTGGACGACTTCGGCACCGGCTACTCCTCGCTGGCGCGGCTCAAGGACCTCCCGGCGCAGATCATCAAGGTCGACCGGCGGTTCGTCTCGGGCGTGGGCAGCGACTCGTCGGACTTCGCGGTGGCGAAGGCGGTGGTCGACATGGCCCGCGCGATGGACCGCCGGTGCGTGGCCGAGGGCGTGGAGACCGCGACCCAGTTCCACGTGCTGCGCGGCATCGGCGTGGACACCTACCAGGGCTGGCTGTTCTCCCGGCCCGTGCCGCCCAAGGAGTTCCGGGCCCTGCTGGAGCTGGGGCCGCTTCACACCCCCCGAGCCGGGTGATCCGCGATACTCGTCCCCCGATGGACGACACGACGTGGGGTGCTGCCCGGTGAACCCCGAACGGATGATCGCCGACCTGGAGGCGGAGGCCGGGAACCTGGCCGAGCGGTACCGCGAGCTGCGGGAGCGGCTGCGGCGGGCGCAGGCCACGCGCCGGTCGCCGGACGGCGTGGTGACCGCGACGGTCGGGCCGAACGGGTCGTTGCGGCACATCGAGTTCTCGCCCGAGGCCGGGGGCCTGCCGCCCGCGCGGCTCGGCGAGGTGGTGCTGGACACCGTGCGGCGGGCCCAGGAGGAGGCCGCGCGGCAGGCGGCGGCGGTCGTGGGACCCCGGTTCCGCGGCACGGCGGCGATGGACTTCCTCACCGCGGCGGTCCCGCCGCCACCCCCGGTGCCCGAGGACCGCTCGGTGCCCGACGATCGCTCGGCGACCGGGGACCGCTCGGCGCCTGACGGTCCCCCGGCGCACGACGACGTGCCGCTGCCCAGGAGCCTGTGGGCGCCGGACGACCCGGGGGCCGCGTCGCGGTGACCCGCTTCCCCCAGATGCACCCGGTGAAGCGCACCGGGCCGGTGGAGTCCCCGCCCGACGCGCTCGAAGCCGACCTCGGCGTCCCCACCGCGGACGCGGACCCGTTGCGGCTGCTGGACGCGGCCGGCCTGGGGTGGCTCGTGGAGCACGTCGGGTTCCTGCGGGAGCCGCTGGACCGCCTGGTCGGGTACGGCGACCACTTCGAGGACGCCGGCGCCACCTGGCGGCAGGTCGCGACGACGTTGGACGGCATGGCGGAGCGGCGCGCGGGCGGGCGGCTCACGGCGGGCATCGCGGCGACCGGTCGGGAGTGCCGGTGCGTGGCGTCGCACGTGGCCGAGGTCGGCGCGATCACCGCCGCCGCCCTCGGCGTGTTCCGCGACGTGGTCGCCCTGTTCGTCCGGGAGGTGCTCGACAACGCCGTCGTCGCGCTGGCCGCCGCGGGCCTGACGTCCGGCGGTTCGACGGCGGACTTCGCGGCGTGGGCCGTCGAACGCGGCGCGGTGGTGCTCGGGCGGCTCACCCGCCGGCTCGGGGACGTGGTGCGCGTGCTCACGCGCGTCCTGGCCGCCCTGAAAGCCCTGTTCGGCAGGGCGCGCGCCACGCTGCGGGCCCTCGCCCGCCTCGGCGGGTGAGCCCGCCTACCCCGTCGCGGACGCCCGGATCAGCGGCAGCACCTCGGCGATCCGGTGCCGGGGCAGGTCGATCAGCCTCAGCTCCCAGTCCTCGTGCTCGCCGATCCGCTCCCGCGCCTCCCGCTTGGTCAGCCCGCCGCGCGTGGCGGTGACCAACGCCTCCCGCCACACGTTGCCGAGCTTGCCGTGCGCGCGCATCAGCACCTCCCGCACGGCCAGCCCGCCCACGTCCAGCGTGCCCGCGAGCACCTGGTCCGCCACCACGACGCAGTGCTTGCCGTCCGGGGTGGACCGCAGGAACCGCAGCGCGAACCTGGTGTCCACCAAGGACTTGAGGCCCCGCTGCCCGGCCGCCGACGCCACGTCCGGGTGGTTGTTGGGCACCAGGGCGGCCATCCGGCCGGGCGAGCACGCCAGCAACGTCCGCAGCAGCCACGGCCCGGGGTCGCCGGACAGGTCGACCGCGAGCGACGCCGCGCCCTTGCCGACCGGCTCCGCCCACCCCGGCGCGCGGGGCTTGGGCGGCGGCGAGGACTCCGGGCGCGGCGCGAGGTCCACCAGGGCCGCCAACGCCGTCGAACCCGGACCGGACGCCTCGACGGACTGCGGGCCGTGCGTGTAGATGGACGTCTTCGCCGGCTGCGCGGCCGAGCGGCGCGAGGTGGGCCGGCACACGTACAGGTCGGCCGCGCTGCCGATCGCCTGCGCGCCGTCGAACCGGTGGAACGCGGGCAGGATCGCCTCGAACACCAACCCGAGCCGCTGCAACTCCTGCTGCACCTTCAACCCCAGCGCGGGCGTCCGGTCGCTGAACCCGTACGCGAGCAGCACCCGGCCCCGACCGTGGTCGGCCAGGCACTCGACCGCCCGCGCGGCGAACAGCGCCATGCCCTCCGGTGTGTAGGGCGGGTCGCTGAACACCAGGTCCGCCGACTCCAGCACGGCGGGCGGCAACCCGAACCGGAAGTCCGCGTGCACCGCGCGCACCGGCCACCCGCGCTCGGCGGCCCGCGTCGCCACGAACTCCAGCAGGCGGTCGTCCACGTCGACCACGACGACCTCGACGGCCGGGTTCACCGCGCACACCGCGAGCGAGGTGAGGTCGTGGTCGCCCAGGCACAGCAGCGTCCGGCCGGCCAGGTCGTAGGTCCGGTCCAACCACAACGCGCGCTTCAGCGCCGTCTCCGCCGTCGCCTGCACGTGGTCCAGCGCGGCCAGCGGCGGCGGCACGGCGGCGATGTCCGCGCGGACCGACCGAAGCTGTTCCGCGTGCCGCGACACCAGGTCGTCCAGCGGGTCGGGCACGTCGTCACCGACCGCGAACCCGGTGTAGTCGGCGGACTTGGCGGGCGCCAGCCGGAACCGGTCGCCGTTCGTCTCCACGTCGTCACCCAGCGCGGTCAGCAGCTCCTGGACGGTCCGCCGCGGCACAGCGGGAACCCGAACCAACTCGGCCAGCGTGTGCGGGCCTGCGCGCAGGAGGTCCAGCACGCGCCGCAGCTCGCGGGCGTGCGGGCCGCGTTCGGCGAGGAGCGCTCGCACCAGTTCGGTAGCCACAACCGGTGCAGCCTACTGACCGGATGCTGAAACGCCGTGCCGCGGTCGGACCGAAGGGCTAGGGTCGTTCGACGCTTGATGCCCATCGGCAGGAGGACCACGGGTGATCGAGTTCCGCGACGTGACCAAGCGGTTCGACGACGGGACCACCGCGGTGCACGGCCTGGACCTCGTGGTCGAGGCGGGCACGATCACGGTCTTCGTCGGACCGTCCGGGTGCGGCAAGACCACGTCGCTGCGCATGGTGAACCGGATGATCGACCCCACGTCCGGCACCGTCCTGGTGGACGGTCGCGACGTGTCGGGTGTGGACCCGCCGACGCTGCGGCGCGGCATCGGGTACGTGATCCAGCAGGCCGGGCTGTTCCCGCACCGGACCGTGCTGGACAACGTCGCCACCGTGCCGCTGCTGACCGGCTGGACCCGCCGCAAGGCCCGCGCCCGCGCCGCCGAGCTGCTGGAGCTGGTCGGGCTGCCCGCCGAACTGGGCCGCCGCTACCCCGTGCAGCTCTCGGGCGGCCAGCAGCAGCGCGTCGGCGTGGCGCGGGCGCTGGCCGCGGACCCGCCCGTGCTGCTGATGGACGAGCCGTTCAGCGCGGTCGACCCGGTGGTGCGCGAGGGGTTGCAGGACGAGCTGCTGCGGCTGCAGGCCGAGCTGGCCAAGACGATCGTGTTCGTCACGCACGACATCGACGAGGCCATCCGGATCGGCGAGAAGGTCGCGGTGATGCGCACCGGCGGTTTCCTGGCCCAGTACGCGCCGCCCGCCGAGCTGCTGACCCGGCCCGCCGACGACTTCGTGGCGGGCTTCGTGGGCCGGGACCGCGGCTACCGCAGCCTGTCCTTTGTGGACGCGTCCGGTGTGGAGGTCGCGCCGGCGCCGACGGAGGGGGCGGACGGGTCCCCGTCGGGCTGGCGGCTCGTGGTGGACGAGGAGCGGCGGCCGCAGGGCTGGGTCGCGCCCGACGGCGCGGAGGTGCCCGGCGGCTCGCTGTACGAGGTGGGCGCGCCGATCCGGGGCGCGCTGGACGCCGCGCTGTCCTCGCCGGCGGGTCTCGGCGTCGCGGTGGACGCCGAGGGGAGGCTCGCCGGTGTCGTCACCGCGAGGCAGGTGCTGGACGTGATCGAGAGCCGCCGTGGGTGACATCGCGAAGTACCTGGGCGACGCGGGCACCAGGGCGGCGCTGCTGGACATGCTGCTCGACCACGTCTACCTGTCGCTGGTGCCGCTGGTCGTGGCGGTGGTGCTGGCGATCGTGCTGGGGCTGCTGTGCCACCGGTTCCAGCGGGTCAACGCGACGCTGATCGCGGTGTCCAACGTCGTCTACACGATCCCGTCGCTGGCGCTGTTCGCGATCATCCCGGCGGTCATCGGCACCCAGGTGCTCGACCCGCTGAACGTGATCACCGCGCTGACGATCTACACGACCGCGCTGCTGGTCCGGCCGGTCGCCGAGGCGCTGGCCGCGGTGCCGGCGCACGTCACCGCCGCCGCGACCGCGATGGGCTTCCGGCCGCTGCGCCGGTTCCTCACCGTGGAGCTGCCGCTGTCCGTGCCGGTGCTGGCCGCCGGGGTGCGGGTCGGCTCCGTCAGCAACATCAGCCTGGTCAGCGTGGGCGCGCTGATCGGCACGGGCGGGCTGGGCACGTTGTTCACCGACGGGTTCCGGCAGCGGTACCTCGCGCCGATCATCGTCGGCATCGTGCTGACGCTGGTGCTGGCGCTGGTGGTCGACCTGCTGCTGGTGCTGCTGCGCAACCGGTTGACGCCGTGGGCGCGGGCGGGGGGCAGGCCGTGATCTTCGCGGACGCGTTCGCCTGGCTGGTCGACCCGGCCAACTGGTCGGGCGGCAAGTCGATCCCGGTGCGGATCGGCATCCACCTGCTCTACTGCTTCGCCGCCGTGCTCGGCGCCGCCCTGGTCGCGGTGCCGCTCGGCCTGTACGTCGGGCACACCGGGCGCGGCGGGGTGGTGCTCGTCGGCGGCAGCAACGCGCTGCGGGCGCTGCCGACGCTGGGCCTGGTCACGTTCCTGTACCTGGTCGCGGGCGGCGGCACGACCGGGGTGCTCATCGGCCTCGTGGTGCTCGCCGTGCCGCCGATCCTGGCCGGCGCCTACGCGGGCATCCAGGACGTCGACCGGGGCGTGGTCGACGCGGCGAGCGGCATGGGCATGACCGGCGCGCAGCGGCTGTGGCGGGTCGAGGTGCCCAACGCGCTGCCGCTGCTGGTCGGCGGCCTGCGCAACGCCATGTTGCAGGTGGTCGCCACCGCGTCGGTGGCGGCCTACGTCGGGGTCGAGACGTTGGGGCGTCCGCTGCTGGACGGCCTGCGGGTGCTGGACTACGGGCAGTTCGTCGGCGGCGCGATCCTGATCGCCCTGCTCGCCGTCGTGCTGGACGCGGTGCTCGCGGTCGTCGGCAGGCTGGTCGTGCCCACGGGTTTGCGGCTGTCGGCCCGGGCTCCTCGCGCGAGGGGCGCCAAGGCGCGGTCGAATGGGTCACAGCCGAGGCGCCGGGAAGAGCCCGCGCCCGTCGAATCTGGAGGAAGCACGGCATGAAGCGCACGTTGGCCGTCGTCGTCGCGGCGACCGCACTGGTCGTCTCCGCGTGCGGGTCCAAGGAGGACCTGGGCGGGAGCGGCCAGCAGGCCGCGTCGGGTGAGGTCGTGGTCGGTTCGGCCGACTTCACCGAGAACAAGATCCTGGCCGAGATCTATGCCGGCGCGCTGAAGGCGACCGGCGCGAAGGTGACGGTGAAGTCCGGCATCGGCGCGCGCGAGCTGCTCGTGAAGGCGTTGCAGGACAAGTCGCTCGGCGTGGTGCCGGAGTACACGGGCAACCTGCTCAACTTCTTCGACAAGACCAACGCCACCACCGAGGCGGAGGAGGTCTACACGGCGCTGAAGTCCAAGACGCCGTCGGGCCTCGAGGTGCTGCAGAAGTCCGAGGCCGAGGACAAGGACGTCCTGGTGGTCACCAAGGCCACCGCGGCCGGCGGCGTGAAGTCCATCGCCGACCTCGGCTCGGGCAAGTACGCGCTCGGCGCGGCCGGCGAGTGGGCGCAGCGCTGGGAGGCCAAGATCAAGGAGCTGTACGGGGTGACGTTCACCGAGATCAAGACCACCGACACGGGTGGTCCGATCACGGTCGACTCGCTGAAGAACGGCACCGTGCAGGTGATCAACCTCTACACGACGTCGGCCGACATCAAGGCCAACGACTTCGTGGAGCTGGAGGACCCGAAGGTGATGTACCCGGCGCAGAACGTCGTGCCGCTGCTGCGGTCCGACGCCGTCGACGCCAAGGGCAAGGAGGCGCTGGACAAGGTGTCCGCGGCGCTGACCACCGAGAAGCTGGCCGAGCTGGTCAAGCGGGTGGACGTGGACAAGGAGACGGCCGCGAACGTGGCGGCGGACTTCCTCAAGGGCGTCACCCTCTAGACCCCGGTGGCTCGCGCGGCCCGGTCGCCCCGGTGGGGTGGCCGGGCCGCCGCCGTTCACCGGTCGGGTTCATGGCACGTCGAGCCGGACTTGCGCGGATCCTCCGGTGCGTTCAGTATTGGCTCATGTTCAAGAAAAATGAACATGACGTCATTTTGAACGAAGAGTACTCTGAGCTGCGGGAATGGCTGAGGCAGTTTGGTCTCAGAGTCGCCATCGGCACACGAGCCGCCGATGAAGGGGCCGACTTGGTGGTCCGCGTCAGCCGGGTCTCGGGCGCGGCTCGGACCTACGCCGTCCTGGTCAAGCGGGCGGTGCCGGCCGAACTCGCGACGGCGCTGCACCCGCACGCGTCGCTACCCACCCTGGTCGTCGCCCGCTCGATCACCGAGCAAGCCGCGGACCTGCTGCGTGCGCGGGGCATCGATTACGTCGACGAGGCGGGCAACGCCCACATCGAGTGGGATGACGTGCTCATCGACGTCCGAGGGCGTCGCAAGGCGAGCGCGCGGACCGGTGGGTCCTCGCCGCCCGGGAGCAAGGCGTTCGGTCGCACGGGCCTGAAGGTCGGGTTCGTCCTGCTCAGTTGGCCGTGGATGGCAGGGAAGCCACTGCGCGAGCTCGCGCGCGCCGGCGGCGTCTCGCTCGGCACCGCTCAAGCGGTCGTCGACGACCTCGCCAGGGCGGGCTACCTGTACGAAGTGGCGGGCAGGCGCAGACTGGCGAGAGCGGGGGAGTTGCTCAACCGGTGGTCGGAGGCCTACTCGACAAGGCTCTCGCCCACGCTGGCCCTAGGCGACTTCGAGGCTTCCGATCTCTCGTGGTGGCGCGATTCGGAGGAGGAGTTGACGCGAGCCGACGTCCAAGTGGGGGGAGAAGCCGGTGCGAGCGTCCTCGACCCGCACCTCATCCCGGCGACCCTCACCCTCTACGCCGCCGAACCGCCGCGCCCGCTCATCGGCAGGCACCGACTGGTGCGCGCCGAACAAGGAGGTAACGTCCACGTACGACAGCGGTTCTGGACGGTGGACCGGCACTCGTGGATCGTGCCTTCCACGCTGATCTACGCTGATCTGCTCGCTTCCGGCGACTCCCGCCAACGCGAGCACGCGGACAGGATGAGAAGCAGTGACGATCGACTTGCGAGCCTCGACCGACTATGAGGTCCTCAGGGCCGCCGCGGTGCTGGCGCGAATCGACGAAGCGGCGCACGAAGCACGGGTCCACTACCTGGTCGTAGGTGCGACTGCCCGTTCGCTCATCTCCCTGGACCTGCTCGGCAGATCTCCCGACCGCCGTACCCGGGACATCGACATCGCGGCCGAGGTCGACTCCTGGGAGGAGTTCGACAGCCTGGTCGGCAGGCTCGACCGGCGCGGTGACAGCGCGCACGAGTTCCTCGTCGAAGGCACCGAGGTGGATGTCGTTCCCTACGGTGGCATCGAGGAGGAGGATCGGACGATCACGTGGCCGGACGACCACGTGATGAGCGTCCTCGGTTTCCGCGAAGCGGTCGACACCGCGCAGACGGTCCTCCTGCCGAACGGAGTCACCGCCAGGATCCCGTCGATCCCCGCACTCGCCCTCCTGAAGATCTTCGCCTGGCGAGATCGCCACCGCGACGACAGGCGCGACGCGGTCGACCTGGCGACGATGATCGGGTGGTACTCGTCCGGGAAGTACTCGGACCGGCTCTACGGCGAGGATTACGACGTGCTCGAGAAGTCCGACTACGACCTCTCGGCAGCGGGAGCACGGCTGCCGGGGTCGCACATGCCGGTCTTGCTCGACGAGGGCGGTACAGCCGAACTGCTCCGCGTCCTGGACGACCCGGAGTTGACCGGGCGGTTGGCGAAAGACATGGGCGCGCCCCGTGCCGCGGTCCTGGTGCGGGCCCTGGGCCTGGGTGTTCGCGATGTCATCGACGGGACCGGGCGGGTGCAACCCGGATGACCGACAGGGCGACCGCTCCTCAGGCCCGGCCGCCGATGCGGCCGGTCAGCTCCTCCGCCGCGCGCAGCGCCTCGGCCGCCAGCCCGGGCCACGTCTCGCCGCACTCGGTGTCGCACACGTGCCGGAAGGTGACGGTGATCGCGGCGATCGGGCGCTCGCCGTGGTCGAAGACCGGTGCGGCGACGGAGGCGAAGCCGGCCGTCACGTAGCCGTCCTCGACCGCCCACCCGCGCCTGCGCTCGACGGCCAGGAGCCTGCGCAACGCGGGCAGGTCGCGCGGGCCGCGCCCGGTCCGGTCCACGAACGGCCCCGGGAACAGGGCCCTGACCTGCGCCGCCGGCAGCCGGCCCAGCACCGCGCGGCCCGACGCGGTCAGGTGCGCGGGCAGCCGCACGCCCACGTCCGACACGATCGTGGTCGGCCGGCTCGGCTGCTCCCGCACCAGGTACAGCGACTCCGCGCCGTGCAGCACGCCCAGGTGCGCGGTCCGCCCGACGGCGTCGACCAGCCGCCGCAGCACGGGCACCGCGAGCCGCTCCAGCGGGTCGTGCCGCAGGTAGGCCGAGCCCAGCTCGAACGCCGCCACGCCCAGTCCGTACCGCCGCTCCTCGGGGAAGTGGGTGGCGAACCCGGCGGCGGTCAGCTCCGCCAGCAGGTGGTAGGTCGTCGACCTGGGCAGGTCCAGCTCGCGCGCCACGGCCGCGGCCGACAGCGGGCCGGGCCTGCTCGCCAGCAACCGCAGCACCGCGAGCCCCCGGCGCAACGCCGGCACGTCGCTGCTGCCTCCCACGCGGCCCATTCTCAACAAAACGCCGCCGGGGCGCATTGGAGGGGTATGAGCACCGGCTTCGAGGAGTTCGCCGCCGCACAGGTGACCCCGCTGCTGCGCTACGCCACCGTGCTGACCGGCGACCCGCACCTGGCCCAGGACGTGATCCAGGAGGTCCTGCTCCGGGCCCAGCAGAAGTGGGCGCGCATCGGCTCGGTCGACGCGCCGGCCGCGTACCTCAAGCGGATGGTGACCAACGAGTACCTCGGTTGGCGCCGCCGCCTGAAGGCGCACTCACCGCTGACGGGCGTGGACCCGCCCCAGCCCGACCCCGCCGACCACTACGACGAGCGGGAGGCGATGCTCCAGCGCATCGACCGGCTCCCGCGCAAGCAGAAGGTCGCCGTCGTCCTGCGCTACTACGAGGGCTGCGACGACGCCGAGATCGCCGCCGTCCTGGGCTGCGCCCGGGGCACGGTCCGCAGTCACATCTCCCGCGCGCTGGCAGTGCTGCGCGCCGACGAACGCGTGAGGCAGTCGCTGTGAACGACACCACCGAGACCCTGATCACCGACGCGCTGCGCCACCGGGCCGAGCGCACCCCGCCGCCCGGGGTGGTGCTCGCCGCCCTGCGCCGACCGCGCCGGGACCGCAAGCCGCTGCTCCTGGTGCTCGCCGCCGCCACCACGACGGCGGCCGCCGCCGCGCTGGTGGTGACCACCGTGAACGGGCCGACCGCCGGCCAGGCGCCGCCCGCCCGGGAGGTCGTCGCCACGTCCGCGCCCACCCCGGCCCGGGTCGCCGACGTGCCCACCCGCGCCCTCGAGTACCGGCCCGGGGTGGTGCCCGACGGGTACGCCGAGCGGCAGCGCGTCATCGGCCCGTGGGGCACGACCCGCATCTACGCGCCGGGGTCGACGGACCCCGGCTCACCGCTGGTCCGCTTCGGCGTCTTCACCTCCATCGCCGGCGACGTGGGCCCGAAGGTGGAGAACGCGCCGGTCGCCGACCGCACGACGGTGGGCGGCGCGCCGGCGGCCTGGTTCGGCGACAGCCTGTACTGGAACGCCGCCCCCGGCCGCGTGCTCAGCGTCGGTCTGGAGGACGTCACCGGCGTCGACGTCCGGGCGCAGGTGCGGCGGATCGCCGACTCCGTGGTCGCGGACCCCGCGGCGATGCGCGTCCCGTTCTCGCTGAACGAGTACCCGTACGTCGTGGTGCGGGGGTCGGGCCCGGCCGACTGGGTGATCGACGGCACGAGCGACCTCGACGACGTCCGGTACGCCGTGGAGCTGCTGCGGACCGCCGAGGCGCCGGCCGGCTCCACCCCCACCACCGTCGGCGGCGAGCCCGCGCACTACTCCGCCGACGGGTTCGGGCTGCTCGCCGTCCAGGTCGCGCCGGACCTCCAGGTCCGCGTGAAGCCGCACGAGTTCCCCGTCCGCGAGGGCGAGCCCGTGCCGCCCGGCCTGGAGACCAGGCACGCCCCGGTCGAGGTGCTGGCCCGGGTGGCGGCGGCGCTGGCGGTGGACGTCGACCCGGACGTGGCCTGGATCGGCACGAGGTAGGGCGCGGCCGGCGCACCGCGCAGTGGTGGGTGCTCCACGGACGGGAGCGCCCACCACGCCGCTAAGAGCCGCACACCTCCGGCCCGAGCCGCGCGAACGGTTCGGGCGGGCCCAACCGTCTGGGATGCCAGACACCATCGGCGGATGTCGGGTCGTGCGGAGGCGGCCGCCGGGTTGAGATGGGCACATGCAGCAACCCGTGCAGCTGGGTCCGAAACCCCTGACCCGCGACGACGTCCACGCCGTTGCCCGGGGCGACGCGCCCGTGGAGATCACGGAGGCGGCCCGCGAGGCGGTCACCACCGCCCGCGCGCACATCGAGCGCCTGGCCACGGCCGAGCAGCCGACCTACGGCGTGTCCACCGGCTTCGGCGCGCTGGCGGTCCGGCACATCCCGCCGGACCGCCGGGCCGCCCTCCAGCAGTCCCTGGTCCGCTCGCACGCCGCGGGCGCCGGCCCGGAGGTCGAGCGCGAGGTCGTGCGCGCCCTCGTCCTGCTCCGGCTCAAGACGCTGGCGAGCGGCCACACCGGCGTGCGGCTGGAGACCGCCGAGGCGATGGCCGCGATGCTCAACGCGGGCATCACGCCCGTCGTGCACGAGTTCGGCTCGCTCGGCTGCTCCGGCGACCTCGCGCCGCTGTCCGCCGCCGCCCTCGCGCTCACCGGCGAGGGCGACGTCCGGGACGCCGCCGGGAACCTGCTCCCGGCCTCCGCCGCCCTCGCCGCGGCGGGCGTCGAGCCGGTCCGGCTGGCCGAGAAGGAGGGCCTGGCGCTGATCAACGGCACCGACGGCATGCTGGGCATGCTGGTGCTGGCGATCCACGACCTGGAATACCTGCTCGACGTCGCCGACCTGACCGCGGCGATGAGCGTGGAGGCCCTGCTCGGCACGGACCGGGTGTTCGCCGCCGACCTCCAGGCGCTGCGCCCGCACCCCGGCCAGGGCCGCTCCGCGCGGCGCATGGCGGAGCTCCTGCGCGGCTCGGAGATCATGGAGAGCCACCGCGGCCCGGACTGCACCCGCGTCCAGGACGCGTACTCGCTGCGCTGCTCGCCGCAGGTGCACGGCGCGGCCCGCGACACCGTCGCCTACGCGGCGACCGTCGCCGACCGCGAGCTGGCGGCGTCGGTGGACAACCCGGTGGTGCTGGCCGACGGCCGGGTGGAGTCCAACGGCAACTTCCACGGCGCGCCGATCGCCTACGTGCTGGACTTCCTCGCCATCCCGACCGCCGACGTGGCGAGCATCGCCGAGCGCCGCACCGACCGGATGCTGGACGTGAACCGGTCGCACGGCCTGCCGCCGTTCCTGGCGCACGACCCCGGCGTGGACTCCGGGCACATGATCGCCCAGTACACGCAGGCGGCGATCGTCAGCGAGCTGAAGCGGCTGGCCGTGCCCGCGTCGGTCGACTCGATCCCGAGCAGCGCCATGCAGGAGGACCACGTCTCCATGGGCTGGTCGGCCGCGCGCAAGCTCCGCCAGGCCGTCGACGGGCTGCGCCGGGTCCTCGCGATCGAGTTCCTGACCGCCGCGCGGGCGCTGGACCTGCGCAAACCGCTCAACCCCGCACCCGCGACCGCGGCGGCCGTCGCGAAGCTGCGCGAGTACGTCGCGGGCCCCGGCCCGGACCGCCACCTCGCGCCCGAGATCGCCGCCGCCGAAGACCTCATCCGGAAGGGAGCACTGTGATGGTGCGCGCCGCCCGAGGCACCGACCTCACCGCGCGCAGCTGGCCCACCGAGGCCGCGCTGCGGATGTTCCACAACAACCTCGACCCGGACGTGGCCGAGCGGCCCGAGGACCTGGTCGTCTACGGCGGCACGGGCAAGGCCGCCCGCGACTGGCCCAGCTTCCACGCCATCAGCCGCGAGCTGGCGCGGCTGGCGGACGACGAGACGCTGCTCGTGCAGTCGGGCCGCCCGGTCGGCGTCATGCGCACGCACGAGTGGGCGCCGCGCGTGCTGATCGCGAACTCCAACCTCGTGCCGGACTGGGCCAACTGGCCCGAGTTTCGCAGGCTGGAGGCCGAGGGCCTGACCATGTACGGCCAGATGACGGCCGGTTCGTGGATCTACATCGGCACCCAGGGCATCCTCCAGGGCACCTACGAGACGTTCGCCGCCGTGGCCGACAAGCGGTTCGGCGGCACCCTGCGCGGCACGCTGACCGTCACCGCCGGCCTCGGCGGCATGGGCGGCGCGCAACCGCTTGCGGTCACCATGAACGAGGGCGTGGCGCTCTGCGTCGAGATCGACCCGCAGCGCGCCCGCCGCCGGTTGGAGACCCGGTACCTGGACGAGATCGCCGACGACCTGGACGACGCCGTGGCCCGCGTGCTCGCCGCCAAGGCCGAGGGCCGGGCGCTGTCGGTGGGCCTGATCGGCAACGCCGCCGAGGTGCTGCCGGAGCTGCTGCGCCGCGACGTGCCGGTGGACGTCGTCACCGACCAGACCTCCGCGCACGACCCGCTGGCGTACTGCCCCAAGGGCGTCGCGGTCGAGGACTGGCCCGACTACGCCGCCGCCAAGCCCGACGAGTTCACCGACCGCGCCCGCGAGTCGATGGCCGACCACGTCGAGGCCATGGTGGGCTTCCTCGACCGGGGCGCCGAGGTCTTCGACTACGGCAACTCGATCCGCGGCGAGGCGAAGCTCGGCGGCTACGAGCGGGCGTTCGACTTCCCCGGCTTCGTGCCCGCCTACATCCGCCCGCTGTTCTGCGAGGGCAAGGGCCCGTTCCGCTGGGCCGCGCTGTCCGGTGACCCGGCCGACATCGCCGCCACCGACCGCGCGATCCTGGAGCTGTTCCCCGAGGACGAGAAGCTCGCGCGGTGGATCAGGATGGCCGGCGAGCGCGTCGAGTTCCAGGGCCTGCCCGCCCGCATCTGCTGGCTCGGCTACGGCGAGCGGCACCTGGCCGGGCTGCGGTTCAACGAGATGGTCGCGTCGGGCGAGCTGTCCGCGCCGATCGTCATCGGCCGCGACCACCTCGACTGCGGTTCGGTCGCCTCGCCGTACCGGGAGACCGAGGCGATGGCCGACGGCTCGGACGCCATCGCCGACTGGCCGCTGCTCAACGCCCTGGTCAACACGGCCTCCGGCGCGACCTGGGTGTCGCTGCACCACGGCGGCGGCGTCGGCATCGGCCGGTCCATCCACGCGGGCCAGGTGACCGTCGCCGACGGCACGCCGCTGGCGGCGCAGAAGATCGAGCGGGTGCTGACCAACGACCCGGCCATGGGCGTGATCCGGCACGTGGACGCCGGGTACCAGCGGGCCGTCGACGTCGCCGCCGAGAAGCACGTGCCGATCCCGATGAGCGCCCGTGACTGACCTCGCGGACCTCGCCGACGTCGGCCGCGACCGGCGCCGGGGCGGCTACTCCCGGCACGGCTTCGACGCCGTGGAACTCGAACTGCGCGCCTGGTTCGTCGAGGAGGCCGAGCGGCGCGGGTTGGACGTGCGCCCCGACCGCAACGGCAACCTCTGGGCGTGGTGGGGCGCGCCGGGGCCCGGCGCGGTGATCACCGGCAGCCACCTCGACTCGGTGCCGGGCGGTGGCGCGTTCGACGGCCCGCTCGGCGTCGTGTCGGCGTTGCAGGCGGTGGACCTGTTGCGCGCCAAGGGGTTCACGCCCGCGAAGCCGATGGCGGTCGTGGTGTTCGTGGAGGAGGAGGGCGGCCGGTTCGGCGTCGCCTGCCTCGGGTCGCGCCTGATGACCGGCGCGATCAGCGCCGAGGCCGCGTGCCGGCTGGTCGACGCCGACGGCGTCACGTTCGGCGAGGCCGCCCACGCGGCCGGGTTCGACCCGCTGCGGATGGGGCGCGACGACCGCGCGCTGGCCTCCGTCGGCGCGTTCGTGGAGCTGCACGTCGAGCAGGGCCGCGGGCTGGACGTGCCGGTGGGGCTGGCCGACTCGATCCTGGCGCACGGGCGGTGGCGCTACACGTTCACCGGCGAGGGCAACCACGCCGGCGCGACGCTGGTCGAGGACCGGCGCGACCCGATGCTGCCCGCCGCGGCGCTGGTGCTCGCCGCGCGCCGGGCGGCGACCGGTGGCGCGCGGGCCACGGTCGGCCGGGTCGTGCCCAACCCGGGCGGCACCAACGTGATCGCCTCGTCGGTGGACGTGTGGCTGGACGCGCGGGCCGACGACGAGCCGCGCACCCGCGAGG
This sequence comes from Actinosynnema sp. NPDC053489, assembly GCF_044544865.1. Taxonomy (NCBI): domain Bacteria; kingdom Bacillati; phylum Actinomycetota; class Actinomycetes; order Pseudonocardiales; family Pseudonocardiaceae; genus Actinosynnema; species Actinosynnema sp. NPDC053489. The sequence continues at coordinate 27,122 of NZ_JBITXT010000023.1, read as the reverse complement.
TCGTCGCGCAGGTCACCGAGGCGGCCCGGGCGGCGGCGGCCGAGGAGGGCTGCGAGGTCCGCGTGGCGGAGGAGAGCTGGGGCCCGACGGTCCGCTTCGACCCCGACCTCCGGTCCCGCCTCCGGGAGGCGCTCGGCGGCGGCACGCCGGCGTTGCCGACCGGCGCGGGCCACGACGCCGGCATCCTGGCCGCGCACGTGCCGACCGCCATGCTGTTCGTGCGCAACCCCACCGGGATCAGCCACGCGCCGGAGGAGTTCGCCGAGGCGGACGACTGCGCGGCGGGCGTGGTGGCGCTGGCGGCGGCCCTGGAGCACCTGGCGCGATGAAGAGCTTCTGGTGCGAGCGGGCGTGGCTGCCGGACGGGATCGCGTCGCGGGTGCTGGTGCGCGTGGACCGGGGCCTCGTCTCCTCCGTGTCCACCGTGGACACGATCCCGCTCGGCGTCGAGCGGCTGCACGGCCTGGTGCTCCCGGGTTTCGCGAACGCGCACTCGCACGCGTTCCACCGGGCGCTGCGCGGGCGCACGCACTCCGACGGCGGCACGTTCTGGTCGTGGCGCGAGCGGATGTACGCGGTGGCCGAGCGGTTGACGCCGGAGTCGTACCTGGCGCTGGCCACGGCGGTGTACGCGGAGATGGCCGTGGCCGGCGTGACGGCGGTGGGGGAGTTCCACTACCTGCACGACGGCGGCAACGAGATGGCCGAGGCGCTGCGCGAGGCCGCCCGGCGCGCCGGGATCAGGCTCACCCTGCTGGACGCCTGCTACCTGGCGGGTGGCATCGGCCAACCGGCCCGCGGCGTGCAGGAGCGGTTCTCCGACGGCACCGGCGACCGGTGGCTGAACCGGGTCGCCGAGCTGCGCGGGGACGACAACACCAGGATCGGCGCGGCGATCCACTCCGTCCGCGCCGTGCCGCGCGGAACGTTGTCGCTGGTGGCGGGGGCCTTCCCGGAACGGCCGCTGCACGTGCACCTGTCGGAGCAGCCGGCGGAGAACCGGGCCTGCCTGGAGGCGTACGGCCTGACGCCGACCGAGCTGCTGGCCGAGGCGGGCGCCCTCACCCCGCGGACCACGGCCGTGCACGGGACGCACCTGACGGCGAAGGACATCGGCCTGCTCGGCGCCACCGGCACGGGCGTGTGCTTCTGCCCCACCACGGAGGCCGACCTCGCCGACGGCATCGGCCCGGCCCGCGAGCTGGCCGACGCGGGGTCGCCCCTGTCGCTGGGCAGCGACCAGCACGCGGTCGTCGACCCGCTGCTGGAGGCGCGCGCCCTGGAGCACAACGAGCGCCTGCGCACCGGCGAGCGGGGCCGGTTCACCCCGGCGCAGCTCGTCGGCGCGCTGACGAACCACGCCTCGATCGGGTGGCCGGAGGCGGGCCGGATCGAGGTCGGCGCCCCGGCCGACCTGGTGGCCGTGCGGCTGGACTCGGTCCGCACCGCCGGCGCGGACCCCGAGCAGGTGGTCCTCGCCGCCACGGCGTCGGACGTCCGCGTCGTCGTGGTCGGTGGCAGGGTCGTGGCGCGCGACGGCGCGCACGAGCTGCTGGGTGACGTGTCCGGGCTGTTGAGGACGGGGTTGGGCGGATGAGCAGCACGCTGGTCACCGGTATCGGTGAGCTGACGACCAACGACCCGGAGCTGGGTCGCCTCACCGACGCCGCGCTGGTGTTCGGGGAGCGGGTGGAGTGGGTCGGACCCGCCTCCGCCGCGCCCGCCGCCGACGTGCGGGTCGACGTGGCCGGCCGGGCGGTGCTGCCCGGGTGGGTGGACAGCCACACGCACCTGGTCTTCGCGGGCGACCGGACCGCCGAGTTCGAGGCGCGCGTGGCCGGCGCGCCCTACGCGGCCGGCGGCATCGCGGTGACCGTCGGGGCGACCCGCGCGGCCTCCGACGACGACCTCGCCGCCACCCTGCGGCGGCACGTCGCCGAGGCCGTCGCCCAGGGCACGACCACGGTCGAGACCAAGACCGGCTACGGGCTGACCGTCGCCGACGAGGAGCGGTCGGCGCGGATCGCCGCCGGGCACGTCGACGAGGTCACCTTCCTCGGCGCGCACCTCGTGCCGCCGGGCGCCGACGCGGACGAGTACGTGTCGCTGGTGGTCGGCGAGATGCTCGACGCGGTCGCGCCGCACGTGCGCTGGGCGGACGTGTTCTGCGAGCGCGGCGCGTTCGACGCCGACCAGTCCCGCGCGGTGCTGACGGCCGCCCGGGCCCGCGGGCTCGGGCTGCGGGTGCACGGCAACCAGCTCGGCGAGGGGCCGGGCGTGCGGCTGGCGGTGGAGCTGGGCGCGGCGAGCGTCGACCACTGCACGCACCTCTCGGCGGCCGACGTCGACGCGTTGGCGGGTTCGGACACCGTCGCCACCCTGCTGCCGGCGTGCGACCTGTCGACCCGGCAGCCGCTGCCGCCCGCGCGGCGGCTGCTCGACGCGGGCGCGACGGTCGCCCTCGCCAGCAACTGCAACCCCGGCAGCTCCTACACCACGTCCCTCGCCTACTGCGTGGCGACGGCCGTGCTCCAGATGCGCCTGACCGTCGAGGAAGCCGTCACCGCGGCCACCCTGAACGGCGCGAGGGCGCTGCGGCGCGCGGACGTCGGCCACCTGTCACCGGGCGCGCGGGCCGACGTCCACGTGCTCGACGCGCCCTCGACCACCCACCTCGCCTACCGCCCGGGCGTCCCGCTCACGCACGCGGTGTGGCGAGCAGGTGTTCGGCGGCGCTGAGCGCGGCCGTCGCGCTGTCCGGGTGCGCGGGCAGGAGCGGGAGGCGGACGTCCGGGGTCGGGATGCGCCCCCGCGCGTGCAGCACGGCCTTGATCACGGTCGGGTTCGGCTCGGCGAACAAGGCCGCCGAGAGCGCGCTCAACCGGCCGCCGAGGTCCCGTGCGGCGGCCACGTCACCGGCGTGCCAGAGGTCGATCAACCGGGCGAACGCGGCCGTGGCGACGTGCGCCGACGCCAGGATGCCGCCGTGCGCGCCCAGCGCCAGCAGCGGCGAGATGAACGCGTCGTCGCCACCGAGGACCGCGAAGTCCGGCGGCAGGTCGGCGAACAGGGCGACCGTGTCCGCGTTGATCCCGCCCGCCGCGTACTTCACCCCGGCCACCCCGGGCACCTCCGCCAGGCGGCGCAACGCGCTCGCGGACAGGTACTGCCCGGTCCGGTACGGGATGTCGTAGACGACCAGCGGCACGGGGCTGTCGGCGGCCAGCCGGGTCAGGTGGGCCAGCGCGCCCTCCTCGCCGGGCCGGACGAACGACGGCACGACGGTCAGCGAGGCCACCACCTCCGGGTGGTCGGCCAGCTCGCGCAGCGCCCGGGGGGTGTTCGCGCCGACGACCAGCGGGACGTGCCGCGCCCGGCAGACCCGGGTCACCACCCCGAGCACGGCCTGCTGCTCGGCGGGCGTGAGCGAGGACGGCTCGGCGGTCGTGCCGAGGGCCACCAGGCCGCGGGCGCCCTCGTCCACCGCCTGCTCGGCCAGGGCCTCCAGCGCGTCGAGGGCCACGGCCCCCGACCGGTCGAACGGCGTGATCAGGGGCACGTAGAGGCCGGTGAGCGTCATGCGCACCACGGTGCCCGGCCGGACCGTGAAGGACCAGTTCGCGTTCCTCAACGCAACCGTAAGCTGAGCTGATGCTCGACGTCCGCCGCCTGCGGCTCCTGCGCGACCTGTCCCACCTGGGCACGATCGCGGCCGTCGCCCGGGCCAACGCCTACACGCCCTCGGCCGTGTCCCAGCAGCTCGCCGCGCTGCAGCGGGAAGCGGGCGTCCCGCTGCTGGAGCACACCGGCCGCAGCGTCCGCCTCACGGCGACGGGCGCCACGCTCGTCCGGCACGCCGAGGCCGTCCTCGCCGCCCTGGAAGCCGCCTCCGCCGCCGTGGCCGCCGCGCGCACCGGCCTGTCCGGGGCCGTGCGGATCGGCGCGTTCCCCAGCGCCGTGCCCACCCTGCTGCCCGCCGCGCTGGTCGCGCTCGGCCGCGACCACCCGGCGCTGGACCTCATGGTCACCGAGCTGGACCCGGTCGACATGCCCGACGCGCTGCGCGACGGCCGCCTCGACGTGGCGCTCTGGCACGACTACGACATCGCGCCGGTCGAACCCGACCCCGGCGTGGACTCCGTGCGGCTGCTGGACGAGAAGGTGTTCCTGGCCGTGCCCGCCGCGCGCGGCCCCGACGCGACGATCGCGGGCACCCGGGACGCGGCGTGGGTCGTCGGCACGCCCGGCACGCTGTGCCACACCGTGGCGATGCGGGTCTGCCGGGCGGCGGGCTTCACCGCCGGGGTGCGCCACCACGCCGACGACTTCACCGCCGTGCTCGCGCTCGTGGCCGCCGGCCAGGGCGTCGCGCTGGTGCCGGAGCTCGGCGCGGCGCACCCGCCGAGCGGCGTCCGCCTGGTCCCGCTGGACGTCCACCGCCGCACCCGCATCGCCTACCGCCGCGGCGCGGCCGACCACCCCGTGGTCGCCGCGTGCGTGACCGCGCTGGAGTCCTCGACCGCCGCCTACCTCGCGGGGGAGTGACGGGCCGGCGTGCGGCCGGTCGGGCGGGTGGTCGTCGCGCCGCCGGGTGGTCGTGCCGATCGTCTTGGGGCAGGCTGGCGGCATGGAGTACACCCAGCTCGGCCGTTCCGGCCTGTCCGTGTCCCGCCTGTGCCTGGGCACGATGAACTTCGGCCCGGAGACCTCCGAGGCCGACAGCCACACGATCATGGACCGGGCCCACGAGCACGGCATCAACTTCTTCGACACCGCCGACGTCTACGGCTGGCAGCGGGGCGAGGGCGTCACCGAGAACATCATCGGCCGGTGGTTCGCGCAGGGCGGGGGCCGGCGGGAGAGGACCGTGCTCGCCACCAAGCTCTACGGCGACATGGGCGACTGGCCCAACGAGAGGCGGCTGTCCGCGCTGCACATCCGGCGGGCCGCGGACGCGTCGCTGAAGCGGCTGCAGACCGACCACATCGACCTCCTCCAGATGCACCACGTGGACCGCGACACGCCGTGGGACGAGATCTGGGAGGCGTTCTCCGTGCTGCGGCAGCAGGGGAAGGTGATCTACTTCGGGTCGTCCAACTTCGCGGGCTGGCACATCGCGCAGGCGCAGGAGGCGGCCCGGCAGCGCCACTTCCTCGGGCTGGTCAGCGAGCAGTCGATCTACAACCTGGTCAACCGCTTCGTGGAGCTGGAGGTGCTGCCCGCGGCCCGGCACTACGGCCTGGGCGTGATCCCGTGGTCGCCGCTGGGCGGCGGGGTGCTGGGCGGCGTGCTGCGCAAGCAGCGCGAGGGCGGCGGCTCGCGCGGCAAGGCCGGGCGCAGCGTGGAGACGCTGGAGAAGCACCGCGACGCGATCGAGGCCTACGAGAAGCTCTCCGCCGACCTCGGCGAGGACCCGGCGCACGTCGGCCTGGCGTGGCTGCTGCACCAGGAGGGCGTGACGGCCCCGATCATCGGCCCGCGCACGCTGGAGCAGCTGGACGGCTCGCTGCGGGCGACGGAGATCGGGCTCGACGCCGAGGTGCTGGCGAAGCTGGACGAGCTGTTCCCGGCGCCCGGCCCGAACGGCGGCAAGCCGGCACCGGAGGCGTACGCCTGGTGAGGCGGCCGGCCGGGCCGCGACCGCCACGGCCGCGGCCCTCCCGGCGTCAGTTGACGTTCACCGCCACGCCCTCGTAGGTGTAACCGGCGGCGACGGCCGAGTTCACCTCGGCCTGGTTCGTCATCAGCACGTGGTCGCCGTTGCCGGGGTGGCGCAACCGGTGGAACGGCACACCGGACCCGGAGTTCGCCGGGTACGCGTAGGCGCTGATCCCCTCGTAGGTGTACCCCTGCGCGGACGTCGCCGCGGTGACCTCGTCCCAGCTCGCCGTGTGGTAGCGGTCGCGCCGCTGCGGGCTGTACAGCCGGTAGAGCGGGACGAGGCCGGCCTGCGGCGAGGTGGACACGAAGGCGTCGAACCCGGTGTACGAGTAGCCGTTGGCCTGCTGGCTGATCACCTCGGCCCGGTCGGTCGTGTTGTAGTTGTCGCCGGTGCGCGGGTTGTACAGCCGGAAGAACGGCTCGTTGAGCGAGGCCAGGGTGGTGGCCGCGCCGGTGGGGGCGGGCGCGGCCGCGGCGGTCGACGTGGTGGTGGCCGCGGCGGCCACGACGACCAGCACGGCCGCGGCGGCCCTGGCGAGCAGGGAACGCGGGACGAGGCGGTTCGAGCGCAAGGATTCCTCCAACGGTGCCTTCGGGGCGGAGGAAGGCGGGGTTTCCTCGTCCGCGCCGGGTTTCCGGGGGATCCATGGTCGAGCGGCCCGACCGGGCACCGCCGGCCGCCGTTCGGGCGCGTGCCGCCGGTGTGCCGGCGCGAGCCGGAATAACTCGGCTGTCCGGCTCACCGGACTGGGATGAGCGCGGTACCGCGCGTCCGTCGCACCGCGGAGGGCGGCTTCGGGCGTCCGCAGCCCGGGCCTCACTCCTCGAAGTCGTCGTCGTCCCGCGCGAGGTAGGTGGCGAGGCGTTCCACGGCGGTCTCGAAGTCGGGGTTGGCGTCGACGAACGCGCGTAGCTTGTCGGCCAGCCACGCGAACGTGACCTCCTCCTCGCCCCGCCGGTTCTCCAGCTCCTCGATGCCGCGGTCGGTGAAGTACACGATCTCCTCCAACGGGAACGGAAACGGCCGAGCCGCCGAGACGGGGTCTCGACGGCTCGGCCCGGACGACCTGTCCTACTCGAACGCCTTCGCGATCAGCTCGCGCTGCTCGACCTCGTGCACCTTGGACGAACCGGCCGACGGCGCGGCCATCGGGCGGCGCGAGACGCGCTTGACCGAGAACCGCTCCGGCAGCAGCTCCGGCAGGGCGAGGCCGAAGAACGGCCACGCGCCCTGGTTCGCCGGCTCCTCCTGGACCCAGCGGACCTCGGTGGCGTTGGGGTAGCGGTCCAGCGCCTCGGTCAGCTTGCGCGCCGGCACCGGGTACAGCTGCTCCACCCGCACGACCGCCACGTCCTTGGCGCCGCGCTTCTCCTGCTCGGCCAGCAGCTCGTAGTAGATTTTGCCGCTGCACAGCAGGACCTTGCGCACGGCGGCCGGGTCGACGCCGCTCGGGTCGTCGATCACCGAGCGGAACTTGTCCTCCACGAACGCCTCGACCGGGCTGGTCGCGGCCTTCAGGCGCAGCATCGACTTCGGGGTGAACACCACCAGCGGGCGGTTCACGCCGTCCAGCGCGTGCCGGCGCAGCAGGTGGAAGTAGTTCGCCGGGGTCGACGGGACCGCGATCGTCATCGAGCCCTCCGCGCACAGCTGGAGGAACCGCTCGATCCGGCCGGAGGTGTGGTCCGGGCCCTGGCCCTCGTGGCCGTGCGGCAGCAGCAGCACGACGTCGGAGACCTGGCCCCACTTCGCCTCACCGGACGAGATGAACTCGTCGATGATCGGCTGCGCGCCGTTGACGAAGTCGCCGAACTGCGCCTCCCACAGCACCAGCGCGTCGGGGTTGGCCACCGAGTAGCCGTACTCGAAGCCCAGTGCCGCGAACTCCGACAGCACCGAGTCGTACACCATGAACTTGCCCTGGTTCTCGGCCAGGTTCTGCAGCGGGGTGTACTCCTCGGACCGCTTGCGGTCCACCAGCGTGGCGTGCCGCTGCACGAACGTGCCGCGCCGCGAGTCCTGGCCCGCCAGGCGGACCGTGCGGCCCTCCAGCACCAGCGACCCGAACGCCAGCAGCTCGGCGAACGCCCAGTCGATGCCGCCCTCGCGGGCCATCTTCGCGCGCCGCTCCAGCACCGGCTTGACCCGCGGGTGCGGGGTGAAGCCCTCGGGCAGGTTCACGTGCGCGTCGGCGATCCGCTCGATGATCAACCGGTCGATCCCGGTGGGCAGCTTCGCCGGGATCTGCTGCTCCTGCTCGATCGACGGCGAGGTCTTGATCGGGTGCTTCTCCAGCTCCCGGACCTCGTTGAACACGTGCTCCAGCTGCGAGGAGAAGTCCTGCAGCGCCTTCTCCGCCTCCTCGACGGAGATGTCGCCGCGACCGATCAGCGCCTCGGTGTAGGTCTTGCGGACCGAGCGCTTGGTGTCGATCACGTCGTACATGGCGGGCTGCGTCATCGACGGGTCGTCGCCCTCGTTGTGACCGCGGCGGCGGTAGCACACCATGTCGATCACGACGTCCTTGTTGAACCGCTGCCGGTAGTCCACGGCCAGCTTGGCGACCCAGTAGCACGCCTCGGGGTCGTCGCCGTTGACGTGGAACACCGGCGAGCCGATCATCTTCGCCACGTCGGTCGAGTACTTCGACGAGCGCGAGTGCTCGGGCGCGGTGGTGAATCCGACCTGGTTGTTCACCACGACGTGCACCGTGCCGCCGGTGCGGTAACCGCGCACCAGCGCCAGGTTCAGCGTCTCGGCGACCACGCCCTGGCCCGCGAACGCGGCGTCGCCGTGCAGCGCGACCGGCAGCACGGTGAAGCCCTCGCCGCCCTTGTCGAGCATGTCCTGCTTGGCCCGGACGATGCCCTCCAGCACCGGGTCCACGGCCTCCAGGTGCGACGGGTTCGCGGTCAGCGACACCTTGGTCTCGCCGTCGCCGAACATCCGGAAGTACTTGCCCTCCGCGCCGAGGTGGTACTTCACGTCGCCCGAGCCGTGCGCCTGGCCCGGGTCGAGGTTGCCCTCGAACTCGCGGAAGATCTGCGAGATCGGCTTGCCGACGATGTTCGCCAGCACGTTCAGCCGGCCGCGGTGCGGCATGCCGATGACGACCTCGTCGATCTCGTGCTCGGCGGCCTTGTCCAGCACGGCGTCGAGCAGCGGGATCACCGTCTCGCCGCCCTCGAGCGAGAACCGCTTCTGGCCGACGTACTTGGTCTGCAGGAAGGTCTCGAACGCCTCGGCCGCGTTGAGCTTCGACAGGATGTACTTCTGCACGGTGGCCGGCGGCTTCTCGTGCGGCACCTCGACGCGCTCCTGGATCCAGAGGCGCTCCTCCGGGTCGAGGATGTGCATGTACTCCACGCCGACCGTGCGGCAGTAGGAGTTGCGCAGCACGCCCAGGATGTCGCGCAGCTTCATCCGCTCCTGGCCCGCGAACCCGCCGACCGGGAACTCCCGGTCCAGGTCCCACAGGGTCAGGCCGTGCGACAGGACGTCGAGGTCTTGGTGGCTGCGCTGGCGGTAGTTCAGCGGGTCCGTGTCGGCCATCAGGTGGCCGCGGGTGCGGAACGCGTCGATCAGCTCGATCACGCGGGCGGTCTTGTCGACCGCGCCCTCGGGGATGTCGGCCACCCAGCGGATCGGCTCGTAGGGCAGCCGCAGCGACGTGAAGACGTCGTCGTAGAAGCCGTCCTCGCCCAGCAGCAGCTGGTGGATGCGCTTGAGGAACTCGCCCGACTCCGCGCCCTGGATGATGCGGTGGTCGTAGGTGGAGGTCAGCGTGATGATCTTGCTGACGCCCATGTCGGTCAGGGCCTGCTCGCTGGTGCCCTGGAAGTGCGCCGGGTACTCCATCGCGCCGACGCCGATGATCGCGCCCTGGCCCGCGGTGAGGCGCGGCACCGAGTGGTTGGTGCCGATGGTGCCGGGGTTGGTCAGCGAGATCGTCGTGCCGGAGAAGTCCTCCGAGGTCAGCGAGCCCGCCCTGGCCTTGCGGATCAGGTCCTCGTACGCCTGCCAGAACTGCGTGAACGTCATGTTCTCGCAGCCCTTGATCGAGGCGACGACCAGCGAGCGGGAGCCGTCCTTGCCGGGCAGGTCGATCGCGAGGCCGAAGTTCACGTGCTCGGGGGTGACCACGAACGGCTTGCCGTCGACCTCGGCGTAGTGCCGGTTCAGGTTCGGGAACGCCTTGAGCGCCCGCACCACGGCGTACCCGATCAGGTGGGTGAAGGAGACCTTCCCGCCGCGGGTGCGCTTGAGGTGGTTGTTGATCACGATGCGGTTGTCGGCCAGCAGCTTGGCGGGCACGGCGCGCACGCTCGTCGCGGTCGGAACGGTGAGCGAGAGCTCCATGTTCTTCGCGATGGCGGCGGCGGCGCCGCGCAGCTGCTTCTGCTCCTCGCCCTGGGCGGGCTTCACCGGGGCGGCCTTGGCGGCCTGCGCCGGCGCGGGCTTGGCCGCGGGCTTGCGGTCCGGCTGGCTCGCCTGGCTCTTCGGCTGCTGCTTGACCGGCTGCGCCTGCTGCTGCGCCGGCGCGGCCGCGGGGGCGGCGGGCGCGGAAGAGGGCGCGGAAGAGGGCGCCGAGGCCGACGGGGTGGTCGGCGCGGGCTGGGCCGGAGCGGTCTTGGTGGCGGTCGTGGTGCCGTTCTCCGCTGCCGTCGACGCCCCGTTGCCCGACCGCTGCGTCGACTTGTAGTCGGCGAAGAAGTCGTGCCAGGCGGGGTCCACGGACGACGGATCGGCGAGGAACTGCTCGTACATCTCCTCGACCAGCCACTCATTGGGGCCGAACTGCGAAGCAGGACTGCTGCTGGACACGGCTGGCGCTCGCCTCTATCCATCTCGCTCTTGGTAATGACTCACTCATGGTCAGGCTAGTCCCCCGTCTGGTGCAGTTCACACACAGGAGGGGCAGCGCACCGAGTGTTCCCTCACAGAATCGGTCGAGTGATCGGTTCGCGTTATGGGTGGTTGAGCATCACTTGAGGTTCAGCCCGTCACGCGTCCGGTGGTGCGGTGGTCGGAAGCGGAGGTGCGCACTGCTGCCGCGGGTCGGGCGTGAGGAGTTCATAGGACTGAAACAGGCCCTCTGAACTGCGTGTTCAACTCCTGGGTTGACTTGGTTTCCGGGCAGTCGTACGGTGTGTTCAACCGGAAGGTTGAGTAAGGAGATGGCGGTGGACGACCAGTTGTCGCGGGTCTTCTCGGCCCTGGCCGACCCCATCAGGCGCGACATGGTGGCGCGCCTGGCGGCGGGCGACGCGACGGTCAACGAGTTGGCCGAGCCGTACCCGGTGACCGTGCAGGCGGTGTCCAAGCACCTCAAGGTGCTGGAGGACGCCGGCCTGATCAGCCGCGGCAAGCAGGCCCAGCGGCGGCCCGTCCACCTCGAAGCGGAAGTGTTCGACCTGATGACGAAGTGGATCGAGCGCTACCGCCGCGAGGCCGAGCAGCGCTACCGGCGGCTGGACGCGGTGCTCGCCGAGCTGGCGGGCACGACCGAGCAGGCGACCACCACCACCCGAGCCGAAGGAGAGGCATCATGACCACGACCACGCACCCCGAGACCACAATCAGCGCCGACCCGGCGTTGCCGACGATCCACATCACCCGGGAGTTCGACGCGCCGCCGGCGGCGGTGTTCCGCGCCCACGTCGATCCCGAGCTGGTGGTGAGGTGGCTGGGCCCGCGCTCGGTGACCATGCGGGTGGACCGGTGGGACGCGACGACCGGCGGGGCGTACCGGTACGCGCACGCCCGCGGTGACGAGGAGTACCGGTTCTACGGCTCCTTCCACGAGGTGCGGGAGAACGAGCGGATCGTGCAGACGTTCACGTTCGAGGGGTTCCCCGACGGCGTGTGCCTGGAGACGCTGACGCTGGAGGAGCTGGACGGCGGGCGGACCCGGCTGCACGTGGTGAGCGTGTTCGAGACGACCGAGGGCCGCGACGCCGCGCTGGCCAGCGGCATGGAGACCGGGGTCGTCGAGGGCTACGAGCAGTTGGACGACCTGCTGGCCTGAGGTCGGCCCCCGGGGTCAGGGGGTGCCGAACCACCGCTCGGCGACGGCCCGGAGCCGGTCCCGGTCGGGGCGCGGGTCGTCGGACGCCCAGGCGACGTAGGAGTCCGGGCGGAGCAGGAGCGCGGTGAGGTCGGTGTCGGCGCGGGCGCGGACGACCTCGACGGCCGGTGGCAGCGCGGTGTCCTGGTCCGAGTCGCGGTCGGGGTCGTGGCCGGTCGGGTTCCGGTCGGCCCGGTCCTGGTCGGTCAGGTGGTGGTCGGTCAGGTGGTGGTCGGCGGTCAGGTCGATCAGCAGCGGTCGGGCGGTCCGGACCAGCTCGGCGAGGCGGACCGGCCCGGTGGGGGTGCGCAGGTCGAGGTCGGGCGCGAACCGGCCGGCCAGCGGGTGGGCGTCGGCGTCGACCGGGTAGCGCACGTCGGAACCGGCGACCAGGTTCGCGAGCACCCGGACGACCCCGGGCTGGGTGAGCAGCTCGCCGAACACCTCGCGCAGGCCCGTGACGTCCTCGCCCGGCGCCATCAGCGCGGCCTGGGCCCGTGAGTAGGTGATGGTCCGGTCGGCGACCGGGCGGCGCTCGGCCTCGTAGGTGTCCAGGACGTCGGCGGTGCCGTTGATCGCGGCGGCCAGCTTCCAGCCCAGGTTGACCGCGTCCTGCAGGCCGAGGTTCAGGCCCGTGCCGCCGGCGGCGAAGACGTGGGCCGCGTCGCCGACCAGGAACACCCGCCCGTCCCGGTACCGCTCGGCCACCCTCGTGTTGCCGCCGTTCAGGCGGCGCAGCACGTGCGGGCCCGGGCCGGGCGGCGGGCCGAGGGGGACGTCCGCGCCCAGCACCCGTGCCGCGCTGGCACGCAGCTCGTCCAGGGTCATCGGCTCGTCGGTCGGCGCCTCGTCCCACTCGGTGGTGGCCACCAGCGGGGGGCGGCCGGGGAGCGGCGCGTAGGTGAAGCCGCCCCTGGCCGTGCGGACGGGCAGGAAGGGGAGGACCGGGCCGTGGCCGGGCACGTCCAGCGCGCCGGTGGCGGGGTCGAGCCGGTCCGTCGGCACGGTGACGTGCGCGGAGCGGGTGGTGGTCCGGTCGTGCGTGACACCGGGGAAGCCGATGCCGGCGGCCTTGCGGACCGGGCTGTGGGCGCTGTCGGCGCCGACGACGTAACGGGCGCGGAGTTGGTAGGTGCCGTCGGAGGTCGCGACGGTGAGCGTGACGCCGTCGTCGTCCTGGGTGAGCCCGGTGAACTCGTGGCCCCGGCGGATGTCGGCGCCCAGTTCCCGGGCGCGTGCTTCCAGGACGCGGACGGTGTCGCGCTCGGGGACGGGGAGGGCGTGGAGCGAGTTCGGGTGGGGGTCGTCGGCGAGCAGCCCCAGGTTCAGGGGCATGGCGGCGAACATGAAGTAGCCGGTGTTCGGGGTCGGCGGGCCCGGCGTGCCGCTGAGCCGCTCGTGGAGGCCGCGCCGGTCGACCACGCGGACGACCTGGCCGACCAGGCCGTTCGACCTCGGGTCCGGGCTGGGTTCGGCGAGGCGTTCGAGGACGACCGGGCGGACGCCCGCGAGGGCGAGTTCGCAGGCGAGCATGAGGCCGTTCGGGCCGCCGCCGACGATGACCACGTCCATGGGTGCTCCTTGGGGTTTTCGGGCATGCCTGATCAGCCCGGCGGGCGAGGGCTCGTCGGGGTCGGTCGGGTTCTTCGGGGCTAGTCCGGGACCGGCAGGCCGGCGCGGATCTGGGCGAAGACCTCCCGCAGGAGGTCCGGGACCGTGCCCGTGGGGTTGCGGCTCCAGCGGGCCAGCGCGGTGCCCAGCCCGGCACCCACCACCGCCGCGACGGTTTGCGGGTACAGGTCGTCCGGGTCGGTGCCCGTGCGGTCGGCGACGGCGGCGGTCAGTTCGTCCTGGGCCGTGGCGTGCGAGCGGAAGACCTCGTACTGGATGGCCGGTTCCGCCAGGAGCTTCTGGAGCGCGGCCGCGTAGCCCTCGGGCACGCGGGCGTCACCGCCCGGGGGCGGTTCGAACTGGGCGACGAGGGCGTTGACGAGAGCGTCCCAGAGCGGTTCGTCGGCCGGTCGCTCGCGGAGCGCTTCGGCCGTGCGGCGGGCGCGTTCGACGTGCGAGGCGACGATCGCCTCGGCCTTGCCGGTGAAGTAGTTGCGGAAGGTGCGTTCGGAGACGTTCGCGGCGGCCGCGATGTCCTCGATGGTGACGTTCTCCCAGCCGTGCCGCAGGGTCAGGTGAATGGCGGCCTGGCTGAGCGCGAACCGCGTCTCCCGCTTCTTGCGCTCCCGCAGTCCTTCGCCCGGTGCCATGGGACCAGGGTAGCGCGAACTTTCCGACTCGGCAAAGTTGCCGAACCGGAAAGTTCGATGCGGGCGGGTTGGTCAGCGGAGTTGCAGGGCGGCCCGGTCCGGTTCTTCGGGGGTGGCTTGGCCGGAGGACCAGAGGCGGGCGTAGTGGCCGTTGGCCCGGAGCAGCTCCGCGTGGGTGCCCTGTTCGGCGATCCGGCCCTCCGCCAGGACGACGATCCGGTCGGCGCGGGCGGCGGTGGCGAGGCGGTGGGCGACCACGAAGGTCGTGCGGGAGCCCGCGAGGTGGTCGCTCGCCGCCAGGACGGTGGCCTCCGTCGCCGGGTCCAGGGCGGCGGTGGCCTCGTCCAGCAGGAGGATCGTCGGTTGGACCAGTTCCGCCCTCGCCAGGGCGACCAGTTGGCGCTGGCCGGCGGAGAGGCCCTGGCCCCGTTCGCCCACCTGCTGGTGGAACGCGTTGGGCAGGGACGCCACGGTCGGCAGGGCGCCCACCGCGCGCACGGCGGCCTCGACCTCGGCACGTGAGGCGTCCGGGTTGCCGTAGGCGACGTTCTCGGCGATGTCGCCGCCGAACAGGTGCGCCTCCTGCGGCACGACGCCCAGGCGCTGCCGCAGGGCCGACAGGTCGTAGTCGCGGATGTCCACGCCGTCGACCAGGACCGCGCCGGCGGTGGCGTCGTAGAACCTCGCCACCAGCTTGACCAGCGTCGACTTGCCCGCGCCCGTCTCGCCCACCAGGGCCACCGTCTCGCCGGGTGCGACGCGCAGCGAGATGCCCTCCACCGCCGGGCGCGTGGTGCCCCGGTAGGCGAAGGTCACGTCGCGCAGCTCCACCTCGCCCCGCAGCTCCGACACCGGCACGGGGTCGGCGGCGGGCGGGACGGTGGTCGGCGTGCGCAGCAGGTCGCCGATCCGGCTCAGGCCCACCCTGGCCTGCTGGTAGCCGTCGAACACCCCGGACAGCTGGTACAGCGGCGAGAAGAACAGCCCCAGGTACAGCACGAACGCCAGCAGGACGCCGGGGGACAGGGTGCCGTCCGCCACCCGGTACGCGCCGACCACGAGGACGGCCGCCTGCGCCACCCCCGACAGCAGCGACAGGAACGGGAAGTAGGTGGCGATGTAGCGCTGCGCCCGGATGCGGGAACGGCGGTAGGCGTCGCTGCGCTCGGCGAACGCCTCGGCCGACCGCGCCTCCCGCGTGTACGCCTGGGACACGCGCAGCCCCGACACGTTCTCCTGGAGGTCGGCGTTCACGGCGCTGACGCGTTCCCGCGCCTCCGCGTACGCCGCCGACGAGAGGCGCTGGAAGATCACCGTCGCGACCAGCAGCACCGGCAGCGCGCTGAGCGCCACCAGGGCCAGGCCGGGATCGGTGGCCACCAAGGCCACCGCGATGCCGAACACGGTGAGCACGCTGATCGCGAACGTCGTCAGCCCCGTCTGCAGGAAGCTGGACAGCGCGTCCACGTCGGTGGTCATCCGGGTCATGATCCGGCCGGCCATCTCGCGCTCGTAGTAGTCCAGCCCCAGCCGTTGCAGGTGGGCGTAGCTGCGCACGCGCAGCAGGTACAGCAGCCGCTCGCCGACGCGCGAGGTGACCACGGTGCCCGCGGCCGACGACAGCCAGCCCAGCACGACCAGGGCGAGGCTGATCGCCACCGCCACCCACAGCCAGCCCGGTTGACCGCCGCCGACGCCCCGGTCGACGCCCAGGCGCACCAGGTTCGGGGTGGCGACGGTGAGCGCCGTGTCCACCAGCAGCAGGCCGGCCACGCCGAGCATCGCCCAGCGCACCGGGCGCAGCAGCGTGCGCAGGCGGAAGCCCGGGTCGGGGGCGCGCGGGTCCTCGCCGCCCAGCTCCGGCACGTCCCGCGCCGGTGGCAGGGCGTGGACGCGGGCCATCAGCTCCGGGGTCGGCGGGGTGCCCCCCAGCAGCGCCGACGTGCCGCCGCCGCCCCGCGTCACCTTGGCCTCGCCGACCGACCGGTTGGCCGCGCGCACGGCCAACCCGTCGTCCTCGGCCTCCGGCCACAGCTCGGGGGTGGTGCCGTCCGGGCCCGGCTCCAGCCGCGCGTCGGCACGCGGGTCGACCTGCTCGATCGCCTCACCGGGGCCCGCCAGCAGGTCGCGGTAGAGGCGGCAGCGCCCGCGCAGCTCGGCGTCCGTGCCCAGGTCGACCACGCGGCCCGCGTCGAGCACGGCGATGCGGTCGGCGAGGGCCAGCGAGGACCGCCGGTGCGCGATCAGGATCGTGGTCCGCTCGGCGGTCACGGCGGCCAGCGTGCGGTGGATCGCCGCCTCGGTCGCGTTGTCCACGGCGGAGGTCGCGTCGTCCAGCACCAGCACGCGCGGGTCGGAGAGCAGGGCGCGGGCCAGGGCCACGCGCTGCCGCTGACCGCCCGACAGCGTCAGGCCGCGCTCGCCGACGACCGTGGCGTAGCCGTCGGGCAGGGCGCTGATGAAGTCGTGCGCCTCGGCCGCCCGCGCCGCCGCCTCCACCTGCTCGTCGGAGGCGTCCGGCAGGCCGTAGGCGATGTTCGCGCGCACGGTGTCGGAGAACAGGAACGCCTCCTCGAACACCGTGCCCACGGTGCGGCGCAGCGAGGACAGGCGCAGGTCGCGCACGTCCACGCCGCCCACGGACACCGCGCCCTCGTGCACGTCGTAGAACCGCGGCAGCAGCAGCGAGACCGTCGACTTGCCCGAGCCCGCGGTGCCGACGACCGCCAGCGTCTCGCCCGGCTCCACGCGCAGCGACACGCCGGACAGCACCGGCTCGCTGCGCGTGTACCCGAACGTGACGCCGCGCAGCTCGACCGCCACCGGGCCGGGCGGCACGTCGCGGTCGCCGTCCACCACCGACGGCTGCGAGTCCACCAGCTCGTACACCCGCTCCACGCCCGCGCGGGCCAGCTGGGCGGTCACCATCAGGCTCGCCAGCAGCCGGCTCGGCCCGACGAGGTTGGCCACGTAGGTCGCGAACGCCAGGAACGTGCCCAGCGTGACGTCGCCGTGCAGGGCGAGCCAGCCGCCCAGCGCCAGCACGGCCACCTGCCCGAGGTAGGGCAGCGAGTTCAACGTCGCCGACGGCCGCGCGGTCAGCCGGGCCGCGCGCATCCGCTCGGCGAACAGCAGCCGGGCCCGCGACTCCAGCCGGGCGATCTCGCGCGCCTCCTGGCCGAAGCCCTTGACCACGCGCACGCCGGTGACGGTCTCCTCGACGTGCTGCGCCACGTCCGCGGCGCGTTGCTGGGCCGACCAGGTGGCGGGGAAGAGCGTCAGCCTGCTGCGCGCGGCGACCAGGCCGACGGCGGGCACGATCACCAGCGCGATCACGGTCAGCAGCGGCGACAGCCAGAGCATCGCCACGATCGCGGCCACGGCGAACACGACCGTGCCCAGCGCCAGCGGCGTCATCGACAGCAGGCTGTTGACCAGTTGCAGGTCGGTGATCGAGCGGGACACCACCTGGCCGGTGCGCAGCGCGTCCTGCTTCGGCCCGTCCAGCCGCTGCACCGCGCCGAACACGGCCTGGCGCAGGTCGTGCTGCACGTCGACGGCGAGCCGACCGCCCAGGTAGCGCCGCAGGAACGCGGAGCCGAAGGTGAGCAGCTCCAACCCGACGAGCACGACCGCCAGCACGGCCAGGCGGTCCGTGCGGCCGGCCACGGCGTCGTCCACCGCGACCTTGATCAGCAGCGGTCCGACGGCCTGCAGGCCCACGCCCACGACGGCGGCGAGCACGGACAGCACCACCAGCGCGCGGTGCTCCCAGCACGCCCTGGCGAGCCTGCGGATCCAGCCGTCGGAAGTAGTCACGCGATCCAACATAGGTCGGGTGACCGACGGTTTCGGCCGCCCGGACGTGACGTGGGCCGCACCGAAGCTTCGGGGCGGCCCACGTCGACGGATCGAGATCACCGGATCAGGTGATGTCCTTGCGCTGCGTAGCGGCCCAGCCGCCGAGGAAGAACAGCGCCGTCCACACCAGGAAGATCAACCCGCTCAGCCACCAGTCGAACGCCCCCAGCGCGCCCGCGATGGCCCGCAGGGCGTCCACCATCTCGTCCGGCACGACGCCCGCGTTCGCCAGGAACAGCGACGACGCCACCGAGCCGGTCAGCCCGTTCACCGCGCCGTTGGGCAGGAAGCCGATGATCTCCGGCAGGCCCTGCGAGGCCAGCACGAGCTGGATGCCGTTCTCGACCAGGAGCATGTAGAGCAGCAGCACGACGGTGGTGCCCACGACGCTGGTCATCAGCGCGCCGACCCCGACGCCGAACATCGTCATCAGGATCGAGGAGAGGACGCCGACGCCGGCCAGCGCGAGCCACCCCGAGGCGTCCGGCAGCATGCCGGAGTTCGAGGTCAGCGCGATGCCGATGCTCACCGAGGCCACGATCACGACGCCGAAGATCGCGCCCCAGGCGATGTAGACGACCATCTTCGCGGCCAGCGCGGAGACCCGGTTCGGCGCGGTCAGGAACGTGGTGGTGATCGTCTTGCGGTTGATCTCGTTCGCGATCGCCAGGCCGCCGAAGATCATCGGGAAGATCGTGGCCACGTTGATGCTGCGCGCGATCCCGAACACCGACATCTGCCACTGCGACGGGTCGACGTTGAGCATCGCGGCCAGGTCCTCGGCCTCGGCGCTGCCCATGAAGTCCGACACGCTCTTGAAGATCGCGCCGGTGCCCAGCGCCCAGCCGAACGCCAGGAGCGCGGTCGGGATCAGCAGGCCCCACCACAGGCCCGTGGTGGTCGTCTTGCGGAACTCCGCCTTGATCAGGTTGCCCATCACGCACCGCCCCCGAGGCCGCCCTGACCGTGGTGCGGACCGTACGGGTTGTCCTGCGGCGGCTGCGGGACTCCCGGGTAACCCTGCGGTGGCGGTTGGTAGCCCTGCGGGGGTTGCTGGTAGTGCTGGTAGCCGGGCGGCGGCTGCTGCTGGTAGCCCGGTGGCGGCTGCTGCTGGTAGGGCTGCTGGTAGGGCTGCTGGTAGCCGGGCGGCTGGGCGTACTGGCCCGGTGCCGCGTACTGGCCGCTGGTGAGCTGGAAGAACAGCCGCTCCAGGTCGGCCTTCTCCTCCTGGATGCCGTAGACCGACACGCCCGCCTTCAACGCGGTGTCGGCGACCTGCCTGGCCGGCACGCCGGTGACCGCGAGGCGGCCGTCCGGCAGCTGCTCGATCGCGGTGATGCCGTCGGCGTGCAGCGCCGCGACCAGCGCGCCGGTGTCCGACGGCTGCACCAGCACGCGGCCCTGCTGCTGGTCGCGCAGGTGGTCCAGCGGCCCGTTGTACATGGTCTGGCCGCGGCTGATGATGATCACCTGGTCGACGGTCTGCTCGACCTCGGCCAGCAGGTGGCTGGAGATCAGCACGGTCCGGCCGCTGCGCGCGAAGGACTGCAGGAACGTCCGCAGCCAGGCGATGCCCTCCGGGTCCAGGCCGTTGGCCGGCTCGTCGAGCACCAGGATCTGCGGGTCGCCCAGCAGCGCCGTGGCCAGCGCCAGCCGCTGCTTCATGCCCAGGGAGTAGCCGCCCGCCTTGCGGTCGCCCGCCGCGCCGAGGCCGACGAGCTGGAGCACCTGGTCGGCCCGCGAGTCCGGCACGCCGATCGCGGCGGCGTAGACCCGCAGGTGGTTGCGTGCGCTGCGCTTGGGGTGGAAGCCCTGCGCCTCCAGCACCGCGCCGACGACCCGGGCCGGGTTGCCGAGCTGGTCGAACGGCCTGCCGTTGATCAGCCCGGTGCCCGCCGTGGGTGTCACCAGCCCGAGCAGCATGCGCAGCGTCGTCGTCTTGCCCGCCCCGTTGGGACCGAGGAAGCCGGTCACCGAACCGGGTTCCACCGTGAAGCTGAGATTCTGCACCGCTGCGACCGGACCGAACTGCTTGGTCAGGTTCTGCACCACGATGCGGCCTGTGCCGTCGTGCACGCGTCCCTCCCGAGTACTCCTACCGGGCGTCATCCTGCCCTAGCGGGGTCACTCGGGGAGGGCGTGCCGCGGTTTCGACGCGACCCTCGGTATCTCGGTCGTCGTCTCCACGTCCCTCGGGTGGCGCAGCGTCCGCAGGGGGCGGCGGCGCTCGCGGTGCGGCAGGCCGTCGCCGATGAGGTGCTGGTGCGCCATCGTCCACACCTGGCACGGCCACTTCTTGTGCCGCAGGACGCCGGGGCACGCGCCGCAGCGGCCGTCCGGGTCGGGTTGGTGCACGGTCAGCAGCAGCCGCCAACCGTCGGCCAGGCGGTGGATCTCCGAGCGCGCGAGCGGCACCAGGGCGCTCGCCTCGCCGGTGTGCACCGCCTCGTCCAGCAGCGCCAGCCGGCGCAGGACGGCGGCCCGCAGGGACTCGTCCACGCGCTTCACATCCCGTCGGAGACTCGGTCGAGCAACCGGTGCAGCCGCCGGGTCTGCGTGACGGACATCACAGCGGACTCGCCCGGCGGCGCGACCAGCAGGACCCGGTCGTCCTCGACGAGCACGGTCATCGACCGGTCCCGCCCGAACGGGTCGTGGCAGGCGACCCAACCCTCGGCTTCGGCCATCGGCGCTCCGATCGGTGGTGGCGCGGCACGACGCCACGCGAGCGGACGACCCCGCTGCGTAGCCGCGGGTTCCTGCCCTGTGCATCGGTCACGGGGGCGTCGTGACTTACCTGTTATGACCCGAATTCACTCGTTCGCCTGAGGTCGGGCACACCGCGTCGCCACCGCGGGCCGAACCGTGGGCCGGTTCGGTGGGGTCGCTGGGCACGGACCCCGGTTCCCGGCTAGGATTGGTCACGCGGCCCGCTCCCAGTGACCCCCAGGCTGGTTGAGCGGGCCGTCTTTCACGCCACGAGGGCCGCTCACAGCACGTGAGCGGCCCTCGTCGCGTCTTCGCCCCTCAGCCCTCCAGCGGCGTGTGCTCCATGCCGTGCGCCTGCGCGACCGGCAGGTTCGTCAGCAGGCCCTGGTGGGCGTTCAGGCCCAGCGCCAGCGACGCGTCCGCCCGCAGCGCGGCCTCCCAGCCGTGGTCGGCCAGCGCGACGGCGTAGGGCAGCGTCACGTTGGTCAGCGCGTAGGTCGAGGTGCGCGGCACGGCCCCGGGCATGTTCGCCACGCAGTAGAAGACCGAGTCGTGCACCTGGTAGGTCGGGTCGGCGTGCGTGGTCGGCCGGGAGTCGGCGAAGCAGCCGCCCTGGTCGATCGCGATGTCCACCAGCACCGAGCCGGGCTTCATGTCGGCCACCAGCTCGTTGCTCACCAGCTTCGGCGCCTTCGCGCCCGGCACCAGCACCGCGCCGATCACCAGGTCGGCCTCGCGGACGGCCTGCTCGACCGAGTAGCGGTTGGACGTCACGGTGCGCAGGCGGCCCTGGTAGAGGGCGTCGATGTGGCGCAGCCGGTCGACGTTGGTGTCCAGGATCTGCACGTCCGCGCCCATGCCGACGGCGATCGCCGCCGCGTTCAGGCCCGCCACGCCGCCGCCGATGACGACCACCCGGGCCGGGTGCACGCCGGGCACGCCGCCGGGCAGCACGCCGCGCCCGCCGGACGGCTTCATCAGCGCGAACGCGCCCACCTGCGGCGCGAGCCTGCCCGCCACCTCCGACATCGGGGCCAGCAGCGGCAGCGCGCCGTTCGCCGTCTGCACGGTCTCGTAGGCGATGGCGGTGGTGCCCGAGTCCAGCAGCGCCTGCGTCAGCGGCCGGTCGGCGGCCAGGTGCAGGTAGGTGAACAGGACCTGGCCCTTGCGCAGCCGCGGGTACTCCTCCGCGATCGGCTCCTTGACCTTGAGCACCAGGTCGCCCTCGGCCCACACGTCCTCGGCCTTGGCGACGACCTTCGCCCCGGCGGCCAGGTACTCCTCGTCGGTGATGGCCGAACCCAGGCCCGCTCCGGACTCGACCACCACGTCGTGACCGCGCTGGGTCAGCTCGTGGGCGCCCGCCGGGGTCAGCGCGACGCGGTACTCGTGGTTCTTGATCTCGCGGGGGACTGCGATCCGCACGGTGGGCTCCTTCGGCCGTTGTTACACCAAAGGTCCGGTAACGCGATTTCGGTGTCATCGTGCCGGGGGCACCAACGCGGCCGGGCGCGGTTGTGCCGGCCGGACAAGCCTTCGGGCGCGTTGACACCCGCCGGCGGCCCACCTAGCGTTCGGGCCGACCAACTGAACATCGGCCGCGGCGCGTCGTGAGCGCCGGAACCCGCGCGGGAGAGACCTCGGTGAGCAGGCCGGGGCGCCGAAGGAGCAAGTACCCCGCACACTCTCAGGCAGCGAGAACCGCTCGGGTGAGGCGACTCTGGAAAGCGCGCCCCCGGCGCGCACCCACGGTGCAAGCCGTCGCTCCGGCGCGGCGAAGCTCTCAGGTTCCCAGGACAGAGTGGGGCTGGAGGACCTAGCCGTCAGGGAGCGCTGTCGTGACATTTCCGGAGAACCTGCTGTACACGCCCGAGCACGAGTGGGTGGACTGGGCACCGGGTACCCAGGACCCGGTGGCGGTCGGCATCACGTCGTACGCGGCCGAGTCGTTGGGCGACATCGTCTTCGTGGAGCTGCCCGAGGTCGGGGCCGTGGTGCGGTCCGGCGAGGTGTGCGGCGAGCTGGAGTCGACCAAGTCGGTCAGCGACCTGTACGCGCCCGTGAGCGGCGAGGTCGTGGAGGTCAACGCGGCGGCCGTCGCCGACCCGTCGTTGGTCAACAACGACCCGTACGGCGGCGGTTGGCTGTTCAAGGTGGCCGTGACCGACGCGACCGGGCTGCTGACCGCGGCGAAGTACGCGGAACTGACCGGGGACTGACGTCATGGCGATCAGCGTGTTCGACCTGTTCTCCGTGGGCATCGGGCCGTCGAGCTCGCACACGGTCGGCCCGATGCGCGCGGCGATGATGTTCGCGGAGCGGCTGCGGCCCTCGCTGGCCTCCGTCGACCGGGTGCACGTGGAGCTGTTCGGGTCGCTCGGCGCGACCGGCCACGGGCACGGCAGCCCCAAGGCGGTCCTGCTGGGGCTGGAGGGGCACCGGCCCGAGGAGGTCGACCCGGTGGAGGCCGAGCGGCGGCTGGCGGAGATCCGCGCCACCGGGCGGCTGCTGCTGGCGGGTGCGCGGGACATCGCGTTCAGCGAGGACGCCGACCTGGTGATGCACCGGCGCAAGTCGTTGCCGTTGCACCCCAACGGTATGAGCTTCACCGCCCACTCGGGTGAGAAGGTGGTCGACTCGGCGGTGTACTACTCGGTCGGCGGCGGGTTCGTGGTGGACGAGACGGCTACCGGCGCGGACCGGATCAAGCCCGACGAGACGCCGATCGCGCACCCGTTCCGCACCGGCGACGAGCTGCTGGCGCGGTGCCGGGAGACCGGGCTGTCGATCAGCGAGGTCATGCTGGCCAACGAGCTGTCGTGGCGCGACGAGGCGGCGGTGCGGTCGGGGCTGCTGCACATCTGGGACGTGATGCAGCAGTGCGTCGAGCGCGGCTGCACGGAGGCGGGCGTGCTGCCCGGCGGCCTGAAGGTGCGCCGCCGCGCGGCCGAGATGCGCCGCCGGATGACCGCCGAGCACTACGCCACGGACCCGTTGCGGGTGATGGACTGGGTGACCCTGTTCGCGCTCGCGGTGAACGAGGAGAACGCCGCGGGCGGCCGCGTGGTCACCGCCCCGACCAACGGCGCGGCCGGCATCGTGCCCGCGGTGCTGCACTACTACACGCGGTTCGTGCCGGGGGCGTCCGACGAGGGCGTGATCCGGTTCCTGCTCACGGCGGGCGCGATCGGCGTGCTGTTCAAGGAGAACGCGTCCATCTCCGGCGCCGAGGTCGGGTGCCAGGGCGAGGTGGGTTCGGCGTGCTCCATGGCGGCGGGCGGGCTGGCCGAGGTGCTCGGCGGCACGCCGGAGCAGGTGGAGAACGCGGCCGAGATCGCCATGGAGCACAACCTGGGGCTGACGTGCGACCCGATCGGCGGGCTGGTGCAGATCCCGTGCATCGAGCGCAACGCGCTGGCCTCGATCAAGGCGATCACGGCGGCGCGGATGGCGTTGCGCGGCGACGGTTCCCACTTCGTGTCGCTGGACAAGGTCATCAAGACCATGCGCGAGACGGGCAAGGACATGAAGGTCAAGTACAAGGAGACCGCGCGCGGCGGCCTCGCCGTGAACGTCATCGAGTGCTGACCGGGCTCCGGGAGGCGGCACCGCGCCGCCTCCCGGACCCACCGGTCACGGCAGGACGGACTCGATCGCCTTCACGACCGCCTCGTCCTCCGGCTCGGTCCGCGGCCGGAACCGGGCGACGACCTCCCCGGACGGCGCGACCAGGAACTTCTCGAAGTTCCACTGCACGTCGCCCGCCGCGCCGTCGGCGTCCGCGAACGACGTCAGCTCCTCGTACAGCGGGTGCCGGGACGGGCCGTTCACCTCGATCTTCTCGAACAGCGGGAACGTCACGCCGTACGTGGTGGAGCAGAACGTGGCGATCTCCTCCGCCGTGCCCGGCTCCTGCCCGGCGAACTGGTTGCACGGGAACCCGACCACCGAGAACCCCTGCCCCGCGTACCGCTCCTGGAGCCGCTCCAAGCCCTGGTACTGCGGGGTCAGGCCGCACTTCGAGGCGACGTTCACCACCAGCAACGCCTTGCCGGCCAACGTGCCGAGGGTCGACGGCTCACCGGACAGCGTGCGCAGCGGGATGTCGTGGATGCTCATGCCCGCGAGGCTACGTGCCGCCGACCCCGATGGCGGCACCGCCGTCGCGCGACGGCCCGAGCAGGCGCGCGGGGACCGTTCGGACGACCCGGGCGGGCAACCGGGGGATGCGCCGCGCCACCGGCGCCATGCCCGGCGGCGGCCACGGGAACGTGACCGGGACGCCGACCGGGTGCAGCCCGAAATCACCCGGACGTCCTCCCGAGCGGTTCGCGCGGAGGGCGGAACGGCGTGCCCGGGACGCTCCGTGTCGTGCGGAGAGGTCCGATCACGCGGATGGCTCAGGCGAGGTGTGCGGCCGGTGGCGGTCGGCGCGGAACGTTGTC
Source organism: Actinosynnema sp. NPDC053489 (assembly GCF_044544865.1). Taxonomy (NCBI): domain Bacteria; kingdom Bacillati; phylum Actinomycetota; class Actinomycetes; order Pseudonocardiales; family Pseudonocardiaceae; genus Actinosynnema; species Actinosynnema sp. NPDC053489. Next base: position 2,117 of record NZ_JBITXT010000023.1, on the reverse strand, counting down.
GCAGCGGATTTTCACGGATGTGAAGGATGTTGACGAACGGCTCGCGCGCTCCCTACCGTCGCCGAAGAGGTCCGAGGACCTCCGCAGGATCCCCTGGAGGGGCCACGGCTTCGGCGGCGGTGTCGCGGCCCCTCCTCGGGTGAACGCGCCGCGTCAGAGGTCGAACACCGGGCCGGTCTCGGCGCGCATCACGCACGGGTTCGGGAACTCCGCCTCGAACGACCGCGTCTCGCCGCGCCACGTGCCCGACGCCCGCACGCGCACCGGGTCGTACTCGAGCGTGCACATCGCCTCTCCGGTCGACAGCCCCTCGATGTTGCCGTCCACATCGGACAGCGCGCGGCACGCCTGCTCGGCCCTCGGGTGCAGGCCGCCGACGGGCTCGCAGGTCAGGTTGGTCAGCTGGACCGTGTCGCCGTACTGCACGCCGAGCACGAAGCTCGACTCCGGTGCGGCGAAGGCGGGGATCAGGCCGGCGATCGCCGCGAACATGGGGAGTGGTGCCATGGTGCCCAGACTGACGGCCGGGGACCGCTCAACTCCAGGCATCTCACCGGATCGTGTGGTGTTCGGGTCGCCGTACCCGCGGCCGTCCGGCCTGTGATGTGGCTCACTGTCGACCTCGGTGGCGCGGTGCTGCGGGCCAGGGTGGGTGGATGGCTTCCGAGGTGCGCCGGGTGGCTCTCGCCAGTTCCGCGGGGAACGCGGTGGAGTTGTACGACTTCCTGCTCTACGGCACCGCTTCGGCGCTGGTGTTCGACAAGCTGTTCTTCCCGTCCGTCGACCCGCGCGTCGGGACGCTGCTGGCGTTCGCCACGTTCGGGGCGGGGTTCCTGGCCCGGCCGCTGGGCGGGGTGGTGATCGGGCACTTCGGCGACCGGATCGGGCGGCGGTCGATGCTCGTGCTGACGCTGGCGGCGACCGGGCTGTGCACGGCGGCGATCGGGCTGCTGCCCACGTACTCCTCAATCGGGCTGGCCGCGCCCGTGCTGCTGGTGGTGCTGCGGGTCGTGCAGGGGTTCTTCCTGGGCGGCGAGCAGGGCGGGGCGACGTTGATGGCGGTCGAGCACGCGCCCGCGGGGCGGACCGGGTGGTACGGCAGCTGGACGTTCCTCGGGTCGCCGGTGGGGCTGCTGCTGGCGAACGGCGCGATGGCGGCGTCGACGGCGGTGTCCGGCGAGGCGTTCCTGAGCTGGGGGTGGCGGCTGCCGTTCCTGTTCAGCCTGGTGCTCGTGGCGGTCGGGCTGTACGTGCGGCTGTCGGTCGAGGAGAGCCCGGTGTTCCGCGAGGCGCGGGAGGCGGCGGGGGCCGTGCGGCTGCCGGTGGCGGTCGTGCTGCGGCGGTCGTGGCGGGTGGTGCTGCTCGGCGCGGGGGTGAACCTGGGGTTCAACATGTTCATCTTCGTGGTGGCGACGTTCGCCGTGTCGTACGGGACGCGGCAGCTCGGGGTGGCGCGGGGGACGTTGTTGAACGCCGGGCTGGTCGGGGCGCTGGCGCAGGCGGTGGCGATCCTGGTGTTCGCGCGGCTGTCGGACCGGGTGGGGCGGTTGCCCGTGATGCTCGGCGGCGCGGCGTTCCTGGGCGCGTTCGCGTTCCCGTTCTTCTGGCTGCTGGAGACGCGGTCGCCGGGGTTGGTGGTGCTGGCGATGGTGGTGGCGTTCGGCGGGGCGGCGGCGATGTTCGGCCCGATGCCCGCTTACTACGCCGAGCTGTTCGGGACGCGGGTGCGGTACAGCGGGGTGTCGTTGAGCTACCAGCTCGGTGCCGTGCTGGGTGGCGGCCTGTCGCCCGTCGTGGCCACCTGGCTGCTGGGCACGACCCCGACCCACGACTCGTGGCCGATCTCCCTGTACCTGATCGCCGGTGCCCTGATCAGCGCCTTCTCCGTCCTCGCCCTGGGCGAACCAACCCACCGCTAACCCGAGAGTCCTACGTTCAGAGCGCGAGAGTCCTACGTTCGCGACCCCCGAGTTCAACGCTCAGCCCGACCAGCCGGTATGCCGAGTGTTGAACTCAGGTGCTCTGAACGTAGGGGCGTTATTCAGAAGTGTCACCAGCCGAGGCGGTAGTGCTCGAGGCTGGTGACGATGCGGATGACGGTCGGGAGTTCGCTGAGG
>NZ_JBITXT010000022.1:68657-81886 GCF_044544865.1 Actinosynnema sp. NPDC053489 | reverse complement strand
CATCAGCCACGGCGACCTGATCCGCACCAACCCCGACCAGACCAAGACCATCGACCCCTGCAACCTGCAATTCCTCTACCAGGGCCGCAACCCCAACTCCGGCGGCGACTACGGCCTGCTGCCCTACCGGCCGGGCGTGCTCACGCTGCAACGCTGAGCACCTGACACCCGGCCCGGTGCCCCCATCCTCCCGAGGGTGGGGGCACCGGCGTTTGCGCGGCACCTGCGGCCGATCGGTCGCGGTGCGCGGGTTCCTCCGGCGGCCTCGGGTGGCGAATGGCGCAACGTTGTTAACGATTCGCCTACGTGGCCGCACTACTGCGGAGTGCCCGGTCACGATTCCGGGTTCCGTGCCGATGAAGCCGGGACGAGGAGAACGCGGCCGCGGGGTTCGCGGTGGTGTCATCGCTGAACGGGCGCGGAGGCAAGGTGAGCGGGAGTCGGGTTTTCCTCAGTTACGCCAAGGAGGACGTGGAGGCGGCACAACGGCTCGCCGGTTGGCTGGAGGACGGCGGGTTCACCCCGTTCTGGTTCCAGAGCCCGGACCGACCGGGTGAGCGGTTCATCGTCGAGCTGGAGGAGAAGATCGCCGAGGCCGACTACTTCCTGGTCCTGCTGTCGCCCGACTACCTCGCCTCCCGCTGGTGCGAGCGCGAGCGGGAGTACGCCCTCCAGCGCGAGAACGACCTCGGCCACCCGGTGATCCGCGTCCTGGACGTCCGGCCGGTCCCGGCCGGGTCCGGGGGTTTCCTCGCCCCCTACAGCCGCATCCCGCTGCGCTCGCTGACGGCGGACGCGTTGCCCGGGGAGATCGCGGTGGCCCTGGGGCTGCCCCGGGCGGCCCGGGACGACCGGCAGCTGTCGACGGTGTTCCGCAACCGCAACGACGAGATCGCGAAGGTGGCGAACGCGCTGGAGCTGTCCAGCGGCCAGGACTTCTGGGTGGTCGTCTCGCCGCCGCGGCTGGGCAAGTCGCGCTTCCTGCGGCACATCCACGACCGGTTGGCGTCCGGTGGCGCGAACGTCCGGCTGGTCGACCTGGCGAACGAGCCCGGCGACCTGTGGTCGGACGCGCCCAAGGTGATCGCCCGCCTGCTCGACGTGGAGGTCGACGCGTCGACCGAGCGGCTGGGCGACGAGCAGGTGCGGCGCATCGCGCGCAACGTCCTGGACCGCGGCCGCCAGTTCTACTTCCTCGACAGCGCCGACCGGCTGGACCGCGCCACGGCGCTGGAGGTCCGCCGCGTGCTGTCCGACCTGCACCGCAGGCTCTGGGGCAACGGCGGCGCGCAGGCGCGCTTCGGCGTCGTCGTGGGCACCCGCCAGCACGACGACTGGCGCGGCTTCGACGCCACCCGCAGCCGGGTCGAGCCGGTCTTCCTCTCCGAGTTCACGGCGGAGATCGTGGAGCAGGCCGTCCGGCAGTACCAGCCGCAGTGGACCTCCCAGAACACCCGCGCGTGCGCCGAGCTGCTGCACCGCATGAGCGAGGGACTGCCCGCGCTGCTCACCCGGTGGCTGGACTGGGCGGAGGACAAGCAGTTCTTCGAGCTGGCCGAGGAGGCGGAGGAGGACGAGGCGTTCGACACCGTCGTCCGGCCTTACGTCGTCTCGGACCTGCTGCGCCCGGAGGTGCTGTTCACCCGGCGGCACGCCTACGCCGCCAGGTACGCCGAGGTGATCCGGCGCGCGGTGCGGTCCCTGGCCGTGTACCGCCTGTTCACCCGTTCGCACCTGCTGTTCCACTACGACCGGGACGCCCGGTTGCCGCACCTGGCCGCCGACGTGGGGTGGACGTTCGCGGAGCTGTGGGACGCGGTCACCAAGATCACGCTGCTCGTGTCCGACGACGGCCGCGAGATGTGGCGCGAGATCAGCCCGCCGATCCGCCGCCTGCTCTACGCCTACTACTACCGCGCGGACGCCGACCGGGTGCGGGCCCACCGGGAGGCCCGCGCGTTCTACGAGCGGTGGGTCGGCAAGGACGCGTCCCAGGAAATGGGCGTGATGATGGTGGAGTGCCTGTGGCACGAGACGTCCCGCAGGCTGTTGGAGGAGCGCTCGACCATCCCGGCGGAACTGCCGGCGCTGGCGGGCGGCCTGGCCCGCGACTTCCTGAACTCCAACATGTACTCGCCGGACGAGTTCGCCTGGTTCGTCGCCCGCCGCCTCGGCAAGGACCACGAGTTCCAGTTGGCGCTGAGCGGGTTCGGGACGGTCTTCGACGCCGTCCTCGCCTCGATCGAGGCCTCGCTCTCGGAAGGGGGTTGAGCCGCCGTGGCGGAAGGACCGCAGCCCGGTTACGTGGCCCGGCGCGAGGAGCAGGACGTCCTCCGGGCGCTCGACGAGGTGCGCCGCACCGGGATCAGCCGCGCCGTGCTGCTCTACGGACCCGGCGGGGTCGGCAAGACCAGGCTCGTCCGCGCCCACGCCGCCCGCCGGGACCCGGGGGTGGTGCGCGTGCCGCCCATCGACGTGGACGACTCCGAGTACTGGGTGCACACCAACCTGGAGCAGGCGGTGGCCGCCACCCTCGGCGCGGAGCACTTCCAGTCTTACCTGGCGTACCTGGCGCGGTTGCCGGAGATCAGCGACCAGCCCGTCGGCCAGGAGACGGTCGGCAGCCACCTCGGCCGGGTGCGCGAGCAGTTCGCCACGTGCTACCGCGGCTACGTCGAGCAGACCGGCAACGCGGTGGTGATCACCCTCGACACGGTCGAGTCCGTGCGCACCATGTACCTGCTCATGAGGTTGTCGCAGTGGATGAAGGCGCTGCCGCGCACGCTGTTCGTGCTCTCGGGCAGGCCGCCCGACCGCGACAACCCCCACGACCTGATCAAGGAGCACCTCGACGGCCGGCGCGACCGGATGCCGACCGTGCCGATCGACCTGGGCGGGTTCACCCGGGACGAGGCGCTGGAGTACTTCGCGACCGGACCCCTGGGCGAGGTGCTGTCGGTCCAGGAGCAGGACCGGCTGATCGACCTCACCGACGGGCACCCGCTGTGGTTGGCGATGTCGGTCGACTACCTCGGCGCGAACGACCCGCCGCCGGAGATGACCGGCCCCGGTCCGAGCACGCCCCGGCTGCGCGAGGAGTTCCGGCGGCGACTGGTCACGCCCTACCGCGAGACGGGGTTCTGGGCCGAGGCGGTGAAGCGCCTCGCGGTGGTGCGCCAGAGCGTCAACGAGGTCGTGTGGGGGCACCTGATGTCCGACCTCGACCTCCCGGCGGGCCTGGACCGGTCGCAGGCGTGGCGACGCCTGCTGGAGCTGCCGTGGGTCCGCCCCCGCGCGAACCACCGCTACGTCACGCTGCACGACGCGCTGGCCGAGCAGCTCGCCCACCGGCTCATCCCGCTCGACGACCAGGACGGCGCGTGGCGCGACGCCCTGTGGCGCCGGGCGATGGACGCCTACGAGGGCTTGGTGGCGCGCACCGCCGACCACGTGCGCGAGGAGAACCGGCACCACCGGCGGCGGCTGCGCATCCTCGGCGGGCGCAGCGACCCGGGGTTGATCAGGCAGATGGCCCGCACGGACGCCGAGAAGCGCGAGCTGGACCAGTTGCGGACCGCCCAGCTGCACTACCTGCTGCTGGTCGACCCGGACGCGGGCGCGGCGCTGTTCCTGCGGCTCCTGCAGCAGGCCAGGACCCGGCAGGACATGCAGTTCCAGGAGCTGCTGTGCCACGAGCTGGAGCGCTTCCTGCCGCGGGCGCGGCTCGTCCCGTCCCACGACGACGTGCTCGGTGGCGCGGTGCGGCGGTTCCAGCGGTGGCTCGTGGAGCGGGCACCGGAACGCCACCTGGAGATCGCCCTGCGGATCGCCGAGTTCCTCACCCAGTACGAGCAGCCCGAGGCGGCGCTGGAGCTGCTGTCCACCGTGCCCGAGGACGTCGATGAGCCGGACCTGCGCTACCACCTGGCCAACCAGCGCGGCAACGCGTGCATGCGCATCCCGCAGCGCATCGCGGAGGCGGAGCGCCACTTCGACCAGGCCGCGCGCGAGGCCCGCACGCGGATGCGGGAGGACCGCGAGCGGCACGTGGCCCAGGCAGACAAGGAACTGGGCTTCTTCTACCGCAACATCGGCCGGTGGGACGCCGCCGACCAGGCGTACCGGCACGCGCGCGACACGCTGGCACCGGTGCTGGGGCCCGGCAGCGCGACCGAGGTCCGGGAGGAGATGGCGTCGATCCAGACCAACTGGGCCTACCTCCAGGCGCTGCGGGGCCGCTACATCGAGGCGCGCAACCTCGTCGAGAGCGCCATCCGGGTGCGCGGCAGGCTGGAGAACCAGCTCGGCCTGGCGACCTCGTTGAGCGTGTCCGGCGAGGTGTACCGCTACGACCGCGACTACTTCAAGGCGTGGCACGCCTACGGCCGCGCCGAGGCGATCTTCGAGTCGCTCCAGAACCTCAACTGGCTCGGCGTGGTCTACCAGGAGCAGGCGATCTGCCTGTTCCAGGCGGCGCAGAGCGGGGTGGCGCTGGTGGAGGAACCGCTGGGGCGCGCACGCGCGCTGATCCGCCAGTCGATCGACATCTGCCGCGACATGGCGATCCGGTCCTACCCGTCGGCGTTGAACCGGGCGGGCCGGATCTTCGGCCACGACGACCCGGACCTCGGTCTGTCCTACCTGGACCAGTCGGTCGTGGAGGCGCGGCGGGTCGCCGACGGCTGGTTCCTGTCGGCCAACCTGATCGAGTACATCGAGCTGTGCTACCAGGTGTGGCTCGACACCGGCGACCGCACGTACCGGTCGAAGCTCGACGCGCGGGCGCCCGAGGTGGAGGAGGCGATCGCGACCTACCACTTCCGCGACCTGGAAGGCCGCTGGTCGTTGATGCGGGGGCACCTGCTGGCCCGCGACGCCCTCGTCGGCGACGACCGCGGTTCACTCGACCAGGCGATCGAGCACTACGCGGCCGGGTTCACCACCCTGGCGAACCTGCAGGTGGGGTCGCACGGCGCGTCGGCCATACCGGACGAGTTCGACCGGTTCCAGGCCGTTTACGACGACCTGCCCGACGACGTCCGGAGGCACTGGTATGAGATGCTGCGCGCCAGATGGACCTCCGGCGGATCGCCGAAGAGCTTCACGTTGTTGCTGGCACGTCTGGAACAGGTCTACTAATCCGGCGGTGCACCGCCACGGGAGGCATTCGCGATGAGGTCGACCGACGCCCGGGCGCTGTCCGGCGAGGACATCCCGCACGGGCACGGGCTGCTGGTGCGCAGCTGCGAGGACTGCGCGTGCCCCACCCCGCGCCGCCACACCGGGAGCCGGAGCCGCGCGCGGGTGGCGGGGGAGACGCCCCTGGTGCGCGCCGACGGCGTGCTCGACCTCCCGCTGGACGACGAGCACCACGTGCTGTTCTCGCCGCACGGCCGCGGCGGGGTCGTGGTGGTCAACCGCGCCGCGCACGAGGTGTTCCGCGCGTTCGACACCGCCACCTCGCCCGCCGACCTGGTCCGACGGGGCGGCGACCCGCGGCGGACGGCCGAGGTGGTGGCCCGGCTGGTCGAGCAGGACCTGGTGCACGAGCGGGGTGCCGCGCCCACCCCGGAGTTCGCCGAGTCGCGCGAGCTGACCGCCTGGCTGCACGTGACCAACGAGTGCAACCTCCGGTGCACGTACTGCTACGTGCACAAGTCACCGGAGAGCATGGACGCCGCGACCGGGCGGCAGACCGTGGACGCCCTGGTCGGCTCGGCGCTGAGGCACGGGTTTCGGGCGCTGCGCCTGAAGTACGCCGGTGGTGAGGCGAGCCTGAACCCCGACGTGCTGTTCGACCTGCACGACTACGCGGCGGCCCGCTGCGCCGAGCACGGGCTGGAGCTGAGCGCGGTGCTGCTGAGCAACGGCGTGGCCATCCCGGACCGGCTCGCCGCGCGGCTCCTCGAGCGGGACGTCAACCTGATGATCTCGCTGGACGCGCTCGGCGAGGCCCACGACGCGCAGCGACCCACCCGCGCGGGCAAGCCGTCGGCGCGCCGGGTGGTGCGCACCGTCGACCGGCTGGTGGGCCTCGGCCTCAAGCCGCACCTGTCGATCACGGTGACCGGCCGCACCACCGGGGACGTCGCCGCCGTGGTGCGGTTCGCGCTGGAGCGCGACCTGACGTTCAGCTTCAACTTCTTCCGCGACAACGACTGCGCCGCCGGGGCCGCCGACCTGCGGTACGAGGAGCGCGCCCTGGTCTCCGGGCTGGTCGGCGCGTTCGCGGTGATCGAGGAGATGCTGCCGCCGTGGAGCGTGCTCGGGTCGGTGCTCGACCGCGGCCAGCTGCTGGAACCGCGCCGGACGTCGTGCGGGGTGGGGGACAACTACGTCGTGGTCGACCAGCGGGGGCAGATCGCCAAGTGCCACATGGACATCGGCTCCACGCTGGGTGACGTGCGCGCGACCGACCCGGTGGCGGCGATCCGGGACGACACCGCGGGCGTGCTGAACCTCCTGGTCGAGGACAAGGAGGGGTGCCGCGACTGCACGTGGCGCAACTGGTGCTCCGGCGGTTGCGCCCTGGCCACGTTCCGCGCGACCGGCCGGTTCGACGTCCGCTCGCCGAACTGCAACATCTACCGGGCCGTCTACCCGGCCGCGCTGCGCCTGGAAGGGCTGAGGGTGCTGCGCTTCGCCGAACAGCCGGCCTGAGCCGTTCGGCAGGGCCGGGTCGGCGCCGCGCGGGGACGACCGCGCGAGGATGCCGGGCGGCGGTCGCCACACGGTCTTCGGCACCCCGCGGGTTGCGGGGTTGTTTCGTCCCCCTCTTCGACGCGTCCTGACGACGGACGTCGGTGGCGGGCGGCTAGAGCCGCGCTAGTGGCTCGCTAGCCCGCGTTCGCAGACTCGGTCCTGTCGGTCGAGGAGCGACGACGCCACCCACAGTGGACGCGGCGCGGACCGACGACTGTGCGTCTACCACACCAGGGGGATGGACGACCGTGACCGCAACCCAGCACTACGAGTCCATAGACGACTACCTCGGCCCCAACGAGAGCCGGTTCTTCGGCGCCGGCCACCGCCGCGTCCGGCACGTCATGCGGGACGTGATCGTGGGCCACCAGGGCGACTCGCGCCCGCTCGCCACGGCGACCGCCGGGGTCGAGTACCCGTTCGACTGGTCCAGCAAGGCCGCGTCGGGCTACCTGCGCCCGCACCTGAGCACGATCGACGCCCTGCTGTTCGGCGTGCAGCTCACCGAGCTGTGCGTGGCCACCACCTACGACCTCACCGACGCCCACCGCCGGACGATGTGGCTGCGGCGGGTGGACATCCGGGCCGGGTCCGCGCCCGACGAGGACGACCTCGACGCCTTCGGCGTGGACGCCGAGCTGGTCGGGACCGAGCAGTCGGCCGCGGGCGCGGTGTCGACCGTGGTCTGCCGCATCGGGCGGATGAAGATCCGGTGCCAGGTCGAGCACGAGCCCGCCGCCGCCGCGCGGCCCGGGTTCCGCAAGGTCCGACCGGCCGACGCCCGCGCCCGCCTGTTCAACGACGGCTACAAGTCGCGGGTCCAGAGCATCGCCGACGTGCGGGTGGACCGCCGGGCGGTGCGCGCCGAGGCGCTGGTCCGGGTCGACTCGCTGGCCGACGAGGTGCTGCCCGGCGAGGGGCTGGAGGCCGCCTACCGCCCCCACATCTCCATGATCGACTCCTTCGTCGTCGCCCTCCAGCTCGGCCAGGTGCTGCTCTACGAGCTGGACGGCTTCGACCGGGGCGACAGCGACACGTTGTGGATGCGCCGCACCACGATGGTCGCCGACACCCCGGTCCGCCCGTCGGGCGAGGCGTTCCGGGTGACCACCGGCCTGATCGGGACCAAGCTCGTCGAAGCCCGCGGCGGGGTCTGGCGCACCGCCGACATCATCGCCGAGTGCCCCGGCCTGCGGTTGGAGTGCTCGGTCACCCACCGGCTCCCCGCGGGGACGTTCGCGGACGACGTGATCCGCGTCCCCCTCGACCACGACCCGAACGGGGTGAGCGCGTGATGCGACTCGGGATCTCCGGCACCTACTCGTCCGGCAAGACGCTGACCGCGATGGCGGTCGCCCACTACACCGGCCTGCCCCGCACCAGGGCGCGGACCATGCGCGAGATCCTGCCCGACGCCGCACCCGGCAAGACGCTGGAGGAGTGCACGGCCGCCGAGCTGATCCAGATGATCGTCATCCGGCACGTCGAGCGCGTGGTGCACGAGACGAACCTGGCCTCGGGCTTCGTCTCGGACGGCTCCTCGCTGCAGGAGTGGATCTACGGCTCCATCCGCGTGGTCGTCGGCATCAACCCGAACGCGTCGGCGCACCTGCGCGCGGGCGACCAGGTCGAGCGCACCGAGGAGCTGCGGTTCTTCGAGGACGTCATGGCCGAGCTGGGCCGGGCGATGAAGCGGCACGTCAAGGGCAGCTTCGACGCGTTCGTGCACCTGCGCAACGAGCTGCCGCTCGCCGCCGACGGCCACCGCCCGGTCAACGACCTGTTCCGCACGATGGCCGACGAGGAGCTGGTGCGCACCCTCGACGAGCTGGGCATCCCGCACCACGAGGTCGGCGGCGCGATCGAGCAGCGGCTGGAGCGCATCGCCGACCTGCACGACCTCGTGCCGGTCATGCCGGTCGAGCGCGCCGTCGAGCTGGCTCGGGCCGAGTACGCGGGCCTCGACACCCGGGACGAGGCGCGCCGCGCCGCGGACCTGGCCGGGAACCCGGCGTGACGGCCGCGGTCCTGGCGGGGCTCGGCGCGGTGGTGCCCGACAACCTCGTCACCAACGACATGCTGGCCCGGCGGCTGGACACCTCCGACGAGTGGATCCGCAGCCGCACCGGCATCGCGACCCGCTACGCGGTCGGCCGGGGCACCGCCACCAGCGACCTGGCCGTGGGCGCGGGGCGGCGGGCGCTCGAGTCCGCGGGCGCGGAGCACGTCGGGATGGTGGTCGTGGCCACCACGACGCCGGACCGGCCGTGCCCGGCGACCGGGCCGGAGGTCGCGGCACGCCTGGGGCTGGGCCGCGTGCCCGCCTACGACATCGCGGCCGTGTGCTCGGGGTTCCTCTACGGGCTGGCGGCGGGCGCCGGCGCCATCGCCGCGGGCATCGCCCGGGACGTGCTGGTCATCGGCGCGGAGGCGTTCAGCACCATCATCGACCCCGAGGACCGGACCACCGCGGTGATCTTCGGTGACGGCGCGGGTGCCGTCGTCCTGCGGGCGGGAGACCGCGACGAGCCCGGCGCGCTGCTCGACGTCGAACTCGGCAGCGACGGCGGGCTGGTCGACCTGATCACCGTCCCGGCGGGCGGCTCGCGGCAGCGCACGAGCGGTCGCGAGCCCGAGCCGGGTGACCGGTACTTCCGGATGCAGGGCCGCGCGGTGTTCGAGCAGGCCGTGCTGCGGATGACGGAGGCCGCCGAGGTCGTCCTGGGCCGCCAGGGCCTCACCTCCGACCAGGTCGACCGGTTCGTCGGCCACCAGGCCAACGTGCGCATCCTGCGCGCCGTGGCCCACCAGCTCGGCGTGCCCGCCGAGCGCAACCTGATCAACGTGGACCGGGTCGGCAACACCTCGGCCGCGTCGATCCCCCTCGCCCTGGCCGACGCCGCGGCGGAGGGCCGGCTGAGCCCGGGCCACCGGGTGCTCGCCTGCGCCTTCGGCGGCGGCGCCACCTGGGGCTCGGCCCTGTTCACCTGGCCGGACATCACCGTCGGTTGAGCGACCACCCACTTCGCGGAAGGACTCCCGTGGACCCCATCACCGAAGAGGTCATGCGCATCCTGGTCGACGAGCTCGGCGCCGACGCCGACGCCATCGCCCCGGACGCCCGCTTCGAGGACCTCGACCTCGACTCGCTGGTCCTGGTCGAGCTGTCGGTCATCCTCCAGCGCCGTTACGGCACGTCGATCAGGGAGGAGGAGCTGACCGCCGACCAGACCGTGGCCGACGCCGCCGCCCTGGTCCGCCACAAGGCCGCGGCGGTCTGAGGTGGGCCGGCGAGCCGCGTTCTTCGACGTCGACGGCACCCTCACCACGCGACCGACGCTGTTCGCCTTCCTGGTCGAGCACCTCGTGGCGCACGGCCGTTCCCCCGCGGACGCCGGCGCCGAGGTGGAGCGGCTGCGCGGCATGTCCCGCGCCGGCGTCGCCCGGCAGGACGTGCTGCGGGCCTGCACCAGGCACTTCGCCGGCACCCGGGAAGGCGCCGCCTCCGCCGCGGCGGCGCGGTGGTACGGCGCGGAGGTCGCCGCCGGCGGGTTCTACCGGGAGGAGGTGGTGGCGGCGCTGCGCCGGCACCGCGCGGCGGGCGACCTCGTCGTGCTGGTGTCGGGCTCGTTCCCGGCCTGCCTCGACCCGGTGGCCGCCGAGGTGGGAGCGGACGTGCTGCTGTGCTCGCGCCCGCGGGTCCGCGACGGCCGCTACACCGGCGAACTGCCGACACCGCTGATCGGCGCGAGCAAGGTCGAGGCCGTGCGCGCGCTGGTGACCGGGCACGACCTCGACCTGAGCCGCTGCGCCGCCTACGGCGACCACGTCTCGGACATCCCGCTGCTCGCCGCCGTGGGACGCCCGGTGGTCGTCGGCGACGACCCCGGCCTGACCGCGCACGCCCGGCGGCACGGCTGGTCGACGAGCACACCCGTTCCGGCGAGCACACCCGAACCCACAGGAAGGCAATGACGATGGGTGACACCTCCAGCCCGCCCGTGCTGGTCATCGGAGCGGGTCCGGTCGGCATCGTGCTGGCCTGCGAGCTGCTCCAGCAGGGCGTGCCGGTGCGCGTGGTCGACCGCACCGCCTCCGTGGACGAGACCGACCCGCACTCCAAGGGCATCCTGATCTGGCCGCGCAGCCTGGAGCTGCTGCGGCGCATCGGGGTCAGCGACCGGCTCGTGGAGCTGGGGCACAAGGTCCCCGGCGTCGGCTACTACAGCGGGCGCAGGCTGCTGGGCACCGCGCACATCCACCGGCTGCGCGGCTCGTCGGACCCGTACGTGCTCACGCTGCCCCAGCGCTACACCGAGCGGGTGCTGCGGGCCCGGCTCGCCGAGCTGGGCGGCGTGGTGGAGCGCGGGGTCGAACTGGTGGCGCTGGACAACTCGGGCGAGCACCCCGTGGCCGTGCTGCGCCACCCCGACGGCACCCGGGAGACGGTGACCCCGCGCTACCTCGTCGGCGCCGACGGCCCGGCGAGCACGACGCGGAACCTGCTGGGCATCGGCTTCGCGGGTGAGGCGATCGACATCACCTACGTCATCGGCGACGCGCCCCTGCACGGACCGGTGCCCCGCGACACCGCGCAGTACTACTACAGCCGCACGGGTGTGGTGGCGCTGGTCCCGTTGCGCAGCGGGGTGTTCCGCGTCGCCGCCAACATCCCGCACCGCGCCGAGGACGCGGGCGACCCGCCGCGGGAGCTGCTGGAGCAGGTGATCAACGAGCGCGCGGTGCGCGGTGTGCGGGTCGGCGAGCCGGACTGGACGCGGTCCTTCCGGCCCCGGCTGGGCATGGCCGACAGCATGCAGCAGGGCCGCTGCTTCCTCGCGGGCGACTCGGCGCACGCGATCAGCCCGGCGGGCGGGCAGGGCATGAACGTCGGCTTCCAGGACGCGGTGAACCTCGCCTGGAAGCTCGGCGGCGTGCTCAACGGCAGGCTGGCCGAATCGGTGCTGATGACCTACGGCGCGGAGCGGCTGGCCGGAGCGCACCGGATGTCGCGGACCTCCGCGGCGCAGGCGCGGTTCGCCATGCAGCGCAAGCCGTTGCGCATCGCCCGCCGCGACGCGCTGTTCCTCGCCGCCCGCGCGTCCGGCCTGCTGACCCGCGTGCTCGTGCCGCTGCTGAGCCAGACCGACAACGACTACGGCGGCGCCGAGCCCGTCCCGCTGCCGCTGCGCAACCTCAAGCCCGCCCGGGTGGGTGAACGGGTGCCGCTGTTCGCCCACGCCGAGCCCGTCGACGACCCCGCCGCGCTCGACCGCGACCGGCACACCGTCGTCGTCTGGCCGGGTCGCGGCGTGCCGGCGAACTGGGCCGCCGCGGTCGCCGGCGTGCGGGCCGCGGTCGGCGACCGGTTGCCCGTGTCGGACTTCGCCGCCGTGCCGCGCACGCCTGCGCTGCGCAAGGCGTTCGGCCGCTGCCCCGTCGTGGCGGTCGTCCGCCCGGACGGCCACCTGTCCCACCTGGGCGACCCGACCGACCTCGACGGCCTGCGCGCGCACCTGGCGCGCCTCATGCCCGAACCCCGACCCACGCTGCCCGTGCCCGCGCCGGACATGCCCGTCCGGGTCCTGCGACCCGCGGCCGGCGGCTGACCCCGCGCTCCGCGCGGACGAACCGAGAGGAAGACCATGACCACGACCGAAACACCCACCGCGGCGGTCCGGGCGGTGCGGCGGTTCTTCGCCGCCTTCGGCAGCGGCGACCGGCCCGCGCTGCTCGACCTGCTGGCCGACGACTTCACCTGGGACGTCGCCGGCTCCGACACCGTGCCGTGGACCGGCAGGCGCACCACCAGGGCCGAGGTCGAGGCGTTCCTCGACGCGGCGACGACCGGGGTGGTGACCGAGCAGTTCGACGTCGACCACGTGCTCGGCGACGACGAGCGGGCCTTCGCCACCGGGTCCTTCACCCACCTGATCACCGCCACCGGCAAGCGGTTCCACAGCCGGTTCGCCCTCTACGTCGAGGTCTCCGACGACCGCATCACCCGGTACTCGATGCACGAGGACAGCCACGCCGCGGCCGAGGCGTTCCGGGCATGAGCGCCGAGGAGGTCTTCGGCAGGCTGGCACCGCCCGGCGCCACCCCGCCCTGGGAGGGGGTGGCCGACCTGGACCCCGGGCTGGCCTCCTTCATCGAGCACGGCCTCGCCGAGGTGCTCGGCGGCCCGGGGCTGGACCTGCGCACGCGCCAGCTCGTGACGATCGCGGTGCTCGCCGCGGCGGGCGGCTGCGAACCGCAGCTGGCCTTCCACGTCGGGGGAGCGCTGCGGATCGGCGTCCCGCGCGACGAGGTCGTGGCCGCGGTCACCCAGGTGTCGCTCTACAGCGGCATCCCCAGGGTGCTCAACGCCCTGGCGGTGGTGCGCAAGGTGTTCGCCGAGCACGGCCTGGTGTGATCCCCCCGGTCGGGGGGGGGGCGCGCCCGGGGGGGGGGGGGGCCCCCCCCCCCGCCCCCCCCCCCCCGCCCCCCCCCCCCCCCCCCCCCCCCCCCCCCCCCCCCCCCCCACG
>NZ_JBITXT010000022.1:44368-68650 GCF_044544865.1 Actinosynnema sp. NPDC053489 | reverse complement strand
CGCGCTCTACGGGGCCCGCCCGTGGGTCCACCCCGCGGGGGGGGGGGGGCTCTTGTTGGTCGCCGGCCGGGGGGGGGCCCCCCCCCGGGGGGGGGGCCGCCGCCGCGGGGGGGGGCGCCCCGACCGGCATCCTCGGTCCCGCCGACGGATCCCCCGCCGACGGACCCCCGCCGGCGCACGCGCGCCGGTTCCCCTCGAAAGGCGAGCAGTCCTTGGACGCGAACACCCATTCCGGCACGGCCGCACCGGCGGCGGGCATCTCGTCGGGCCTGGCGACCCTCCTCGCCGTCACCGCGGGCTTCTCCGCCGCCAACATCTACTACGCCCAGCCCCTGCTGACCGCCATCTCCCGGACGTTCGACGTGGGCCCGGGCGCGGCGTCGCTCGTCGTCACCACCGGCACGGTCGGCTACGCGCTGGGCATCGCGCTGCTGGTGCCGCTCGGCGACGTGGTCAACCGCAAGCGGCTGGCCGTCGGCCTGCTCGGGCTGGTCGCGGTGTTCCAGGCGTTGTCCGCGGTCGCGCCCACCATCCAGTGGCTGGTCGTCGCGGCCGGGGTGGTCGCGCTCGGGGCGGTCGTGTCGCCGCTGATGGTGGCCTTCGGCGCCACGCTGTCGGCCGCCGACCAGCGCGGCCGGGTCACCGGCAAGATCATGAGCGGGGTGCTCGTCGGCGTGCTGCTCGCCCGCACCGGCGGCGGCCTGGTCGCGCAGTGGTTCGGGTGGCGCGCGGTCTACGCGCTGGCCGCCGCGCTGGTGCTGGTCCTGGCCGTCGTGCTGCACCGCGCGCTGCCGACCGTGCCGCCCGCCGAACGGGTGCGCTACCCGGCCCTGCTGGCCTCCACCGCGCGCCTGGTCCGGGAGGAACCGCAACTGCGGCTGCGCAGCGCGTACGCGTTCCTCTCGCTGGCCGGGTTCAACGCCTTCTGGACGTCGCTGGCGTTCCTGCTCGCCGAACCGCCCTACTCCTACTCCGAAGCGGTGATCGGCCTGTTCGGCGTGTTGGGCGCGGTCGGCGCGCTGGCCGCGCGGATCGCCGGGCGGCTGGTCGACCGGGGCAAGGAGCACCTGACCACCGGCCTGCTGCTGACGGCGGTGCTCGTCAGCTGGGGCCTGGTCGGCGTCGAGGGCGGCGGGCTGCTGCCCCTGCTGCTGCTCGGCGTGGTGGTCATCGACTTCGGCGTGCAGGGGATGCAGGTGGCCAACCTCGGCGTGGTCTACCGGCTGCGTCCCGAGGCGCGCAGCAGGCTCACCACGGCGTACCTGACCGTGTACTTCGTCGGCGGAGTCACCGGCGCGGGCGCCTCCGGCGCGGCCTACGCCGCGTTCGGCTGGGGCGGGGTGTGCGTGGTGGGGGCGGTGTTCGCCGCGGCGGCGCTGGTGCTGTTCACCGGCGAGCAGCTCGTGCGGCGCCGGCGTCGGGCGGCCCGGCCCACGCTGCGTGACGCCGCGGATGACCGGATCGGGTGAGCCTTCTCGGGAATTGCCCGCCGAACCGGCCGCGTTGCACGTCCTGCGGGCGTGTGATCGTCCGCGGGGGGAGAGGGAGATGTCGAACCGAACGGCCGCGCAGCGCGCCGAGCTCAGGGACTTCCTGCGCAAGAGCCGGGCCAGGGTCTCACCGCGCGACGTCGGCCTGCCCGACGGCGGCAAGCGGCGGACCCCCGGCCTGCGGCGCGAGGAGGTCGCCGTGCTGGCCGGCGTCGGCGAGTCCTGGTACGCGTGGCTGGAGCAGGGGCGCGACATCAACGTGTCCGACCGCGTCCTGGGTGCCGTGGCGAGCGCGTTGCGGCTCACCGAGCTGGAGCGCGCGCACCTGTACCGGCTGGCGGGGCTCCAACCACCACCCCGGGCGCACGGCGCCGACGTGGTGGCCGACCCGCGCCTGCAACGGGTCGTCGACGGGTGGGGTGACAGCCCGGCCTACGTCATCGACCGGCGCTGGGACATCGTGGTGGCCAACGCGGCGGCGCGGGCGGTGTTCGCGCTGCGCGAGGAGGACCACAACTGCGTCGTCGCCTTCTTCACCAACCCCGACAGCCGGGACCGCTACCCCAACCGGTCCCAGGTGGCGGGGTTCGTCGTGTCGCAGTTCCGCGCCGACGCCGCGCGGTTCCCCGGCGACGAGCGCTTCACCGAGCTGGTGGCGCGGCTGTGCGCGCAGAGCCCCGAGTTCGCCGAGCTGTGGGCCCGCCACGAGGTCAGCGTCGACCACCCGCGCGAGCGCGCCGTCGAGCACCCCGTGGTGGGGCGGCTGGAGCTGGAGCAGCACGTGTTCGCCCTGGCCGACCGCGAGGACACCAAGCTGATGCTGTTCACCGCCGCGCCGGGCGGCGAGACGGCGCGGCGGTTGGCCCAGCTCACCGGCCACGCGCGGTTGCGCCGCGTGGGCTGACGGGCGCCGTCGGGGCGGCGGTGCCCCGCCGGCCCGGCGGCCGCGTCCCGGAAGCGGTCACGTCCCGGAAGCGGTCGTGGGCCGCCACGGTGGCGCGGCCGGTGTGCCGGGCGCGTCCGGCTCCCAGCTCGCCCGTCCGGTTCTCGGTTCGCTCGGCCGGTTCCCGGCTCGTCCGTCCGGCTCTGGGTTCGCTCGGCCGGTTCCCGGCTCGTCCGTCCGGCTCTGGGTCCGCCCGCCCGGTTTCCGGTTCGCCCGCCCGGTCCCCGGCCCGCCCGCCCGGTCCCCCACTCGCCCGCCCGGCTCCCGGCTCGCCCGCCCGGCCGCGGCGGCAAACTGGTGGTGGCAACACCAGGACAACCACGCACTTCCGCCCCCCGCCGGGCTGCCCGACGCTGGGGTGCATGGATCAGACCACCGCACCCGACGTCGGCACGTGGACGGGGCGCCAGAAGCTCACGCTGGTCGTGCTGCTGGGCGCCCAGTTCATGTTCGCCGTCGACTTCTCCATCGTCACCGTCGCGCTGCCGGTGATCGGTTCCTCGCTGGGCATGGCGCTGACCGACTTCCAGTGGATCGTCAGCGCGTTCGCCCTCGCGGCGGCCGGGTTCATGCTCCTGTTCGGACGGATCACGGACCTGTTCGGCCGCCGCCGGTTCTTCCTCGGCGGCATGGCGCTGCTGACGCTGTCCTCGCTCGTCGGCGGCCTCGCCACCACGCCGGCGCTGCTGCTCGCGGCGCGCGTCGGCCAGGGCCTTGCCACCGCGGTCGTCACGCCCGCGGCGCTGTCGCTGGTCACCACGTCGTTCCCGGAGGGCCCGCGCCGCAACAAGGTGCTGGGCCTCAGCGGCGCCCTGCTCGCCTCCGGCTTCGCCGCCGGGTCGTTGCTCGGCGGCGTGCTCACCGACCTGCTCAGCTGGCGGTGGACCTTCTTCATCAACGTCCCCGTCGGCGTGTTCCTCATCCTCGGCGGCCTCGCCGTGCTGCGGGAGAGCCGTTCGGCGGCGGTCGGCAGGCTGGACGTGCCCGGCGCGGTCACCGTCACCGCGGGCATGCTGGCCCTGGTCTACGGCGTCACCAACGCCGAGCGCGCGGGCTGGGGCGGCGCGAGCACCCTGGGCGCGCTCGCGCTGAGCGCGGTGCTGTTCGCCGCGTTCTTCCTGGTCGAGCTGCGCAGCAGCAACCCGCTGGTGCCGGTGCAGGTGCTGCGCCGGCGCACGGTCAGCTGGGGCAACCTCGGCGGCCTGGTGACGTTCTCGATGGCCAGCGCCCTGGCGTTCCTCATGACGCTGTACCTGGAGCGCGTGCTGCACCAGTCCGCCCTGGTCACGGGCCTGATCTTCGCCGCCTGGGGCGTCACGTCGGTGTTCGGCGGCCTGCTCGCGCCCAAGGCGATGAAGTGGCTGGGCAGCTCCCACGCCGCCCTCGTCGCCGGCCTCACCCTCCAGGCGCTGTCGTGCGCGGTGCTGTTCCTGCTGGGCACGGACACCGCGACGGGCATCGTGCTGGTCGTCGTCTGCACCGCCACCAACGGCTTCGGCCACGTCTTCTCCGTGGTGTCCTACACGGTGGTCGCCGTCTCCGGCATCCCCGACGAGGAGCAGGGGCTGGCCACCGGCCTGGCGTCGATGACCCAGCAGGTGGCCTTCACCGTGGGCATCCCGATCCTCAGCGCCGTCGTCGCCGCGCGGGTGGACGGGCGCCCGGACGCCGGGGCGGTCCTGGGCGGCGTGGTCACCGGGGTGCTCACCACCGCTGCGGTCGTCGCCGTGGGCGCGGTGCTGGTCGCGATCTTCCTGCGCCGCTCGACCACCGCGGCGGTCCCCGCCCCCGCGGGCGCTCCGGCCGCGGAGGCGGGGGTCGTCACCGGTGGTCGGTGACCGGGACGGCGCGGCGCACCACGCCGTCCACCCACACCTCGCCGCCGAACGCGGCCTCGTCGTAGAGCCGGAACTCCTCGACCACCACGCGGTACAACCGCACGGGGAGCCCGGCCGCGGCGAGGCCGCCCGCCCGGTCCAGGTGGGGCGCGAACGCGGGGAACCGGGCCCGGAACGCCTCCGGGCCCGGTTCGTCGTCGGGCACCCGCCCGCACCGGCCCGCCAGTTGCAGGCCGAGCCGCGTCGGCGCCCCGGGCTGCGCGGTGTCGGCCACGGCCACGGCGACCCGGCCGCCCGTCGCCGCGAGGTTGCGGGCGTGCCTGCTGCCCGGCCGCGTCAACAGGTGCAGCACGAAGTCACCGTCGACCGAGAAGTAGGCGTGGTTGACCCACGGCAGGCCGTCCTCTCCCACCGTGGCCATCGACAGCAGCCGGGTGGAGGCCAGGGCGCGGGCCACGCCGGACCGCACCGCCCCCGGGTCGAACCCCGGCGCGTCGAGCCGGACGTCGTCGATCGTCATGCCACCGCTCCTCACGGGTGCGCCGGGGCGGTGGCGGGGTGGACCCCCACCGCACCCGGCGACGGGTCGTCAGCCCAGGAAGTGCCCGCCGTCCACGGTGAGCACCGATCCGGTGGCGAAGGTCTGCTCCATCAGGAAGACGTAGGCCCGCGCGACCTCCTCGGCCTCGCCCACCCGGCCGACCAGCAGGTGGTCGGCGAAGTTCGCGTACACCACCTCGGGGTCGGCCACGCTGTGGTGCCACATCTCCGTGCGGGTGGGTCCCGGCCGCACCACGTTGACCCGGATCGGCGCCAGCTCGACGGCCAGCGCCCGCGCCATGGCCTCCGCCGCGCTGGTCACCGCCGCCGCGATCGTCATGCCCTTGCGCGGCCGCACGCCCGCGCTGCCGGAGCTGAGCACGATCGACCCGCCGGGGCGGATGCGCTCGGCACCGTGGAAGGCCACCGCGTAGGACCCCCAGAACCGCGTCTCGAAGAACGCCTTCGCCTTCTCCGGCGTCGACTCGGCGAACGAGCCGAGCCGCAACGAGTCGCCCGCCGTGTAGACCAGGTGGTCGTAGTCCCCGAAGTGCTCGAAGAACTCCGCGATCGCGGTTTCGTCGGTCACGTCGAGCACGTGGCCCTCGGCCGTGTCCGGCAGCCGCTTCAACGCCGTCGTGACCCGGTCCTGCGAACTCGACGCGACCGCCACGAAAGCGCCGCGCTCGGCCGCGGCGGTGGCGGTGGCGAAACCGATGCCCGAGGTTCCCCCGATCAGCAGCACGCGTTTTCCGTTCAGGCTCATCGCCGTCTCCCGGTGGTGTGATACGACCCGACCGCGCCCATCCGGCACCGGCGGGACCGACAATCCGACATTGTCAGAGGAAGCCGGGCGGGTCCAATACCCGTCCGGCTCCGACCGATGCCGCTACGGCATCGGTCGAGTTCCATCCACAAATTGGGGGTAGGGGTGAACCTCGATCTGCGAAAGGTTCGGTACTTCGTAGAAGTGGCTGAAAGGTTGCACTTCGGACAGGCCGCGAAATCGCTGCACATCGCCCAGCCCGCGCTCAGCAGGCAGATCCGGGCGCTGGAGCAGGAGCTCGGGGTGGAGCTCCTGGTGCGCAACAGCCGCTCCGTGGCGCTCACCCCGGCGGGGGAACGGCTGCTCGCCGGCGGGCGGGAGGTGCTCGACGCCGCCACCGCGCTGAGCCGCCGGGTCGTCGCGACCGGTCGCACGAGACCGCGCCTGACCGTCGGGTTCACCTGCGGCACACCCGTCACCGCGGTCGTCCGGCGCTTCCTGGACGAGGTGCCCGACGTCGACGTGTCGGTGGTGCACATCGAGCGCGACCAGCAGGCCAAGGTCCTCTACGACGGCACGGCCGACGTGGTGTTCGTGCGGAAACCGCTGGTGGAGGACGACCTGACGGTCGTGGACCTGTTCACCGAACCGCGGGTGGCGCTCGTGCCGGCGGACCACCGGCTGGCCGGGCGGCGGGCCGTGACGCGCAACGACCTGGCCGGCGAGACCGTGCTGCACCACGCGGGCACCCGGGACCTGGCGCACGCCACCGTGCCGGTGCGGGCACGCGGGCGGATCACCGTGCTGCCGGCCGACACGTCCCCCTTCCCGGTGCAGGTGCGCGACGTCCGGGCGATGGAGGAGAAGCTGGAACTGGTCGCCGTCGGCGCGGGGATCACCCTTTTGCCCGAGTCCGCCGCCAAGTTCTACGCCCGACCGGACGTGGTGCGCTTACCGGTGGTCGACTTGGCCCGGGAGACGGTTTGCCTGGCTTATTGCAGCGACACCACCTCGCCGTTCACCGCGGCTTTCACTCGTTCAGCGCACGAGGTGGTGGCCGAATCGCGGGGCGACTTGGGTTCGCGTCGCACCGGTTGAGGTTTTAACCCCCTTGAGAGGTACATCACATAGCTTATTGGAAGGCGATCGATATCGTGGACGCATCGACCGCACGTGGCCGCTGTGTCAAGTCCCGCGGCGGTGGTCGCCAATCAACCTCGCAGACCGAGGTGGTCTTCCACGTCCTGGTTGGGGGACCTTCGCATCATGGGGGTATTGGTATGGAAGCACGAGTTCTCGGACCGCTGTCCCTGTCGGTGGACGGCGTCGACATGGTGCCGCCGGCGCGCAAGCAGCGGCAGCTGCTGTCGCTGCTGCTGATGAACGCGAACCGGGTGACCACGGTCGACGGCCTGATGAGGGCGTTGTGGGACGACGTCCTGCCCGCGACCGCCTTGACCACGTTGCAGAACTACATACTGCGGTTACGCAAGCACTTCGACGGCGTGCTCGGTGACCGGCGCGGCCGCGAAGTGCTGAAGACCCGTGACGGTGCGTACGTGCTGGCCATCGACGAGACGTGCTTCGACCTGCACCTCTTCCGCGGCACCGCGCGGGCGGGCTACCAGGCGCTCGAGGTGGGGGACGACGACCGCGCGGCCCGCCTGCTGCGCGAGGCCCTGGACCTGTGGCGTGGCGCCGCCCTCGCCGACATCCGGCCGACGCGGGCGCTGGAGGCGATGGTGCGGGAACTGCACGAGGCCCGCGTCCGCGTGCTCCAGCAGTGGCTGGAGGCGGAGCTGCGGTTGTCCCGCTTCGAGCAGTGCCTGGACGAGCTGGGGATCATCTGCGCCCGGTACCCGCTGCACGAGACCTTCCACCGGCAGTACATGGTCGCCCTGTACCGCACCGGGCAGCGGCTCCAGGCGCTGGAGGTCTACCGGCTGCTGCGCGAGCGATTGGTCGAGACCACTGGGTTGGAGCCGGGGGAGTCGCTGCTCCGCCTGCACGAGGAGATGCTCCGCGGCCACCGGCTCGTCATCGGCGTCGGCGCCGGCGCGCGGCACCGCGCGGCACCGAGCACCCAGCGCCCGTACGCCTACTCCACGATCGCCATGGCCGACACGGTGTGGTGATCACCGCGGTGGTCGTCCACTGTGGATGATTAACGTCACTTCGCCGTTCCCGATCCGCGGGAGACGCCTCCCGCGGATCGGGAACGACTCGTCCCGGTTCCGGCGGGGCGGCCCCGGAGCACCCCGGTCGGTTAGAGTTCACCCGAGTGGAGTCGCGGCGCGTGCCGGGCACGTGCCGGGGCGCTGCGCTCGGGACGTGGCGGGTCGAACAGGCTGCCCGATCGTCGACCTGGGTGATCCACGGCCCGACGGACCTCGGACAGACAGGCGTTACCGCCATGCCGCAACACACCTTCTTCGTGCGCTCGGAAGTGCTCGGGGACATCTCCGTGGTCACCGTGACCGGGGAACTGGACGCCGACCCGGCGCTGACCATGCAAGCGGAGGTCGTCGCGCGCCTCGACGAGGGCAACCCGGTGATCGTCGACCTGTCCGGGCTGACGTTCTTCGCCTCCTCCGGCATCAACGCGCTGCTCGCCCTCCACCGGCACGCCCGCGCCAAGGGGGTGGACGTGGTGGTCGTCGCGGCCCAGCGCCTCGTGCTGCGGCCGTTGACCGTCACCGGCACGGTCGGGGTGCTCGGCGTTCACCCGACGGTGGCCGACGCCCTCGCGGCGCTGCGCCCCGACCACCCCCGCCGGACCGACCCCGGTCCCCGCGCCTGAGCGGGCCGGCGCGTCAGCAGCGCGGCCGGGGGTGGCCCGCGGTGAGGCGGATGGTGAAGCCGGTGTCGTCGCGGTGCAGGGCGACGTGGGTGCACAGCTGGTGCGCCAGCCACAGGCCGAGGCCGCCCAGGTCGCGGTCGGGCGCGGGCAGCAGGCCGGCGAACGGGTCGCTGGGGCCGGGACCGGTGTCGTGGCACGTGACGACCACGTGGTGGGCGTCGGACCAGAGGCGGAAGCGGACCGGCGCGCGGCCGTGGCGCCGTGCGTTGGTGACGACCTCGCTCACCGACAGCATCAGGTCCTCCACCTCCGCCGCCGGCAGGTCGCTCCGGTTGGCCTCCAGCACCGCCAGCCGCGCGGTCGACGGGTTCGGGTCGACCAGGTCCACCAGCGGCGGGGTGTGCTGGATCGGCAGCGGTGCCACGGGGCGCGGCTCGGCGAGGAAGTCCGGCGGCTCGACGTAGTGGTCACCGACGTGGTGGCCCCCGTCGGGGGTGGCGACGAACGGGTGGGTGCGGACGACGTCGTCGAGGACCCGGCGCGGGGTGGCGCGGGTGTCGTAGGCGCACATGCTGCGCAGGGGGAACTCGTCGTAGGCGTGGTTGACCGCCGACTCGTAGCGGGCCCACCAGTCCCAGGCGGTGGTGAACGCGGCCTGCGGGACCTCGCCGACGATGCGGATGCCCCGCGCGCCGGCGGCCACGAACCCGGCCATCATCTCCCGGTAGGACTTGATCGCGGCGGCCGGCCGGGCGTAGAGGTCGTCCACGACGGTGAACACCGCCTCGGCCGACCGGGGCAGCGCCCGGCGCACCAGCTCGGACCGCTCGGGTTCCAGGGACACCACGGTCGGCTCGCCCGCCTCCAACCCCTCCGAGAGGAAGGGCACCACGACGGCCAGCAGCTCCTCGTCGGAGGCGTAGTAGATCGCGGAGTGGTCGTAGCCGCGCTTCGAAGTGCTCATGCGGCCTGCTCCACGCGGACGGTGGTCACGTTCAGCACCCGCAGGAGGTGGGCGGGGTGCGACAGCGCCGTCCGCAGCACCACCGTCGTGCCGCGCCGGTCGGCGTAGTCGGCCAGCGCCAGCAGGTTGCGGTGGTCGATGAACTCCAGGCCGGTCGCGTCGATCACCACCTCGCCGCCCGTCGACCGCAGCTCGGCGCGCCCCAGCGCGGCCGGCCACAGCTCGCGCACCCGGTCGTCCAGCTCGCCGTCCAGCGCGGCCGCCGCGCCGCGCGCGTGGGTGTGCAGGTGGAACGGCGTGGCGTCGACGCTGGTCACCGGGTGCAGGCAGGCGATCTGCGCGACGGCCTCGTCACCGAGCTCGGTCCGGTCGTAGGCGCACATCGCCGACATCGGGTGGTCGGTCATGTAGCGGTCGACCAGGTGCTCGTAGCGGGCGAAGGCGTCGAGCTGGGCGGGCGTGCGCGCCAGCGCGGTCGCGTCCGCGGCGACCCGCAGCCCGGTGAACCCGGCGGCCAACGCCGCCTCCGTCGCCTCCGCGTAGGCCAGCACCTGCTGCCGCGGGTCGATCACGGTGTCGAAGCGGTAGGTGGCGCTCAGCGACGCGACCTGCACGGCGTCCGGCCGCACGTCTACCCCGGGCTCCGGGAGCCGCAGCCGGTCGGCCAGCTCCGCCGGATCGCCGGGCGCGACGTACAGCACGCGCTCACCGGCGGCCAGCCCGGCGCGCAGGTACTCCCGCGCCCGCTCCTCGAACTCGGCCCGCCGTTCGAAGCGCAGGCACAGGTGGTTCGACGCGTCGGGTTGCCGCGCGCCGCCCAGCGACACCGGTGACTGCATGGCCACAGGTTACGGCACCCGTGCGGCGGAGCGGACCACCACGCGCGCGCGGTCCGGTGGCGCCGGAGGTGGCGGCCCGGGGAGCACGGAGCGGATCCAGTCCTGCGCTGCGCGAGCGGGTCGGTGAAGTAACCGCGCGGAGCGACCGGGGTGGTGGGTGGACCGCCCACCACCCCGGCGTCGATCAGGCCACGCCGCCACCGGGGGCGCGGGGCAGCGTGCCGTTGACGCAGCCGGACAGCGCGCCCCGACCACCGGCGTTCGGGTGCGGCCACCCGGGGACCAGCGCCCAGTTGTTGCGGCCCCACGACACGATCCTCGTCTGGACCGAGGCCGGCGCCGGGTTCCACAGGAGTTGGCACACGGCCTGGATGCGGTTGGGGTTGCCGCCAGCCAGCGCCCAGGTGACCTGGGCGACCAGGATGCCGAAGCCGATCCACTGGTTGAGCATCGTGACCGCGCGCACCGCCGCCGGCGAGCAGGCGGGCGGGAGGTTGGGGTCGCCGATCCACCGGTAGTACAGCAGGTACCTGACCTGTGCGCCGGGATCGGCGCCGATCAGGCTCAGCGCGATCGAGGCGGCGCCGCCGGAGATGGCCGCCGACGTCGCCACGCCGTTCCACGCGGGCGGGATCGCGCCGGGCGGGGCGCCGGGGTTGCCCCTCGGGTTGCCCATCACCCAGTCCGTGCAGGCGCCCGGGTTGGCCACGGCCCACGCGGGCGCGGCCGCGCCGCCACCGAGGTTGCCGCCGAGTTGGCGCACGACGAGCTGCTGCGCCACGGCGGTCCAGTTGGTGTCGTTGACGCCCGCGGTGGCCACGGCGACGTTGGCCGCGCCCGCCCGGCTCGGGTTGGCCGCGAGGACCGCGGTGGCGTCGGCGATCTGCGGGCGCGCCGGCTGGGAGACGACGCCGCACGGGTTGGTGTAGGGGAAGGTCGCCAGCACGTTCCCGGTGGACGAGCCGCTGTGGGCGAAGTTGAAGTAGCGGTTCCACGGCACGCCCAGCGCGGCCCGCAGGTTGCCCGCCCAGCTGGAGCCGGGCGCGGCGGGCCCGGTGCCGGGATCGTCGCACGTCGTGCGCCACAGCGGACCGCCCACCGGGCGCGCCTCGTGGCCGGACGTCACCGAGTCGCCCACCGCGACCAGCAGCGGTGGCGGCGGCTGGGGCGGGTTGGTGGTCGTGGTGGGGGTGGTCGGGATCGTGGTGGTGGACGTGCTGGTGGTCGTCGTCGGGCTCGTCGTTGTCGAGGATGTGGTGCTGGTGGTGGTCGACGTCGTCGTACCGGAAGTGGTCGACGAGCTCGTTGACGAGCTCGTTGACGAGCTGGTCGTGCCGGTGGTGGTGGTCGACGTCGTGGCGCACGGGGCGGTGGTCGTGGCCGCGGCTCGGCCGATCACCGTCTGCGTCGGCGCGACGGTGCGCGTGGTGGTCGCGGTCGGCGTCGCCGGGATGGACGTGGTGCGCGTCGGCGTCGTGGTGGTCGACGTGCCGGACGTCGACGTGGTCGGGCAGGGCGTGGTGGTCGTGCTGGTCGTGGTCGGCGTGACCGTCGTGGTCCAGGTCGGGACCGAGGTGGTCGACGGGGGCACCGGCTCGCCCGGTCGCGGCAGGGGGTCGTACTGGGGCGGCAGGACCGGCGGGACCTGGCGGAGCCCGGCGACGAGGTCGGCCGGCGCGCCCGCGGCCTCCAGCTCGTCGGCCAGCTCGGGGGTCAGCCGGTCGCCCGGGTCCGCGGCCGGCGGCGAGGGGACGGTCTGGTCGGTCTGGCCGGCGAGGTCCGGGAGCTGCGCGGGGAACGGCTGACCCGCGCCCGCGTCCGCGACCCGGTCGAGCACCGAGCGGCAGGTCGCCGACGCCTGTGCGTAGGAGGTGACCCCGGCGCAGTCGCCGGTCTGGAAGAGGTCCAGCAGTCCCGCCAGGCCACCGGGCCGGGAAGCGCCCTCGGCCACCAGCCCGGCCGCGATCTCGGCGCTCGACGTGCCGCCGGTCGAGCCGGGTTCCGTTGCCGCGCTGCCGGTCCGGGTCAGCAGGGCGGTCACGAGGACCAGGGCCAGACCGGCGGAGCCGAGGGCGGTGGCTAATCGACGGTTGTGAGTTCCATTCGACATGGTGAACTCCTTGTGGTGCTGTGCAGGGAACAGCCAGGGTAGGGATCCGCTTTGGCCCGAATAAGAACCGATCGGGTCAAGGCATCGTCGGGGCGTCCGGGAGTCCCCGCCGCGCGGGCGGTGTGCTCCGCCGGTGGGCGGGGCACACCGGCGCGGTCAGCGTCCTTGCGACGGGTAGGGGAGCAGCGCCATCTCACGGGCGTTCTTGATGGCCGTGGCGACCTGGCGCTGCTGCCGCGGGGTCAGCCCGGTGACGCGGCGGGAGCGGATCTTGCCGCGGTCGGAGACGAACTTGCGCAGCAGGGTGGCGTCCGTCCAGTCCACCTCGGCGATTCCCTGCCGGCGCAGGAGGTTGACCCGGCGCTTGGGCGTGCGTTCGATCCTGGGCACCCGTCTCACCAGCTCGACTTGGTGACGCCGGGCAGTTCGCCGCGGTGGGCCATCTCGCGCAGGCGGATGCGGGACAGGCCGAAGGCGCGGTTGAACGCCCTGGGGCGGCCGTCCACGGCGTCGCGGTTGCGCAGCCTGGTGGGGCTGGCGTCACGGGGCAGCTTCTGCAGTGCGGCCAGCGCCTCGTCGCGGCGTTCGGGGTCGGTGCGGATGATCTCCTTGAGCTCGTGGCGGCGTTCGGCGTGGCGGGCGACGATCTCGCGCCGCTGCCGGTCCTTGGCGATCTTGGACTTCTTGGCCATCAGCGCTCCTCCTTGAAGTCGACGTGACGGCGCACGACCGGGTCGAACTTGCGCAGCACGAGCCGGTCCGGGTCGTTGCGGCGGTTCTTGCGGGTGACGTAGGTGTAGCCGGTGCCCGCGGTGGAGCGGAGCTTGACGATGGGCCGGACGTCGGTGGACCTGGCCATCAGACCCTCACCCCCCGGCGGCGCAGCTCGGCGACGACGGACTCGACGCCGCGCCTGTCGACGGTCTTGATGCCCTTGGTGGACAGGGTCAGCACCACGTGCCGGTTCTCCGAGGGCAGCCAGTAGCGGCGCCGCTGGGTGTTGGGCAGCCAGCGGCGCGAGGTGCGCCGGTGGGAGTGGGAGACCTGCTTGCCGTAGCCGGGCCGGCGCCCGGTGACCTGGCAGTGCCGTGACGACACGCTACCTCCAATTTGAAACGACAATCGTTTCCGATAGGCTAGCCCACATGGGAACCGAGGTCGTACTGGTGGCCGGTCTCGCCGACCACGACGTGGCGGAGGAGATCTGGCGGGACGTGCCGGGGTCGGTGCTGGTGCGCCACGACCTGCGCGATCTCGCGCGAGGTGTGGTGCGGCGGTGGGTGGACGCGGAGCCGACCGTGCTGGAACTGGCGCACGGTTGCGTCTTCTGCACCCTGCGCCTGGACCTGCTGCCGCTGCTGGAGCGGCTGGGCGGCCGGGTGGTCGTGCACCTGGACCCGGCGCTGGAACCGGAAGCCGTGTGCCTCGCGCTGCGCGAGGTCGACGTCCGCGTCGGCGCCGTGGTGACCGTGGTCGACGTCGACACCTGGCTGGCCGACGCCACGGGCGAGGAGACGCTGGCCGACCGCGGCCGGCAGGCGGCCGAGGGCGACGAGCGCACGGTGGCGCAGGTGGTCGTGGGCCAGGCCGAGTTCGCCGACGCGATCGTGCTGACCGGCACCGGCGTCGATCCCGTCCTGGACGCGGTGCTCGACCGCCTGAACCCGCTCGCGCCACGTCGCCGCCGCGGTGCGCTGGACGTGCCGGAACTGCTGGCCGCCCTGCCGCCGGACGCCCGCCGCGGACGCGTCGACGACGGCTTCGGCAGCCTGCTGCACGGGCGACCACCCCGGGAACCCGCGCACGGCGCGGCCGTCGTGCACTTCACCGCGCGCCGCCCGTTCCACCCGGCGCGCCTGCACGAAGCGCTGGACGTGCTGCTCGACGGCGTCGTGCGCACCCGCGGCCGGGTGTGGGTGGCCGGCCGGCCGGAGGTCGCGCTGTGGCTGGAGTCGGCCGGCGGCGGCCTGAACGTCGGCAACCTCGGCCCGTGGCCGGCGACCGGTGCCGACCGGTTCGGTGCCGACCAATTCGGTGCCGACCAATTCGGACTCGACGGGCGCAGGTCGCAGGAGCTGGTGGTCATCACCTGCTCGGCCGACCCGGAGGAGATCACGGCGGCCCTGCGCGACGCGCTGGTGACCGACGAGGAACTGGCGCTGGTCGACGAGCTGGAGTTCGCCGACCCGTTCGCCGAGTGGCACGACGAGATGGAGGAGCTGTGAAGCAGGGCAACCACCCCGACCACCCGGTGGTCTTCCGGGACCCGTCGACCGGCGGCGCGTTCCCGCACCACCCGTTCCGGCCGGGCGCGCACCGCGTGACGGGCACCGCCGGCCGCCGCCGCGGGGGGAGGAACCGCTGACATGGCCGTCCCCAAGCGCAGGACCTCCCGGAGCAACACCCGCCACCGCCGCTCCCGGTGGAAGGCCCAGGCGCCCGACCTGGTCCCGGTGACGACCCCCGACGGCCGCGAGCTGACCGTGCCGCGCCGGCTCGTCGCCGCCTTCCGACGCGGGCTGTTGTGACGCCGTAGCGGGCGGATGGTCGATTGACCCGGGCGCCGGGGGTGACAAGCTGGGCTGGCCGATCGAACAGCGCGGTGCACCAAGTCCTGTCGTGGCTCGCGGGAAGGGTTCATCGTCCATGAAACGTCGTGTGCTCGCCGTCCTCGCACTGCTGTCCGGCCTGTCGCTGCTCGTCCCGTCCACCGCCTCCGCCGTGCCGGTCACGCGGGACCGGGCGGATGCCGCCGCCGGGTGGCTGGCCCGCCAGCTCGTCGACGGCGAGCGCTTCGAGGTCGACTTCGGCGGGGTCCGGTACCCCGACCCGGGGTTGACGATCGACGGGGTGTTCGCGTTCGCGGCGGCCCGCACCGCCGACGACCACGCCGACCGCGCGATCGCGTGGCTGTCGCGGCCGGGCACCACCGCCGGCTACACCGGGTCCGGTGGTGAGGCGTACGCGGGCGCGCACGCGAAGCTGATGCTCGCCGCGCAGGTCGCGGGCGCGGACCCCACCTCGTTCGGCGGGGTGGACCTCGAAGCCGGGTTGCTGGCGCTGCTCACGCCGTCGGGGCGGTTCTCGGACCACTCGGCGTACGGGGACCACAGCAACGCGTTCAGCCAGTCCCTGGCCCTGCTCGCGCTCGACCGCACGCCGGCGGGAGCCCCGGTGTCGGCGGTGGACTTCCTGGTCGGCACGCGGTGCCCGGACGGCGGCTTCCCCCTGGACCCGGCGGCCACGCCGTGCGCGAGCGACGTGGACTCCACCGCGATGGTCACCCAGGCGCTCCAGGCCGTCGGCCGTCCGCGCGAGGCGCGGCAGGGCCTGTCCTGGCTGGTGGGCGTGCAGAACGCCGACGGAGGTTTCGGCTCCGGCACGAAGCCGCCCAACGCCAACAGCACCGGACTGGCCGCCCAGGCGCTCCGGGCAGGTGGTCGGGACGCCGCCGCACGCAAGGCCAAGCGGTTCCTCGAGTCGCTCCAGGTCGACTGCGCCGGCCCGGTCGGGCGACGCGGTGCCGTCGCCTGGCGGGCCACGGGTTTCGACCCGGCGACCGCGACCCGCGCCACCGCCCAGGCGGTCCTCGGGCTGGCGGACGTCGGCCTCGCCGACCTGCGCAGCGGCGGTCGGGCCGGGGCACCCGTCCTCGCCTGCCCATGAGGGGTCAGCCGACGTGCTCCCGCCGCACCGCGAGGAACCGCACGTGAGGGCGCCCGTCGAGGGTGGTGATTTCGGTGCGCACGCCGTAGACGTCGGCCACCAGCTCCTCCGTCAGCACCTCGTCGGGCGTCCCGGCGGCGACCACCCGCCCGGCGCGCAGCACGACGAGGCGGTCGCAGAACATCGCGGCCAGGTTCAGGTCGTGCAGGGCGATGACGCTGGTGATCGGCAGGGCCGCGACGAGGGCGAGCAGGTCGAGCTGGTGGGCGATGTCGAGGTGGTTGGTCGGCTCGTCCAGCAGCAGCTCCCGGGGCTGCTGCGCGAGCGCCCGCGCGAGCTGCACGCGCTGGCGCTCCCCGCCGGACAGGGTGTGCCACGACTGGTCGGCGCGCCCGGTGAGACCGGTGGCCGCCAACGCCTCCCGAACCGCCCGTCCGTCCTCTTCGGACTCCGCCGACCACGCGCGCCGGTGCGGCACGCGGCCCAGCCGCACCACGTCGCGCACGCTCAGGTCGACCTGAGTGTCCGCCTGCTGCTCCACCACGGCCACGCGGCGGGCGACGACGCGGCGCGGCAGCCCGGACAGCGGTTCGCCGTCGAGGGTGGCCACGCCGGCGGTGGGGGCGAGCAGCCCGGCCAGCAACCGCAGCAGGGTGGACTTGCCCGCGCCGTTCGGGCCGAGCAGCCCGAGCGTGGTGCCCGGCGCGCACGCCACGGACACGCCGTCGAGCACGAGGTGCCCGCCGGCCGTGCGGCTGACGCGGTCGGCGGCCAGGCTCACCGGCTCCTCCTGGTGCGGTAGAGGACGACCACGAACGCGGGCACGCCGATCAGCGACGTGAGCACGCCGACCGGCACCTCCTGCGGGTCCAGGACGGTGCGGGCGAGGGTGTCGACCCAGACCAGGAACACCGCGCCCGCCACCGCGGAGGCGGGCAGCAGCCGCCCGTGCCCGGACCCGACCAGGGCGCGTGCGGCGTGCGGCAGCACCAGGCCCACGAAGCCGATCGCGCCGGACGCGCTGACCAGCACGGCGGTGAGCAGCGCGGTGGCGCACAGCAGCACCAGGCGGGTGCGGGCGACCCGCACGCCCAGCGCCGCGGCGGCGTCCTCGCCGAACGCGAACGCGTCGAGGGTGCGGCCGTGGCCCAGGCACACCGCCAGCGTCACCACGAGCACGGCCGCGCCGATCCCGACCTCGCCCCAGGACGCGCCGGCCAGCGAGCCGAGCAGCCAGAACAGGACGCCCCTGGTGGTCTCGGCGTCGGCGGCGGTGAGGACGATGAACGAGGTGAGCGCGGAGAACAGCTGCATCGCCGCCACCCCGCACAGCACCACCCGGTCCACCTGCCCGCCGAGCAGGTGGCTCAGCGCCAGCACCAGCGCGAACGACACCACCGCGCCGGCGAACGCCCCCACCGACAGGGTCACCGCGCCGCCGCCGACACCGAGCACCACCACGAGCACGGCGCCGGTCGACGCACCGGAGGACACCCCGAGCACGAACGGGTCGGCCAACGGGTTGCGCAGCAGCGACTGGAGCACCACGCCGCACACCGCCAACCCCGCCCCGCACACCGCCGCCAGCAGCGCCCGGGGCAGCCGCAGGTGCCACACGATGCCGTCGCGGATCGGCGGCAGCACCGGCCCGCCGCCCCGCAGGTGCGCCCACACGGTGCGCCACACGTCGCCGACGCCGATCGAGGCGGGTCCGATCGTGATCGCCACCGCGACCGACAGGCCCAGCAGCACCAGGCCGGCGGCGTACCAGGACGTGGCGCGGACCGCGCCGGTCACCCGAGCGGCCCGAACCGCCGCAGGGCCTCGGCCACCTTCTCCACGCCCTCGACCGTGCGCATGGTCGGGTTGAGCGCCTGCCCGCTCAGCGCGACGTACCGCTTCTCCCGCACGGCGGTCATCCGCGAGGTGACCGGGTCGGATTCGAGGAACGCGATCTTGGCCTGCGCGGACTCGGCGGTCTGCGACTTGCGGGTGAGGTCGCCGAGCACCAGCACGTCCGGGTCGCGCTCGGCGACGGTCTCCCAGTTGACCTGCGGCCACTCCTCGCGCGTGTCGTCGAACGCGTTGCGCGCGCCCAGGGCGTTCGTGATGACGCCCGGTGCGCCGCAGCACCCGGCCAGGTAGGGCGACTCGGAGTTGGCGAACCAGTACAGGATGCTGGTGCCGGAGGCGTCGAGACCCCCGGTGGCGACCGCCATCCGCCGCCGGAGGTCGGCCACCAGCCGCTCGCCGCGGTCGGGCACGGCGAACAGCGTCGCCAGGTCCCGGATCTCCCGGTAGACGTCGTCCATGGTCAACGGCGCGGAGCGGACCCCGTCGCCGTCCCCGCTGTTGTCCTTGGCCCCGCAGTCGGTGGGGGACACGTAGGTGGTCACGCCCAGCTGCTCGAACCGGTCGCGGGTGGCGACGCCGCCGGTGCCCAGGACGGACTCGAAGGAGGCGGCCACGAAGTCCGGCTCCGCCTCCAGCACCCGCTCCAGCGAGGGCTTGTTCTCCGCCAGGCGCGGCACCTTGGCGTTGGCCTCGGCCAGCTCGGGCAGCACCGGGTCGGTCCACGTGGCGGTGCCGACCATCCGGTCGGCCAGCCCGAGCGCGAGCATGACCTCCGCGCTGCCCTGGTTGAGCGCCACCGCGCGCTCGGGCGGCCCGGCCACCCGCACCGCGCGGCCGCAGTTCTCCACGCCCCGGTCCGGGTCGGCGGCGGTGGTCGGCGCGCCGCAGGCGGACAGGGCCAGGGCGGTGGCGGCGATCAGCAGGGGGAGACGGGCCCGGTGCACGGCGAGTCCTCCACGTCGAGGGCCCGTTCGCGGAGCCCGTCCGTACGGTGGCCCCGCCCGGGAACGCCCGCGGCGGGGTGCCAGTGGGTATTCGGACTCGGGACCGTGGCCCCTCACCGCTGCGCGTCAGTTCCGGTTTCGCACCGGATTCCCCCGCCCGGGACCGCAGGACCGCGGACCCGGCTGGCCCGGGAAAGCTAACACAGGTCTTCGCGGGTTCCGGCGACTGTGCCCTTCGCCACCGGATCACCGCCGACCGACGCCGCGAAGAGGTCGGCGCCCGCGCCGCCAGCCGGCCGGGACGGGGCACGCGGCCGGCGGGAACGGGGTCGGCGGGAACGGGGTCGGCGCGGCGCCGGGCGGTTCACGACACCCGTTCGCGTTCCATCCGCTCCAGGTGCTCGTGCTGCAGGATGCCCATGCGCAGGGCGTTGCGGTAGCGGCCGGCGGCGAAGAACTCCTCCCGGAGGATGCCCTCGTCCTGGAAGCCGGCCTTCCGGTACACGTGGATCGCCTTCTCGTTCGCCACGTCCACGATCAGGTAGATCTTGTGCAGGTTCAGCACCGCGAAGGCGTAGTCCAGCGCCTTGCGCGTGGCCTTCGACGCCAGGCCGCGCCCCTGCTGCCAGGGCGCGATGATGATCTGGAACTCGGCGGTGCGGTGCACGTCCACGATGCTCACCAGTTCGACCAGCCCGGCCGGCTCGCCGTCGACGTCGACGATGAAACGGCGTTCGCGTTCGTCGTGGATGTGGCGGTCGTAGATGTCGCGCAGTTCCACCAGCGCCTCGAACGGCTCGTCGAACCAGTAGGACATGACCTGGTCGTCGTTGAACAGCTGGTGGACGAAGGGCAGGTCGTCCCGTTCGAGTGCGCGCAGGCGGAA
The DNA here is from genome assembly GCF_044544865.1 of Actinosynnema sp. NPDC053489. NCBI lineage: Bacteria > Bacillati > Actinomycetota > Actinomycetes > Pseudonocardiales > Pseudonocardiaceae > Actinosynnema > Actinosynnema sp. NPDC053489. Next base: position 49,010 of record NZ_JBITXT010000022.1, on the reverse strand, counting down.
GGAGGGCGCTGGCATGGCGCGACCCTAACGGCTCCGACCGGGACGTGCCGCGCGTGCGGAGCCCCCGCGCCGGACGCAGGTGACCATCCCCGCGGCCGCGGCCGAGGGCAGCCAGGTGATCAGTCGGGCCCGGATCCGGGGGACGTCGTGGCGGCGGTCGGTGGCGGTGGTCGCGGTGGGCAGGGGAGTGCCGTCGCCCGCGCACAGGCCCAGGAAGGTGTGCTGCCACGGCTCCAGGACGTGCACCCGGACCCGGTAGCCGGTGCGGGCCACGGCGTAGTGGGTGTCGGCGGGCTCCGGCACGGGTGGCCGGGCGCCCCGGTCGACGGCGGCCAGGGTGTCGACGAGGGCGAAGTCCAGGTGCGGCAACCGGAGGCCGGGTGGCGTGCGGACGACCAGCTCCTCCGGCCGGAGCACGTCGAACGGGTCGACGGGCCGGTGGTCGGCGTCCGTCTCCACCCCGGGCGCGCGGCGTGCCTCGGCGCGTGCCCGTTCCAGGCGGGCGAGCGCCGCGGGCAGCCTGTCGGGCGAGCCCGGAGGCTCGTGGGGGTCGGGGCGGGTGTCGGCGAGGAAGTCGGCGAAGCCCGCCCCGAGGTCGAACACCGAGGGCGACGCCGGCGGGTGGGTCGCCAGGTAGCCGTCGGCGAACAGGCCGAACACCTGGTCGCCGACCAACGCCCGCAGGGCCGGGTACTCGGCCTTCAGGTACTCGTGCAGCCGCACGCGGTAGCCGCGGGCGTAGACGGCCAGGCGGTCCTCGGCGCCCAGCCGGTCCGATCCCCGCACCACGTCGGCGACGCGGAGGTCGGGTCCGCCACCGAGGCCCGTGCACGCGCTCAACATCCACCGCTGGAGGGTGGCGAGGTCCCGCTCAACCACGGGCCCGGCCTCGCGCGCCCGCTCCGGTCGGTGGTCCGAGCCCGGCGCGGACGGTCGCGGCCTTCGCCAGTTCGGCGACCAGGTCCGGGAACGGGGGGATGTCGGCGTCCCACTCCAGCAGGGTGGCCACCCCGCCGGTCCGCCGGTGCACCAGCTCGTAGAGCTGCCACACCTGGTCCGGCACGGGCCCGTCGTGGGTGTCGAGCAGGAGGTGGCCGTGATCGCCGGGCCCGGCGAGGTGCACCTGGACGATGTGCTCCGCCGGCAGGTTCTCGACGTAGGCCACGGCGTCGAAGCCGTGGTTGGTCGCGCTGACGAAGACGTTGTTCACGTCCAGCAGCAGACCGCAGCCGGTGCTCTCGGCGAGCCGGGCGAGGAACTCCCACTCGGGGATCTCCGACGCCCGGAACTCCAGGTAGCTGCTCGGGTTCTCCAGGATCAGGGGCCGGCCGAGGTGGTCCTGCACCGCCCGGACCCGGTCGGCCACGTGGGCGAGGCTGCGCCGGGTCAGGGGCATCGGCAGCAGGTCGTGGCTGGTGACCCCGTTCACCCCGGTCCAGCACAGGTGGTCGGAGATCCACGCCGGTCGGACGCGCTCGGCCAGGGCGGCGAGCTCGTCCAGGTAACGGGTGTCCAGCGGGTCCGTGCTGCCGATGGACAGCGACACCCCGTGCATCACCACCGGGCGGTGGGCCGTCACGTGGTCGAGCACGTGACCGGCGAAACCGTGCTCGCCGAAGAAGTTCTCGCTGATGATCTCGAACCAGTCGACCCCCCAGTCCTCGGGCGGGGTGTCCAGCAGGTGGCGGAAGTGGACGTCGCGCAACCCGACGCCGTCACCGAGGTTCGGCAGTCCCAGGCGCTGCACCGCGCGGCTCACGTCGACGGGGGGAAGGCCAGCCGGAGCCCGTTCGGCGGTGGCGGGAACTCCGGCACGAGCTTTCCCCGGTGGGCCATCACGGCCCGGTACGCGCGGTAAGCCGCCTGGTGCACGGTCTCACCGCGCTCGAAGGTCATCGTGTCGAACGGTTCGGGGGTGTCGCCCGGCTCGACGAAGTCGAACAACTGCATGGTCCCGCCCCGCGGCAGGATCTGCGAGGCCGAGATGGGGACCGCGCAGCCGCCGAAGGTGCGGCACCTGTTGTCGCCCGGCGCGGAGTACCGGGTGTCCTCGCCGTCTGCCGTGCTGCCGGTGATCTTCGCCTTCACCAGGACGGACCCGCAGCCCCCTCCGCCCTCGACCGGCTGCACGAACCCGCACCCGCCCTCGGCCCGGCAGGCGTTGGACCCGCGGCACGAGTGGAAGACGTCCGCGGTCGCGCAGTCGTTCCCGGCCGGGTCGCGGAGGTCCAGGGCCTGGCAGGCGTGCTTGAGGGTGCCGTCCCCGGTGCCCTCCGGCCCGGCGCTCAGGTCGGGCGCCCTGCGGAACAGCGCCCAGCAGATCGCCGTGCGATCGCCCGAGCCGACCATGGACGGGTAGGGGAACTCCGCTTCCGCGTTCGACCAGAACTCGTCCAGGACCCTGGTGACGCCGGCGATCGACCCCACCGCGGCCTGGCTGATCGTGCGGTACATCCCGTCGTCGACGCCCAGGTCGTTCATCGCCTGCGCGACGTCCTCCGGGCTCGGCAGGTCGTGGGTGTTCTCCCGCCAGTCCTTCGTGACCAGGTCCTCGGCGGTCCAGGGCTTCGGCTCCGTCGGGCGCCAGTCCGGCCAGGTGGTGAAACCCGCCTGCTTGCGCAACCCGTCGAGCTCGGTGAAGCGCTCGTGGTGGTCCATCACGCCGTTGCCGTGGCGCGCCGCGGCGTCCGCCGAGGCCGTCGGCTCGCCGGTGTCGGTGTAGCGCGGGTAGTTCCGCTCCAGGGCTCCGCGGTCGGCCTGGTACCTCTCGTCGACCGCCCGCGGGCGGTCCCGGGGCAGCTCGCTGCCTTCGCCGTGGTCGGCGATGGCGCTGAGCAGGTCCCACACCATCCGCAGGGAAGGGCGCGTGATGGTCGTGTCGAAGCCCCGGAACTCCCGCTTCGGGTGGCTCTCGGTCACCGAGTTGAACAGGTCCCGCTGCGCGAGGCCGCAGTCGTAGGCGTAGTGCCACAGCGGTTCGTCGGGGTTGTCGTCGTACCGCAGGTTGAGGTAGTCGTAGTAGCACCGGTACAGGTGCCCGATCGTGCCGAACATCGGGAGCTCGCCACCTGGTCTCCACGTGTCGAACGGCGCGATCGGGAAGTACTTGTGCCTGGCGTTGGGCTTGATCGCCTCCTTGGCGACCTCCTCGGACGCCTCGATGGCCCGGAAGAGGGCGACACGACCGTCGTCGACGGGGCCGAGGTCGACCTTGACGGTCTTCGGGTGCGTGGTGTCGGTCAGGTCGACGATGTGCGGGATCACGGTCTTGTCCGGCCCGTAGCAGGTCCAGCCGGAGTTCGCGTTCTGCAGGGGTGGACCGGTGAAGGTCGGGACGACACCGATGCGGCTGGCGAGGTTGGCCGCCATCTGCACGTGCAGCATCTCCTCGACGAACACCGAGAAGATGAGGTTGTACGCCTTCTCGTTCGGCGTCTTCGGGTCGGCGGTGGTCGCCGGACCGGGCCACAGTCGACCCCGGTAGAAGTCCTGGTCCTTGCCGGTGATCTGGTGCATGCCCTGGATCGAGGTCATCGCGGTCAGGTACAGCGGGATCGTGAAGAGCTCCACGTTCACGGCCGCTTGCGCGATCGCCCGCACGGCCGCGACGTCCGTGTCGCGCAGCTTGGCCGGTCGGGGCGGCATCGTGGTCCTGGTGGCGACGGACTGGCTCATGGGCACCCCTCCGGGTCGGACTGGTGTGCGTGGGGTGGACTGGGAACATCGCTGGGGGGCATAGCCAGGAGGTCATCCCTGGGGGGCATCGCCGGGGGCTTCGCGGTGCCCGGGTCACCCGGCGCGGCGGTGGGCGGGTTCCCGAAGACCGGTGCACCGTTCTCGCCCGCCCTGCCCCGGGTGGCGTGCCTGGACCTCCGCCGCGGTCGCGGGGGTGTTCGGCGTCGTCCTCTGATCGGTGGGGGCGGCCACGGCGTTCCTCCGCGGGAAGTTGTTGGGACCCGGTGGCGATCCCGGTTCCGACAGTAGAGGACGGCGCGCGATCCAGACCTTCTCGATAGGGGGAATCTCCGACCGCCCCCCGGTCGGGACCACGAATCACCCGGTCGTCACCACCGCCCGCTCGGCCGTTACCCGAACGGGGGTTCGTGGTCACGACCGGGTTCGTGATCCGACAGGCGCGCGGCCGCTGCGGGAGGATGGAGCCGCGGCGGTCCGAACCGGACCGTCCACAATGGTCGGTCAGCGTCGCGGAGGGGCGCGACGACGAGCGGACCTGGTGGACCCGGGTGCGCTGACGGTCATCGCACTGGTCTACGACTCCGACACGCAGGACAGGACGGGGAAGACGCGGTTGGCGTGGTCCCCGTTCGGCAACGCCCAGGCCGACCCGTACGCGTGGGGCCCGGCGTGGTTGCCGGACTACACCCCGCCGGCCCGCGGGAAGGCCGAACCGGTGATCCCGACCGAGGCCGCGTCCAGTTGCGATTCGCGCGCGTCGAGGCTCCAGAGCGGGCGCACCGGGGTGCCGCTGGGCGTGGGGCGTCCGCCGGTGCTCTGCCGCCTGCCCGTGCCGGAGCCGCCCCGGGCGGGCCCGCGCGGCCCCAAGGGCCGGAGCGGGCCCGGGGGCGGGTGCGCGCGGGGGGGTGGCCGTGTGGGCGAGCGCCGGCCGGGGACCCCCGGGGCG
>NZ_JBITXT010000022.1:0-44358 GCF_044544865.1 Actinosynnema sp. NPDC053489 | reverse complement strand
GGGGGGGGGGGCGGCGCCGCCCGGGCGCGGCGCCCCCCCCCCCCCCGCCCCCCCCCCCCCCCCGCGGGGGCGCCGCCGCCACGGGGAGCGGTTCCTCAGGGGCTCTGGCAGGTGAGCGCGAGCGCCGTCGGTGACCCGCCGGCCAGGAAGCCGAACTTGGCCGTGCCGTTGGGGGGCAGGGTGCCGTTCCAGCCTGCGTTCCGCACGGACACCGCCGAGCCGCTGACGCTGAGCACGCCGTTCCACACCTGGTTGACCGCCTGCCCGGCCGGCGCGGTCCAGCGGGTCGTCCAGCCCTTGACGCCCGAGGCCCCGGCCACGACCGTGACCTCGCCCTCGAACCCGCCGGACCAGGAGTTGACCGTGCGGTAGGCCGCCGAACACGCACCGGTCGGCGCGGTGGTGGTAGTGGTCGTCGTCGGGCCGGTCCCCTTGTACTGCCCGACGACCTTCGCCAGGTCGGCGCCCCTGCCCCGCATGTAGCCCTGGTCGACCCACGAGGTGAAGGCCGCCTTGGCCGCGGCCGACGAGGTGCCGGACCACAGCTCTTCCTTGTCCTGGTCGAAGTAGTTGACCAGCTTCAGGTCCGGGTAGCGACCGGAGCCCAGGGCGGCGGACAGGTCGTCGATCCACCGCGCCTTGTCGCCGCCGTCCTCGCTGGAGGCGATCTCGGCGATCGTCACCGGGCGCTTCGGCGCGATGGCGCGTGCCTTGGCGTAAGCGCTGGAGAACGCGGCCTCGAAGCTCGTCCAGTGGTCGCCGGTGGGGTCCCACGACGGCCCGAACCCCCAGTTGTAGCCGTCGACCGCCACCCAGTCGACGTAGTCGTCACCGGGGTAGGACCGCGCGGGGTCGTTGAAGGTGCTGTCGGGCGTGGACCCGTTGTTGAAGCACCACACCCACTGCACGTTCGTCGCCCCCGCGGCGACCACGAGGTCGTGGACGCGCCGGTAGGCGGTGACGTACCGGGCCGGGTCGCCGCCGTTGTTGGCGATGCCCCACGGGTACCAGTTGCCGTTGAACTCGTGCCCCCAGCGCACCATGATCGGCGCGCCGACCGAGGCGAACTCCGCGGCGCGCGCCCGGATGTAGCCGTCCCACTTCCCGTCGACGACGTCCTGGAGGTGGATCTGGTTCGGGTCGTCCACCGCCAGGGCGGTGTTCCACGGTTCCCAGGTGTAGTGGGTCATGACCCCCTGGTCCCACAGGGTCCGCGCGGCGGCGGCGTTGAAGGCGTTGCCGGTGCCCCAGCTGTCGAACCACTGGACGCTCGCCGGGGTGACGCCGTAGCGGCTCACCGTCCCCGAGGGGACCTCGGTGGGGCTGGTCTCGCGGAACACCCCCAGGTACTTGGTCGAGGAGTCCGCGGCGGCGCTGCCGGTGTCGACCGCCAGGGCCGTTCCCAGCACGAGGCCGGCGGCCACGAGGGCCGTTGCCGCTCGGAAGCGCCCTGACGTGGATCTGCGTGACATGCGTCTGTCCTCCGTAGTCCTGGATTGGGAGCGCTCCCAGAGCTTCGACCGGGCCTGACGCCCGGCTTGAGGTGTCCTCCACCATGGCGCACGCGGCCGTGCGCGTCAACGTTCTCTCCGTCGAGAGAAATTTTCTCTCGACGGGCTCGGCCGGCCGGGTGCGCCCACCGCATACGCTGAACCCGTGGACGACACGACGGTGCGCAAGCGGAACGAGGTCGGGGTCTCGCACATCGCCGCGCTCGCCGGCGTGTCGGCCTCCACGGTGTCGAAGGTGATCCACGGGCGCGACGGCGTCTCCACCGGGACGCGGCGGCGCATCGAGGAGCTGATCCGGGAGCACGGGTACCGGAAGTCGGAGAAGTCCGAGGCCGTGCCCATCGTCGAGGTGGTGTTCCAGGCGCTGGACAGCCTGTGGGCGCTGGAGATCGTGCGGGGCATCGAGCACGCTGTGCGGCCACGCGGGCTGGCCGTGACGCTGACCGAGATGGACGGCTCCCACACCCCCGAGAGCACGTGGGCGCGCCAGATGCTCGCCCGGCGACCGGTCGGGGTGATCGCCGTGTCGGCGGTGTTCACCGAGCACCAGCTGGCCCAGCTCCACAGCAGGGGCATCCCGCTCGTCGCGCTCGACCCGACCGGCGAACCCAGCCACCCGATCGCGTCGGTGGGCGCGGCGAACTGGAACGGCGGCCTGGTCGCCACCCGCCACCTGATCGGGCTGGGCCACCGGCGCATCGGGGTGCTGCGCGGTCCCGACGACCTGCTGTGCTGCCGCGCCCGCCTGGACGGCTACCGGGCCGCGCTGGACGAGGGCGGCATCCCCCACGACCCGGACCTGGTCCGCACGGCCCCGCTGTACTTCGACGGCGGCCGGGACGCGGCCGCCGAGCTGCTGCGCCTGCCCGACCGGCCGACCGCCCTCTTCGCGTCGAACGACCTCCAGGCCCTGGGCGCCTACCACGCCGCCCGCGCCGCCGGCCTCGCGATCCCGGGCGACCTGAGCGTCGTCGGGTTCGACGACCTGCCCATCGCCCAGTGGTCGGACCCGCCGCTGACCACGGTCCACCAACCGCTGGCGCAGATGGGCGCCGCCGCCGCCGGGTTCGTCCTGGCGCTCGCCGAGGGGCGGACCACCGAGCACGAACGCCTGGAGCTGCCGACGAAGCTGGTCGTCCGGGGCAGCACCGCCGCACCGCCCGCCCCGACCCGCCCGCGTCCCGCCGGCTGACGGGCGGAGCCCGGCCGGAACCGGCGCACCTGTTGCGGCGCAACGGTTCCGCGCTCATCGGATCTCCGCCACCCGTCCGGCGCTTCACGGTTTTGACGCGACCGGCACGTGAACTTCCCGTGCTGTGATAGGGCTTCTGGCCCGCCACGCCCGGAGTTAGCGTGGTCCGGTCCACACGGCGACGGCCCTCTCGCACCGTCGCGAAACCGTTCTCCCCTGCATTCCGGGAGCCGCCGTCGCACGCCGGCGGCTCCCGGGAGAGGAACGCCATGAGATCCACTCACCGCCTCGCCGCCGTCGGCGGGGCCTTCGCGGTCGGGATGGTCGTCATCGGGACCGCCATCGCCGCGCCCGCGCCGCCCACCCCGTCCACGCCCGCCGTGTCGGAGGCCCAGGCGCGGGCCAACGCCACCAACGCGGCCGCCGCGCTGGTGGCCGCGCCGCCCGCCGCCCTGCGCGCGAGCGGCAGGGAGAAGTTCGTGCGGCGCGCCGTGCGGGCCGCGGGCGGCCTCCAGTACGTGGTGTACGACCGCACGTACGGCGACCTGCCCGTGGTGGGCGGCGACCTCGTCATCGCCACCGACCGCAACGGCACGGTGCTGACCACGTCCGTGGCGCAGGAGCAGCCCCTGGGCGAGGTCGACGTCAAGGCGGCCAAGCTCACGCAGGCGCAGGCCGACGCGGTGGCCCTCGGGCAGCTCACCGGCGCGAAGCTGGTCGCCGCGGGCAGGCAGGTCGTCGTCGCCGAGGGCGCCGGGCGGCTCGCGTTCGAGAGCAGCGTCGAGGGCCGCGACCGCCACGGCGAGCTGAGCAGCCTCAGCGTGTACGTGGACGCCGTCGACGGCCGCGTGCTGCGCACCGTCGAGCACGTCGCGGCGGGCACCGGCACGGGCAAGTGGAACGGGCCGTCGCTGCCCCTGGACACCACCAGGTCCGGCAGCACGTACTACCTGGCCGACCCGTCCGTCTCCGCCCTGGACTGCCGCGACTACGGCACCGGCGCGGTGTTCTCCGGCCCCGACGACAGCTGGGGCAACGGCAGCGCCACCAGCAAGGAGACCGGCTGCGTCGACGCGCTCTACGCCGCGCAGACCGAGAACAAGATGCTGGCGCAGTGGTTGGGGCGCGACAGCTTCGACGGCCAGGGCGGCGCGTGGAAGATCAACGTCGGCCTGGACGACAACAACGCCTACTACTACAGCTCCCGGCCCGCTTACGTCCACATCGGACACAACCCGAGCGGGCAGTGGGTGGCCTCGCTGGACATCCTGGGCCACGAGATGGGTCACGGCATCGACGACCACTCCGGCTCGGGCGGGTTCTCCGGCGGCGGCACGTCGGAGTTCATCGCCGACACGTTCGGCGCGGCCACCGAGTGGTTCGCCAACGAGCCGTCCGCCTACGACGAGCCCGACTACGTCATCGGCGAGGAGGTGAACCTGGTCGGCTCGGGTCCCCTGCGCTACATGTACCAGCCGTCCAAGCACAACAACGACCCGAACTGCTACTCCAGCAGCATCCCCAACGCCGAGGTGCACGCCGCCGCCGGGCCGGGCGACCACTGGTTCTACCTGCTGGCCGAGGGCAGCAACCCGACCAACGGCCAGCCGGCCAGCCCCACCTGCGACAACAGCACCGTGGCCGGCATCGGCATCCAGAAGGCGCTGAAGGTCATCCACGGCGCGGTCCAGCTCAAGACGTCGGGCAGCAGCTACCTGCGCTACCGCACGTGGACCCTCCAGGCGGCGAAGAACCTCTTCCCCGGTGGCTGCGCCGAGTTCAACGCGGTCAAGGCCGCCTGGGACGCGGTGAGCGTGCCCGCCCAGTCGGGTGACCCGATGTGCGCCCCGTCGACGACCACGACCTCGCCGACCACCACTTCACCGACCACCACGACCACCCCGACCTCGCCGACGACCACCACCACCACCAACCCCGGTGGCTGCTCGGGCCAGAAGCTGGTCAACCCCGGCTTCGAGTCCGGCCGCACGGCGTGGAGCGACCCCAACGGCACCATCGGCCAGTTCGGCTCGCAGGCACCGGCGCGCACCGGCACCTGGGTGTCCTGGTTCGGCGGCTGGGGTTCGGCGCACACCGACGCGATCACCCAGTCGGTGACCATCCCGGCGGGCTGCAAGGCCACGCTGAGCTTCTACGTCCGGGTCTGGACGGCGGAGACCGAGGCCACCGCCTACGACACGCTGCAGGTGTCGGTGGGCGGCTCCACCGTGGCGACGCTGTCCAACCTGGACCGCAACAGCGCGTACGCGCTCAAGGCGGTCGACGTCTCCCGGTTCGCCGGCCAGACGGTAGCCGTGAAGTTCGCGGGCACCGAGGACGGCAACCTCCAGACCTCGTGGGCCGTGGACGACGCGACGCTGACGCTCGGCTGACCGGGCGGGATGGGGCGGAGCGGGTGCCGCGCACGTGCGGCACCCGCTCCGGCGTGCTGTGAATACTCACGCTTTGGGTCGCCGGGCGGGCCCGGAAGCGCAGGTCGGGGGCCTTCACACCATCACACCGCCTTCACGGTGTTGCCGAGGTCGCACGGCGCCCTTGAACGACGGCGACCACGTGCACATGCTTGGTCGTCCGCACAGGAGGTGGCACCGTGACGACCGCCGCACGCAAACCGGACGCTGCCCCGTCCCACGACCTGGCCGCCGCGCTGCGCCAGGGCACGTTCCACGACGCCCTCGACCTGGCCATCCGCCACACCGGGCTGTCGCTGGAGGCCGTGCAGCGGCGCATGGCGGCGCGCGGGGCGCGGGTCAGCCAGGCCACGCTGAGCTACTGGCGACGCGGCCACCGCTCCCCGGAGGGGGAACGCTCGCTGCGCGCCGTGCGGGCGTTGGAGGACTGCCTGTCGCTGCCGCCGGACGCGCTGGTCCGGCTCATCGGCCCGCAGCGCCCGCGCGGGCGCTGGATCGGCCACGTGCCCGGGAGCATCCCGCTGGCCGCCGCGCTGGGGCTCGACGCGTCCGTGCTCGACGCGTGCGACGGCATCGACCTGGACAGCAACATCCGGCTGTCGGTGCTGTCGCTGCGGATGGGCGTCACCATCGCCGCCGACCGGACCGAGCGCTCGGTGACCACGGAGATCGTGGTCGCGGCCAAGGCCGACGGGGTGGACCGGTGGGTCTGCTTCTTCCACCCGCTCGGCTCCGCCGACCACCAGCCGACCCTGTCGCGCACCTCGGGCTGCCGGGTCGGCCGGGTGCGCACCGAGCCGGACAACGAGCTGCTGGCCGTCGAGCTGCGCTTCGACCACGCCCTGCGCGCGGGCGAGACCTACGTGTTCGACTTCGAGATCACCTACGCGGGCGCGCCGCCGCTGTCGGGCACCATCCAGCACGGCCTGCGCACCCCCGCGCGGTTCCTGCTGCTGCAAGCCACCTTCGACCCGTCGGCCCAACCGGTGCGCGCCCACCGCTTCCACCGCGCCCGCGCCGACCCCGCCGCCGAGCACGGCGAGGAGCTGACCATCGGGGCGGGTGGCACGGCGCACTCGTGCGTGCTGGACGCCCAACCCGGCGTGCACGGCATCGCGTGGGAGTGGGAGTGAGCGCCCTCAGAGGTCGCGGGTCCGGAGGGCGTTGGCCGCCACGCCGCGCAGCAGCAGCGTGATCGCCAGGCCGATGACCAGGTTGAGCACGGCCGTGAAGACCTTCGCCTCGGTGCTGACGTCCAGGCTGAGCGGCAGGACCACGGCGATCAGGGTCAGCAGGACCATGATCCAGCCGAAGAACCGGGTCGCGCTCGGCGTGGTGGCCAGCAGCACCTGCACCAGACCCGTCGCGGCCAGCGCGCACGCCGCCGAGACGAGCGAGTAGGTGAGGGTGTTGGCGTTGCCCCACGCGCCCTCGCCCTTGGGCGCGAGCACGGCGACGCCGAGCAGCCCCCGCGCCACGAGGATGCCGACGACCGCGAGCAGGCCGGCGACGAGCGCGGTGGCCGCGCCGCCCGCCCACAGCCGACCGGCGTCGAACGGCCTGGTCGAGGTGCGGGGCCGGCTCGCGCGCGGTTCGTCCCACGAGGTCGGCTCCGGGACGGCGGACCGGGCCGGAGCGGCGGGCAGGACCTCCGTCTCCTGGTACCCCGCCCTCCGCGCCCGCCCGTCCGGGCGCTCCTCCCACCGCTCCTGCCGGGTCCACACCTGGTCGGCGTGGCGGGGCTCGCGACGGCGCTGGTCGGCCATGGGTCCTCCTCGAACGGGTACGTCGGTGGTCACCGGGGTGGCCGCCCCGGGGGGTACCCGGTAATCACGCGTCCCTACCCGCCCCCGGCGCGCCGAGCGGTGAACGGTCAGCGCGGCCCGCCCGGCCACCACGGCGCCTGGCTCGGCACCCGGTAGCCGCGCACCGCGGTGACCGGGACGGGAGCGGTGCGGGAGGAGCGGACCAGCACGAACAGCCACAGCAGCCCGACGGCGGAGATCAGCACGAGGCCCGACCAGGTGAACACCGTGAACAGCCGCACCTGGTCCTCGGTCGGCTGGGGCAGGTAGCCCTGGGCGAGCAGGCGCCGCTGCCACGGCTGGTCGGTGAGGACCAGGGTGACGAGGACGGCGATGCTGTTCATCGAGTCCCACAGCGCGTGCAGCAGCGACACGCCGAGGTACGCGGCGAGCAGCCGGCCGGTCAGCAGGAAGTGCTCGCGGGTGCTCCGGGAGAACAGCACGCCACCGAGGATCGCCGTCCACAGGCCGTGCCCGAACGGCGCGAGCAGGCCGCGCAGCAGCTCCGTGGTCACCAGGTCCATCAGCGACAGGCCGTTGGCGGTGATGGCGGCGGTCAGGGCGTAGCCCGCGGACTCGAAGGCGGCGAACCCGAACCCGACGCTCGCGCCCAGCACCAGCCCGTCGCGGGGCGACTTCTCGACCAGGTGGCGGGTCAGCAGGGCCAGCGCGCCCAGCTTCACGGCCTCCTCGATCAGCGCCACCCCGGCGAACAGCCACGGCGAGGGCCGCAGCAGGTAGCTCTCCAGCAGCGAGGCGGCCAGCACGCCGAGCACGCCGCCGACGGCGAACGTGCGGAACACCAGCTCCGCGGTGACCTCGCCGGAGTGGCGGTGCGCGAACGCCCACGCGACGAACGTGGCGGGCACCAGGAAGCTGCCCAGCAGCACCAGCGTGGGCACCAGGTTGGCGTTCCCCGTGGCGTAGGTGATCACCACCGTCGCCAGCCACAGCACCAACCCGGCGAAGAACATCCGCAGCCACGGTCGGGACCGCCGCGCGCGGTACCCGACAGATCCGGTCACACCCACGCCGTCTCCCTCCCTGCGCCCGGTGCGCCCCGGTCGTCGGGCCGGCGGGCGCACGACCTCGGTGCCGTCACCGGCGGGACTTCCCGGCGCGGTGGCGTTCAACCGCGGACCGCGCGGCGCGGTTCGCGCCGGTGGCCGGTGGTACCCCAGCGGGTTAAATCCCGGGAACCGGGCGGGAGCGGCGCTACGGCAGGGTCGGCAGGTAGGTCGGCGCGCGGCGCACCGGCGCGGCCCGCTCGAACGCCGCCGCGAACCGCAGGACCGCCACGTCGGCGTCGCGCCCGGCCAGGAACGACGCGCCGATCGGCAGCGGGCCGAGGAACCCCGCCGGGACGGTGGCGTTGGGGTAGCCGGCCACGGCCGCCGGGGTGGACGAGCCGAGCCCGGCCGGGTCGCCCGCGTAGTCCGTCCGCCACGCCGGCCCGTTGGTCGGGGCCACGACCACGTCGAGGCGGTGCGCGCCCATCACCTCGTCGATCGACCGGCGTGCCAGGTCGGTGGCCGTGCGGCGCTGGTCGAGGTAGATCGGGTCGGTGACCGGCGGCGCCTTCTCGGCCGCGAAGAACAGGTCCTGGCCGAACCGGCTCAGCTCCACCGGGTCGGCCTCGTTGAACTCGATCAGCTCCCGCAGCGTCCGCGGCACGCCGGGGCGCGTCCGGAGGTAGGCCTCCAGGTCGTGCTTGAACTCCGCGGCCAGCGCGGGCAGCCCGGTCGCCTCGATCCGGGCCTGGTGGGGCAGGTCGACCTCGACGACCGTCGCGCCCCGCCGTCGCAGCACCTCCACCGCCGACTCGAAGACCGCGTCGGCGCCCGCGTCCAGGCCGGCCCTGCGCCACACGCCCACCCGCGCACCCGGCAGCGGGTCCGCCGCGAGGGCGGCGGCGTAGTCCACCCCGCGCCCCTCCAGCACCGACATCAGGATCGCCGCGTCCACGACGTGCCGCGCCATGGGGCCGGCGGTGTCCTGGCGCGTCGAGATCGGCACGATCCCGTCGCCGCTGATGCGGCCGCGGGTGGGCTTGAACCCGACCACGCCCGCCTGGCCCGCCGGGCACACGATCGAGCCGTTCGTCTCGGTGCCGACCGCGACCTGCGCCAGCGCCGCCGCGACCGCCGCGCCCGACCCCGAGGACGAACCGCACGGGTTGCGGTCCAGCACGTGCGGGTTGTGCGTCTGCCCGCCCACGCCCGACCAGCCGGACGTGGACCAGGCGGAGCGGAAGTTCCCCCACTCCGTCATGTTGGTCTTGCCCAGCACGACGGCACCCGCCTCGCGCAGGCGCACGACCAGCTCGGCGTCGCGGGTCGGCGGTACGCCCAGCGCCCGCGACCCGGCCGTCGAGCCGAGGCCGCGGGTGTCGATGTTGTCCTTGACCAGCACGGGGATGCCGTCCAGCGGCCCGCGCGCCTCGCCGCGGGCCCGGCGCCGATCGCTCTCGGCCGCCTGGTCCAGCGCCCCTGGGTGCACGAAGAGCACCGACCGCACCAGCCGGTCCACGGTGGCGACGCGCTCCAGGTAGGCGCTGGTCAGCTCCACGGAGGTCAACCGGCCCGTCGCCATCAGGTCGACCAGCCGCGGGATCGTGGCGGCGTCCAGGTCGAGGTCGTGCCTCGGCCCGGCGTCGGGGAGGGTGGACGGGGAGGGCATGGCGTACACCCCAGGCCGGCGGGGGGACGACGTCAAGGCATTCGTCGTCACATCTGTGTTTCGACAACGTCAATCGAGGGTATGGACTGCGGCTCGTCCTCGAAAGCCCAGGTCAGCCGCTCGGTGCTTGTTTTCGTCCGATCGGGGTATGCGTTTGGTGGGGGCCGTGCCGTCGTCCGAGTCACCTGGAGGTGGACCGAGTGTGTGGAATCGCCGGTGAGGTCGTGACCGGTCGGGACGCGGTCCCGGACACCGCGGCCGTGGAGCGGATGACCGGCGCGATGGTCGCGCGCGGGCCCGACGGGGAGGGGCACTGGTCGGAGGGCCGGGTCGCGCTCGGGCACCGCAGGCTCTCGATCATCGACCTGTCCGACACCGGCGCGCAGCCCATGGTCGACCCGGGGCTGCGGCTGGCGGTGGCCTTCAACGGGTGCATCTACAACTACAAGGAGCTGCGGGCGGAGCTGTCGGACCGGTACCGCTTCACGTCCACCAGCGACACGGAGGTCGTCCTCAAGGCCTACGACCGGTGGGGTGAGCGGTTCGTCGAGCACCTCGTCGGCATGTTCGCCATCGCCCTGGTGGACCTGCGGCGCGACCGCGTGCTGCTGGTGCGCGACCGCCTGGGGATCAAGCCGCTGTACGTGGCCGAACTGGCGGACCGGGTCCGGTTCGCCTCCAGCCTGCCCGCGCTGCTGGCCGGCGGGGGCGTGGACACGGGCCTGGACCCCGTCGGCCTGCACCACTACCTCACGTGGCACTCGATCGTCCCCGCGCCGCGCACGATCCTGCGCGGGGTGCGCAAGCTGCCGCCCGCCACCGTGCGCGTCCTCGAACCCGGCCGCCCGCCCCGCGACCACGTGTACTGGGAGCCGACCTACACCCGCCGGCCCGAGCACGCCGGGTGGACGGCCGAGGACTGGCAGGACGCCGTCCGCGAGGCCCTGCGCACGGCGGTCCGGCGGCGCACGGTCGCCGACGTCGAGGTCGGCGTGCTGCTGTCGGGCGGGGTGGACTCCAGCCTCCTGGTCGCCCTGCTGACCGAGGAGGGGCAGCGGCCCAGCACCTTCAGCATCGGCTTCACCGACCGCGACGGGCTCGACGGCGACGAGTTCGCCTACTCCGACGCCGTCGCGCAGAAGTTCGGCACCGACCACCACCGGTTCCGCATCGGCGACGCCGAGCTGCCGGCCGCGGTCGGGCAGGCCGTCGCGGCGATGAGCGAGCCGCTGGGCACCCACGACGTCACCGCGTTCCACCTGATCTGCCGGGAGGTGTCCCGGGAGGTCAAGGTGGTGCAGTCCGGCCAGGGCGCGGACGAGGTGTTCGGCGGCTACCACTACCACCAGCCCGCCGCCGGCGCGGCGCGGCGCGACGCCGCCCGCGTGCTGCGCGAGGCGTTCACCGACCACGACGACCTGGCGCACGTGCTGCGGCCCGAGTGGCTGGGTGACCACGACCCCAGCGCCGCGCTGCTGGCGGCCCACCTCGACCGGCCCGGCGCGGACACGGCGCTGGACGCCGTGCTGCGGACCGACACGCACCTGCTGATGCCGGACGACCCGGTCAAGCGGGTGGACAACATGGCGATGGCGTGGGGGGTCGAGGCACGGGTGCCGTTCCTCGACCAGGACCTGGTGGAACTGGTCGCGGCGTGCCCGCCGGAGCTGAAGTCGGGCCAGGGCGGCAAGGCGATCCTGAAGGACATCGGCCGGCAGCTGCTGCCCGTCGAGGTGGTCGACCGCCCGAAGGGCTACTTCCCGGTCCCGGCGCTCACCCGGCTGGACGGCGAGGTGCTGGACATGGTGCGCGCGGCCCTGACGTCCGCGGCGACCCGGCAGCGCGGCGTCCTGCGCACCGACTACGTCGACACCCTGCTGGCCGACCCGAACGGCCACCTCACCAAGGCGGGCGGCACCGAGCTGTGGCAGGTGGGCGTGCTGGAGCTGTGGCTGCAGCACCACGGCATCTGAGGGTTGGCGCCCGGGGACCGGGTCCCTAGGGTGCGGGGACATGGGCGTCGAGCGGGCAGCGCTGTGGTACGACGAACCGGCCACCGACTGGGAGTCGCAGGCGCTGCCCCTCGGCAACGGCGCGCTGGGCGCGGTGGTCTTCGGCGGCGTGCGGGACGAACGGCTCCAGTTCACCGAGAAGACGCTGTGGACCGGTGGTCCCGGCTCACCCGGTTACGACTTCGGCAACTGGCGCACCCCGCGCCCCGACGCCGTTCGGCGGGTGCGGGACCGGATCGCCGCCGAGGGGCAGGTCGACCCGGAGTGGGTCGCCTCCGCGCTGGGCCAACCCCGGAGGGGGTTCGGCGCGCACCAGGGCTTCGGCGACCTCCGCATCCGCCTGTCGCCGGCCCCGCCGGACGTCACGGACTACCGGCGGAGCCTCGACATCGCGAACGCGACGGCCGAGGTGACCTACCGGGCCGGTGGCACCACGTTCTCCCGCGAGTACTTCGCCTCCGCCGTCGACGGGGTGGTCGTCGGCCGGTTCGGCGCGTCGCGGCCGGGCGGCGTCGGCTTCACGGCCTCGGTGACGACCCCCGACAACCGCTCGGCGGTCACCACCGCGCGGAACGGCCGGATCACGGTGGCCGGCAACCTGAGCGACAACACCCTGCGGTTCGAGTCGCAGGTCCAGGTCCTCGTCACCGGCGGCACGCGCGCGGACAACGCCGACGGGTCGGTCACCGTCTCCGGCGCGGACGAGGCCGTGCTGGTCCTGGCCGCGGGCACCGACTACGCCGACCGGTACCCGACGTACCGCGGCGAGGACCCGCACGCCGCCGTCACCGCCCGGGTGGACGCCGCGGCGGCCGAGCCGTACCGCCGGTTGCGCTCCCGGCACGTGGCCGACCACCGCGCCCTGTTCGACCGGGTCTCCCTGGACCTCGGCCAGGAGGTGCCCGACCTGCCCACCGACGACCTGTTGCGCGCCTACCGCGGCGCCGACCTGCCCGCGGCGCACCGCAGGGCGTTGGAGGCGTTGTTCTTCCAGTACGGCCGCTACCTGCTGATCGCCTCGTCCCGGGCGGGGTCGCTGCCCGCCAACCTCCAGGGCGCGTGGAACGACTCGGAATCGCCGCCGTGGAGCGCCGACTACCACGTCAACATCAACCTCCAGATGAACTACTGGCCGGCCGAGACCACCAACCTCCCGGAGACCGCGGCCCCGCTGTTCGACTACGTGGAGGCGCTGGTCGCGCCGGGGACGAAGACCGCCGCGGAGATGTTCGGGCGCGAGGGGTGGGTGGTGCAGAACGAGACGAACCCGTTCGGCTTCACCGGCGTGCACGACTGGGCGACCGCGTTCTGGTTCCCGGAGGCGGCGGCCTGGCTGGCGCGGCACCACTACGAGCACTACCTGTTCACCGGGGACGTGGGGTTCCTGCGCGAGCGGGCCTTCCCGCTGCTGCGGGCGTTGACCGACTTCTGGCGCGACGAGCTGGTGGTCGACCCCCGCGACGGCAAGCTCGTGGTGAGCCCGAGCTACTCGCCCGAGCACGGTCGGTTCTCGGCCGGCGCGTCCATGTCCCAGCAGATCGTGTGGGACCTGTTCGCCAACGCGCGGGAAGCCGCCCGGGTCCTGGGGGAGGACGCGGTCGTGGAGGCGGCCGGGGACGTGCTGGCCAGGCTCGACCCGGGGCTGCGGGTCGGCGGTTGGGGGCAGCTCCAGGAGTGGAAGGCCGACCTGGACGACCCCGACGACGAGCACCGGCACGTGTCGCACCTGTTCGCGCTGCACCCCGGCCGGCGGATCACGCCGCGGCGGGACCCGGCGTTGGCCCGCGCCGCCGAGGTGTCGCTGACCGCGCGCGGTGACGGCGGCACCGGCTGGAGCAAGGCGTGGAAGATCAACTTCTGGGCGCGGCTGCTGGACGGCGACCACGCCCACCGGATGCTGGTGGAGCTGCTGGAGGGCAGCACCCTCGACAACCTGTGGGACACCCACCCGCCGTTCCAGGTCGACGGCAACCTCGGCGCGACGGCGGGGGTGGCGGAGATGCTGCTGCAGAGCCACGACGGCGTCATCGCCGTGCTGCCGGCCCTGCCGTCGTCGTGGCCCGACGGCGGGTTCACCGGCCTGCGCGCCCGCGGCAACGTCACCGTGCACGCCGAGTGGGCCGGCGGCGTCCCGACCAGGATCGTGCTGGAGGCGGGTTCTACGGGGGAGCTGAAGGTGTCGAGCACCCTGTTCGCCGGCGGTTACCACTTCGCCGAGGAGGGCTCCGGCCGCGCGGTGGAGCACCGGCGCGACGACCGGACGATCACGTTCGACGCCCGCGGGAACCGCGCCTACGTCGCCGTGGCGGGCACCCCGGCCCGTTGACGGCCCGAGAACCAGGCCCACCGCTCCCGGCAGTCGCGGGTGATGGGGTGGTCGCGGCCGTACACCCGCTCCGCGTCGCGGGCCATCGCCTCGTAGATCCGAGCCGCTTCCCCGGTCCGGCCCGCGCCGTGGTGCAGCTCGGCCAGTTCCCCGCGCAGCCGCAGCCCGGCGGCCCGGACGCGGACCTGTTCGTCGATCCGGTGGAGGGCCGCCTCGCAGTGGGTCAGGGCCTCGCCGTGGCGCCCGGTGGCGCGCAGGAGGGCGACGAGTTCGGCGACCACGAGCACGTGCGACTGGTCACCGACCGCACCCCACGACGGCGACCAGTCCGCCAGGACCGCCTCGTACCGGGTGATCCCGTCCTCCTGGCGACCGGCTTCGAGCTGTGCGGAGGCGAGGGTGACCTTCAGGTCGAGCAGGAGGAGGCTCCCCGGGTCGACGCGGGCGCACGTCGACTCGGCCGAGTCGAGCAGCCGGATGGCCGACTCGACGTCGCCCGCGGCCAGGTGGGCGACGCCCACCCGCAGTTGCGCCATGAGGGTGGAGGGGTGCTCGACGCCGAGGAACGCCCTGCGGTGCTGCCAACTCCGCCTCTCCAGCCACAGCGCTTCGTCCACGTTCCCGGCCCGCCGGTGGAAGTGCGCGAGGTTCGAGCGGGTGAGCGCCACGTGCACCGGGTCGACGTGGCCGTGCCGGGCGCACGCGGCGGCGAGGACCTCCTCCTGCACGGCGATCGCCTCGCCGTGCCGTCCCACCCGGCCGAGGGCCTGCGCCAGCGAGGTCATCGAAAGGCGCAGGTCGTCGCCCGCGTCCTCGGACCGCGCACGGTACTCGTCGACGACCTCGGTCAGCACGGTGATCGCCCGGTCGTCGTCACCGACCTGGAGGTGGTACCCGCCGATCGAACGCCGCAGCCGGAGCACCCGTCGGGCGTGGTCGTCGTCCAGGTCGTGCGAGCGCACCGCGTCGACCTGCTCGGCGAGGTGCTCGACCCACGCGCGTTCCGGCAGGTGCCGTTCGAGGTCGTGCGCGGTGAACCTCTCCAGCGCGCGCACCACCACCTCGATCACCACCTGCCGGATCTCCGCACCCGCCAACCGGTCGCGCAGCACGCGACCGGTGACCCGGTGCACGGCCGCCAGCCCGCCGGACACGTCGAACGTCACGATCGACTCCTCGGCCAGCCTGCCCAGGACCGCGTCCGCCGCCGCTTCCGCCTCGTCGCGGAACCGCGTGAGGTTCCGGGTGACCTCGTGGAGCAGGCGCCGGGACGTCCCACCGGGCGACAGCACGGCCAGGGCGCCGAGGAGCACCTCGGCCAACCCGGTCGGGTCGGCCTCCGTCGCGGCCTCCACGGACAGCAGCACCGCCTAGGCGACGCCCCGCGGGTACGGGTCGCCGGGGTGGCGGGGGAGGTAGCGCTCGACGGGGAAGGCGCGCAGGCGCTGGACGCACACCTCGTAGGTGATCCGCTGCCGGCGGACCAGCGCCGCGGCCAGGGCGAGGGCCAGCGGCAGCCGGTCCACCTCCGCGACCAGTCGGAGCGCGCCCTCCTCGTCCGTCGACCCGGTGCGCTCCCGCAGGTAGGCGAGGCTCTCCCGCCAGTCGAAGAGGTCGAGGGCGATGGCGGTGCCGAAGTCCGCGATCGCGTGGTCGGTCGTGGTCACGACGACCCGGGCCGGTCCGTGGCGGGGCAGCCAGCGGGCGACGACGTCCGGGTCGACCGCGTTGTCGAACACCACCAGCGCCCGGTCGGCCGCGCCCTCCAGCCACTCCCGGGCGGCCTCCGCGACGTCGGTGACCGTGCCGTCCGAGGAGTTGGGGTCCAGCGCCTGCCCGAGCCGTTGCCATCCGAGGGCGGTGCTGTCGTGGTCCGTGGCGTCGATCCACACCACCGCGCGCCACCCGTCCTCGATCGCCGTGCGGGCATACGCGGCGGCGAGCTGCGTCTTGCCGGTACCGCGCGCGCCGACGAGCACGGCGAACGCGGTCGCCGCCAACCGGTCGACCAGGGCGGTGCGCGGCTGGAACGCCGCCGGCCGGCGGGGGAGGTCACCCACCACGACCCGGCCGTCGAACGGTCGTGCCACCGGTCGCGCGTGCACGTGGACGTCACCGTGGACGTGACCCGCCTGCACCACGCCGCTCGCGTCGCCGGCGATCCGGTTGCGCGCTCCACCGCGAGGTTCCTCGCTCATCCCGGGTCGCCCCCCACCACCGGCCCGCGGTTCAGGCCGGGCCGTCCGCGGGCACCACCCGCGCCGCGTGCCGCCGGGCCCGGCGCAGGGCGATCAGGACCCCCGCCACGACCAGGACGATCCCGACGACCTCCAACAGCGGTGGGACGCGAACCGTGGCGAGGTAGACGTACAAGAGGCCGCTCAGGGTCTCGAACACGATGAGCTGACCCGCCACCGAGACCGGGAGCAGGGTGGAGGCGCGGTTCCACAGCAGGGTCCCGCCCCACGAGACCACCAGGCCCAGCACCAGGCTGCCCACCAGGAGCCACCACGGGTTCGCGCCCGGCGCGGCCACGCCGCCGCCGACCAGGAACGGGGTCACCAGCAGCGAGAGCACCAGCGTCACCACGCCGACCAGGGTCGACCACTCCGCCGACGTGATCGACGGGTTGGCCTTGAGGAAGGTCGAGTTGGCCACGCCGAACCAGGTCCACGACGCCAGCGCCACGACCGCGCAGGCGATGCCGACGAGCTGGCCGACCAGGCCGCGCCCGCCCGCGCCGGACCAGTCCACCTCCACGAGGTTGACCAGGACCAGGCCGCAGCCGATGAGCAGCAGGGACGGGACCAGCAGGCGGAACGGGTAGTCGCGGTGCCGCAGGTTGCCGTACAGCGCGACGGTGACCGGGAGGGTGCCGATGACGACCGTGACCACCGGCGCACCGACCAGCGCGACGCCCTGCACGACGAGGAAGTAGTAGCCGATGTTGCCCGTGACGGCGAACAGCACGGCCGAGCGCCACGCGGCCGCCGGGTAGCGCAGCCGGTTGCGGGTCGCCACGACGAGGACCAGCGACACCAGGCCGTAGCACAGGTAGCGGCCCACCGTGATGACGACCGGGTCGAACTCGGCGAGCAGCACCGGGACCAGGAACGCCAGTCCCCACGCCATGTTCGCCAGGACGCCGACCGCGATGCCGGCCGACACCTCCGTCTTCCCCTGCACCGGGAGCCCTTCGCCAGTCGTCCGCACGAGCGGGTCAAGCCTGCCACATCGGGTCGGCGTCGGTGATCACCCGTCCGCCGCCCTCCAGGCCGGCGCGCAGCAACCGGGGGACGGCGAACATGTGGCGGTGCGTCTCGGCGTCGTAGGTGGTGACCGGACGAGGCGGTTCGGGGACCGCCGCGCGGCCGGGGTCGGCGGCGCCCGGGTGGTCGGAGGCGACCACGAAACCCCAGGGCACGCCGAACGAGGGGACCGCCGAGGTGTAGGGGGTGGCGTGCCGGAACACCGACCGCGCGGTGCGCAGGACACCGGCGAAGAAGTCGGGCGCGAGCGGGTTCGCCGGTCCGGCCTGGGTGGCGAACACGCCCGTCCCGCCCAGCAGTTCGCGGATCCGCGCGTAGAACTCCGCCGTGAACAGGGCCGGCACGTGCGAGCCCGGCACCGAGTCCGGCAGGTCGGCCAGGACGAGGTCGAACGTCCCGGTCAGCCCGTCCAGCAGGTCGCGGGGGTGGCCGAACTCCAGGGTGACCCTGGGGTCGGCGAGCGCGTCGAGGTGCATGTGCGGCAGGAGTTCCACGGAGCGCTCGTGCAGCTCGGCGTCCACGTCGAACTGCCGCACCGAGGTCACGCCCGGCAGCGCGAGCACCCGGTGCAGCAGACCGCCGTTCGCACCGCCCAGGCAGAGCACCCGCCCGACCGACGGCGCGACCGCGTGCGCGGGCATCACCAGAGCCTCGTGGTAGATCGCCTCGTCCGCCTCGGTGGACTGCACGCGGCCCTCGATGACCATCGCCCGACCGTGCCCGCCCAGCCGGACGACCTCGTAGGACTGGACCGCGGTGCGCCCCTCGGCCAGCACCTCGACCACCTCGTGGACGTGCGCCTCGTGCGGGGAGATCGGCTCCACCACCTGCCGCGGCCACAGGGCGGTCACCCGACCTCCCGGGTGGCCACGACGAGCGCGTACCCGAGCTTGCCCGCCTTGGTGACCGCGTTCTCGTAGTCGGCGAGCCGCACGCTGGTCTCGTAGTACTCGACCGAGGTGAGCGCGACGATCTCGTCCCGCAGCTCCCGCCGCACCACCACCGACCGGTCCTGCCAGTCGCGGAACGTCGCGGTGAGGTCCCGGACCTCCTCGACGCGGAACCCGTTGCCGGTCAACGCGGTCCGGTACTCCTCGGTGGTGCTGACCGTGGGGCAGGCCCACTCGGAGGTCAGGTGCCGCCACTCCCGCTCGGTGAACTCGCCGGTGCGCACCCGCTCCATGAACGCGAGCCTGCCGCCCGGTCGGAGCAGCGCGGCGCAGCGGGCGAACAGCCGCGCGGGGTCGAAGTGGCAGAAGGCGCCGGTGCCGTAGGCGCCGTCGAAGAGCTGCCCGAACCGGTGCTGGTAGACCTCGCCCTGGACGAGCCGCACCCGGTCGCCCAGGCCCGCGTCGGCGATCCGCCGCCGCCCCTTGGCCAGCGGGGTGGCGGAGACGTCGATCCCGGTGACCCGCCAGGCGAACCGGTCGGCGAACAGGGCGGCGACCGGCGCGGTCCCGCAGCCGATGTCGAGCACGTGCGAGCCCGGCGGCAGGTCCATGGCGGCGGCCATCGCCAGCAGCTCGCCGGCGCTGTTGTCGCTGAACTGGCCGACGTACTCGCCCTCGCCGTACACCTTGGGGTACACCAGGTCGTGAACGCTGTTGTTGCCCTCCATCGCGTCGTCGTAGAGGGCGGCGACCGCGTGGAAGTCCTCGGCCGTCGCCTGGTGGTCGTGCGTGGTCACGACGCGCTCCTTACCTTGATCCCGAGGCCGATGGGCGTCGACCCGCCGCCGCGCTCGGCGAGGGCGGCACGGATGTCCTTGGGGACGAGGAACATGTGGTGGTGGGTGATGCCGTCGTAGAACCGCGTCGGCGCGCGCAGCGTCCCGGCCAGTTGCGCGTCGATGCGCTCGGGCGTCGGCGCGAGCGGGTCCAGCGGCGACGTCAGGCCGAGGACGTTCAACCACACCGTCCCGTAGGACTGGGGGTGCAGCACGTACTCGCGGGCGTGCGGGAAGACCGAGCGCACCTCGGCGGCGATCCGGGCCGCCATGGTCGACGACCGCGGCCCGACCGAGCCCGCCCACGACGCGTAGACGCCGCCGGGCCGCAGCCGCGACCGGATCAGCCGCAACGCCTCCGCGCCGAACAACCGGGCGGCCGGGCTGCCGTCGAACGGCTCGCTGAGGTCGTTGACCACGAGGTCGAACGGCTCGCCGCGGCGGGCGAGGTAGTCCAGCGCGTCGGCGACCTCCAGGCGGAACCGGGGGTCGGCGGCGTTCGTCGCGACGGCCGAGCCCGGCAGGTGGCGGCGGGCGACGTCCAGCACGGTGGTGTCGATCTCGACCTGGACGACCTCCCCGACGCCGGGGTAGCCGAGCAGCTCGCGCACCGCGCCGCCGGGTCCCGCGCCGATGCACAGGACCCGGGCGGCCCGGCCGCCGAGCAGCGTCATCGCCGGGTGCACCAGCGCTTCGCTGTAGAGGTACTCGTCGGCGGCGACGTGCTGGATGCGCCCGTCGAGGAACAGGCCGCGGCCGTAGCTCTCCGTCTCCAGCACCTCGACGCGCTGCACGTCGCTGTGCTCGGCGGCGACGACCTCGACCACGCGGTGGCAGTGCGCTTCGCCGGGCGCGATCTCCTCGAAGGTCCAGCGGGACCCGTCGAACTCGATCACGGGCGGGCACCGCCCCGCTCCCGGATCACCCGGGCCGTGCCGTCGGCGGCGACCAGCACCTCGGTCGGGGCGTCCTGGCCCAGGAACTGGGTCATCATCGAGTAGCCGTAGCTGCCGGTGTTGCGGAAGACGAGGACGTCGCCGACCTTGGCGGCGGGCAGCTTGGCGCCCTTGGCCAGGAAGTCGCGCGAGTAGGTGGTGGAGCCCACGACGTCGGTCGGCTTGTCCTCGACCGGATCGCCGGCGCGGCCGAGCACGTCCACCGCGTTGAACTCGCCGTAGAACAGCGAGCGGGGCATGAGCGAGGCGCTGGCGTCGACGCACGCGAGCCTGCGGTCCGGCCGGTCCTTCACGTCGAGCACCTCGGTGCAGAACACGGCCGTGTCGCCGAACATGGCCCGACCGGGTTCCAGCACCAGCCGGATCTCGCGCCCCCGTTCGGCGGAGTAGCGGGTGAAGAGGTCGGTGATCCGGCGGTTGTACTCCGGGTAGTCGAATTCCGGGACGCCTTCCTCCGGCACCGGGAAGCCACCGCCGAGGTCGACGTACGCCAGGTCGGCGAAGTGGTTGGAAAGCTGCAGGGTGCGTTCCACCCCGGCGATCATGGTGTCCAGCGACACGATGTTCGTGCCCAGGTAGACGTGCGTGCCGATCAGCTTCAGGTCGTACCGGGCGGCGATCTCCAACACCTCGGGGATCTCCGTCTCCAGGACGCCGATCCGGCTTTCCGCGCCGATGAAGACGTTGCCGAGCGAGTTCTCGTCGATGTTGAGCCGGATGCCGCACGACCGACCCGGCGCGATCTCCCCGAACAATCGGAGCTGGCCCACGGAGTCCAGGTTCACGTGCACGCCGAGGTCGGCGATGAACTCCAGGTCGGAGCGGCGCACACCGGTCGAGGTGTAAATGATCTCCTCGGGGCCGAAACCGCAGTCCAGGGCCAGCTTGAGGTGCCGGACCGAGTTCACGAAAATGCCCAGGCCGAGGCCGTGCACCAGGCGCAGCAGCTCCGGGTTGTTGTTCGCCATCGAAGCGAAGTGGACCGACCTGCTGGGGTAGTCCAGCGCGCCGAACCTGGCCGCGTTGCGCCTGATGAGCGCCTCGTCGTAGAGGTAACAGGGGGTGCCGAACTCCCGTACCGCGGAAGCGATGACGTCGTCTTGCATAAAAGACCTTTCCCCGATTGATCTCCAGGCAAGCGCGATGATGGCCAAACCTAAAGGCGGGCGAACGGGACTGTCAACGGGATGTTAAGGCGACGCCGGATCACCCGTGTTCGGGGGCGCTATTCCAGTTGAGGCGCGACTACATTGGAGTGGTGCTGCGATCGGGTCGCCCGACCGTTGCGGGCGACCGAACGGCTGAATCGCCCGTGGTGCCCGGGAATGAGTCCTCCCCGCAGCGGTTTTCGGCACGCGGCACGCGGCGGGGGCATTCGGCGCAAACCTGCCCGAACGGTGCCCGCCGGAACGGGTTCGGAATGTCGAAGTTCGGATGACCCGACCTATCGCCCGCCACTGCGGCAAACGTTCGTCGCGGTTGCGTCGAATGGTTCCGGCTATTCGGACATGCGCGCCGGCGTGGAATCTCCCGGGTGAAACACCGGCTCCGGCGGCGGCGATAGCGGGTCCAGGGCGGTGGCACGTCCACGGCTCGGCGCCGGACGGCCGCCCGACACAACAGGAGGATTGCCCATGTCGTCAGGTTTATCGGGTCGGCGCGTCAGGGCCGCGCTGTCGGCGCTGCTCGGCGCGGTGGCGGTCACCGTCGCCTCCGCGGCGGTCGCGGCCCCGGCCCAGGCAGCGCCCGCCGCGGCCGACACGAGTGCGCACGGCACGGTGGTCAGGCTGCGGGTGGAGGGCCGCTCGGGCACGATCTTCGAGGCCCCGGTGTTCACCACCCCGCACGACGTGACCACGCCGTCGGGCGGCACCCACCACTGCGACGGCACCAACAACGGCACCAATCCGACGCCCGGCCCCACGGCCACGGGCGCGCTCGACGACGGCGCCCGGTTGGGCGGCTTCACCTTCGACGGCACCTACTGGGCGTCCTTCGACGACTTCTTCATCACCAGGGTCGCCGGCGACGAGCAGACCGCCACCGAGTTCTGGGGCATCCTGCTCAACAAGGAGTTCACCCCCGTCGGCGGCTGCCAGCAGCAGGTGGCGTTCGGCGACGAGGTGCTGTTCGCGTTCGACGCGTTCAGCAAGTCCCACGTGCTGTCGCTGTCCGGTCCGGCGGTGGCCCGGGTCGGCAAGCCGGCCACGTACAAGGTCGTGGACGCCTCCAGCGGTGCGCCGATCGCCGGGGCGACCGTGAACGGCGCGACCACCGACGCCAACGGCGAGGTGACGCTCACCCACACCGCGGTGGGCGCGGTGCGGGTCAAGGCCGACCGGGCCGACTCGATCCGCTCCAACTCGGTGCTGACCTTCGTGGCGCCGTGACCCGGCGGGGTGGGCGGCACGCGCCGCCCACCCCCTCACCGGTGGGGCGCCGGGCTCACGCCGGCCCGATCCGCCCGCCCAGGTGCGCGACGATGGCGTCGATGGTCGGGAAGTCCCAGGCCAGCGTCGGTTCCACGAGGACGCCCCAGCGCTCCTCGATGTCGACGCACAACCCCATGGCGTGCACCGAGTCGAAGCCGAGCGAGCGCAGGGCCACGTCGGTCCCGACCCGCGACGGCGGCAGGCCGAGGTAGCCCGCCACGGTCGCGACCAACCAGGCTTCCAACGACTCGTCAGGCACGGTCGGCCTCCGCGGTGGCGACGATGGTGGCGACGGCGGGGGACAGCGCGCTGTGCAGCGCCGTGATCCCGCCGCCGAGGAACAGGTCGCGCATGTGCCCCCGGCGCACCTTGCCGCTCGTGGTGTGGCGGATGGTGTTCGACCGCACGACCACGAGGCTCACGGGCACGCCGAACCGCCTCGTCACGGCGTCCTGCACGACGTCGGCGAACCCGGCGGGCGTGTCGGGGGAGGAGCGGCGGATTTCCTGCACCAGCACGACGTGCTCCCCCGCGTCGGCGTCCCGCACGCCGAAGGCCGCGCCCCGGCCCGCGTCCGGGTGCGCCTCCCGCGCCGCGAACTCGACGTCCTGCGGGTACAGGTTCCGGCCGCGGATGATGATCAGCTCCTTGAGCCGCCCGGTGACGTACAGCTGCCCGTCCAGCAGGAAGCCCAGGTCGCCGGTGCGCAGCCACCGGCCGTCCGGACCGGTGACGAACGCGGCCCGCGTCGCGGCCGGGTCGCCGTGGTAGCCCGCGGCGAGGCTGGGCCCGGCCACCCGGATCTCGCCGATCGTGCCGTCGGCCACCCCGGCTCCCGTGGCCGGGTCGACGATGCGCACGTCCAGGTCGCCCGGCTCGCCGCACCCGACCAGCGGCACGCCGTCGTCGTCCGGCGCGAGCACCACCTCGCCGGCCGCCAGCGACGCCGGGGTGAACCGGCGGACGGTCGGCCCGCGGCCCCGTGACGTGCAGGTGACCACCAGGGTCGACTCGGCGAGCCCGTACCCCGGGTTCAGCGCCGTGCGCCGGAACCCGACCGGCGCGAACCGCTCGGTGAACGCGTCGAGCGTGGCGATGCGGATCGGCTCCGCGCCGCTGACCGCCATCGTCAGGCAGGACAGGTCGAGTCCGGCGCGCTCCTCGTCGGAGACCCGGCGGGTCGCCCACGCGTAGCCGAAGTCGGGGGCCACGGTCCAGTCCACCCGGTGGTCGCTGATGGCGCGCAACCAGCGGATCGGGCGGGCGACCACGGCCTCCGGCGAGAGCAGGACCAGGTCCGCCCCCGCGTGCAGGGCCTGGAGCTGCAACCCGACGAGCCCCATGTCGTGGTGGTGCGGCAGCCAGCCGCCGATCCGGCGCACCGGGACGTCCCCGCTGACCCGCCGGAACACCTCCAGATTGTGCGTCAGGCCGCCGTGGGTGACCTCGACGCCACGCGGCCTGCTCGTCGACCCGGAGGTGTACTGGAGGTAGGCGACGGCACCGGCGTCCGGCGGCTCCCACGGGTCGGGGGACGCGCCTTCGCCGAAGGTGCGCGCCGACAGGTCGCCCAGCACGGCGACGTGCGCCTCGTCGGTGAGCACCATCCGCGCGCCCGAGTCCCGGAGCAGCCGGTCCACCCGGTCCACGCGCGACGACCCCGACAGCGGCAGGGGCGCGGGCACCGCCACCGCACGCGCGTAGAGGCAGCCGAGGAAGGCGACGAGGAAGTCCAGCCCGGCGGGGTAGAGCAGCAGCACCGGCTCGCCCGCCATCCCGGACGCGGCCAGCCAGGACGCCACGGCCCGCGCCCTCCGGTCGAGGTCGCGGTGCGTCAGCCCGACCGCGGGGCGCCCCTCGGGGAGGTAGGTGACCGTCCGGTCGGGTCGGGAGCCGGCGCGGAAGCCGGTGACGAAGTCCGTCATGCGGGGAGCCCCTCGCGGACGTACCAGGAGACCAGCCGGTCGAGGACCTCGGGCGTGACGGGTGGCGGCTCGGCGTCCGGGTGGGACTCGAAGTCGTACTCGTGGCGCAGGTAGGGCGAGGTGAACTTGCAGCGCATGTTGACGATCGCCTCGAACCTGTCGAACGGCTCGGCCGCCACGTCCGCGGCCGTGACGGCGACCAGCTCGACGGGCAGGTGCGCGGAGATCGCGGCGAACAGGTCGGTCACCGGCACCGCGACCGGCGGCACGAGGTGGCGCACCGGGCGGTCGAGCGGGCCGCCCGCCAGTGCCAGCAACCGGTCCACGGTGCCGTCGATCGTGGTCAGGTGCAGGGCCGCCGCCGGGTGGCAGACGAAGCGGACGCGCCGGCCCGGGGTGCGCCGGGCGAACAGCGCGACGACCCGGAGGAAGTCGTACATGCCGAGGTCGGTCAACGCCCGTCCGGTGGCGGAGTGACCAACCATGACACCCAATCGGGCGACGAGGACGTCACCCCTACGCGCTAATCCGGTCTGCGAAAGTGCTACTTCAGCCACTCTCTTCGAGTGCTCGTAATCATTTCTGAACTCGGACGGGTGGCCGTAGGAGGGCCATTGCTCCAACGCTCTACTTTGCGTGGTCCCGTGTTGGTAGGCCGTGCTGACGTGGACGTACCGGGAACCGGGTTTCGCGTGTTCCGCGAACGCGGCGGCGACGTTGGCCGAGCCGATCACGTTGACCGCGTGCAGTTCCGCCTCGCGGCGGGGGAAGAAGGTGATGAGAGCGGCGCTGTGCCAATACGCGCAAGGCTCGGAAAATACTTCGGCAGTCGATGTTCCGAGGTCCGGTTCCGCCAGTGAGAACGGCCTGACCTGCACTTTTTCTACCAGTGCGGGGTTCAGGTCCAGGGTGGCGAGGGCGTCGGAGACCTTCCTCCTCACGACTCCCTCGCTGGCCCGCGCCAATGCGATCACGGAGTCGCCGCGTGCCACGAGGGCGCCGATGAGATGTGAGGCCACGAAACCATTGGCACCATCTACCACGTGGTTATCCATGGGGCAACCTCCCTGTGGCCGCGTCACGGGTGGCGGCGTTAGCGTCGCCAGGGTAATGCCCCCGGGAGAAAGAGCGGCACGCCATGCTCAACGAACTGCTCGAACGGAAACTCGCGCACCTCTTCGCCCTGCTCGACGTGGACGACGACGGCACCATCGACAGGATGGACTACACGGCGTCCGCGGACCGCCTCGTCACCGCGTTCGGCTACGCGCCGGGCTCGCCCGAGAGCGAACGCGTCCGCGAGCGCTACGACCGGTTGTGGGAGACGGTCACCCTCCCGATGGACAGCGACGGTGACGAGCGCGTCGACGTCCGGGAGTACTCCTCGGGCATGGACCGCTTCGTGACCGCCTCGGAGGAGGGCTACCGTACCCACATCGCGCCGGTCGCCGACGCCTTCTACGACCTGATGGACGTCGACGGCGACGGCCGGATCACGAGGACCGAGTACGTGCGCATGGCGGCCAGCGCCTTCCGCCTGTCGGAGGAGGCGGGCAACGCCGCGTTCGACAAGCTGGACCTGGACGGCAACGGCTGGCTGGACCGCGCCGAACTGCACGCCGCCAACGAGCAGTTCTTCCGCAGCCCGGAGGAGGACGCCCGGGGGAACTGGATCTTCGGCCCGATCGCGGCCTGACCCGCCCGTCGGGTGCGGACCGCTCGATCCGCACCCGACGGGAAGTCCACTCAGGACGGTCGCCGACCGGGGCGGCCACCGCACCGGTTCCCGCAATCGGCCCTCCGCGCGGGAGCGCTCCCCCTATCCTGCGCGAGACCCGGGGATTCCCGTGGTCGAGGCACTGCCAACAGGGGGATTCCGTGCGTACTTCCCGTGGCGCCAAAGCCTGCGCCGCCGCGGTCCTGGTCGCGACGACACTCGCGGTCGCGGCGCCCACCGCGGCGGCCGCGGAGCCGCCCGCCGCGCCGTACACGGCACTGATGGCGCACTTCGAGGGGTGGGGTTACCTCGACGGGAGCTTCTCCTACGAGCCGTCGCGCACCACGCTCGAGGTCTACCAGCAGACGGCCAACGACTACGCGTTGGTGATGAGGGGGTTCCGCGCCGACCACTGGCACAACGTCGACGTCACACCACCGATCGGCACGCGGTTCGAGGCGGGCCGGTCGTACCCGACGAACAGCTCGTTCCACCCGTCGGACTCGATCACGGTGCTCAACGTCAGCGGCGACGGGCAGGGGTGCGACCAAGCCGCGGCGACCTCGGGCACCCTCAACGTCCGTGAAGCCGCCTACGACGAGGCCACCGGTCGCTTCACCGCGTTCGCGGCCGACTACTCGGTGCGCTGCAGCGGCCTCGACAAGACCGCCCGCGGCGAGATCCGGTTCCGGTCCGGGCTCGGCTACCGGGCCGTCGACAGCCCGGACTACCGCCTGCAGTTCGGGCGGCAGCCGTGGGGTGGGGAAGGCGCGCCGCTGGAGGTCCCGGTCGAGGTGACCGGCACCCTGCCCACGACGTTCGGCGCGGCGGCGCTCACGGGGGCGAACCCGACCGCGTTCCGGGTGACGGCGGACACCTGCTCGGGCAGGACACTGACCTACGGGCAGAGGTGCGCGCTGACCGTCACGCCGACGGCCACCGCGATCGGCGCGCAGACCGCGGAGCTGACCCTGCCGGAGGACTCGCTCGGTGGCCGGGTCAGGAGGCTGCTGTCGTTGGAGGGCTTCGACGCGCTCGGCGATCGGGGCACCTACTACCCGCTGACGCCCACGCGCGTGCTGGACACCCGGTCCGGGCAGGGCGCGCCGCGGGCGGCCGTCGGGTCGGGCCAGACGCTCCGGCTCCAGGTCACCGGCCGGGCCGGGGTCCCGGCGGAGGCGTCGACCGTGGTGCTCAACGTGACCGTCACCGAGCCGACCGGTCCCGGCCACGTCTCCGTCTACCCCACGGGGGTCACCCGGCCGACCGTCTCGTCGTTGAACTACTCGCCGGGTTGGACGGGTGCGAACTCGGTCACCGTGAAGGTCGGTGCGGACGGCGCGGTCAACCTCTACAACAACGGCGCTCCGGTCCACCTCATCGCCGACGTCAACGGTTACTACTCCCAGGGCCGCCCCTCCTACCAGGGCGGCCAGTACCACCCGCTGGCCAACCCGGTGCGGTTGGCCGACACCCGCGAGTGGGGCATCGGCCGGCTCCCGGCGGACTACTACGTCACCGTGTCGGCGTCGTGGGACGACGACGCGATCAACCGCAGCGTCCGCGCGTTCGCGGTCAACATCACCGCCACCGAGACGCGCGCCCCCGGCTACCTCACCGCGTGGAACGGCTACGGCCCCGGCCTGCCGAACACCTCCACGCTGAACTACGCGACCAACGCCACCGCGACGAACTTCGCGGTCGTCCCCAGCATCCCGTGCGCCGACTGCGGCAGTGCCACGGGTGCGCCGTCCATCGGCGTCTACACCAGCCAGGACACCCACGTGATCGTGGACATCGTGGGCTTCTACGACGACGGCACGCTGCCGGGCGGGCTGCGCTTCGAGCCCGTCGTGCCCTCGCGGATCACCGACACCCGAGCGGGCCAGGGCTGGCCCTCGGCACTCGGCCCGGCCACCACGGCGACCATCGCCGCACCCGGCTCCATCGCGGGTCCGGACACCTGGGCGCTGGCCACCAACGTCACCGCCGTGCAGCCGACCTCGGCGACGTACCTGACGGTGTGGCCCGCGGAGCTGGAGGGGGCCGAGCGGCCCGGCACGTCCAACCTCAACCCGGCGGCCGGGGCGATCGTGCCCAACGCCGTGCAGACCATGATCGGCTCCGAGAACCGGTTCCACGTCTACAACAACGTCGGCCGGACCCACCTCCTGGTCGACGTCGTGGGCTCGTTCTACTACGTGTCGCGGCCGACGGCGGCCGCGTCCGGGTCGTCGGCGGGGGCCAAGCGCGTCCAGCCGGCGTCGCCGAGCCCGAAGGCGCAACCGCTGAACCGCCCGAACCCGGCGTGACGGGGCGTCACCCGGAGCCCTGAGGACCGAGCCCGTGATCGGCACGGGGTTCGCCGGTGTTGCGGCGAACCCCGTGCCGCGATGGGGACCGCGGGGGCGTCACCACTGCCCGGCGGGCGTGAGGGGTACCGGTTCGGGGCGCTCCGCCGTGGTCGTCAGCACGATCCGGCGACCCTCCTCGGCGGACCGCAGGACGGCGGTCATCGTTTCCAGCACGTGCAGCGCCAGCGCACCGCCGGCGCGCGGGGTTCGCCCGTCGGCCGCCACGAGGTCCAGCAGGCCGACGCCCCGGCCCGCGCCGTCGTACCCGGCGCTCGGGGGGAGGGTCCGCCACTCCGCGCCGCCGAGCGGGAAGAGCCGGGTGTCGCCGTCGAAGCGGTTCGGGTCCGGCACGGCGAGGGTGCCCTCCTCGCCGTGCACCTCGATCGGCGCGGCCGTGGTGGCGACCCCGTCGAAGCTGGTGGTGATGGTGGACAGGGCGCCGTTGACGTGTTCGAGCACCCCGGACACGTGGCTGTGCACCTCGACCGGGATGCGCTCGCCCGTGCGGGGACCGGAGCCGATCACGCGCTCGTCGCGCAACCGGCCCGCCGCGCCGATCACCGCCCGCACCGGGCCGAGCAGGTGGACCAGCGCGGTGAGGTAGTACGGCCCCATGTCGAGCAGCGGGCCGCCACCCGCGGTGTAGTAGAAGTCGGGGTTGGGGTGCCAGCGCTCGTGCCCCGGCGTGACCATCACGGCCGACGCGGACAGCGGGCGCCCGATGAGCCCGCGGTCGACCGCCGCGCGGGCGGTCTGGGTGCCCGTGCCCAGCACGGTGTCCGGTGCGCAGCCGACCCGGACCCCGGCGGCGGTGGCCCGGTCGACGACCTCCCGGCCGTCCGCGAAGGCCGCGGCGAGCGGCTTCTCGGTGAAGACGTTCCTGCCCGCCGCGATCGCCCGCAGCGCGATCGGCGCGTGGGCGGCGGGGGTGGTCAGGGTGAGCACGGTGTCGACGTCCGACCCGTCGAGCAGGCGCTCCACGTCCACCGCCGCGACACCCGGGTACCGGGCGGCGACCTCGGCGGACCGGCTCGCGTCGAGGTCCGCGACCGCGGTGACGCGCACCGCGGGGTGCCCGACGAGCGTGTCGAGGTACGCGCGGGAGATGACCCCGAGACCTACGATCCCGACGCGGTGCGGGTCGCCCACAGCATTCCCCTCTCGATGACGGTGCGCACGGCCGGGTGCCGCAGCACGTCCAGGTCGTGCCCGGGGGTGGTCACCACGATCCGTCCGGCTCCCCAGAGGCGGGTCCAGATCGCCGGGCAGGTGACGGGCCGGTGCCACGGGTGCCACGGCCGGGTCGCGTGGGTCGTGGTGGCCAGCACGTCGTTCAGGTCGTCGTGCAGCACCCAGTACTGCTCGGTGACCAGCTCGAAGTCCTCGATGCCCGCGGTGACCGGGTGCTCCCGGCCGAGCGCGGTGAAGTTCACCGCGTGCGGCAGGAAGTTGTCCTCGGGGCCGCCGCGGCGCTCGCCCGGTTCCTTGCCGGGGTGCGTGGCGAACTGGCCGCCCACCAGGTGCAGGTAGTCCGCCGAGGCGCGGAACGAGTCCGCGACGCCGCCGTGCCAGCCGGTGAGGCCGGTGCCCGCCTCGATCGCCGCGCGCAGGCCCGCCACCTGCCCCGCGGTGATCTCCGACATCGTCACGCACTGGAGGACCAGGTCCGTCCGCGCCATCTCGTCGGCGTCGGCGTACACGTCGGGGGAGTCGTGGACCCGCACGGCGTAGCCGTGGCGTTCCAGGAAGGGGAGGAACAACTCGGTGGCCTCGACCGGCCGGTGCCCCTCCCAGCCGCCCCGGACCACGAGTGCCTTCGGCTGTCGCACGCCCACCCCCGCATCCCGATTCGCGCCTGACTTGATCGTATCCACCGGGCGGCACCGGGCGGGGCGTTCCCAAGACGCAGGAGGGTCCGCTAGAAGGGAGGTTCCGAGGAGAGGTGGTGGCCGTGGGCACGCGCAAGGTTGATCGGGGCCTGCCGGGGGCCGGGTGCCCCGTGCACCGGGAGCCGGACGGGACGTGGCAGGTCGACGGCTACGCGGCCGGTCGCGCGTTCCTGCGCGACCACAACACCGTGCAGGCCGGTCTGGGGGTGGAGACGACGGAGAACTTCCCGAGCGGGATCCGCCGTCCCGTGCTCTACCGCGACGGGCCGGAGCACCGGGAGCACCGGAGGCAGACGGCGCGGTTCTTCACGCCCCGGCGGGTGGACGAGTCCTACCGGGCACTGATGGAACGGGTCGCCGACGAGCAGGTGGCGTCGCTGCGCGCCAGG
Organism: Actinosynnema sp. NPDC053489; assembly: GCF_044544865.1. Taxonomy (NCBI): domain Bacteria; kingdom Bacillati; phylum Actinomycetota; class Actinomycetes; order Pseudonocardiales; family Pseudonocardiaceae; genus Actinosynnema; species Actinosynnema sp. NPDC053489. The sequence goes on along the minus strand of NZ_JBITXT010000022.1, from coordinate 13,744 downwards.
GGCGTGGCCGACCTCGCGGACCTGGGCTTCCAGCTCGTCGTCGACATCACGTCGGCGGTGATCGGGCTGACGGACAGCAGGCCGGGGATCAGGCGGCGGCTGGACTACTTCTTCCCCGAGGAGTTCGGCAAGCCCGGGTTCACCAGCCTCCACGGCCTGTACTGGATCTGGCGGCAGCTGCGCGGGTGGTCGGCGATCTACGTCAACGACGTCCGGCCGGCGGTGCGGGCGCGCCGGGCGCGCCGGCGCGACGACCTGATCTCGCACCTGCTCGACGAGGGCTGCTCGTCGGCGGAGATCCTGGGCGAGTGCCTGACCTTCGCGGCCGCCGGGATGGTGACCACGCGCGAGTTCGTCGTGGTGGCCGCGTGGCACCTGTTCACCGACGACGACCTGCGCGCCCGGTACCTCGCGGCCGGGGAACCGGAACGGCTGGCGGTCCTGCACGAGGTGCTGCGCCTGGAACCGGTCATCGGCCACCTGAAGCGGCGCACCACCGCCGACGTCGAGGTGGGCGGGGTCACCGTGCCCGCGGGTTCCGTCGTCCGGGTCCAGCTCGATCACGCCAACCTGGACGCCGAAGCGGTCGGCGAGCGACCGCTGGAGCTGTGCCCCGGCCGGTCGACGGGCGGGGGAGCCGGGCCGACCGGGCTGTCGTTCGGCGACGGCCCGCACAGGTGCCCCGGCTCGCACGTCGCCATGCTGGAGACGGACATCTTCTTGCACAAGCTGCTGTCGGCCGGCGCGCGGATGCTCCGGCCGCCGCGGGTCGCGTTCAAGGACGAGATCGCCGGCTACGAACTGCGCGGCCTGCAAGTCGCCCTCGGCTGATCGCGGGGGCAGGAGGAGGACATCGTGGACCTGAACGCGCTCCGGCAGTTCCTCGTGGTGGCGCGGCTCGAACACCTCAGCCGGGCCGCCGACGAGCTCCGCGTCGCCCAGCCGTCGCTGAGCCGCACCATCGCCCGGCTGGAGGGCGAACTCCGCGCACCGCTGTTCGACCGGGCCGGGCGGCTCCGGCTGAACGACGCGGGCAAGCTCTTCCGCGACCACGTCGAGCGCGCGCTCGGCGAAATCGAGGCGGGCCGGCGGGCCGTCGCCGAGGCCGCACGCGGGGAGTCCGGCACCGTGCGGCTGGCCTCCGAGACGTTCCTGACCTTCACCGGGCCGCTCACCGCCTTCAAGCAGGCCCACCCCGGCGTGGAGGTCGAACTCCGCCGGCTGCCCGCCGGGGAGATGGCCCGTCGCCTCCTGGCCCGGGACGTCGACCTCTGCGTCGCCTCCCAGCCGATCCGCGCCGACGGCGTGGAGGCCGTCCGGCTGCTGGACGAGGTGGTGTGGCTGGCCACCCCGCCCGACCACCCGCTGGCGGGCCGGACCTCGGTGACCGTCGAGGAGATCGCCGACGAACCCTTCATCGCCGCCGGCCGGGGGCACTGGCACCGCCGGCTCCTCGACCGGCTCTTCGCGGCCCGGGGCCTCACCCCGAGGGTCGTCTGCGAGGGCGACGAGCTGGGCGCGGTCGCGGAGCTCATCAAGGCGGGACTCGGCATCGGCCTCGTCCCCGACCTCGCCAGGCGTTCGACCTCCGGTGGTGCCACCGCCTGGATCGCCGTCGACGACCCGGGTTGCCGCCGGACGCTCACGCTGCACTGGGCCGCCGACGACCACCTCCCGGCCGCCGCCCGCAGGTTGCGGGACACGCTCACCGACTGGGACTGGGGGTCCGCCGGGTCGCATGCCCCCGCGGTCATGACGTCATAGCGATATTGGTCTTGGTCAAGGTGTCGTCGGCCTCATAACTTCTCCGGTGTCGGTTGGATCCGAAACGGAGAAAAGGCTCAGGTATCCGATGAACGTGCTGGGGAAAACCATTGTCGTGACGGTCGTGGGGTCGCTGCTGGTCGGCGGCGGGCTCAGCGCCCGAGGTGAGGGAGCCGGTTCGGCGAGCCGTCCGGACCGCACCGAGGTCCTGGAACTCGCGGTCGAGAACGACCAGTACGCGGCACCCGACCTGCCCCCGGCTGGCCCGAGCGTGGGTGACCTCCACGTGTACTCCGGGTGGCTGGTCCAGGACGGCCGCAGGGTGGGGCAGGGCGGGGGTTCGTGCCAGGTCGTGCAGGTGGACGGTGCCAGGATCACCACGCAGTGCCTGCTCACGGTGAGGCTGGAGCGCGGATCGCTGACCATGCAGTCGCTCTGGGTCACCGGTGAGAACCCGCTCGACATGGCCATCACCGGCGGCACCGACGCCTACCGCGACGCGCACGGCACCGTCCGGGTGTGGGACATCGCGACGCCGGACGAGCGGATGCGCGCCGAGATCACCCACGCGTCGACGCGGTGACCGGATGAACGCGAGGTGATCGCCGACGACCCGAAGTCGGTCGTGGGAGCCGCGGGGCCACGTGCCGGTGGAACACTGTTTCCGGTCATCCGGTCCGCGCATTCTTCGGCCTTTTATCGCGACGATCGGACAATCCGTCGGCGATCGCCCTCCCGGACGCGACCTGACCCAGATCCACGGGCCGGCACCCCGCACCCGCGAGGGTGGGGGTGCCGGCCCGGTTCAGGAGGGCTCGCGCCGGTTGCTCAGCGCTGCAGCGTGAGCACGCCCGGCCGCCAGGGCAGCAGGTTGTAGTCGCCGCCGGCGCTCGGGTTCTTCCCCTGGTAGAGGAACTGCAGGTTGCAGGGGTCGATGGTCTTCGTCTGGTCCGGGTTCGCGCGGACGATGTCACCGTGGCTGATGTCGTTGGTCCAGGTGGCGCCGCTGTTGGCCTTGCCGGCGAAGGGGTTGCTCTCGCTGGCCGCTTGCGGGGTCCACGAGCCGTTGAGGCTGTTGGAGGTGAAGGAGCGGAAGTAGCGGCCGTTGGCGCCGATGGCCTCGACGATCATGAGGTACTGGTTCTGGCCTTGGACCTTGTAGACCTCGACGGCTTCGAAGAGGTTGTTGGTCGAGTCGCTCATGATGGTGGTGTAGGTGGAGCCGAAGCTGCCGGGGAAGTTGCCGATGGGCATGCTGGCTCGGTAGATCTTGCCGTTGTCGCCGGCGAAGAACAGGTACATGTTGGTGCCGTCGCCGATCAGGGTCTGGTCGATCGGGCCGGTGCCGGAGCCGGAGATGCTGCCGGTGAACAAGGGCTGTGCCGCCGACCACCCGTTGGGGTTGGTGGGGTCGGTCGAGGTCTTGTAGCTGAACGCGGTCGGGCCCCACTGGTAGGCCAGCACCCAGATGTTCTTCGGCGCGAAGTACAGCAGGGTGGGCGCGACCGTGCCGCCGTTCATCCCGTTCTGGCCGGCCGAGGCCATGTCCGACCAGTTCGTGAACGTGCCGAAGTTCATCGAACCGTACTGCCCGGACGTGTTGACCGTGGAGCCGTACACCAGGTGCTTGCCGTTGTACATCACGCTGGTGAAGTCCTTGAGGGAGACCCAGCCGGACTTGGGGTTGGCCAGTGAGCCGGTGGAGGTCCATCGGTAGGTCGAGGGGAGGGTGCAGCCGCCGCCGGGGTTGCTCGTGGTGGTGGTGGGGTTGGTGCCGCCGCCGACGCGGACGAACTGCCACTGCTGGTTGGCGCCGCCCCAGTCGGTGTACTGGACGATGTTGCCGCCGTCGGCGGTGGAGGCGCCCTGGACCTCCAGCGCCTTGTTGCTGTTGCGGTTGACCAGGCGCACGTAGCCGCTGTCGGAGTCGGCCAGCCGGAACTGCTGGTTGGTGCTGTTGTTGTCGGTCCACTGCACGATCGAGCCGCCGTCGGCGGTGGAGAAGTTGTAGACGTCGAGCACCTTGCCCGACAGGCGCGACTTGACCCGGTAGTAGCCGCCGCCGGAGTCCACGAACTGCCACTGCTGCTGGTTGCCGTCGTTGCGCGTCCACTGGGTGATGCGCGCGCCGTCGTTGGTGGCCAGGTTGTAGACGTCGAGCGCCTTGCCGCTGTTGCGGTTGACCAGCACGTACCAGGCGGTGGTGTCCACCGTCGCCGCGGACGCCGGGGTCGTGCCCAACGCCACGACCAGACCACCCAACAGCGTGGTGACCGCGGCGAGCACACCGACCAGGCGGTGCCCGCCACGACGAGCGGCGGCGGTGGGCGGGTGAAGGCCTGATCCGGCCATGAGCGTGCTCCTCTTCGTCGAGGTGGGGGCAGACCGCGGCACGGCCGTCCGCACGACCGCTCGCGCCGGGTGGTCCGCCGCGCGTCCGGTGGACGAGCGGGGATTACCTCGGCGCGGACAGCCCGAGTACTGGGAACGGGCGCACGGACCGGGGCGCCACTGCCGCGGGTGCCGGTCGCATCACCAGACTGTGGAGGATGATTTCCGCGTGGTCAAGATGTCGCGAAAGAGTTTCGCGCGGGTTTGCGGGGTGGTTGTTCGGCATTGTGGATTGCTAAAGGTGACGTGAATTCCTTTAGCTCCGCGAGCGCCGGAGGCAGGGGTCGCGGCCCCGGTCGACCGCGGCGCGGTCCGAGTCGAAGATTGGTGCAGACCACGTCCCGAGGTCGGGCGTGCGGGCCGGTCGCGCGAATTCCGAGACGATCGGAGGAACCGCCCGCTGGACGTGAACGCGGCACATTCCGCGTTTCCACCCGTGGAACCGTCGGCGGTATCGCGAAAGGGAAACGCTGTCGGCGCTGTTCGTCGTCCGCGCGGCATTGGTGTCGGGCGGGGTTCTCGCGACGCTCGGTGGCGGTGGCACCCGCCTCGCGCGGGGCCGGGCGCCGCGGCTGCGTGCCGTGGCGCCCGGTCGTCCTCCCGGCGGTCAGTTCGGGCAGTGCGAGCTGCTGCCGTAGTTCGGCAGCAGGTCGTCGCGGACCCAGCCCCGCTTGCCCGTGGTGACGTCACGCAGGTAGGTCCACGTGTAGCCGTCGTTCCCGAGCGTGTAGCAGTAGTAGTCGAGCCGGTGCGAGGGCTCGAGCGAGCCGACCGGGGTGCAGGACGTGGACGATCCGGTGCGGATGCGGGCACCGGAGGTGCCGCCCGTGATCGCCGACACCGGGTCCGTGTTCGGCGGCACCACGGTGCTGTCGCACGCGTAGTGCTGCACGGTCACGTCGTCCCCCTTGGGCCCCGCCGCTTGGGCGGGAGCCGCCACCAGCACCACCGGCAGCGCCACCCCCACGACGACCGCCGCCGACTTCAACAATCCTTTCATGTTCTCCCCCTTGGTCGTGTTTCCCCAGGCAGGAGCGACTTTCGTCCCGACGGGTGAACTTCGCAAGAGTGTTGCGCCAGAGCGGAAACGTCCGGCCATCATGGCGCCGGGGGTGTCCGACCAGGGGGGAATCATCTTGCTGCGCATCCATTTCACGATCGACGACCTCGTGCGCACGACCGTCGCGCCGACCGCCGACCCGCTGTGGGAGGTCCTGCTCGCCGGCGAGCGGTTGCGCGACCGCGTGCACCCGCCGGTGTTCCGCGGCTGGGTCAACGCCGTGCGGAGGACGCTCGACCGCCACGACCCGGCTCCGCGCCTGCTGCACCTGCTGGCACCGGCGCCGCACCTGCTCACGCCGCCGGAGTCGGCCGACGGGCTGGAGGCGGGCCTGGCGGCGCTGCGGGCGACGTCGCCGCACCGGCTGGCGGCGGAGCTGGAGCGCCTGGGACCGCTGCCGGCGTGGGTCCACCGGGTGCTGGGCGGGCCGCGCGGCCCGGCGGTGCTCGCGGACGTGCTGCGGCACCTGCACTCGGTGCTGGTCGAGCCGCACGCCGAGGTCGTCCGGGAGAGCGTCAACGCCGACCGCGCCCGCCGGGCGCGCGACCTCGTGGACGCCGGCGTGCACGGCCTGCTCGCCGGGCTGCGCCCGCACGCCCGGTGGGACGGCTCGGTGCTGGAGGTCGACTCACCGCACGACCGGGACGTGAGCCTGCGCGGCCGCGGCCTGCGCCTGGTGCCCACGTACTTCGGCGTCCGGCCGGGTACGCGCCTCGGCCCGGACCGGCCACCGGTGCTCGTGCACCCGATCTCGGACGCCGACCGGTGGACCGGGGCCGAGCCGGGCGCGCTGGACGAGCTGCTCGGCCCGACCCGCCGGGCCGTGCTGGAGTGCGCCCGCACGGGCGCCGGCACCACCGAGCTGGCCCACCGCGTCGGCACGTCGCCCGCGTCGGTGAGCCGGCACACCGGCGTGCTGCGCGGCGCGGGGCTGCTCCGGACGACCAGGCACGGCGCGCGGACCGTCCACTCGCTGACCACGCTGGGGGAGGCCCTGGTGACCGGGCGGGTACCCGTGGCCGAGGGGTGAGCGCGCGGCCGGCCCGGGCTCGCAGCGCAGCGGTGGACCGGCAGTGAGCTGCGGTTTTGCGTCGGAGGCCGCCGAATCGGACCGGAAAAGGCGACAGGTTCCCGGTGGAGTGGTGGCGACCGGCCGGCTGCGGCAGAGTGGGTGGCCGAGCCGGAGGAGCACCGCCGTGGTCGGGAACAGGCACAGGGAGTGGCCGGAGCTGAGCCCTGCCCGGAAGTGGGCCGTGGTGGCTTTGGGCGCGGTCGAGGTGCTGCTCGCGGGCGTCGCGTGGGCGGACCTGGCCCGCCGGCCCGCCCGTGCGGTCAACGGCAGCAAGAAGTGGTGGGCGCTGGTGATCGCGGTGAACTTCGCCGGGCCCGTGGCCTACTTCCGCTGGGGCCGCAAGCGCCCGTGAGCCGCGCCCGCGCCGAAGGCGTCCACATCGGACGCCGCGGTCTGGGGAGCCGGGTGCGGGACGCGGTGGCCCGCGGTGGGTGGCCGGACCGGCCAAGATGGGTGTCGCCACGGATGGACGGGCGGGCGCCGGTCCGGGGAGCCTGGCGGGCGGAGGCGGTGCGTGTTCCTGTTCTGGCGGATCTTCCTGCTCAACGCGGCGGTGCTGGTGGTGGCGACCGTCGTGCTGACGCTCGGTCCCGTGACCGTGTCGACGCCCGTGCTGCTGCGCGAGGTGCTGGTGGTGGGGGCGGGCCTGGTGGCGATGCTGGTCATCGACGCCGTGCTGCTGCGCGTCGGCCTCGCGCCGCTGGAGCGGCTGGCCCGCGCCATGGCCGACACCGACCTGCTCAAGCCGCACCCGCGGCCGGCCGCGCAGGGGCGCGGTCACGTGCAGGAGCTGATCCGGGCGTTCAACGGGATGCTGGACCGGTTGGAGGCCGAGCGGGGTCTGAGCGCGGCCCGCGCCCTGTCCGCGCAGGAGGCCGAGCGCAGCCGCATCGCCCGTGAGCTGCACGACGAGGTGGGCCAGACGCTGACCGCCGTGCTGCTGGACCTGAAGCGGGTGGCCGACCGCGCGCCCGAGCACGTCCGGGCGGAGCTGCGCGAGGTGCAGGAGACGACCCGCGCCGGCCTGGACGAGATCCGCCGCATCGCCCGCCGCCTGCGGCCCGGCGTGCTGGAGGAGCTGGGGTTGACCAGCGCGCTCAAGGCCCTCACCGCGGAGATGGGCGACCACCACGGCCTCGGCGCGCGCAGCCGGTTCGACCACGACCTGCCGCCGCTGGGCGAGGACGCCGAACTGGTCGTCTACCGGGTGGCCCAGGAGTGCCTGACCAACACCGCGCGGCACGCGGACGCCACCCGCGTCGAGCTGGCGCTGCGCCGGTCCGGTCCGGGGGTGGAGTTGCTGGTCCGCGACGACGGGCGCGGGCTGCGGGGAGCGCCGGAAGGGGCGGGCATCACGGGCATGAGGGAACGCGCGTTGCTGATCGGGGCCGACCTGGAGCTCGGTCCGGCCGCGGGTGGCGGGACCGAGGTGCGGCTGCGGGTGCCGGGGGAGGGGCGATGACCGTGCGCATCCTGCTCGCCGACGACCACGCGCTGGTCCGGCGGGGTGTCCGGCTGATCCTCGACAACGAGCCGGACCTGGAGGTGGTGGCCGAGGCCGGTGACGGCGCCGAGGCTGTGGCCCTGGCCCGGCGCGAGCGGCCCGACCTGGCCATCCTCGACATCGCCATGCCCCGGATGACCGGGTTGCAGGCGGCCCGGGAGCTGTCGCGCGCCCAACCCGGCCTGCGCATCCTGGTCCTGACCATGTACGACAACGAGCAGTACTTCTTCGAGGCGCTCAAGGTCGGCGCGTCCGGCTACGTGCTGAAGTCCGTCGCCGACCGGGACCTGGTCGAGGCGTGCCGCGCCACCATGCGGGGCGAGCCGTTCCTCTACCCGGGCGCGGTCACCGCGTTGATCCGCGACTACCTCGACCGCGCCCGGGAGGGCGGTGCGCCGGCGAAGGCCATCACCGACCGGGAGGAGGAGATCCTCAAGCTGGTCGCCGAGGGCCACTCCTCCAAGGAGATCGCCGACCTGCTGTTCATCAGCGTGAAGACCGTCGAGCGGCACCGCGCCAACCTGCTGCAGAAGCTCGGCCTGCGCGACCGGCTCGAACTGACCCGCTACGCGATCCGCGTCGGCCTGATCGAGCCGTGACCGTCACGCGAAGTACCGCAGCCAGACGTAGCCCCAGGCGATCAGGATCGTCAGCGCCGTGACGACCGCCCCGTACTTGGTGAACTGCCAGAAGGTGATCCGGTGCCCGGCGCGGTTGGCGATGCCGATGGCCACCACGTTCGCGCTGGCCGCCACCGCCGTGCCGTTGCCGCCGAAGTCCGCGCCGAGCGCGAACGCCCACCACAGGGACTGGCCGGTTCGCGCGTCGGGCGCCTGCGCCACCAGGCCCTCCACGACCGGCGCCATGGTCGCCACGTACGGAATGTTGTCGAAGAACGCGCCGAGCACGCCCGACCCGAACAGCAGCGCCGTCGCGGCGGCGAAGTAGTTGTCGCCGACCGCCGCGATCGACCAGTCGCCGATGGCACCGATCACGCCGGTGTGCAGCAGGCCCGACACCATCACGAACAGGCCCATGAAGAACACCAGCGTCGACCACTCGACCTCGCGCAGCACCTCGCCGACGTCCATCCCGGACACCAGCACCATCGCGCCCGCGCCCAGCAGCGCCACGATCGCCGGGTCCACGTGCAGCACGGCGTGCAGGCCGAACCCGAGGACGACCGCGCCCAGCACGACCGAGCAGCGCGCCAGCAGGCGCGTGTCGGTGATCGCGCGCCGCTCCTGCAACGCCATGACCGCCTCGACGCGCTCGGGGTGGTACTCGAACGACTTGCGGAACATCACCCGCGTGAACAGCACGAACAGGGCGAAGACCACGACCACCACCGGCGCCATGTGCACCAGGAAGTCGTTGAACGTCAGCCCGCCGCGGCTGCCGATGATGATGTTGGGCGGGTCGCCGATCAGCGTGGCCGCGCCGCCGATGTTGGAGGCGAGGATCTCCGCGATCAGGTACGGCTGGGCGGGGATGCGCAGCCGGTTGCACACCACGATCGTCACCGGCGCGACCAGCATGATCGTGGTGACGTTGTCCAGGAACGGCGAGGCGACCGCGGTGATCGCCATGAGCAGCACCATCAGCCGGTACGGCTTGCCGCGCGACCGCTTGGCCGCCCAGATGGCGAGGTAGTCGAACACGCCGGTCCGCTTGATGACGCCGACGATCACCATCATGCCGAACAGCAGGAAGATGACGTTCCAGTCGATGCCCTCGTGCTCGGAGAAGAACACGTCGCTGCCCGGGACGATGCCGACCAGCGCCATCACGCCCGAGGCGATGAGCACGACCTTGACCTTGTCGGCCTTCTCGGTCGCGATGAAGAAGAAGGCCACGGCGAACACGCCGATGGCGAGGATCGGGGTCATGTGGGGGACCACGGGCACGGCAAAGGACGACCTCCGGGCGTGGGTGGGACCGGCGCGCTGGTGGGCCGCGCCGGTGCGGGTGGGCGAGGGGTGGGGTCAGGACTCGGGGCGCGACACCGCGAGGCTGGTCAGCAGCCGTTCGAGGGTGATCGCGCCGGACAGCGACCCGTCCGGTGCGACGACCGCGATGAGCGGGCTGTGCTCCCGGCACATCAGGGCGGCCACCTCGAGCAGCGTCGCGTCGGCCGCGACCGTGAGGGGTTTGGCGCGCTTGGCGGGCAGGCAGTCGCCGACGGTCAGGTCGGCCAGCTCCTCCCAGAACAGGTCGGCGTGCGCCTCGTCGATGGTGCGGGCCAGCGCCGGGTCCTGCTGGAACGACTCGGCCACCGCCAGCCGCAGCACCTGGGTGCCCGGCAGCACGGTCAGCGGCCGCCCCGACCCGTCCACCACGACCATCCCCGGCAGTCGGTTGACGGCCATGACGCGCAACGCCCACGACACCGGGTCGTGAACGGTCACCGTCGGCACGTGCGCGGCGATGTCGGAGGCTTGCATGGCACCGTCCCGTCGGACTCCGCGGTGGACCTGCCGGAGCGCGGCGAAGGCTCTCATGGTTCCCTCCCGGCGCTCCGGATCTTCGGACACCGAACAGCCTGGTCCGCGGTGGGCGTCGGCGGTATCGGGGCGAACGCCCATTTGGAGCGGGGGACGACGTGCAGGCGGGGCGCACGTAGGCTGGGCGCACTTGTGGACGCGGTGGGAGGTCGGGCGGGTGCGCTCAGCGACGGGGACGAGCCGGGTGCGGCTCCTGCTCGCCGTGCTGCTCGCGCTCGGCGTCCCGATCGGGGTGGCCTCCTCCGGGCCGGCCTCCACCGGGCCGGCCTCCACCGGGCCGGCCGACCGGGCGCCGGTCGCGGTGAGCGGCTGGTCGCTGTCGCCCGAGCCGTCGATGCACGACGACCGCCACGACTGGCTCCGGCTGACGGTGACGGCGCGGCACGTGCCGGCGTCGCCGTACCCGGACACGTGGTGGATCGCCTGCCAACCAGCGCCCGGTCTGAGCGTTCCCGGCGGCCGGCCGGGCCCGGACGTGGCGGGCACCGGGAGCGCGGCGACCGCCGTGCCGACGGCGAGGTCGTGCCGGGCACCACCGGCAACCGCGAACCGACCCTGAACCGCTCCCACCGGCAGCGCTCCCACCGGCAGCGCTCCCACCGGCAGTGCTGCCGGCGGCCGGCCTGATCCGGCGCCCGCGCCCGGCGGTCGGGCGGAGCCCGGTCCACTTCACCGCGCGTCGGTGACGCCCGCTCGGGACGCGGCTCGCCGCGTCGCGCCGGTGGCGGTGGCGGATGTGATCCGGCCCGCCACGCGTCGGTGGCGGCGTTCGTGCCGCCACGCCTCGGTCGGCGGTGGATGGGCTTGCTCCGCTCCGCCGCGCCTTGGTCGTGCGGTGACCGGACTTGGTCCGCGTCGCTGCACGTGGGTTCGTGCCGCCGTGCCTTGGTCGTGCAGTGACCGGGCTTGGTCCGCGTCGCCACACGTGCGTTGGTGGTGGGTTCGTGCCGCCACGCCTGCTCGTGCGGTGACCGGACTTCGTCCGCTCCGCCGCGCGTGTACCGGTGATCGCGTGCGCCTTCCCGCGAACCGCGGCGGTGGCCCGGATCCTTCCGCCTCCGCGCACGCGTGCGGCGGTGGTGGGTGTGAACGGTCGGTTCCTCCCCCTTGCCCTCACCGCGCCCGATAACCCGGCGCGGTCCTCGCAGCGTTCCCCCGGAGGGAAGACCCGTGTCTGTTGTCGTGCTCGTGCTGCTCTGCGTCGCGGTCCTCGCGGCGCTCGGCCTGCTGGCGTACATGCTCGTCAAGGACAAGCCGCTCTACGGCGTGCTCGGCCTCGGCGTGCTCGCCGGACCCGGCCCCCTGCTGGCCCTGACGTACCTGTCGCTCGTGTAGGGCCTCGCCACGCCCGGCCGGACCACCGGTCGGGCGCGGCGGACCACTTCGGCGACCTTGGGCCGGATGGCGCAACGCCGCTGGTGGGCGAGGTCGTGACCGCCCGGCCGATCCCGTGCGCGCCACGAGCGAACAGCGATCGTGAGTTGGCCGGCTCGGCTGTATCGTCGCGGGGAGCCGTCTGTCCGGTGCTGCCCCGTGGTGCGTTCGCCACGTTCCCGCCGGCCACTCGGGCGCGAGTTCGGATGTGGACGGAGTTGGCGATGGGTCGCGATCGGGCCTCGGAGACGAGGCTTCGCGTGCTGGAGGCGATCACTGACAGCGCGTTGCGCGAACTGGACCTCGACAAGCTGTTCGAGGTGCTGTTGGGCCGCGTGCGCGAACTGCTCTCCGTCGACACCGTCACGGTCCTGCTCACCGACTCCGGCGGCGGGCACCTGGTGGCCCGCGCCACCCGCGGTCTGGAGGAGGAGGTCTTCCAGGGCGTCCGCGTGCCGATCGGCGCGGGCTTCGCCGGGCGGGTGGCGCAACGCCGGGCCCCGGTGCAGATCACGCACGTCGACCAGTCCACGGTGGTGAACCCCCTGCTGTGGCAGCGGGGACTGCGGGCCATGCTCGGCGTGCCGATGGTCGCGGCGGGCGACCTCGTCGGTGTGCTGCACATCGGCTCGGTGGTCGACCGGCGGTTCGACGAGGAGGAGGTCGACCTCCTCCAGCTGATCGCCGACCGGCTGGCGGGCGGTGTCGGCGCGCACCGCGCGCGGGCCGAGCGGGCGGCGGCCTCGCTGCTGCAGGACAGCCTGCTGCCGGGCCGACTGCCCTCGACCGAGGGCTGGTCCCTGGCCGCCCGGTACGTGCCGGGCGCGGACAGCGGCGTCGGCGGCGACTGGTACGACGTGTTCGAGCTGCCGGGCGGACGCCTCGGCCTGGTGATCGGCGACGTCGTCGGCCACGGGCTGGGCGCGGCGGTCGTGATGGGGCGGTTGCGCAGCGCGTTGCGCGCCTACGCCCTGGAGTTCGACGACCCCGGTCAGGTGCTCGTCAAGCTCGACCGCAAGGCCGCCCACTTCGAGCACAGCACGATGGCGACCGTCGCCTACGCGGTGATCGACACGGCGACCGGGCGCATGGACCTCAGCGTGGCGGGCCACCCGCCGCCCGTCCTGGCCGTCCCCGGCGAGCCCGCCCGGTTCCTGGACGAGGCCGTCGAGCCGCCGGTCGGCTTCAACCTGCGCGCCGGCGGTCGCCGCACCACGACCCTCCAACTGCCGCCGAGCGCCCTGGTCGTCCTCTACACCGACGGCCTGGTCGAGCGCCGGGACGAGAACCTGGACGACCGGATGGACCTGCTGCGCGGCGTGGCGTCCGCCATGCCCGCCGAGGTCGCCTGCGTCCGGCTGATGTCGGAGCTGGTGGGCGACCACCCGGCCTCCGACGACATCGCCCTGCTGACCGTGCACCACGAGACCGCGCCCGAGCCGCACACCGCCGTCCTGGGCGGCTGACCGCCCGCACGGCCGGACAGCGCCTCCGCGGCGGGGCGACCGCCCGCGCGGCCCGATCTCCCGGACCGCCCCGTCGCGCATCACGAGATGCGGTCCGCGCCGCGCAGCCGGCGGGCGACCACGAACGTCGTCCGCCGCGCACCAGCCGGGCCGGCGCCTGCCGCGACAGGCGCACGCCCCGGTCGGCCGCGGAGGTGCGGAGCCCCTCGGACAGCGGGTCGACGAACTCCAGCGCGGTCACGGACAGCACTCCCGCCACTAATCGAGAAAGCGTTTTCCGCAGCGCTGTCGCAGTCCGGTGGCGGGTGGGTGCGTGGCCAATCGGCGTCCGTCGGGGGAGTCCTGTGCCGGGCTGCCGCTGGGGAGTTGCGCAAGTCGGACTGGTTGGTGCGAATGGTCTCATTGCCGGACTACCTGCTGCCTTGCGTCTCTATAGGCGGATGTCGAGGGTTGACTGCGCCGATCAACGGACCTAGCTTGCGAAAGCGTAAACCGGCTGTATCGCAACTTTCGATCCGGTTCGGCAGTGCTCCCGCTCGTCAACCCCCTTGGAGGATGTGATGTCCCGAACCGCTGTCACCGCCGCCGGCGTTCCCGCCGCACGCGGCA
>NZ_JBITXT010000021.1:0-94542 GCF_044544865.1 Actinosynnema sp. NPDC053489 | reverse complement strand
AGTAACAATCTCAAAGGAAACCTCTTGACGAGGTTCATAAATTTACTGGCTATTCGGCACGCTGTTGAGTTCTCAAAGAACACGCGCTCACCATCCTGACCCGCGTCTTACCGCAGTTCATTCCGGGGCTTTGTGTTTCGCTTGTGGTGAAAGCTTAGCTCGTTCGTTTTCGCGGTGTCAAATCGGCCGATTCCGGCTTCTCGGCTCCGCGATGGACTCGCTTCGCATTCATTTTGTTCACCCGACCGGCCCGAGGCAGCACGCTGTGCTACTGGTTCGGATCCGAGGGCTTGTGTTCGCCGCGCTCCGTTCCGGTCTCTCCCGGCCCGTTCCGCGCTGGCAGGGAGAAAGTTACACCCCTGCGCAGCGGGAGACAAATCGGGGGTCGGTCAGGCGGTCTCCGCAGCCGGACGTGGTGGGGATCCGGCGAACGGTGGATGCTGGGCCGGTGCAGCCCTTCCCCCGGCCCGGCCGGTACGCGCTCCACCTCGCCGTGGTCGCGGTGTGCTACTACGCCGGCGCGCAGCTCGGACTCCTCCAGGCGTTGGTGAACGACCAGGTGACCCCGTTGTGGCCGCCGACCGGTGTCGCGGTCCTGGCCCTGCTGCTCGGCGGGCTCAGGATGTGGCCCGGGATCGCGGTCGGCGCGCTCGTCGTGAACTCGGCCGTCTCGAACGCCGGAGCGACGCTGCTCATCACGGTGGGCAACACCCTCGCGCCGGTGGTGGCCTGCCTGCTGCTGGCCCTGGCCGGGTTCCGGCGGGAGATGGACCGGACCCGGGACGCGCTCGCGCTGGTGCTGTTGGCCGGGTTCGCGGCGATGGCCGTCAGCGCCACGGTCGGTTCGGCGGCCCTGCTCGTGACGGGGGTGATCGACGGAGGCTTGTTCTGGTCGACGTGGACGGTGTGGTGGACCGGCGACGTGCTGGGCGTGCTGGTGGTCGTGCCGATCGCGCTGGTGTTCGGTGAGCTGCGGCCGCGGTCGCGGTCGGCGCGGTGGTGGTTGGAGGCGGCCGCGCTGCTGCTGGCCACGGCGGCGGTGATGACGTTGGCGAGCACCCACAACCTGCGGGTGATGTACGTGGTGTTCCCGTTGCTGATCTGGGCGGCGCTGCGGTTCCAGCACCTGGGCACGGCACCGTGCGCGCTGATCGCGACGACGATCGCGGCGCGGGGCGCGGCCCGCGGCACGGGTCCGTTCGCCGACCTGGACCTGGTGGTGCGGATGGTGACCCTGCAGGTGTTCAACGGCACGGCGGTGTTGACGGGGCTGTTGCTGTCGGCGGTGATCGCGGAGCGCAACGCGGCGCGGGACGCGATCGAGCGGACCGTCGCCCAGCTCACGGAGGTGGTGGCCCGGTACCAACCGCCGCCGTTGGGCGACCTGCTGCCGCCCGAGCCCCGGAAGGGGCGCTGAGTGGACGAGGTGGTGGTCGTCGGCGGTGGGCCGGCGGGACGGGTGTTGGCGCGGGCGTGCGCGGCGCGGGGTCTGGTGACGACGGTGGTCGACCCGAACCCGGGGCGGCGGTGGCGGGCGACGTACGCGGCGTGGTCGGACGAGTTGCCGCCGGGCGCGCCGGTGGCGGTGAGCACGTCGGCGGCGCGCGCGGTGACGACGACCGAGCACGTGATCCCGCGTGGTTACGCGGTGCTGGACAACGAGCGCCTGTGGCGGTTGCCGGACGAGGTGCGGGTGGTCGCCGGTCGGGTGGTCGGCCGCACGGGCACGGGGGTGGCGTTGGCGGACGGGCGGGTGTTGTCGGGTCGGGTGGTGGACGCGAGCGGCGCGGTGGGTGGTCGGGCGGCGCAGACGGCGGTCGGCGTGGTGGTGCCCGCGGCGGAGGCGAGGCCGTTCGTGGGGCCCGACGAGGCGCTGATCATGGATTGGCGCAGGCCGCCCGCGGCGACGACGGCCGATCCGACGTTCCTGTACGCGATCCCGGTGTCGGCGGACGAGGTGCTGCTGGAGGAGACGTCGTTGGCGCGGCGGCCGGGGTTGCCGTTGCGGGAGCTGCGGTTGCGGTTGCACGCGCGGTTGGCGGAGCACGGGATCGCGGTGCCGGCGGAGGAGGAGCGGGTGCGCATCCCGCTGGACGGGCGGGCGCGGGGCGGGGCGTTCGGCGCGGCGGCGGGCTGGATCCACCCGGCGACCGGGTACAGCGTGGCGGCGGCGTTGCGGCGCGCGCCGGTGGTGGCGGAGGCGATCTCCGCCGGCCGGGGGGTGCCCCGCCCGGTGGCGGAACGGGTGGTGCGGGTGTTGCGCCTGAGGGGTTTGGAGTCGTTGCTGGCGTTGCGCCCCGACGAGGTGCCGGAATTCTTCAACAGCTTTTTCGAAATGTCCGACAGTCTTCAACGCGACTACCTCGGCGGGCCCGATGACCTGCGCGGGACGGTCCGCGCCATGACGCGGCTGTTCGGTTCCGCGTCCTGGGGTATGCGCGCCCGGTTGGCATTTCCCGTGCATTCGGCCAAAAGTGCGAGAACTCCTGGTTAACGCTCTCGGCAGGAGAAGGTCGACCGGGCACGATCGGGCTGTGCCCGCCTTGCTGGATGACGTCCGGTTCGCCTTCCAGCCGTTGTTCAACCTCCACACCGGAGGGGTCGTGGCGGTGGAAGCGCTGGCCCGACCGCACGACGGCACCGTCCACGACCTGCTGCGGATGGCGTTCCGCGCCGGGTACCTGGCCGACACCGACGTGGCCCTCGCCTGCCGCGCGGTCCGGCACGCGGCCGAGCACGGCCTCGGCCTGCCGCTGCACGTGAACCTGCTGGCGTTGACGATCGCGGACAAGCCCGAGCGGATGGCCCCGCTGTACGGCGCGCTGCGCGAGACCGGGTGCGCGCCCGCGGACCTGGTGGTGGAGGTGGGCACGCCGTACTCGCGCGCGCCGCGCCGGCTGCTGGTGCGGGGCATCGAGCGGTTGCGGCAGGACGGGTTCCGGGTCGGGCTGGACGGCGTGGGCGAGGGTGATGCGCCGTTGTCGCTGCTGGCCGAGGTGCGGCCCGAGGTGGTGAAGCTGGACCGGGAGGTCGTGGTGGCGCTGCCCGTCGACTCGGCCCGGTACGCGATGGTGCAGGCGTTGCAGCACCTGTGCGAGCACACCGGGTCGCTGGTGGTGGCCGAGGGCGTGGAGACGGAGGCGGAGCTGGCGGCGCTGCGCCGGCTGGGGGTGCGGCTGGCGCAGGGGAACCTGCTGGCGAGCCCGCAGCGGCGGCCGAAGGTGGACGCGACGATCTCGGCGGTGTTGAGCGAGGCGAGCGACCCGGAGGCGGTCACGAGCACGGTGACCGCGCCGCTGCGCCGCCGGTCGGGGCCGAGGGTGACCGACTTCCTGCACCCGGCGACGACGCTGCCCGACTCGGCGACGTCCGAGGAGGTGCGGGACGTGCTGGCGAACCAGCCGACGGTCA
This sequence comes from Actinosynnema sp. NPDC053489, assembly GCF_044544865.1. Classification (NCBI taxonomy): domain Bacteria; kingdom Bacillati; phylum Actinomycetota; class Actinomycetes; order Pseudonocardiales; family Pseudonocardiaceae; genus Actinosynnema; species Actinosynnema sp. NPDC053489. The sequence continues at coordinate 91,131 of NZ_JBITXT010000021.1, read as the reverse complement.
GCGGCGTGGTGCTGGTGGACGCCGAGGGCCGGCCGCGGTGGACGGTGGACCGCAACCGGTTCCTGCTGGCGGTGACGGGGCCGTTCGGGCACGCCCTGCACGCCAGGCGGGAGGCGGCGCGGCTGGCGGACCCGCCGAAGGTGATCGGCGCGGAGTCGAGCGCGTTGGAGCTGCTGGACGTGGTGGCGCACGCGAACCGCGAGCGCACCAACGACGACCTGGTGGTCGTGGACGACGACGACCGGTGCCTGGGTGTGGTGCGGGTGGCGGACGTGGTGCGCGGTGTCGCCGAGCTGAAGGTGGAGCAGGCGGCGGCGTTGAGCCCGTTGACGCGGTTGCCGGGCAGCGATTCGATCGCGCGGGAGGTCGACCGGCGCATCCTGGGCGGTGAGCTGTTCGCGGTGGGGTGGTTGGACGTCGACGCGTTCAAGCGGGTCAACGACTCGGTGGGGTTCGCGGCGGGTGACGACCTGATCCGGGCGATCGGGCGGGCGCTGGCGGAGGGCGCGGCGGGGTACCCGGGGGTGCAGGTGGGGCACGTCGGCGGGGACGACTTCCTCGTGGTGGCGGGGTTGGACGAGGTCGTGCCCTTCGCGGCGGGGGTGCTGGACGTGCCGTACGAGGCGGAGGGGCGCGGGGTGACGTTGTCGTTCGCCACGTTGATCTGCGCGGCCGGTTCGGTGGGTTCCTACCGGGAGGTGTCCCGGTTGCTCGCGCCGTTGAAGGAGCACGCGAAGTCGTTGCGCGGCACCAGTTGGGTGCTGGGTCGGCCGGGCAGCGACCACGTCGACGTGCTGCGCGGCGGGCCGCACCTGGCGGTGGGGTAGGCAAGTTCACCGCAAAGCTGCCTGTGCGACCCGTGCGGTGACTCATAGCATCAGGGGGACTACCCAGCGCAGTCTCGGGAGGTCCCTGGTGAGTGAGGTCACCGTTCTACCGCTCCCCCGTGCCGTGTCGGACCTGCCGCTGTCGGTGGGGGTCGAGGAGGAGTTCCTGTTGGTCGACCCGGTCGGTGGCGGGCTCGTTCCGCTGGCGGGCGAGGTGCTCGGCGGCGCCGGGCCGGGATCGGACCTGCAGCCGGAGATGACGCTCTACCAGGTGGAGAGCGCCACGTCGGTGTGCCACAGCATGGCCGAGGTGCGGGAGCAGCTGGCGGCGGCGCGGCGGGAGCTGTCGGCGGCGGCGCGGGCGCGTGGAGCGCGGATCGTGGCGACCGGGACGCCGGTGCTCGGCGGGGTCCGGCCGCCGCCGTTGACCGACTCCGAGCGCTACCGCACGATGGCCGAGGAGTACGGGTCGCTGGTCGACGGGTTGACCATCTGCGGGTGCCACGTGCACGTCGGGATACCGGACGAGGACGCGGGAGTGCGGGTGAGCAACCACCTGCGGCAGTGGCTGCCGGTGCTGCTGGCGCTGAGCGCGAACTCGCCGTTCTCGGACGGCCGGGACACCGGGTACGCGAGCTGGCGCTACCTGGCGTGGAGCCCGTGGCCGTCGGCGGGCGCGCCGCCGTGGTTCGAGTCGGCGGAGGACTACCACCGGGGCACGGGCGTGCTGCGGTCGGGCGGGGCGGCGCTGGACCCGGCGATGGTCTACTGGGACGTGCGGCTGTCGGCCCGGCACCCCACGGTGGAGCTGCGGGTGTGCGACGTGGCGGCGACCGTGGACGAGGCCGTGCTGCTGGCGGCCCTGGTGCGGGCGATCGCGGTGACCGCGCTGTCGGGGGCGCCCGCGCTGCGGGTGCCGGACCTGGCGCTGCGGACGGCGTTGTGGCGGGCGGCGCGCGACGGGCTGGACGGCGCGGGGATCGAGCCGGTCACCGGCAGCCTGGTGCCCGCGGCGGACCTGGTGCGGGCGCTGGTGGACAGGACGCGCCCGGCGCTGCGCGCGGCGGGTGACGAGGACCTGGTGGTCGACGGGGTGGACCGGTTGCTGGTGGACGGCACGGGGGCGGTGCGGCAGCGGCGGGCGTTCCGGCGGCGCGGTTCGGCCGAGGACGTGGTCGCGATGCTGGTGGCGCAGACGTAGGAAGAGCCCCCGGAAAGCCGGAACGCCACGCGGGAGCGGCTCCCGCGTGGCGTTCCCGTGCCGGTGCTCAGACCGTGAAGCCGAGGGCGCGCAACTGCTCCCGCCCGTCGTCGGTGATCTTCTCCGGACCCCACGGCGGCATCCACACCCAGTTGATGCGGAAGTCGTTGACGATCCCGCCGCCGCCACCGCCGACCAGCGCCGAGCGGGTCTGGTCCTCGATGACGTCGGTCAGCGGGCAGGCGGCGGAGGTGAGGGTCATGTCGATGAGCGCGACGTTCTCCTCGTCCACCCGGATGTCGTAGACCAGGCCGAGGTCGACGACGTTGATCCCCAGCTCCGGGTCGACCACGTCGCGCATGGCCTCCTCGACGTCGTCCACCGCGGCCACGTCCGCCTTCGGCGCGGGCGGCTCGGGCATGCCCTCGACGCCGCGCACCACGTCCTCTTCGGTGCTCATGCCTTCGCTCCCTCGCTGCGCGCCACCGCGTCCTTGAAAGCCATCCAGCCCAGCAGCGCGCACTTCACGCGCGCCGGGTACTTCGCCACGCCCGCGAACGCGATGCCGTCCTCCAGGACGTCCTCGTCGGGCTCCACCTGGCCGCGGCCCTGCATCAGCTCCACGAACGCGTCCATCTTCGCCAGCGCCTCGTCCACCGGCCTGCCCACCACGAGGTCGGTCAGCACCGAGGTCGACGCCTGGCTGATCGAGCAGCCCTGGCCGTCGTAGGAGACGTCGCGCACCGTGTCGCCGTCCAGGCTGACCCGCAGCGTCACCTCGTCGCCGCACGTGGGGTTGATCTGGTGCGACTCGGCGTCGAACGGGTCGCGCAGCCCGCGGCCGTGCGGGTTCTTGTAGTGGTCCAGGATGATCTCCTGGTACATCTGCTGCAACTGCATGTCACGCCCACCCGGGAGTCATCGGACGCCGAAGAACCTCTGCGCCTCGCGGACTGCGTCCACCAGCGCGGCCACCTCGTCCAGTGTGTTGTACAGGTAGAAGCTGGCCCGCACGGTGGCGGCGGCGTCCATCCGCCGGTGCAGCGGCCACGCGCAGTGGTGCCCGACGCGCACCGCGACGCCCAGGCTGTCGAGCACCTGGCCCACGTCGTGCGCGTGGATGCCCTCCACGACGAACGACACCGCGCCGCCGCGGTCCACGACCTCCAGCGGGCCGACGACCCGCACGCCGGGTACCTCGGCCAGGCCCCGCAGCGCCGCCTCGGTGAGCTGGTGCTCGTGCGCGGCGACGCGGTCCATGCCGACGGCGGTGAGGTAGTCCACCGCCGCGCCGAGCGCCACGGCCTGCGACGTCATCGGCACGCCCGCCTCGAACCGCGCGGGCGGCGGGGCGAAGGTCGACTTCGCCATGTGGACCATCTCGATCATCGAACCGCCGGTGAGGAACGGCGGCAGCGCCTCCAGCAGCGCGCGGCGGCCGTACAGGACGCCGATGCCCGACGGCCCGAGCATCTTGTGGCCGCTGAACACCGCGAAGTCCACGCCCAGCGCCGTGAGGTCGACCGGGCCGTGCGGCACGGACTGGCAGGCGTCCAGCACGGTGAGCGCGCCCACCGCGCGGGCCGCGTCCGCGAGCACGCGCACGGGGTTGACGGTGCCCAGCACGTTGGACTGGTGGGTGAACGCGACGACCTTCGCGCGTTCGGTGATCAGCTCGTCCAGGTTCGACAGGTCGAGCCGGCCCTCGTCGGTGACGCCGAACCAGCGCAGCGTGGCGCCGGTGCGGGCGGCGAGCTGCTGCCACGGGACGAGGTTCGCGTGGTGCTCCATCTCGGTGACGACGATCTCGTCGCCGGGGCCGATCCGGAACCGCTCGGCCTCGGGACCGGCGGTGGCCGCGTTGCCCATCGCGTACGCGACGAGGTTCACGCCCTCGGTCGCGTTCTTGGTGAACACGATCTCGCCGTAGTCCACGCCGACGAAGTCGGCGATCTTCTGCCGCGCGCCCTCGTAGGCGTCCGTGGCCTCCTCGGCCAGTTGGTGCGCCCCGCGGTGCACGGCGGCGTTGGCGGTCTCCAGGAAGGCGCGCTCGGCGTCGAGGACCTGCCTCGGGCGTTGCGAGGTGGCGCCGGAGTCCAGGTAGACCAGCGGCTTGCCCTCCCGCACGGTGCGGCCCAGGATCGGGAAGTCCGCGCGGACGGTAGCGACGTCCAGTGGGGTCGCGGTGGTGGTCACAGCCCCGACGCCTCCTCTCGGTACGTGTTCACGAACAGGTGCAACGTCAGCCGATGCTGGCGGCTTCCTGCTTCCCGATGTACTTCACGTAACCCTCGGCCTCGAGCTGGTCGGCCAGCTCCGGGCCACCCGACTCGACGACCCGGCCGTTGGCGAAGACGTGCACGAAGTCGGGCGAGATGTACTTCAGGATCCGGGTGTAGTGCGTGATCAGCATGACGCCGACCTCGCCGGACTGCTTGTACCGGTTGACGCCCTCGGACACCACGCGCAGCGCGTCGACGTCCAGGCCGGAGTCGGTCTCGTCCAGGATGGCGATCTTCGGCTTGAGCAGCCCGAGCTGCAGGATCTCGTGGCGCTTCTTCTCACCGCCGGAGAAGCCCTCGTTGACCGAGCGCTCGGCGAAGGCCGGGTCGATGTCCAGGTCGGACATCGCCTCCTTGACCTCCTTGACCCAGTGGCGCAGCTTCGGCGCCTCGCCGCGCACGGCGGTGGCGGCGGTGCGCAGGAAGTTCGACATCGAGACGCCGGGCACCTCGACCGGGTACTGCATCGCGAGGAACAGGCCCGCGCGGGCGCGCTCGTCGACGGTCATCTCCAGCACATCCTCGCCGTCCAGCAGCACGGTGCCGGAGGTGATCTGGTACTTGGGGTGACCGGCGACGGCGTAGGACAGGGTGGACTTGCCCGAGCCGTTGGGACCCATGATGGCGTGGGTCTCGCCCGCCGCGATGGTCAGGTCGACGCCCTTGAGGATCTCCTTGGAGCCCTCCTCGGTGTTGACCGAGACGTGCAGGTCCTTGATCTCCAGAGTGGCCATTGGTGGTTCGTTCTCCTGGTGTTGCGAGCGGGGAGTCAGTTCGTGGTGGTGGTGACGTCCACGTAGACGTCGTCACCGCGGAGTTCGACGGCGAACACGTCGACGGGCTCGGTGGCGGGCGGCGAGGACGGGCGGCCGGTGCGCAGGTCGAAGCACGACCCGTGCAGCCAGCACTCCACGCCCTTGCGCGTCACCTCGCCCTCGCTGAGCGCGACCTCGGCGTGCGAGCACAGGTCGCGCAGCGCGTGCACGGCGTCGCCGTCGCGGACGAGCACGACCGGGGTGTACTCGTCGCCGACCTCGAACGCCGCGGGCTTGCGGTCGTCGAGGTCGGTCAGCGAGCACACCCGGATCACGCGCCCACCGCTTCGAGTTCCGCCTCGATGGCGGCTTCCAGGCGCTCGCGCACCTCGGGGACGCCGATCTTGAGCAGGATCTCGTGGAAGAACCCGCGCACGACCAGCCGGCGCGCCTGGTCCTCGGGGATGCCCCGCGCCTGGAGGTAGAACAGCTGCTCGTCGTCGAACCGGCCGGTCGCGCTGGCGTGGCCCGCGCCCTCGATCTCGCCGGTCTCGATCTCCAGGTTGGGCACCGAGTCGGCGCGCGCGCCGTCGGTCAGCACCAGGTTGCGGTTCAGCTCGAAGGTCTCGGTGCCCTCGGCCGCGGCGCGGATCAGCACGTCGCCGATCCACACCGTGTGCGCGTCGTCGCCCTGCAGCGCGCCCTTGTAGACCACGTTGCTGCGGCAGTTGGACACCGCGTGGTCGACGAACGTGCGGTGCTCCAGGTGCTGGCCCGCGTCGGCGAAGTACAGGCCGAGCAGCTCGGCGTCGCCGCCGCGACCGGTGTAGGTGACCACCGGGGTGAGGCGGACGAGGTCGCCGCCGAGGGTGACGACGGTGTGCTTGAACGTGGCGTCGCGGCCCAGCCGGGCGTGGTGCGCCGACACGTGCACCGCGTCGTCGGCCCAGTCCTGGATGGCGACCACGGTGAGGTGCGCGCCGTCACCGACGACGAACTCCACGTTGTCCGCGTACGCGCCCGAGCCGCGGTGGTCGACCACGACGACGGCCTCGGCGAACGGCTTCGCGTGCACGTGCAGGTGGCCGTAGGCGACCCGGCCCTCGCCGGGGCCGGTCACGGTGACCGTCGTCGGCCCGGACTTCGCGTCACCGGGGAGGGTGACGACGGTGGCCTCGGCGAACGAGGTCCACGCCTGGGCGGCGACGCGGTCACCGGGGGTGCCGGCGACGCCCAGCCGCTCGTCGCCGCGGGCGACGGTCTCGACCGAGACGCCCTCGGCGGCGACGACCTCGACGGTGGCCGTGCCGGTCGCCTCGGCGCCGTTGTGCAGGTTCGCCAGGCGCTTCATGGGGGTGAAGCGCCAGATCTCCTCGCGACCCCCGGGCACCTCGAACGCGTCCACGTCGAACGACGTGAAGTGGTCGGCGCGCGACGAGACGGGAGCACCTGCACCGTGCGAGTGGGCCGTCAGGCCGTGTTGCTGGTCTTCGGTGGTGACGGCCATGTCAGCCGACGGCCCCTTCCATCTGCAGCTCGATCAGGCGGTTCAGCTCGAGGGCGTACTCCATCGGCAGCTCGCGCGCGATGGGCTCGACGAACCCGCGCACGATCATCGCCATGGCCTCGTCCTCGTTGAGACCGCGGGACATCAGGTAGAACAGCTGGTCCTCGGAGACCTTCGAGACCGTGGCCTCGTGGCCCATCGACACGTCGTCCTCGCGGACGTCGACGTAGGGGTAGGTGTCCGAGCGGCTGATGTTGTCCACCAGCAGCGCGTCGCACTTGACCGTGGACTTCGAGTGGTGCGCCCGCTTGTTGACCTGCACGAGGCCGCGGTAGGAGGTGCGGCCGCCGCCGCGCGCCACCGACTTCGACACGATCGTGGACGACGTGTGCGGCGCCATGTGGACCATCTTGGCGCCCGCGTCCTGGTGCTGGCCCTCGCCCGCGAACGCGATCGAGAGGACCTCGCCCTTGGCGTGCTCGCCCATCAGGAACACGGCCGGGTACTTCATGGTGACCTTGGAGCCGATGTTGCCGTCGATCCACTCCATGGTCGCGCCCTCTTCGGCCTTGGCGCGCTTGGTGACCAGGTTGTAGACGTTGTTCGACCAGTTCTGGATGGTCGTGTAGCGGCAGCGGCCGCCCTTCTTGACGATGATCTCCACGACCGCGGAGTGCAGCGAGTCCGACGAGTAGATCGGCGCGGTGCAGCCCTCGACGTAGTGCACGTACGCGCCCTCGTCGACGATGATCAGCGTGCGCTCGAACTGGCCCATGTTCTCGGTGTTGATCCGGAAGTAGGCCTGCAGCGGGATCTCGACGTGCACGCCCTTCGGCACGTAGATGAACGAGCCGCCCGACCACACCGCGGAGTTCAGCGCGGAGAACTTGTTGTCACCCGACGGGATGACGGAGCCGAAGTACTCCTTGAACAGCTCCGGGTGCTCCTTGAGGGCCGTGTCGGTGTCGAGGAAGATGACGCCCTGCTCCTCGAGGTCCTCGCGGATCTTGTGGTAGACGACCTCGGACTCGTACTGGGCCGCGACACCGGAGACCAGGCGCTGCTTCTCCGCCTCCGGGATGCCCAGCTTGTCGTAGGTGTTCTTGATGTCGTCGGGCAGGTCGTCCCAGCTGGCCGCCTGCTTCTCGGTCGACCGGACGAAGTACTTGATCTTGTCGAAGTCGATGCCCGACAGGTCCGAGCCCCACGTGGGCATCGGCTTGCGGTCGAACAGGCGCAGCGCCTTCAACCGGAAGTCCAGCATCCACTCGGGCTCGTTCTTCTTGGCCGAGATGTCCCGGACGACGTCCTCGTCCAGGCCCCGGCGAGCGCTCGCGCCTGCCACGTCCGAGTCGGCCCAGCCGAACTCGTAGTTGCCGATGCTCGCCAGGGTCTCTTCCTGGGTGAGCGGGGCTGTGGTGGTGCGCTGCTCGGCAGCGGCAGTCATGCGGGCTCCCCTCCATCTGAGGTCTGATCGTCGGCCACGCCGACCGTGATCGGGGGTGTGTTCGGGATGTGCGTCGTGCACACGGCATCGCCGCGGGCGATGGTGGCCAGGCGCTGGACGTGCGTGCCGAGCAGGTCGGCGAACGCCGCCGTCTCGGTCTCGCACAACAGCGGGAACTCCGCCGCGACGTGCGCCACCGGGCACAGGTGCTGGCAGAGCTGCTCGCCCGCCCCCACGTGGCGCGCCGACGCAGCGTAGCCCTCCCTGGTCAACGCGACCGCGAGGGCCTTGGCCCGCTCCGCGGCGTCGGGCTGGGCCACGATGGCCGCGCGGTGCCGGTCGACGAAGGCGGACACCCGTCGTTCGGCGAAGGCCCGTACCGCCTCCTCCCCGCCCTGTTCGGCGAGGAACCGCAGCGCGGCCACGGCGAGGTCGTCGTAGGCGTGCCCGAAGCGGGCCCGCCCCTGCTCGGTCAGCAGGAAGAGCTTGGCCGGGCGACCCCGGCCGCGCTGACCCCGGCGCGGGGCCTCCCTGCTGGTCGCCTCGCCGTCGGCCACCAGCGCGTCGATGTGCCGGCGCACCGCCGTGGGGCTCAGGCCCAGCTGTTCCGCGACCCACGCCGCGGTCACCGGGCCCTGCTCCAGGAGGAGCCGTGCGACGGCGTGCCGGGTCCGCCCGTCGTGCCCGGGCGGCACGGCGGTCGACTCGGTCCCGACGTTTTTCACAACACCAGTGTTGCGTATTTCGCCGGCGGTCGCAAAGATCAACCCTCGTCGGGTGACCCGAGTCACCCCGCCGCCCGGTCGCTACCCTTCGGACGTGACGGCGGGCGGAATGGTGATGGCGAACCGGAGCGGGATCGGCGAGGCAGCACCCCTCGACGCGACCGAGCGCCGCCAGCTCGACGTGATCCGCCGGTGGGGCACGGTGGGCGCGTTGCTGCTGGCCGTCGGCTCCCTCGGGTCGGGCGCGGCGCCCGTGTTCAGCCCGCTGCCCGGCACGCCGCTGCTCGGCCTGTTCCCCCGGATGCCCAGCGCCGCGATGGCCGTCGCCTGGACCGGCATCTTCCTGATCGTGTCGGCGTGGCTGTGGCTGGGCCGGTTCGCGCGGCCCGGCCGCCCCCGGCTGGTGACGCGCAGCCAGCTCGACCGCACGCTGCTGATGTGGATCACGCCGCTGGTGTTCGTGCTGCCCATGTTCAGCCGCGACGTCTACAGCTACCTCGCGCAGTCGCAGATCGCGGCCAACGGGCAGGACCCGTACGAGCTGGGTCCGGCGACGGCGCTGGGCGTGGACCACGACCTGACCAAGAACGTGCCGAACATCTGGCGCGAGACGCCCGCGCCGTACGGGCCGCTGTTCCTGGCCGTCGGGCGGGTCATCTCGATGGTGACCGGCGACAGCGTGCTGCCCGGCGTGTTCCTGCACCGGCTGCTGGGGCTGCTGGGGCTGGCGATGATCGTGTGGGCGCTGCCGCGGCTGGCGCGGCGGTTCGGGGTGCCCCAGGTGAGCGCGCTGTGGCTGGGCGCGGCGAACCCGCTGGTGCTGTTCCACCTGGTTGTGGGCGTGCACAACGAGGGCCTGGCGATCGGCCTGATGCTGGTGGGGCTGGAGCTGGCGCTGCGGAAGATGCCCGTGGTGCCCGGCGCGCCCACGACCCGGGAAGAGCTGCTGTGGGTCGTGCTCGGGGCGACCATGATCACGATGGGCGCGGCGGTGAAGATCCCGGCCGCGCTGGCGCTCGGGTTCCTCGGCGTGGTGATGGCGCGGCGGTGGGGCGGGCGGCTGTCGGACCTGGTACGCGCGGCGGCGTTGCTGCTGGTCATCTCGGGTGTGGTGATGGTGGGCACGTGCGTCGGGACCGGGCTCGGGTTCGGGTGGGTGGAGACGCTGAACGTGGCCGGGACCGTGAAGAGCTGGATGTCGCCGCCGACCGCGATGGGGTTCATGGGCGGCGGGCTGGGGCTGCTGCTGGGGCTGGGCAACCACACCGAGTCGGTGATCGTGCTGATGCGGCTGGTGACGCAGGCCGTGTCGGTGGTGATCGTGGCGACGCTGCTGTGGAAGGCGTTCCGGGGGCGGATCAAGGCCATCAACGGCCTGGGCGCGGGGCTGGGGGCGGTGCTGGTGCTCGGGCCCGTGCTCCAGCCGTGGTACGTGCTGTGGGCGGCGTTGCCGCTGGCCACGGGCGTGCTGGCGCGGCGGTTCCGGGTCTTCGCGACCGCGGCGAGCGCCGTGATCGCGGTGATCCTGCCGCCGACGGGTTCGGCGTTCGACGGGCGTGCCTACATCGTGCCGCAGGCCGTGGCGGGCGCGCTGATCGCCTTCGCCCTGTGCCTCTTCGTCGCCCGCAAGCAGGTCCTCCCCCTGCTCAAGCGCGACCCCCTCCCGGGCTCCGCCTGACCACCGACCCGAGAGTCCAACGCTCAGGTCGCGAGAGTCCAACGCTCAGAGCACCCGAGTTCAACGCTCGTGACGAGCCGGGCGTGCGCTGAGCGTTGAACTCACCCCTCCTGAGCGTTGGACTCTCGCGCGTTGAGCGTTGGACTCTCGCGCGGGTGGGTGTAACGGGTGGGGGTGGGGGGCGAGGTAGGGGGTGCGGGAGGATCGGGGCCCGGTGGGAGGAGGGCGTCGTGGTGGACGTGCCCAGGGAGCAGATCCGGTTCGCCGTCGTGCTCAACGGGGGTGTGAGCCTCGCCGTGTGGATGGGCGGGGTGGTCCTCGAACTCGACCGGCTGACCAGGGGCGACGGGCCGTACGCCGACCTGCTGGACATGGTCGGCAGCACGGCCCGCGCCGACGTCATCACCGGCACGTCGGCGGGCGGCATCAACGGCGCGGCGCTGGCGTTGTCCCAGGTCAACGCCAACGCCCGGCTCGAACGGCTGCGCGACCTGTGGGCCGAGCAGGGCCGCATGGAGCAGCTGCTGCGCACGCCGTTCCGCGGCCAGCCGGTGTCGCTGCTGCGCGGCGACGAGTTCTTCCTCCCCCGGCTCCAGGAGGCCCTGGAACGCCTCACCGCCGACTTCAGCCCGCAGGAGGACCGCCCGGTCGACCTGCGGATCACCACGACGCTCCTCGCGGGCGTCCCCACGCTCACCTACGACGACCTGGGCCAGCCCCTCGTGCAGGCCAGCCACCAGGGCAGCTTCTCGTTCCGCCGCGACCCCGGCGGCCGGGACGACTTCGCACCCGACAAACTGCCCACCCTCGTCACCAGGCTCGCCCTGGCCGCGCGCTCCTCCGCCTCGTTCCCGTTCGCCTTCGAACCGTCGTTCATCCCCGTCGCACCCGGCGCGCCCGACGGCGACAAGCCCAACATGGCCGAGGTCGCCTCCTGGGCCAACGACACCGACAACCGGTCCCGCTACGCCGTCGACGGCGGGGTGCTGGTCAACACCCCCACCAAGGAGGCGCTGGAGGCCATCGACCGGATGCCCGCCGAGGGCCCGGTCCGGCGGGTCATGCTGCTGGTCTTCCCGCACGCGCCCGAAGCCGTCGTGGAGCCGGTCGCCCCCGTGGACGGCGCGCTGCCCAGCACCATCGCCACCGGCGGCAAGCTGCTCGGCGCGCTGACCAGCCAGAGCGGCCGCACCTACGTCGAGCGCATCGAGGAGCACAACCGCAACGCCGCCTCCCGCCGCGGCGGGCGCAACGCCCTGCTGGACCGGCTCGCGTCGGGCGGTTCGGTCACCGCCAAGCTGTACGCGCTGGCCGCGACCCTGCACGACCACTACGAGGACGTGCGCATCCGGCACGCCGCCCGCGACATCACGTCCCGCCAGTTCGAGGTGCCGGGCGCGAACGCCGCCGGCTGGACGTTCGAACGGGTCCGCGCGGCGGCCGAGGCGGCGCAGCGCGAGTACCGCGCGGAGCAGGGCCGGCTGCCGTACGTGCCGACGAGGCCGCAGCCGGTCGCGCTGCCCGACCACGGCTGGCCGTGGGGCATCACGATGGCCGAACGCCTCGCCTCCGCCGCGATGGACCTGCTCAAGCGCCTCGTGTGGGTGATGCCGGACGCCCAGCGGCTCGCGCTGGCGCGCACGAACCTGTTCGACGTGCGGGCCAGGCTGCGCGCCCTGCGGGTGGAGCTGGACGAGCACTGGACCACCGCCGTGCAGGAGGAGCTGGACCAGGAGTACTGGGAACGGCGGGTCCACCGGTTCGCGGCGAAGATGCTGGACGAGCCGGACGGCGTCGGCCAGCGGGTCCGCGAGCAGGTGGAGCGCATCGCCGGCGTGCTCGGCGACGCCAACGACATCCTCGACCGGCTGGACGACGAGCACCTGCGGGTGGGCGGGCTGCGGTCGTGGCACCGGCTGCTGACCGAGCCGCGCACCGGGGCGGAGGCCGACGCGGGGCTGGTGGCGGGTGAGCTGTGGCTGGCCCGGGTGCTGGCGCTGGAGGTCGCCACGACGTGCCTGGCCGACGACACGCGCGGCGGGCTGGACCAGGCCGTCGAACTGGTCCAGATCAGCCTCCAGACGCGCAACGCGTTCGCCGAGTACAGCCTCACCCCCGAGGACAAGGCGGGTGGCGCGTCGCTGCACCGGTTCTCCGGGTTCCTCAAGCGGTCCTGGCGGGTCAACGACTGGATCTGGGGCCGGCTGGACGGCGCGTCGATGCTGTGCAAGGTGGTGTTCGACCCGAAGCGGCTGCTGCGGGTCGACCGGCTGACCGGCGGTGGCGGCGACCCCGTCGCACGGGCCGCGGCCAAGGTCGACGAGCTGGTGGTGAAGCTCTTCGGCGACGGGTTGCCCGACGAGCTGGTGCCGTACGTCGAACGGGCGAAGGCGGAGCTGGGGGCGGTGTACGCCGACCCGGAGGGCGACCACCCGCCGACGTGCGCGGCGCTGGCGGAGCTGGCCGCGTGGGGCCTGCACACCCGGATCATCTGCGAGGAGCTGCCGGCGCTGCGCGCCGCGATCCTGGCCGACCGGCACGAGGGCGCGGACCGGCGGTCGCGCGGTGAGCTGTTCCTGGAGGAGCAGGCCTCGCTGCTGGCCCGCCTGCCCGTGCGCACGGACTCGGACCGGGTCGAGGTGGGCGTGCGGGGGCTGGCCGCGTTCGACCGGGCGGGCATCGGGCGCGAGCCGCTGGTGCAGGAGGCGAGCAGCGACCAGGTGATCCGGACGGCGGCGACGGCCGCGGCCGTGGCGATCACCGTGGCGGACAGCGACAACTCCGGGTTGGGCACGGCGAAACCGCTGACCAGGACGTTGCGCGGGGCGGCGCTGCTGCCGTACTGGACGATCACCGGGCTGACCAGGGGCGGGCGGTTGGCCCAGTTCCTGGGGCTGCTGGGGTTCGCGCTGGGCGGCGCGCTGCTGGTGCTGTCGCTGTTCGACCTGCTGCCGCCGTGGGCGCTGGGCCCGGCGGCGGCGTTCGGCGGGGGCACGCTGCTGGCCGCGTTCGGGTACGCGGCGCTGCGCTCGGGCACGCTGCTGCACGGGTTGGTGCTGCTGTCGCCGGTGATCCCGCTGGTGACGGTGGCGATCGACCGGACCCGGCACGCGTTGGCGTCCGGGGAGACCGGTGACCAGGCCGTGACGGGCATGGTGGCCGTCGGCGGCGTGCTGCTGGTCGTGGTGGGGCTGCTGGTCATCGGGAGCCTGCCCGCGCCGGTGGGCACGCCGTTGGCCGTGCTGGGCAAGCTGCGGTTGAAGCCGCGGTTGCTGCTGCGGGTGCTGGTGGCGGCGGTGATCGTGGTCGGCGTGTGGGCCGTGGTGCGGTACCGGCTGTACGACCTGAGCCCGGGGCTGGTGGTGGTCGGCACGCTCGTGGCGATCGCGTTCGGCGCGGCCGTGTCGTACACGTTGGGCAGCTCGTTGCGGCGGTGGCGCCAGGTGGGCGGGGTGTGGGACACGGAGGCCGCCGAGCCGCCCGCGTCCGCGACCGCCGGGTGGGCCGCCGTGTACGGGTCCGTGCTGCTGCTCCTGGCCGCCGCGGTGCAGGTGTTCTCGCTGCGGTTCACCGGGTGGGAGGCGGTGCTGGGGACGGCGTTGGCGTTCGGGCTGGTGCTGCTGCTGGTGACGACGTGGTGGGTGCCGCTGCGGGCGCGGCGGACCATCGCCACGTCGCTGGTGGAGCAGATGTCCATCCTGGACTTCGACGCCGACGACGTGGCCGAGGCGCTGCTGAAGCGGCTGGAGGGCAACGGGATGCTGTTCAAGTTCCTCACCGAGCTGGACGACGCGGGCAGGCCCCGCCTGAGCGCGGGCGGCCGCCGCGTCGCCCACCGCGCGGCCCGCCGTTCCGCCACGGGCACCGACCACGACTGACCCGTGTGTCGAACGCCCACGCCCCGTGTGTCGAACCTCCGGGCCCGGTGTGTCGAACGCCCGGGCCGCGTGTGTCGAACGCCCGGGACCGCCGAGTTCGACGTTCAGGACGCCGGTGCCCGGGCCAGGACCGGTCCTGAGCGTTGAACTCGGGGGTCGTGAGCGTTCGACACACCGGACGTGGGCGTTCGACACACGAGGCCTGGGGGTTCGACACACGGGGTCAGGCGGCCAGGGCCGGCTCGGGCAGGGCGGGGATGCCGATGGCGCGGGCGTAGAGGGACTCGAAGGTCTCCAGCGTGGTGTCGATGGCGTGGGCGGCGATCAGCTCGCTGCTCGCCGCACCCATCCGCACCGTCACGCCCGGGTCCGCGGTCACGGCGTGCAGCCGGTCGGCCAACCCGCGCACGTCACCCGGCGTGAACAGCCAGCCGTTGCGCCCCGGGCGGCACAGGTGCGGCAACGCCATCGCGTCCGCCACCACCACCGGCTTGCCCGCGGCCATCGCCTCCATCGTCGCCAGGCTCTGCAGCTCGGCGATGCCGGGCATGCAGAACACGTCCGCGCCGGCGTAGGCGTCCAGCAGCTCCTCCTCCCCCACGAACCCGCGGAACCGCACCCGGTCGGCCACGCCCAGGTCGCGCGCCAGCAGCTCCCACTCCGCCCGGCACGACCCGTCGCCCACGATCTCCGCGTGCAGCCGCGGCACCAGCGCCACCGCCCGCAGCAGCTCGTCCACCCGCTTCTCCTCGTCCAACCGGCCCACGAACAGCACGGTCGGCGCGTCGGTCCGCCGCACGGGGCGGCGCGACCGGTACCGGTCGATGTCGATGCCGCACGACACCGGCACGGCCCGTTCGGGGAACCCGTTGTCGTGCAGCAGCCGCACGGCCCGCGGCGTCGGCGCGGTCACCACGTCGGCGTCCCCGAACACCCGCCCCAGGTCCCGCCACGCCCACCGCGACGCCGCGCCACGCAACCACTCCGGCACGCGGGCGTGCCCGAACAGGTTCTCCGGCATGAAGTGGTTGGTCGCCACGGTCGGGATGCCGACCGCCGCCGCCCGCCGCAGCACGTACCGCCCCACCACGAAGTGCGCCTGCACGTGCACCAGGTCGGGCCGCAGCTCCGCCAGCAGCGCGTCGACGTCCCGGCGCACCTCCCACGGCAGGCCGATGCGGAACGTGCGGTGGAACGGCGTGCGGTGCGACCGCAGCCGGTGCACGGTGATCCCGTCGGCGCGCTCGGTGCGGGCCGCGCCGTCCGGCGACACGCAGATCACGTGCACGTCGTGGCCGCGGCCGGCCAGACCCGTGGCGAGGCGGTGGGCGAACCGGGCCGCGCCGTTGACGTCCGGGGGGAACGTCTCCGCGGCGATCACGATCCGCATGGCGCGTCCGTTGGTCACTGTCGTCTCCGATCTGGTGGGAACTGCGGGTCTGGTGGGAACTGCGGGAAGGTTTCGGGTGCGGGCCAGCGCGACGACACCGCCGACGGCGACCGCGGCGCACACCGCCTCGGCGGCGGCCACGAGCGGGCTGGTCCGGTTCGCCTCGCCGAGCAGCCCCGCGCCGATGCCGACGGCGACGAGCGGGTCCACGACGGTGAGGCAGGCGACCACCAGGTGCGGCGGTCCGCCGGCGTAGGCGTGCTGGATGAACCAGCCGCCGACGACGAGGGCGGCGGCGATGCCCGCCGCCGAGAGCGCGGTCGTCCACCCCGGGCCGCCCCGCTGGACGTCCTGGGACACCGACCGCATGAGCACGGAGACGAAGCCGTAGGCGACACCGCCCGCCGCGCCGAAGCCGAGGGCGCGCACGGCCGGGCGGGTCGACAGCACGCCGACCAGGCCCGGGACCGCGACGAGGCCGAGCGCCAGCAGCGCGGCCGTCACCTCGGCCTCCGGCGCGACGGCGGTGGACGTGGCGCTGCCCGCGGCCAGGAGCACGAACGCGCCCACGCCGAACGTGGTCCACGCGACGGCGGGCAGCTCGCGGCGGCGACCGTCGAGGACCGCGGTGATGCCGATGGCCACCACGCCGACCGGCTGCACCACGCTCAACGGCGCCATCCCCAGCGCCGCGGCGTGCACACCGGCCCCGAGGACGAGCAGGAGCAGGCCCAGCAGCCACCGCGGCCGGCGCAGCAGCTCCAGGACCCGCAGCGCGTCCCCGCTCGCCCGCACGGCGTCGTGCTGGAGGCGGGCGGCGAAGGCGAAGAACACCGCGCCGAGCACCGCCAGCACGACCGCGACCCCCGTCACGACGCCTCCTCGCGGCGCAGGACCGCGGAGGCCAGCGCGAACAGCAGGCCGTACAGCAAGGCGAACAAAAGGCGTTCGAAAAGGCCGAGCACGACCACGCCGTCGCCCTGGACCACCGAGACGTGGCTGAGCATGAATGCCACCGCGGTGACGCCCGCGGCAACGGAAATTCGACGCAACGCGGCACTCGCGAGGAACGTCCGGGAAATCAGCCACCCGGCCAGCGGCAGGCTCGCGAACATCACCGCGCCCGCGTACCGGTGCACCGCGCCGGAGAACGACGTGGGAGAGCCGGTCGGGTCCGTGGGGAACACCGTCGCCACCGCCAGGCCCGCCGACCACAGCCCCATCAGCGCCGCCACCGGCCCCGACTTGGGCAAACCGGAGCGGACGAGGGCGACGAGCAGGCCGATCGAGGCCGCCGCCAGCGTCAACGAGGTGACGGCGAGCAGGCCGCCGCCGTTGGCGACGAACACGTAATCGCTGACCGTGTACCTGATCGGGCTGAGCTCCCCGGCCGACGACACGTGCAGGTAAACAATCGGGAACAGCGACAGGACGAGTCCCACAACAGCCGGCGGCAGCACCGCCGTCCGCGTTTTCCCCCGGATCTCCACCACGGGAAAATCCTCGCCGGAAATGGCGGCCGAACCTATCGGGAACACCCCCGAGGCGACCCTGAAGCCACCCGGAGGCCCCCGGTGGGGTTGACCCCACCACGGGGGTGGGGCAGGCCACGCCCTAGGCTTCCGCGACGTGAGCCCGCACCCCCAGCACCCTGCCGTGGAAGTGTCGGGGCTGGTCAAGCGCTACGGCTCCACCGTCGCGGTGAGCGGGCTCGACCTGACCCTGGACACCGGCACGGTCCTCGCGCTGCTCGGTCCCAACGGGGCGGGCAAGACGACGACCGTCGAGGTGTGCGAGGGGTTCCGGGCGGCCGACGGCGGCGAGGTGCGCGTCCTCGGGCTCGACCCGAGGCGCGACGGCGAGCGGCTGCGGCCCCGCATCGGCGTCATGCCGCAGGGCGGCGGCGGCTACCCCGGCGTGCGGGCCGACGAGATGCTGCGCCTCGTGGCCGCCTGCGCCGCCAACCCCCTCGACCCCGCGTGGCTGCTGGACGTGCTGGGCCTGTCCTCCTCGGTCCGCACCCCGTACAAGCGGCTCTCCGGCGGGCAGCAGCAGCGCCTGTCGCTGGCGTGCGCCCTGGTCGGGCGGCCCGAGCTGGTGTTCCTGGACGAGCCGACCGCGGGCATGGACCCGCAGGCCCGCCGCCTGGTGTGGGAGCTGGTGTCGGCGCTGCGCGCGGACGGCGTGAGCGTGCTGCTGACCACGCACCTGATGGACGAGGCCGAGGCGCTCGCCGACCGGGTCGTCATCGTGGACGCGGGTCGCGTCGTGGCCCAGGGCAGCCCGTCCGAGCTGACCGAGCACCGCGGCGACGAGCGGCAGCTGCGCTTCCGCGCCCGGCCCGGCCTGGACCTGACCCTGCTGCGCGACGCCCTGCCCGAGGGCCTGGACGTGCGCGAGTCCGGCCGCGGCACCTACGTCGTGCAGGGCGACATCGACCCGCAGGTGCTGTCCACGGTCACGTCGTGGTGCGCCCAGCAGGGCGTGCTGGCCGAGGAGCTGACCGTGGCCAGGCGCAGCCTGGAGGACGTGTTCCTGGACCTGACCGGCAGGGAGCTGCGCTCGTGACCGAACCCCAGCCGCCGCGCGCCGCGACGTTCGCGCCGGGCACGTTCACGCCCGCGCCGGGTCGCGGCAGGCTCGGGCGGATGCTGCTCGCGCAGGCTCGCACCGAGACCGTGCTCACGCTCCGCAACGGCGAGCAGATCCTGCTGACCGTGCTCATCCCGGTCGCGCTGCTGGTCGCGATGAGCCTCATGGACGTCCTCCCGGTGCCCGAACCGCGGGTCGGGTCGGCCACCGCGCGCATCCTCGCGCTCGCCGTCATCTCGTCCGCGTTCACCGGGCAAGCGATTGCGCTGGGCTTCGACCGCCGCTACGGCGTGCTCAAGCGGCTCGCGGCGACCGCGCTCCCCCGCTGGCTGCTGGTCACCGGGCGGGTCGTCTCGGCGCTGGCCGTCGTCGCCGTGCAGGTCGTGATCATCGCCGTGACGGCCCTGCTGCTGGGCTGGCGACTACCACCCGTGACCGGCGTGCTGTGGGCGGTCGTGCTGCTCGTGCTGGGCACGCTGTCGTTCGGCGCGCTCGGCGTGCTGCTCGGCGGGGCGCTGCGGGCGGAACTCGTGCTCGCGCTGGCCAACATCGTGTGGTTCGTGCTGCTGCTCATCGGCGGTGTCGCGCTCGGCGTGGACACCCTGCCGGCGTGGCTGGCGACCGTCGTGGACGCGCTGCCGTCCGCCGCGCTCGCCCTGGCGCTGCACGACGCCGTGGTCGAGGGCGCGGCGCCCGGACTCGGGCACGTCGCCGTGCTCGTGGTGTGGGGCGTGGCCGCCGGGGCGCTCGCGACGCGGACCACCAGGCTCGGCTGACACCCCGGGCGGCGGTTCTCAGCCGGTGGTACCTACCATCGGTCCGTGTCCGCCCCATCCTGGTTCACCGGCTTCCTCAGCACGTTCCAGCGCGCGTTCGCCATCGCGGTCGTGATCGCCCAAGGTGGCATCGCGGTCACCGGGTCGATCGTGCGGGTGACCGGGTCGGGCCTGGGCTGCCCCACCTGGCCGCAGTGCTTCGAGGGCAGCCTCGTGCCGGTCGAGCACCCCGAGGTGGCGTCGCTGCACCAGTGGGTCGAGTTCGGCAACCGCACCCTGACCGGCGTGGTCGGCGTCATCGCCGCGCTGTGTGTCCTGGCCGCCTGGTTCAACCGGCCGCGGCGCAAGCGGGTCGTGGTGCTGGCGCTCGTGCAGTTCGGCGGGGTGGTGCTGCAGGCCGTGATCGGCGGGTTCACCGTGCTCACCGGGTTGCTGTGGTGGACGGTGAGCGTGCACTTCCTGGTGTCGATGGCGCTGGTCTGGTTCGCGGTGCTGCTGGTGGCGGCGCTGGGCGAGGGCGACGAGCCCGCCCGGCCGCGCGTGCCGCGGGGGCTGCTGGCGCTCCAGGTCGTGCAGGCGGTGACGCTGGGGCTGCTGCTGCTGGTCGGGACGTTCGTCACCGCCGCCGGGCCGCACGCCGGCGACGCCGCCACGCCGCGCCTGGACGTGCCGGTGGACACGTTGGCCCAGCTGCACGCCGACCTGCTGTTCCTGTTCCTCGGCATGCTCGTCGCCCTGGGCTTCGCGCTGCGCGGGCACCCCGTGCCGCGGCGGCCGTACGCCGCGCTGGTCGCCGTCGTGCTGGCGCAGGGCGCGCTGGGCATGGTCCAGTACTGGACCGGGGTGCCCGAGGTGCTCGTCTCGCTGCACGTGCTGGGCGCCGGCGCGGTGGTCGTCGCGACGGCGGCGATGTGGGTGTCGACCCGCGAACGCGCTCACCGCGACGACGAGGGCCTGCGCTCCCAGACCGCCGGCAGTTCGGTCGCCAGCCACGTGTAGACCTCGTCCACGGTCCGCAGCCGCATCGCGCGCTCCGGGTCACCGCTCATCAGCCGCATCCCGGCCTCGGTCAGCTCGCGCACGCTGACCAGCGCGTCCAGCTTGCGCTGCACCAGGTCGACCCAGCGCTTCTCGTTGATCCGGTACTGCGCCGCCTGCCTGCCGCGCCGGGTGCGCTTCGTCACCAGACCCGCGTTGACCAGGAACTTCAGGTTCGTGCTGATCGAGCCGCTGCTCGCCTCCAACTCCTGGGACAGCTCGGCGGCGGTCCGCTCCGTGGGCTGGCACACCAGCAGGTAGCCCAGGATGCGCCCGCCGATCAGCGGGATGCCCTCCTCGGCGAAGTGCGCCGCGAACCGCTCGATCCACGCCGACAGCCGCGTTTCCCGTCCGACGCTCATCCGACCCCCTCGGCTCCACGGCCGACGCTTCGGTCGGCACTGAAGGCACGATAGGTCGTGTGCTGATCATCACGCAAAGGCGACGCGCCGGGCGGTGAGCGTGGAATTCGGGGGTCCCGGGCGTTCGACACACGGGACCTGAGGGTTCGACACACGGGACCTGGGGGTTCGACGCGCGGGGTGGTCAGAGGCGGCGCAGGCCGGCGAGGACGCGTTCCATCAGGCCCAGGTCCGGTTGGGCGCCGTCGGTGGACGCGGTCTCGTGCACGTCGATCAGGCCGCGCTCGGCCATGTCGCCCAGCAGCACCTTGGCCACGCCCAGCGGCAGCCGCAGCAGGGCGGCGACCTCGGCCACCGACCGCGGCCGGGCGACCAGCGAGATCACCTCGTGGTACTCGGCCTTCATCGCTCCCGGGTAGTCCCAGTCCACCGCCGAGACCAGCGTCTCGATCTCCAGGTGGATCGACGACGTGGTCCGCCCGCCGGTCCACGAGTAGGCGCGGACGATCGACGCCGCCTCCTCGCGCGGGTAGTCGAACTCGTCCTCGTCGTCGTCGAAAACGGGGCGGTGGGGCTTGGTGTCCCCGGTCGCGGCCTCGTCCGACCGCTCGGGCTCCGGCCTGCCCTGCCTGCGACGGCGGGAGGAGTTGAAGCTGAACCCGTTGAGCAGGGCGGCGAACGTCTCGTCCGACGCCCCTGGCTCCTCGTTCCGGTCCATGACCACCTCACGCAGACGGGCGTGCCATCATCCGCTTCGCACCGTGGAGCTGGGCACGCAGCTCGGGGGTCAGGAGCTGGCCGACCTGGTCCACGACCACGGTCATCTCGTAGGCGACCTGGCCGACGTCGGCGTCCGGGGCGGCGAGCACGGCGAGGCACGAGCCGTCCCTGATGGACATCAGGAGCATGATCCCGTACTCCATCTCGATCACCGAGCGCAACACGCCGCCACCGTCGAAGCACCGCGCCGCCGACTCGGTCAGGCTCGCCACGCCCGCCGCGATCGCGGCCAACTGGTCGGCCCGGTCGTCGGGCAGGCCGTTGGACGCGGTCAGCAGCAACCCGTCCACCGAGATCACCACGGCGTGGGCCACCCCGGGCACGCGGTCGACGAAGTTGCTCACCAACCAGCCGAACTGGTCGACCTGCCGCGACTTCTGCGTGCTCATCCGTTCTCCTGCCCAGCTCGATTCTCACCGGATCCCCGCACACCTTGCCGGATGCCGGTCTGGTAGCTGGCGAGGAAACCGCGTGTCGCCTGCGGATCCCTCCGGACGGGTGCCACCGCGTCGGGTGCACTCGGCCGTTCGGCCACCAGGTTGCTCCGCGGCTGCCGCTTGGGCAGTTCCGCCGGGATGTCGTTCACGGGCTTGTCGGTCACGGGCGCCTCTGCGCGCGCGTGGGTGTCCGCGGCGCGGTGCCGCGCCGGTTCCGCGGGTCCGGACGGCACCGGACCGCCGCCGAACCAGGTCGAGGCGGTGCGCCGCGGTGCGGACGCGGCGGGCGGGGTGGACGAGGTGCCGTTGGACGTGGTGGCGGGCGGCTGGTCCGCGGCGCGGCCGCGGAACGGGCTCCAGCCGTCCGCGTCCAGTGGCACCGGCTGGGGCAGGACCGGTTGGGGCGGCACGGGCGGCGGCACGGTCGCGCGCGGCGGCAC
This sequence comes from Actinosynnema sp. NPDC053489, assembly GCF_044544865.1. Lineage (NCBI taxonomy): Bacteria > Bacillati > Actinomycetota > Actinomycetes > Pseudonocardiales > Pseudonocardiaceae > Actinosynnema > Actinosynnema sp. NPDC053489. Next base: position 69,016 of record NZ_JBITXT010000021.1, on the reverse strand, counting down.
GGGCTGGGGACCGGTCGACGGGACGACGGGCTGCGGGCCCGTGGTGCGCGGCGACCCCGGCCGCGGGCCAGCGGCACGGGGCAGGACCGGCTGCGGACCCGTCGACGGCACGACCGGCTGCGGACCCGTGGTGCGCGGCGACCCCGGCTGCGAGCCGGTCGAGGCCACGACGGGCTGCGGGCCCGTGGTGCGCGGCGACGCCGGCTGCGGCCCCGTCGAGGGCACGGCGGGCTGCGGACCCGTGGCGCGGGACGGGGTCGGTTGCGGGCCGGTCGAGGTGAGGGACGACTGGACCGGGATGGAGCGCGTCGGGGTGGTCGAGCGCACCAGCTCGGCCGGCAGCGCCACGACCGCGCGCAGCCCGTCGCCCTGCTCCCGCAGCGCCACCTCGATGCCGTGCCGCCCGGCCAGCCTGCCGACCACGTAGAGGCCGAGCTGGCGCGACACCGGCAGCTCGCCGTCGTCCTCGGACGCGGCCAGCGCGATCCGCCGGTTGGCCTGCGCCAGGTCCTCCTCCGACATGCCGACGCCCAGGTCGACCACGTCCACGAGCACCCCGCCGCCGGGCCGCGCCCGACCGCCGACGACCACCTGGGTGCGCGGCGGCGAGAACGTGGTGGCGTTGTCCAGCAGCTCGGCGACCAGCCGGACCAGGTCGCCCGCGGCGTAGCCTACGACCTCCACCGTCGGGGTGGTCTGCACGACGACCCGCTGGTACTGCTCGATCTCGGACGCGGCGGCGCGCAGCACGTCGCCCAGCGGCACCGGGCGGGTGAAGCGGCGGGCCACGTCGCTGCCCGACAGCACCATCAGGTTCTCGTTGTTGCGGCGCATCCGGGTGGCGAGGTTGTCCAGCTTGAACAGGTTCGCGAGCTGCTCGGGGCTCTCCTCCTGCCGCTCCAGCTCCTCCATGAGCTTGAGCTGCCGCTCCACGAGGCCCTGGCTGCGGCGGGACAGGTTGATGAACGCGTTGCGCATGCCGGTGCGCAGGTCGGCCTGCTCGGCGGCGGACGAGACGGCCTGCCGGTGCACCGCGTCGAACGCGCGCGCCAACTGGCCCAGCTCCTCCCTGGTGTGCACGGGGACGGGCTCGACGGTGACGTCGTGCGCGGCGTTGTCCCGCAGCTGCGCGACCAGGGTGGGCAGGCGGTGCTCGGCCACGTCGAGCGCGGCGGTGCGCAGCGCGCGCAGGGAGCGCAACAGGTAGCTGCCGACGACGAACCCGACCGCGGCGGCGGTGAACATCGAGGCGAGCAGCAGCACGGCCGCCGCGCCCGCCCGGTCGCTGGTCGTGTCCTGCAACCGGCCGGCGGCGGTGGTCAGCTGGCCCTCCAGCGACCGCAGCACCACGCCGAGCTGCTTGAGGGTGCTCTCGGAGCCGCTGTTCCACGGCTCGGCCTTGACGAGCAGCCGCACCGCGTTGGCGTTGGTGCGCACCTGCTGGAACAGGCTGTTGCGCAGGTCCACCTCCTGGCCGGAGACGGTGCTGCGGTAGTCGGCCTGCTGCTGGGGCGTGGCGACGGCGGAGAAGTCGGCCAGCTTGTCCTGCTGGCGGGTGTAGGACTGCTCCAGCGCCGTGTCCTCGCTCTCCAGGAGCCTGCCGCGGCTGATGCCGGCCAGCACCGTGGCGTGCTGCCAGGACACCTGCTCACCCGCCATGGCCAGGTTGTGCAGGGCGGTCGCGGTGCCCGACAGGGCCGGGTCGCCGAAGTCGCCGACCATGGCCTGGTCGAAGTCGAGCAGGGCGCGCAGGACCACCGTGTAGCCGCCGATCGCGCCTTCCAGGTCGACGCTGCCCGACAGCACCCGCTCGCGCAGCTGGGGCAGGCCGTCGAGCTGGACGACGGCGTCGCGGAACCGGGCGTTGGCGACCTCGCCGAGGGTGGTGGTGCGCTCCATCAGGTTCCGCACGCCGGCGGCGGCGTTGTCCGTGGCGCGCGTCAGCGGCCGGAAGCCGGTCTCCGCCACGCCCGCGCCCTCGGGCCGCTGCGCCGAGAACGCGCGTTCGGCCTGCACGCCGGCGATCAACGGGTCCATGCCGGCACGCAGCGTCACGACCCGCTGCATCGCGCCGTAGGTGTCGGCGGCCTTGACGTACCCGCGGATCTGCACCACGCCGGTGACGACGGCGACGAGCACCGGCACCGCCAGGACGGCGGCGAGCTTGACCGGCAGGCGCCAATTCCGCCAGTCCGCGACGGCCCTCCACCACTGCCCGCGCGCGTTGTTGTCGCCAGTCACCAGACAAGCCCCGGAAAGTCCGTAGTTGTTTCGAAGTTGAACGACGTCGACGCATTGATGACCGACGAGCGTGGTGTTGCTGGGCGGATAGTAGGTGGTGGACAGGCGCGGGACAACGACCTTGCGGTCGGTCCTCATCCGATCGGCGCAGCGTGACGACGACAGGCCCGGCGGAGGCCGGTCGCGACAACGTTCCGGCATCGGCTGAGCAGCGATGACACGGCCGTTCGCGGCACGTCGTTGACTGGCGGCGCAACGCGGTTACGCTGAGCGCTCGCCGCCGGCCCGCGCATCCGCGTGCGCGGCGAGGCAAATCCCCGTGGAGGATTGATGACGAAGGCGATCCTGCCTCCGACGGATTCCAGACCCGCCCGCGGCGGGCGCGGCTTCGCCACTTTCGACGACCCGGGGTCACCCCTGTTGGTCGACGAAGCGGGCGAGCCGGACTTCGTCGCGCTTCAGGCGAGCGATGATTTCCGCGAGCTGCGCCGGCGGATAATGATCTTCGTGGTGCCCGCCACGTGCGGGTTCCTGCTGTGGTACCTGGGATACGTCGCGCTGTCGGCGTACGCGCCCGACTTCATGGGCAGGCCGGTGTGGGGCGTGCTGAACGTGGGCCTGCTGTTCGGCCTGCTCCAGTTCGTGACGACCATCGCGCTGACGCTGGGTTACGCCCGCTACGCGCGGCTCAAGCTCGACCCGCAGGTCGGCGCGGTCCGCTCGCTCACCGCGGAGGACCGGGGCTGATGGGCGGCAACACCGCGATCAACCTGGGCGTCTTCGGCGTCTTCGTGTTGATCACCCTCTACATCGTGTACCGGGCGGGCAGCCGCAACGCCACCGCGTCGGACTACTACGCGGCGGGCAGCAGCTTCACCGGGCCCCAGAACGGAATCGCACTTTCGGGTGACTTCCTGTCCGCCGCGTCGTTCCTCGGCATCTCCGGCAGCATCGCGGTCAACGGCTACGACGGGTTCCTCTACTCGATCGGCTGGGTCGTGTCCTGGCTGCTCGGCCTGATGATCATCTCGGAGCGGCTGCGCAACACCGGCCGGTTCACCCTCGGCGACGTGCTGGCGTTCCGGATGCGGCAGCGGCCGGTGCGCGCCGCGGCGGCCAACGTGACCCTGGTGATCTCGCTGTTCTACATGATCGCGCAGATGGCGGGCGCGGGCGCGCTGATGGCGCTGCTGCTCGACGTGCACAGCAAGGTCGGCCAGTCGGTCATCATCGCCGTGGTCGGCATCGTCATGGTGCTGTACGTGCTGGTCGGCGGGATGAAGGGCACCACCTGGGTGCAGATCATCAAGGCCGTCTTCCTGATCACGTGCGTGACCCTGATGACGGTGTTCCTGCTGGGCAAGTTCGGGTTCAGCCTGTCGGCGATCCTGGAGACGGCCTCGCGCAACACCCCGCTCGGGCCGGAGGTGCTGGAGCCGGGCGTGCGGTACGGGGCGACCCCGACGAGCCGGCTCGACTTCATCTCGCTGGCGCTGGCCCTGGTCCTGGGCACCGCGTCGCTGCCGCACGTGCTGATGCGCTTCTACACCGTGCCGAACGCCCGCGAGGCGCGCCGGTCGGTGGTGTGGGCGACGTGGATGATGGCCACGTTCTACCTGTGCACGCTGGTCATCGGCTTCGGCGCGCTGGCGCTGGTCGGGTCGAAGGACATCGTGGCCGCGCCGGGCGGCGAGAACTCCGCCGCGCCGCTGCTGGCCTACGAGATCGGCGGCGCGGTGCTGCTGGGCGTGGTGAGCGCGGTGGCGTTCGCGACGATCCTGGCGGTGGTGGCCGGTCTGACGTTGACGGCGTCGGCGTCGTTCGCGCACGACGTGTACGCGAACGTGATCAAGCGGGGCCAGGCCGACCCGCGCTCGGAGGTGCGGGTCGCCCGGTTGACCGCCGTCGCCGTCGGCCTGCTGGCGATCGTCGGCGGCATCGCGGCGAACGGGCAGAACGTGGCGTTCCTGGTGGCGCTGGCGTTCGCGCTGGCGGCGTCGGCGAACCTGTCGACCATCATCTACTCGATGTTCTGGAAGCGGTTCACCACGTCGGGCACGCTGTGGGCGGTGTACGGCGGGCTCGGGTCGTGCGTCCTGCTGCTGGTCTTCTCCCCCGCCGTGTCCGGCGCGAAGTCGTCGATCTTCCCGGACGTGGACTTCGCCTGGTTCCCGCTGAGCAACCCGGGCCTGGTGTCGATCCCGTTCTCGTTCCTGTGCGGCTACCTGGGCACGGTGCTGAGCCGGGAGGAGCCCGACCCGGCCAAGCAGGCCGAGATGGAGGTCCGCTCGGTGACCGGCATCGGTTCCGGGCTGCGGTAGGCCGTTCCCGCACGACGCCGAACGCCGGAGCGACCAGCGCTCCGGCGTTCTCGCGGCGAGCGTTCTCGGGGCCGGCGTTCGCGGGGCTAGCGGGCGGCGAGGGCGGCGCGGACCGCCGAGGCGAAGCGGAACGGCGCGGCCGCGTCGGTCTGGCGGAAGCCCAGCGACGGCTCCACCAGCTCCAGCTCCAGCAGCAGCGGCGCGCGGTCCGGGCCGGGGATCAGGTCGACCCGCGCGTAGAGCAGGTCGGCGCGGCGCAGGCCGGTGAGCCCCGCGGCGGCGTCCACGACGTCCTCGGCGACCCGGCGCTGCGCGGGCGACGGCGCCGCGCCGGACAGCCGCTCCCGCACGAACAGGCCGGACGGGTCGTGCTCGGCCTCCGGGACGAGCATCGCGGCCTTGGTGAACGCGTGGGAGTACTGACCGCCCAGGAACACCAGCGCCGTCTCGCCGACCGAGTCCACGTGCGACTGGTACGGCTGCACGAGCGCGGGCACGCCCAGCGCGTCCAGGTGCGCGGCGGCCGTCGCGTGGTCGCCCGCCGCGACGCGCAACGCGCCCCGCGAGCCCGCGCCGACGGTCGGCTTCACCACGAACTCGCCGTCCGGCCAGTCGGTGAAGCCGGGCCCGGCCACCGCGGTCGGCACGACGGGCACACCGTGCCGCGCGAGGTCGACCAGGTAGGTCTTGTCGGTGTTCCACCGCACCACCGGCGCCGGGTTCACCAGCGCGGGCTCGGCGTCGCACCAGGCCAGGAACTCCGGCAGCCGCCCGGTGTAGTCCCAGGTGGACCGCAGCACGACCAGGTCGGCCACCACCGGGGTGCCCCACGCGGCCCAGGAGGCGTCCACGCCCACGTCGGCCAGGGCGTCGATCAGCGCGTCGTCGTCACCGTCGCCCGCGGGCAGCGACTCGCAGGTGGCGAAGAGGACCTTCACCGGCCCGCCATCTTGTGCCGGTGCGCCGGCCCGATCTTCACCGCGGCGGTCGTCTCGCGGTCCCACTCGTGCCGCTCCAGGTCCGCGACCGCCTCGACCACGGCCTCCGCCGACGCCACGTCCGGCAGCACCACGTCGCCCATCGCGCCGTCGTCGCCGACCAGCACGACCCGCGCGCCCGCCCGCCCGAGGTTCTCCACCACGGCGCGGGACGGCTTGCCGTGCGCGGCCACGAACGCCGCCGCCGTCTTCACCGCACGTCCGATCTTCCTGTCCTCTGCCACGTCGGCCAGACTAGAACCTGCCGGTAACTTCCGCGCACGTGACCGCGCCCACCCGACCCGCGACCGGCGCCGACCTCGGTCAACAGGCAATCCCGGGCGGCGTCCGCGTCGCCCCGGGCCGACCACCCGGGCGCGGGGTAGCTTGCGGGCGTGACCGATACCCCACACCTCACCGGCCTGGTCGAACAGTTCCTGACCTGGCACTTCGACCGCAACCCCGGCACGGCCGCGATGCTCGGGTCCCTCGACCACGACCACACGCTCGGCGACTTCAGCGCCACCGCGTTCACCGAGTACGAGCGGGGCGCGGACGCCTGGCTCGACCGGTTCGCCGCGGTCGAGGTGACCGACCTGCAGGGCTCGGTGGACCGCGACCTCGTGCTGGCCGTGCTGCGCGGCGTGCGGGCGAGGGCGACGTGGCCCGCGTGGCGGCGCGACCCGTCGACGTACACGACCGCCGTGCTGTACCCGCTGTTCAGCGCGTTCCTCAACCGGCTGCGGCCGGAGGCGGAGCTGGTGGCGAGCGTGGTGGAGCGGTTGGCCGAGGTGCCGTCGGTGCTGGCCGCGTGCCGGGCGAACCTGGACCCGGCGCTCGCCGCGCCGATGATCGTCAAGCGGGCCGCGGACCAGGCGCGCACCGGTCGGGCGTTCCTCACCGCCACGCTGCCCGCCGAGGTGGCCGACCCCAGGCTGCGCGCGCGGCTGGCCGAGGCCGCCGAACCGGCCGCCCGGGCGTTCGACGAGCTGGCGGCGTTCCTCGACGGGTTCGCCGACCGGGCCTCGGGCGACTGGCGGATGGGCGAGGAGCTGTACTCGACGCTGCTGCGCGAGCAGGAGGTGCTGGGCTACGGCGCGGCCGAGCTGCACGAGCGCGGCCGGGCCGCCTACGCCGAGCTGGACGCCGAGATGCGCGAGCTGGCCGGGTCGGACGACTGGCACGCGGTGATGGCGTCGTTCCAGGACGACCACCCGCCGACGCCGGAGGCGATGCGCGAGGAGTACGAGGCCGAGACGCTGCGCGCGCGGGCGTTCCTGGTCGAGCACGGCCTGGTGACCTTCGCCGAGGGCGAGGAGTGCCGGGTGGTGCCGTCGCCGACGTTCCAGCGCCCGGTCCTGGCGGTGGCCTCGTACATGTCGCCGCCGCCGCTGACCGACCAGCGGACGGGCCACTTCTTCGTGCCGTTCCCGCCGGACGGGTTCACCGCCGAGCAGACCGCGCAGCGGCTGCGCACCAACTCCCGGGCCCAGCTGGCCACGATCGCGGTGCACGAGGCGTACCCCGGCCACCACTGGCACCTGTCCTGGCTGGCCGCGCAGGACCGGCCGGTGCGCAAGGTGTTCCGCACGCCGTACTTCTCCGAGGGCTGGGCGCTGTACGCGGAGAAGCTGCTGCGCGAGCACGGCTACTTCAGCGCCGAGGTCGTCGGCGACGCGGCCAGGGCCCGCGCGCAGGAGCTGGCGCACGTCGAGGCGCGGTTGTTCCGGGCGGCGCGGATGATCGTGGACACGGCGCTGCACTGCGGCGACATGGGTGTGGAGGAGGCCGAGGTGTTCATGTCCACGAAGGCGTCGCTGACGCCCGGCACGGCGGTCGGCGAGGTCAACCGGTACTGCGCGTGGCCGACGCAGGCCCCGTCGTACCTGACGGGCGCGCTGGAGATCGAGCGCATCCGCGCCGAGTTCACCGGGTCGCTGCGCGAGTTCCACGACACGATCGCGGGCTCGGGCGCGCTGCCGCTCGGCCTGGCGCGCAAGGTCGCTCTCGGCAGGTGAGACGCCCCGCCCGCGGCCGGCGGCGCGGAACAGGCAGGCCGCGGCGGCGGTTGGCGTACTGACGTACGGACATCGCAACAGGAGGACGACACATGCCGAAGGCAGTGGTGGTGCGCGCGACCGGCGGGCCGGACGCGCTGGAGTTCGCCGACGTGGAGGCCAAGTCGCCCGGTCCGGGCGAGCTGCTGGTGGACGTGGCCGCCGCCGGGGTGAACTTCATCGACTGCTACCACCGCGAGGGCCGCTACCCGCTGGACCTGCCGTTCGGGCCGGGCCTGGAGGGCGCGGGCCGGGTGAGCGCGGTCGGTCCGGACGTCACCGGCTTCGCCGTGGGCGACCGGGTGGCGTGGTCGGGCTCCCTCGGCAGCTACGCGGAGCAGGCCGTCGTGCCGGTGCGGGACGCCGTGCCCGTCCCGGACGGCGTGGACGACGACACGGCGGGCGCGTTGCTGCTGCAAGGGCTGACGGCGCACTACCTGGTCGCGTCGACGTACCCGGTGCGGGAGGGCGACGCGGTCCTCGTGCACGCCGCCGCGGGCGGGGTGGGGCTGCTGCTCGTGCAGCTGGCCAAGGCGCGCGGCGCGCGGGTGATCGGCACGGTCTCCACCGAGGCCAAGGAGGCGCTGGCCCGGGAGGCGGGCGCCGACGAGGTGATCCGGTACGACCAGGTGGACTTCGCGCCGCGGGTGCGCGAGCTGACCGGCGGCGTCGGCGTCGCGGCCGTCTACGACGGCGTGGGCCGCACGACGTTCGACGGGAGCCTGGCCGGCCTGAAGCCGCGCGGTGTGCTGGCGTTGTTCGGCGCGTCCAGCGGCCCGGTGCCGCCGGTGGACCCGCAGCGGCTCAACCACGCGGGGTCGGTGTTCCTGACCCGGCCGTCGCTGGGCGCGCACGTGGCCACCCGCGAGGAGCTGGAGTGGCGGGCCGGCGAGCTGTTCGACGCCGTCCTGGGCGGTTCGCTGACCGTGCGGGTCGGCGGGCGCTACCCGCTGGCCGAGGCGCGGCGGGCGCACGAGGACCTGGAGGGCCGCCGCACCACCGGCAAGCTGCTGCTCGTCCCCTGAGCCCGCGGGACGCGGAAGGGCGGCCCCGGCTCGGGACCGCCCTTCCGTTCGCCCGGGGGGTGGCTCAGCCCTGGACCTTGACCGCGTCGACCACGAAGATCAGCGTCTCGCCGGGCCGGATGTCGCCCTTCCCGTTCGGGTAGCCCTTGTCCGACGGCACGACGAGCAGCCGCCGGCCGCCCTCCTTGAGCCCGATCAGGCCCTCGTTCCAGCCCTGGATCACCGACGCCTGGCCGATGTTCTGCAGCTCGAACGGCTGGCCGCGGTCCCAGGACGCCTCACGGGTCCGCTGGTCGCGGAACGTGGCCAGCACGTAGTGCAGCTGGGCGGTGGAACCGGCCTTGATCTCCGGTCCGGTGCCGGGGACGAGGTCCTCGACCACGAGGCCGTCCTGGGGCTTGCAACCGGTCGGGACGGTGATCGTGGGCTTCTCCCCCGGCGCGCCGGTCACCTGGTACTGCGACACCTCGCAGGGCGGCCCGCTCGGCTCGGGCAGGTCGGCCTCGCCGGACTGCTGCGCCTCGGACTGCCGGTCCTCGGGCTGCTGCGCCTCGGGCTGCGCGGTGGCGGTCGGGGTGGTGGTCAGGGTGGACGGCCGGTCGCTAGCGGTGCACGCGGTCAGCGCCAGACCGGCGGACAACAGGGAGACGAGGGCCAGGGCCGTACGGCCGACAGTACGCATGGTTGCCGAGCTTAGGGTTCACCCCCGCGCGCCGCGCCGCGGGCCCACCAGCAGGCCCAACGCCGGTCACGGTGCGCTGCTGTCGATCTAGGAAGCAATCCGCAAATGTGCCACTAATTACCGGTACCGCCGTTGCGCGCCCGCGCGTACAGTGACTCCGCGCACTTGATCGTATACCGAGAGCATTCGGCCGTTCGAGTGCCCACCAAGGAGGTGACATCGTGTCCGCGGAGCCGAAGGGCGTCCGCAGCAACCTGTTGCACGAATTGTTCTGGACCAGAACAGGGCTGCTCCTGTTGACCCTAGTCGTCACTTCCGGTGTCAGTCTGACGATTTCCGGCACGATGGATCAAGGAACGGCGCGTGCGTTCCTGACGTCGGTCGGCACCGGCACGCTGATCTCGGCCGTGGTCGGTTTCTGGCAGACGTTGATCACCAGTTCGGCCGCGCAGCGGGCGCTGGTGGCACCCGTCGTCGAGGAGAGCCGCCGGGCGCTGCGTGACCTGACCGCCGAGTACCGGGCCCTGGACCGCGAGTTCTTCCCCACTCACGTGTTCGAGCCCACCGCCCGCCCCGACCCGAAGTTCAACCAGGTCATGATGCAGGACCTCGAACGCACCCGGCTGTACGTGTTCCGGGGCTTCGCGGGCCGGTACGCGGCCGGCCGGTTGCTGCTGTCGCAGTCGGAGTGCGAGCTCAGGGCCGTGCTGGCCGATCCGCGGGCCGACGACGCGATCAGCGGGCGGGCGCGCTACCTGCTGCGCAACGAGGGCGCGGACGGCGACTACGACGAGATCGTCGAGCGGCTGCGCGAGCAGATCTCGATCGGGCTGGTCGGCCTGTTCCTGGCCCGCGGCCGGTGCTCGCGGATCGACCTGACGATCGTGTCCGACCCGCCGCTCGACCGGCTGGAGCTGTTCGACGACAGCGCGTGGCTCACCCTCTACAGCAACACCGGCGCGGGCGTCCTGCGGCTCTACCCGCGCACGGTGCGGTTCTCGGAGGGCTCGTTCATCTACGGGATGGAACGCGCCGAGTTCCTGCGGGTCAGCAATTCCAAGGCAGGGCTCCACGTCGTCATCACCCCGGCCACGAGCCAGGCGGACTTCCTCGCCCTGTACGAGAAGATCACCGGGAACCCGCTCACCGAGGCCGGTTTCCGATCGCTCGCGGAGAAATTCCACCGGTTCCGGAAAGAATTCTCCGCATCCGCTCAGTTGGGGAGCTGATAAGCCGTGCTCACCGAGTCAACCGGGTTCTCCGCCCTCGCGGAGCTCGCCACGCTCATCACCGTGGCCGACCCCCCTGTCGTCGACCACTGGGGACACGTCGAGAGGCGTTTCCGGGAGTGGGCGGGCCAACCCGGCCTGCGGGAGAGGCTGCGCGGTCACCTGCGCGCCCTCTCCCCGCAGGACGAGATGCGACTGGTGGCCAGGTCCCGCGAGACGACGACCCACTTCGCGTGGTGCCTGCGCGACGAGCCGGCCGAGCCGTTCACGTTCTGGCTGCACGAGTACAAGCCGCAACGCGACTGGCGACCGGGCTACGCCGACTCCATCCACAACCACCGCTACCACTTCTGCACCACCATCCTGGCGGGCTCCTACCTGCACGAGCGCTTCGCCGCGCACGTCGTGGACGACGGCAGGCAGGTCGCGTCCACCACCCTGCTGCGCAGCGACGAGGCGGGCGAGGGCGCGTCGGGCACGATGCTCGCGCACGAGTTCCACCGCATCCCGAAGGCCGCCGACGACACCATGACGTTCCTGGTGAAGTCGCGTGCGGTCAGCCCGTGGAGCCTCAGCTACGACCCCGACACGGGCACCAGCCACCGGCACGTGCCGGTCGAGGCGCGGTTGGAGGTGCTGACCAACACCCTGTAACCACCGCCGAGGAGCACCGCGCGCGCCTACCATCGGCCCACCCGGCACGGGAGGGCCCGATGAGCACTGTCACGGCGCAAGCGATCTCCGAAGTCCAGTGCGAGGTGTTGCGGCTGTGCCGCGACCTCGCGGCGAAGCTGCAGTTCCACGGCTGGCACCACGTCAGCTTCGTGCGCGACAAAGCCGTCCACTTCGCCCGGCGCAACGGCTCGGACGTGGCGCTGGTCGAGGTGGCCGCACTGGTGCACGACGTGAACTACATGGTCCGGCGCAACTCGCTGCCGGTGGACGGCCGGTCGTTGCGGCTGGACATCCTGGCGCGCGCGGGCGTGCCGGACGAGGTGGCGGCGCGGGTGGACGCGATCGTCGAGGAGGCCGAGATGCGCACCCGCCACCGCGACATCTCGCCGGAGGCGCAGGCGCTGTCCGATGCGGACACGCTGTTCAAGGCCCTGCCGGTGACGCCGGTGGTGCTCGCGCCGAAGTACCTCGAGGAGAACGGCATCACGCTGCGCGAGCTGGCGCACAAGATCGTCGGTGAGCAGCGGGGCAAGCACGACGAGGGGTACTACTTCTACGACCCGGAGGCGGCGGCGACCTACTCGCGGTGGGCCACGGCGAACCTGGAGCTGTGGTCGTGCATCGTGGAGTCGCTGGACGACCCCACGGTGACCGAGCTGCTGTCCGCGGTGTCCTAGGCCTGCTTCTCCCAGACGACCAGGTCGAACACCAGCGACCTGTAGTCCTCGACGGACACCACGACCACCCTGGCCCAGCGCCCCTCCGAGGTCTTCACGCAGAAGGCCGAGCCCTCCTGCACCTTCTCCGAGGGGATGTAGTCGGCCAACCCCGTCGCGGCCAGGCAGTCCTGGAGCGAAGGCGGGGCGGTGACGGCGGCGATCACGTCCGCGTTGATCGCCGAGATGTACTGGAGGTCGCCTCTCGACGACTTGTCGGACACCCCGCCGTTGGGGCCCTTCGAGTCGAGGTCGATGTAGTAGCCGTAGTTGAGCGTGACCCGGCCGGAGCGGAACTCCGTCGCCGCTCCTCCCACCGGCCCCGCGGTGGTCGTGGTCGGTCCGGTGGCGGCCCGGGTCGTGGTGCCGGCAACGGGGGCGTCGGCCGTGGTCGTCGTGGTCGTCGTGGTGGCCGTGGTGGTCGTGGTGGTCGCGCCGGGCAGGGCCGCGCCCTCGATGGGGCGCAGCCCGAGGCCGCCGAGCACACCGGCCGTGGCCGCACCCAGCACGGTGAGCACGACGGGCACCACGAAGTGCTTGGCCAGGTGCTGCCGCGGGCGGCGGCCCCAGCGGTACAGCAGCCACACGCCCACCAGCGTCACGGAACCGGCCGCGACCAGGGACAGCGGCACCAGGTCCTTGATGCCGCCGATCACCGACAGCAGCAGGGCGGCGACGCCGGCCATCCCGCCGAAGACCTGCCAGCGGTCCACTGTCGCCTTGTCGAAGGACCCCCGATCGGGCGGTGTCCCATCCCCCTGCACCGACATGCGCCCAGGCTAGCTATCCGCAAATATGCGGAAAGAGGATCAAGTCGCGCCGCGAGCCGGGCGGTCAGTCCTCGCTCGGCCGCAGGTCGGTCTCGCGCGCCGCCTCCTCGATGGCCTCGACCGCGTCCACGAAGTGCTGCGTGACCGGCGTGCGCCCGCTCCGGAGGTAGAACAGCACCGGGTTCACCCGGCGCGCGGAAGGCGCCGGCGGGCCGTGCCACACGTTGACCAGGTACGTCGTGTCCTTGAGGATCCGCTCGTAGTGCGCGACCCGGAGCGGGTCGACCTCGTCCACCGTGCCCACGAACGCCTCCATCGCGGCGAGGATCACGCACGCCTGGCGCAGCGCGACCCGGTACGCGCGGCCGTCGTCGGCCCGCCGGTGGGGCGGCAGCACGAGCAGCACGCGGTGCTGGAGCCCGAAGGCCGCGATCTGCTCCAGCTCCCACGCGAACGAGACCCGGATGTCCGGCTCCTCCTGCCCGTCGGGCAGCAGGAGCACGATGTGCCGCGCGCCGACGATCAGCTCGCGGACGACGCCCCGCCACTCGTCGTTCGACGCGCGCAGGTACACCGGACCCGGGGTGGCGAACTCCAGGTCCTGGTCGACGATCGCGTACGTCGGCACGTCCAGCACCCGGCGGAACGCCAGCGCGAGGGCCTCCTCCAGGGTGACGTCGCCGGTCAGCACGCCCCGCCTGCGGCCGCGGCCGACGACGACCGCGCCGTCGTGGCCGAACGGCCGGAGCAGCAGGCAGAAGTCGTCGGCGGAGTCGCGCAGCCGGGCCAGCTCCGGCGCGGCCGGCGAGGTGCGCACGGACCTCGGGTGCCGCCGCGCGGCCACCAGGACCCGGACCAGACCGGTGACCAGGAGCACCGCGAAGAACCCGGCCACCGGACCGGACGACTCGACCACGTCCTCCAGTGACGCCTGCGGGTCCAGCACGCGGTACACGCCCAGCACGAGTGCCGCGCCGACCAGCACCGCCGGCACCCACCTGAGCAGGAACGTCCTCAGGTACCCGCGCCGCGGCCCGCTCACGGTAAGCCCGCCGTGTCTTCACCCATGGCGCACAGCGTCCCGGACCGGCGGCGACGAGGGGTGCGATACGCCGGACAAAGTCCCTTATCCGCAAATATGCGGAAAGCGGGTCAAGAAGTCGGCGCCCCGGAGCGGACCACCCGTCAGGGTGATCACCAGGGGGTCAGAAGGGCCAGCCGAGGACCGGCAGGCCGATCACCGCGTCCACGGCCAGGCCGCAGAACACGAGCATCAGGTACAGGTTCGACAGGTGGAAGAACTTCATGGTGTTGGTCGACCCGCCGCGCCGCACGACCCCGTGCAGCCGGTGCGCGAACACCGCGAACCACACGCCCGACACCGCCGCCACCGCGACGTAGACCCACGACGTCACCGGGGCCAGCAGCAGCGTGCAGGCGACCGTGATCCACGAGTAGATGACGATCTGGCGGGTGACCTGCTGGGCGGTCGCCACCACCGGCAGCATCGGCACCCCGGCCCGCGCGTAGTCCTCCTTGAACTTCATCGCGAGCGCCCAGGTGTGCGGCGGCGTCCAGAAGAAGATCACGCCGAACATCACCAGCGCGGGCCACGCCACCGTGCCGGTCACCGACGACCAGCCGATGATCACCGGCATGCAGCCGGCCATGCCGCCCCAGATGATGTTCTGCGAGGTCCGGCGCTTGAGGACCAGGGTGTAGACGAAGATGTAGAACAGGATCGTGGCCACGGCGAACACGGCCGAGATCAGGTTCGTGGTCAGCCACAGGAACCCGAACGACACCACGCCCAGCACGATGCCGAAGATCAGCGCGTTGCGCGGCGGGATGGCGTCCTTCGCCAGCGGCCGGGCGCTGGTCCGCTTCATCACCGAGTCGATGTCGGCGTCGACGTAGCAGTTGAGCGCGTTGGCCGAGCCCGCGGCCAGGGTGCCGCCCGCCAGCGTGCACGCGATCAGCCACAGCGGCGGCAGGCCGCGCGCGGCCAGGAGCATCGCCGGGATGGTGGTGATCAGCAGCAGCTCGATCACCCGGGGCTTGGTCAGCGCCACGTACGCGCCGACCACCTGCCGGGGCGACCGCGCCGGAGCCTCGGTGACGGCACTCATGGCGTCGCGCTCCTCAACAGGTCGGGGGATGACGCAGATCGTAACCGCGCGTTCGGCGAGCAGCCCGTTCGGGTACTCCCCGAGCGCACCTGCCACGCCTGTGCGTACACCCACAGAGCGTGAGTAGCACGCGCGTCCGATGGTCGGACTAGGCTGGTCGGTGGACCTTGGTAGCCGCGGATCGGGCCTGACGGGATCGATTTAGTTCACGCCGGCCGTCACAACCGCCGCCTAGTGAGTTTGGAGCTGGAAGTCAGTGTCCGTCACCGATGACATCGCCCGGTTGACCGAAGCCCACCTGCCCGAGGATTGGACCGAGCTCGACAAGCGCGCGGTGGACACCGCCCGCGTCCTGGCCGCGGACGCCGTGCAGAAGGTCGGCAACGGCCACCCCGGCACCGCCATGAGCCTCGCGCCCCTGGCGTACACGCTGTTCCAGCGGGTCATGCGGCACGACCCGGCCGACCCCGACTGGATCGGCCGCGACCGGTTCGTGCTCAGCGCCGGCCACTCCAGCCTCACCCTCTACATCCAGCTCTACCTCAACGGCTACGGCCTGGAGCTGGACGACCTCAAGGCGCTGCGCACGTGGGGCTCCAAGACCCCCGGCCACCCCGAGCACCGGCACACCGACGGCGTGGAGATCACCACCGGCCCGCTGGGCCAGGGCTTCGCGTCGGCGGTCGGCATGGCGATGGGCGCGCGGCGCGAGCGCGGCCTGTTCGACCCGGACTCCCCGGCCGGGCAGAGCCCGTTCGACCACGACATCTTCGTGATCGCCTCCGACGGCGACATCGAGGAGGGCGTGACGTCCGAGGCGTCGTCGCTGGCGGGCACCCAGAAGCTCGGCAACCTGACCGTCATCTACGACGACAACAAGATCTCCATCGAGGACGACACGACGATCGCGCTGTCCGAGGACACCGCGAAGCGCTACGAGGCCTACGGCTGGCACGTGCAGGTCGTCGAGGGCGGCGAGAACGTCGCCGGCATCCTGGAGGCGCTGAAGAACGCCAAGGCCGAGACCGAGCGCCCGTCGTTCATCCTGCTGCGCACGATCATCGGCTACCCCGCGCCGAACAAGCAGAACACCGGCGCGGCGCACGGCGCGGCCCTGGGCGCGGACGAGGTGGCCGAGGTCAAGCGCATCCTCGGCTTCGACCCGGAGCAGACCTTCGAGGTCGCGGGCGAGGTGCTGGAGCACACCCGCGCGGTGATCAAGCGCGGCGAGGCGGCCAAGGCCGAGTGGCAGCGCTCGTTCGACGCGTGGGCCGAGGCGAACCCGGAGCGCAAGGCGCTGCTGGACCGCCTGGTCGCCGACGAGCTGCCCGAGGGCTGGACCGACGCGCTGCCGTCGTGGGACCCGGACCCGAAGGGCGTGGCGACCCGCAAGGCCTCCGGCGAGGTGCTGAACGCGCTGCGCGACGTGCTGCCGGAGCTGTGGGGCGGCTCGGCCGACCTCGCCGAGTCGAACAACACCACGATGAAGGGCGTCGACTCGTTCGGCCCCGAGTCGATCTCGACCAAGATGTGGAAGACCAGCCCGTACGGCCGCACGCTGCACTTCGGCGTCCGCGAGCACGCGATGGGCTCGATCCTCAACGGCATCGCGCTGCACGGCCCGACCCGCCCGTACGGCGGCACGTTCCTGGTGTTCAGCGACTACATGCGCCCGGCCGTGCGGCTCGCCGCGCTGATGAAGTCCCCGGTCGTCTACGTGTGGACGCACGACTCCATCGGCCTGGGCGAGGACGGCCCGACGCACCAGCCGATCGAGCACCTGGCCGCGCTGCGCGCGATCCCGGGCCTGAGCGTCGTGCGCCCCGGTGACGCCAACGAGACCGCGGCGGCGTGGCGGGCGATCGTCTCCCAGCGCGGCATCGGCCCCATCGGTGTCGCCCTGACCAGGCAGAACCTGCCGGTGCTCGACGGCACCAAGGAGAAGGCCACCGAGGGCGTGGCGCGCGGCGGCTACGTGCTGGAGGGCGAGGAGGAGCCGGAGCTGATCCTCATCGCGACCGGCTCGGAGCTGCAGATCGCCGTCGAGGCGCGCCGGGTGCTGCAGGCCGAGGGCGTCGCCGCCCGCGTGGTGTCCATGCCGAGCGTCGAGTGGTTCGACTCCCAGGACAAGGGCTACCAGGAGCAGGTGCTGCCGTCGTCGGTGAAGGCGCGCGTCGTGGTCGAGGCGGGCATCGCCCAGCCGTGGTACCGCTTCGCCGGCGACGCGGGCGAGATCGTGTCCATCGAGCACTTCGGCGCGTCGGCGGACTACCAGACGTTGTTCCGCGAGTTCGGGTTCACGACGGAGAACGTCGTCGCGGCGGCCCGCCGCTCGCTGTCCCGGACCAAGTAGAGACCCAGGAGTTGACGAGATGACCACCAATCCGCTGGCCGCGCTGAGCGACGCGGGCGTGTCGATCTGGCTGGACGACCTGTCCCGCGAGCGGCTGAACTCCGGCAACCTGGCCGGCCTGATCGCCGACCAGCACGTCACCGGCGTGACCACCAACCCGACGATCTTCGCCGCCGCCCTGGCGAAGGGCTCGGCCTACGACGAGCAGGTGCGGGAGCTGGCCGCGCGCGGCGCGGACACCGACACCGCCGTGCGCGAGATCACCACCACGGACGTGCGCAACGCGTGCGACCTGTTCCGCGACCTCTACACCTCCACCGACGGCGTCGACGGCCGCGTGTCGATCGAGGTCGACCCCCGGCTGGCCAACGACACCGAGGCCACCGTCGCCGAGGCGCTGGACCTGGCCAAGGCCGTGGACCGGCCCAACCTGCTGGTGAAGATCCCGGCCACGGTCGAGGGCCTGCCCGCGATCACCCGGGTGCTGGCCGAGGGCATCAGCGTGAACGTGACGCTGATCTTCTCCGTCGAGCGGTACCGGCACGTGATGGAGGCGTTCATCGCGGGCCTGGAGCAGGCCAAGGCGAACGGGCACGACCTGCGCGGCCTGCACTCCGTGGCGTCGTTCTTCGTGTCCCGGGTGGACACCGAGGTCGACAAGCGGCTCGACGCGATCGACGACCCGGCGGCGGCCGAGCTGCGCGGCGAGGCGGCCATCGCCAACGCCGTGCTGGCCTACGCGGCCTACGAGGAGACGTTCCGGGGCGAGCGCTGGGAGGCGCTGGCCGCCGACGGCGCCCGCGCGCAGCGCCCGCTGTGGGCGTCCACCGGCGTGAAGGACCCGAAGTACTCCGACACCCGCTACGTCGACCAGCTCGTGGTGGCCGGCACGGTCAACACGATGCCGGAGAAGACCCTGCAGGCGGTCGCCGATCACGGCAAGATCGAGGGCGACAAGGTCACCGGCCGCGCGGAGCGGGCGCAGCAGGTCTTCGACAGGCTGGTCGAGGTCGGCATCGACCTGGACGACGTGTTCATCGCCCTCGAGACCGAGGGCGTCGACAAGTTCGAGAAGTCGTGGGCCGAGCTGCTCGACACGGTGACCGGACAGCTGGACCAGGCCAAGGGCTGAGACCGACAACCGAACGGGACTGACATGACCGAGGTGATCTCCGTGGAGATCGTCCGCACACCGAACCAGGAGCAGGTCGACACCGTCGTGGGCGACCTGGTCCGGGATTCGGCACCGAGCAGGCTCACCGCGGGGGACGCCACCCTGTGGGGGGCCGAGGCGGAGCCGGAGGCGTCGATCCGCCTGGCGTGGACGACGCTGCACGAGACGTCCCGCCCGCTGGTCGCGGAGATCACCGCGCTGCGCGACGAGCTGCTCGCCGAAGGCGTGGACCGGGTGGTCCTCGCCGGCATGGGCGGCTCGTCGCTCGCGCCCGAGGTGATCACCGGCACGGCAGGCGTGCCGCTGGTGGTGCTCGACACCACCGACCCCGGCCAGGTGGCGGAAGCCCTGGCCGGCGACCTGAAGCGCACGGTGCTGGTGGTGTCGTCCAAGTCGGGCGGCACCGTCGAGACCGACAGCCACCGGCGGATCTTCGAGGCCGCGTTCACCGCGGCGGGCGTCGACGCGGCGTCGCGGATCGTCGTGGTGACCGACCCCGGCTCGCCGCTGGAGGCCGCGTCGCGCGAGGCCGGCTACCGCCGGGTGTTCCTGGCCGACCCGCACGTCGGCGGCCGCTACTCGGCGCTGACCGCGTTCGGCCTGGTGCCCTCGGGCCTGGCCGGCGCGGACGTCGGCAAGCTGCTGGACGAGGCCGCGGCCGCCGCGCCGCTGGTGTCGGCCGACTCGCCGGACAACCCGGCCGTGGTGCTGGCGGCGACGTTCGCCGTCGCCCACGCGCACGGCGCGGAGAAGGTCGTGTTCGCCGACACGGGCTCGGGCATCGCCGGGTTCGGCGACTGGGCCGAGCAGCTCATCGCCGAGTCGACCGGCAAGAACGGCACGGGCCTGCTGCCCGTCGTGGTCGAGGGCCCGGGCGCGCCCGGCTTCGTCGACGCGGGCCCGGACGCCACCACCGTCGCGATCGGACCGGCCACCGGCTCGTCGACGCTGTCGGTCGAGGGCACGCTCGGCGCGCAGTTCCTCGTCTGGGAGTACGCGACCGCGCTCGTCGGCCGGGTGCTGGAGATCAACCCGTTCGACCAGCCCGACGTCGAGGCCGCCAAGAAGGCGGCCCGCTCGCTGCTGGACTCCCCCGCCGCGTCGTCGGTCGAACCGGCCTTCGTGGACGGTCCGATCGAGGCGTACCCGAGCGAGGGCTGGCTGCCGGCGGACGTCAAGACCGTCGCCGAGGCGCTGCGGGCGCTCGTCGCGGCCGCCCCCGAGCGCGGCTACCTGTCCGTGCAGGCGTACCTCGACCGATCCGACGACGCGTCGTTCGCCCTGGTTCGCCCGGAGTTGGCGCAGCGTTCACACCTGCAGACCACGTTCGGGTGGGGCCCGCGGTTCCTGCACTCGACCGGCCAGTACCACAAGGGCGGTCACCAGAACGGCGTGTTCCTCCAGCTGACCGGGGCGTCCGGGGAGAACCTGGACGTGCCGGGCAGGCCGTACGACCTGAGCACGTTGCAGCTCGCGCAGGCGCTGGGCGACGGGCAGGTCCTCGCGGAGCGGGGCCGGCCGGTGCTGCGGCTGCACCTGACCGACCGCGTCGCCGGGCTGGCCCAGCTCGTCGAGGCAATCCAGGAGGACGGTTCGTGACGACTCCGACGAAGCGCAACCCGTTGCGCGACGCGCGGGACAAGAGGCTGCCGCGCATCGCCGGGCCCTCGGGCCTGGTGATCTTCGGCGTGACCGGTGACCTGTCGCGCAAGAAGCTCATGCCCGCGATCTACGACCTGGCCAACCGCGGCCTGCTGCCGCCTGGCTTCGCGCTCGTCGGCTTCGCCCGCCGCGACTGGGCCGACCAGGACTTCATGCAGGTCGTGCACGACGCCGTCAAGGAGCACGCGCGCACGCCCTTCCGGACCGAGGTCTGGGACCAGCTCGCCGAGGGCATCCGGTTCGTGCAGGGCACCTTCGACGACGACAGCGCGTTCGACTCGCTCGCCGCGACCCTGTCCGACCTGGACCGCGACCGCGGCACGGGCGGCAACCACGCGTTCTACCTGTCGGTGCCGCCCAGCGCGTTCACCACGGTGGTCAACCAGCTCAAGCGGGCCGGGCTGGCCACGCCGCCGAGCGACAAGCCCGACCAGTGGCGGCGCGTGGTCATCGAGAAGCCGTTCGGCCACGACCTGGCCAGCGCCAAGCAGCTCAACAAGACCGTCAACGACGTCTTCCCCGAGGAGTCGGTGTTCCGCATCGACCACTACCTCGGCAAGGAGACGGTGCAGAACATCCTGGCGCTGCGCTTCGCCAACCAGCTCTACGAGCCCATCTGGAACGCCAACTACGTCGACCACGTGCAGATCACCATGGCCGAGGACATCGGCCTCGGCGGGCGCGCGGGCTACTACGACGGCATCGGCGCGGCCCGGGACGTGATCCAGAACCACCTGCTCCAGCTCCTCGCGCTGACCGCGATGGAGGAGCCGGTGTCGTTCCGGCCGAGCGACCTGCGCGCGGAGAAGGTGAAGGTGCTGTCGGCGACCCGCGCGATCGGGCCGTTCGACGAGACCACGGCCCGCGGCCAGTACACCGGCGGCTGGCAGGGCGGGCAGAAGGTGCCCGGCCTGCTGGAGGAGGGCGGGTTCGCCAAGGACTCGGTCACCGAGACCTACGCGGCCATCACCTGCGAGGTGAACACCCGCCGCTGGGCGGGCGTGCCGTTCTACCTGCGCACCGGCAAGCGCCTGGGCCGCCGCGTCACCGAGGTGGCCGTGGTGTTCAAGCGCGCGCCGCACCTGCCGTTCGACGACACCGCCACCGAGGAGCTGGGGCAGAACGCCCTGGTGGTGCGGGTGCAGCCGGACGAGGGCGTGACGATGCGGTTCGGGTCGAAGGTGCCGGGCAACTCGATGGAGGTCCGGGACGTCACGATGGACTTCGGCTACGGCCACGCGTTCACCGAGTCCTCGCCGGAGGCCTACGAGCGGCTGCTGCTGGACGTGCTGCTGGGCGAGCCGTCGCTGTTCCCGAAGAACGACGAGGTCGAGCTGTCCTGGGAGATCCTGGACCCCGTCCTGAAGCACTGGGCCGCCACCGGCGCCCCGGAGAAGTACAAGGCAGGCACCTGGGGGCCGGCGTCGGCGGACGAGATGCTGGCCCGCACCGGCAGGCACTGGAGGCGTCCGTGATCATCGACCTGCCCTCGACCACCACGTCGCAGGTCAACAGCAAGCTCGTGCGGCTGCGCGAGGAGGGCGGTGCGGTCACCCTCGGCCGGGTGCTGACGCTGGTCATCGTGACCGACGACGGCACCAAGACCGAGGAGGCCATCGACGCGGCCAACGACGCCAGCCGCGAGCACCCCTGCCGGGTGATCGTGGTGGCGCGCGGCGCGCGCAAGGCCGCGCCGCGGCTCGACGCGCAGATCCGCGTCGGCGGTGACGCGGGCGCGTCCGAGGTGATCGTGCTGCGCCTGTACGGCGAGCTGGCCAACGAGGGCGCCTCGTGCGTCGTGCCGCTGCTGCTTCCGGACACCCCGGTGGTGGCGTGGTGGCCGAACGAGGCGCCCGCCGTGCCCGCGCAGGACCCGATCGGGCAGCTCGCGCAGCGCCGGATCACCGACGCGGCGGCGGAGAAGAACCCGATCAGGGCGTTGGAGCAGCGCCGCGTCGGCTACACGCCCGGTGACACGGACCTGGCGTGGACGCGGTTGACGCTGTGGCGGGCGATGCTCGCGTCGGCGTTCGACCTGCCGCCGCACGAGAAGGTCACCGAGGCCGAGGTGAGCGGGGAGAGCGACTCGCCGTCCACCGACCTGCTGGCCGCGTGGCTCGCCGGGTGCCTGCGGGTGCCGGTGAAGCGCGTGAAGGCCGCCCGCGGCGAGGGCATCGTGGACGTGCGGCTGGAGCGCCGGTCCGGCGTGGTCGAGCTGTCCCGGCCGGACGGCAAGGTCGGCACGCTGACCCAGGCGGGCCAGCCGGAGCGGCGGGTCGCGCTGCAGCGCCGCCAGGTGCGGGACTGCCTGGCCGAGGAGCTGCGCCGGCTCGACCCGGACGAGGTGTACGAGGCGGCGCTGCGGTCGCTGGGCAAGGTCGTGCGCGGCCGGACCCCGACCAAGCCCGCCGCGGCGACGCGCAAGCCCGCCCAGGCCAAGGCGGACGGTGACGGGACGGCGACCGCGAGCCCCGACGGCAAGGTCGAGGCGAAGGCCGAGAAGCCCGACGTGAAGGCGGACCCGAAGGCCGACGCGAAGGTGGACGCCCGGGTGGACGACAAGCCCGCCAAGACGTCCGCCGCCGCGTCGAAGTCCGCTGCCCCGAAGTCCGCTGCGGTGAAGTCCGATACGGCGAAGACCGCCGCTCCGAAGGCCGCCGCTCCGAAGGCGGCGGCCGCCAAGGCCGCGAGCGGCAAGTCGGCGGCCGGCAAGGCGGCGGGCAGGACCGGTGCCAAGTCGGCGAAGGCCAAGGCCGGCTCGTGAGCCGTCCCGAGGTGGTGGTGCACCGCGACGGCGACCTGCTGGCCGCCGCCGCGGCGGCCCGCCTGGTCACCAGCCTGGTGGACGCGCAGACCGCGCGCGGGTCGGCGTCGCTGGTGCTGACCGGCGGGCGGACCGGCATCGCGGTGCTGGAGCACCTGCGCGCCACGCCCGCCCGGGACGCGGTGGACTGGAGCCGGGTCGACCTGTACTGGGGCGACGAGCGGTTCCTGCCCGCCGGGCACCCGGAGCGCAACGAGACCCAGGCGCGGGGGGCGTTGCTCGACCACGTGCCCGTGCCGGCCGAGCGCGTGCACGTCGTGGAGCCGTCCGACGGCCGGTTCGGCGACGACCCGGAGGCCGCCGCCGCCGCGTACGCCGACGTGCTGGCCGCGGCCGGGGGCGGTTCCGTGCCGTCGTTCGACGTGTGCCTGCTCGGCGTCGGCGAGGAGGGGCACGTGGCGTCGGTGTTCCCCGAGTCGCCGGCCGTGCGGGAGCGGGAGCTGGCGGTCGTCGCGGTCCGCGACTGCCCCAAGCCCCCGCCGACCCGGGTGAGCCTCACGCTGCCCGCGATCCGGGCCGCGCGGGAGGTGTGGCTGATGACGACGGGTGCCGCGAAGGCGTCCGCCGTGGCCACCGGCCTGACCGACGCGGACGAGGAGCAGCTGCCGGCGGCGGGCGCGCGTGGTCGTCAACGCACCCTGTGGCTGCTCGACTCCGCCGCCGCTGCCGAGGTGCCCGGCTCGTCGGCCTGAACCCCGGCTCCTCCGACTGCCGCCGTCGTCCTCCGGGGCGCGGCGGCAGTCGGCGTTCGGGGCGCGGCGGTCGGCGTTCGGGGGCGTTCGCGCGTGACCTGCCCCACTCGACGTCCGGGACCAGGCACGGTGTCCGCTGATCGGACGTTCGCGCTCGCAATTTTGTGCGGCGGCCGCCGTCCCTTTCGGGTAGTCAGAGCATCTCGAAGGGTGACCGGGTGGTGGTTGCGCAGGTCGGGGTGGAGAGGCGGGTCATGCCAAGCGTGATGGCGGCGCAGTACGGTGAGGACCGGCGGATGGCTGACACGGGAGGTCGCACCCTGACCGGCGACGCTGTCGAGAGGCTGCCGAGCGGTCGGGTCAACGGCGTTCCGACCGAACGGGTGCGGCGTGCTGCGTTCACCGGGGTCCTGCGGCGGTGGTTCGGGCGGCACCGGCAGCTGTGGTTCGACGTGGCGGCCGTCGGCATCGCGGCGCTGGACGTGTGGCTGCGGGTCGTGCCCGAGGCCGAGGGGTACAACTACGTGCTGTCGGCCATCGCCGTGGCGGCCGTGGCGCTGCGCCGGCGGTTCCCGTTCCTGGTCGTGCTGATCACCGTGCCCGGGTTCCTCGCCGGGTGGGCGCAGTTGGCGGCGATGATCGCGCTGGGGACGCTGGCGCGGCAGAAGCTGCTGTCCCGGCAGGTGCGGGTCGGGGCGGCGCTGGTGTGGCTGAGCCGGTTCTTCGTGTGGCCGGTGGACGAGTTCCTAGCGCTGGACTGGAAGACGCACGTGCACAACGCCATCTACGGGTGCATCGTCGCCGGGATGCCGATCGCGATCGGGTTGCTGGCGCACGCGCGGGAGGAGCTGTCGGCGCGGATCGGCGAGCTGGCGGCGAGCCGCGAGCGGGAGCGCCTGCTGCACGCGCACGCCGTGCGGGCCGACGAGCGGGCCAGGTTGGCGCGGGAGATGCACGACGTCGTGTCGCACCAGGTGAGCCTGATCGCGATGCAGGCGGGCGCGCTGAGGATGGCGGCGGCCGACCCGGACGCCAGGCAGGTGGCCGGGACGATCCGGATGCTGAGCACCCGGACGTTGGACGAGCTGCGGCAACTGGTGAGCGTGCTGCGGACGACGAACGGCGACGACCCACCCCGACCGGGCATCGAGGACCTGCCGCAACTGGTGGGGTCCGCGGGGTTCCCGGCGACGCTGACCGTGCGCGGTCCGGTGGCCGACGTGCCGGGGCCGGTGTCCGGTGCCGTTTACCGGGCCGTGCAGGAGGCGTTGACCAACGTGCGGAAGCACGCGCGGGGGGCGGCGACGGCGGTGCTGGTGGTCGCCGAGGACGAGCGGTTGGTGGTGGAGGTGCGCAACGAGCCGCCGGTGGGTTCGGTGGACGGGGCGGCGCTGCCCAGCGGTGGGCACGGGCTGGTGGGGTTGCGGGAGCGTGCGGCGCTGTTGGACGGGGAGCTGGAAGCGTGCCCGACGGACGACGGCGGCTTCGCCGTGAAGGTGACGTTTCCGCTGGTGAGAAGCTTCGGCGCGAAGGTGCCGAAGTCCACTGTCGAGTGAATTTGCTGGAACGACCAACCGAAACGCTGTTATTTTGGATCTCGGACGTCGGTTGGAACAACGAGGAAGCCGGCACCGACCCGCCCGCCCCCGGCACCCCCGGCCTCGGCCACCTGCCGACCCCGCCGCCGAGGCCCCGGGGCGTGGCCACCGATCGCCGGCGGGCGCGATCGCGGAGGGCGCGCCGTCGCGTGGCGCGCCGTCGCGTGGCGGGCAGTCGGGCGGCGGGCAGTCGGGCGGAGGAGCCGGCATCGGGCGGACGATCCGGCGGAGCGCGGGCCGTGGGCAGGTCGCGGGTCAGCGCAGCGCGGAGCGCGGGTCGTCGGCGGGTCCCGGGTCAGCGCAGCGCGGACCGCCGCGCGGCCACGACCGTGCACACGGCCGCCGCCGCCCCCAGCGCGCCGCACACCAGCGCCGGCCAGAGGTCGGGTGCGTGCCGCAGCAGCACGGACGCCAGGAGCCACACCGCCACCCCGAGCCCGAAGCCCAACGGGGCCGCGACGACCACTGCGCCGGTCCCCGCCCGCCGCCGCCGCACGGACCGGAGCACGGACTCCAGGTACGCGAGCGCGAACAGCAGCAGCACCGCGCTCCCCGCGCCCATGATGCTGACCAGCGGGTGGGTGACGGGCTGGAGGGAGTAGTCGGCGGACTTGCCGTCGGCCGTCACCGTGGCCACCGCCGCGCCGCCCACGATCCACCGGCTCGCGCCCGGCAGCTCGAAGGTGAGCGGTGAGGTCGGGCCGGCGGCGGCTGGGTTGGGGTCCGCCGGGTCGGGTGCGGTGGCGGGGACGTCGGCCAGGGTGATGCCGGCGGCGGTGAGGGTCAGGTGGGCCGTGGTGGGGTCGCCCAGGCCCAGGGTGACCGGCTTGCTCAGGTCCGCGCTGTGCACCGGCAGGTCGCGGCCCGGGGTGGCGAGCGGCACGGCGATCATGGCGGCCGCGGCCAGGGCGGCGGCCAGGGCGAACCAGCGGGCCGGGGCGGGAGGTGCCAGGACCCGCGCGGCCGGCACGAGGGTTTCCGCGCCCAGCCGCACGGGCGTCGTCCCGGCCTCGGCGAGCGTCGCCCGAACGGGGATGTCCAGGGTCTCCCGCACGACGGGGGGTGTCGCGGTCGGGCGCGTGGTGGCGGCGGCCACCTGCGGGCTCAGGTGGATCGGGGCGCCCAGGCGCAGCAGCCAGTCCCGGCCGAACACGCCCGCCGCCGCGCCCGCCAGGTCCACCGCGAACGTCTCCGCGTTGCGGTAGCGCGCCCGCGGGTCCCGTTCGATCCCGCGCATGATCACCCGGGCGAGTGGTTCGGGTACCTCGACCAGGGGTCGGGGCTGGTGGTGGACGTGGCGTTGGATCATCGCCAGCGCCCCGCCCCCGCCGTCGAACGGCAGCCGGCCGCTGAGCAGCTCGTACAGCACCGTCGCCGCCCCGTACACGTCGGCGGCGGGGCTGAGCGGGTTGCCCAGCGCCTGCTCGGGCGACAGGTAGGCGGGCGTGCCGAGCACCTGCCCGCCGTGCGTCCCGAGCGTCGCGCCCTCGCTGACCACCTGCGAGATCCCGAAATCGGCGACCTTGAGCACGCCGCCGGCGGTGAACAGCAGGTTCTTCGGCTTCACGTCCAGGTGCAGCACGCCGGCCTCGTGCGCCGCGTGCAGGCCCGACAGCATCGCCAGGCCGAAAGCACACGACCAGGCGGGGGTGACGCCTGATCCGGTGAACTTCGACCACACCGTGCCACCGTCGAGCTTCTCCATCACCAGCAGGTGCTCGCCCCGGTCCTGGACGTAGTCGTACACGGGCACGATGTGGGGGTGGTCGAGCCGCGCCAGCAGCCGGGCCTCGTGCGCGAACCGCGCGCTCATCCGCTCGTCGGACGCCGGCACGCCGGGCAGCCGCTTCACCGCCACGGCGCGGCCGAGGGGCCGGTGCACGGCCGCGTACACCACGCCCATGCCGCCGCGCCCGATCTCCGCGCCGAGGTCGTACTGGGGCAGGGCCGCGGCGACGTTCGCCGGCACCGTCACCGGGCACCGCCGGGCACCGGCCGCGTGATGCGCTGCGTGCTCTCCGGGTCGACCGGCGGCGGGGCGGGCAGGTCGTCGGCGTCCGGGTGCGGGGTCAGGTAGCCGAGGGCGAACGCCGCCGCGGCCGCGCCCAGGACGAACGGGACCTCGGCGCCCGGCGACGGCGCGACGACCCGCAGCACGGACAGCGAGATCACCGCGACGAGGCCCGTGCCGACGCCGGCGGGCAGGAACCGCATGGCGCGCTGCCACCGGTTCGGGGGCAGTCGCCGCCGGGCGAGGGCCAACAGCGCGCCCGCCCACGCCAGCACCGTGAGCGCGAACACCGCCAGCCCGAACACCCCGTACACCGACCACGCGGACCCGCGCACGTCGCCGGTCACGCCGATCGACGCGATCACGTCGCGGTTGGTGTCGAGGACCTCCAGCTCGGTCGGCAGCAGGCCGGTCGCCTGCGCGCCGAGCTGCCCGAGGTCGAGGACGAACCCGCGCGTGACGCTCTGCCCGGCGGGCACGTCGAACGGCACGGTCGTGTCGTAGGAGAAGAACGTCAGCGCCAGCGCGGTGCCGGACAGCCGGATGGTCTTCACGTGCCGGACGGTGTCGGTTCCGTTGTGGACGGTCACGGAGATGCGCGGGGAGGCGGCCGGGTCGAGCAGCAGCTCGTCCTCGCCGACGGGGGTTCCGTCCACCGTGGCGTCGATGGCGACCGCGTCCCCGGCCGCGTGCGCGGGGGCGGTGGCGGCACCGAGGAAGATCCCGCACAGGAGCAGTAAACCGGCGCTGCCCATAATGCGTCTCACAAGGGCACCTCGTGGGTGGGTGGCGGACTGGTCCGGGGGTCGGTATGCGATCGGCAGGAACACTAGCTCCACTCGCCGCCCTGGCCTATGCCGTCGCGGTCCTCTTCGCCGCGCCGGCGTCGGCGCAGCAGCAGGGCGTCGCGACGGCGAGCCCGGATTCCGGGCCGGCGGGCAGCGCGTTCGCGGTGAGCTGGACCGGGGTGTACCTGGATCCGGACTGCTCGAACTACACCGTGCAGATCCTGTGGGACGGCGGGCGGGTGATCGGCAGCGGCCGGCACTCGGGGCGCGGCGCGGGGTCGGGCACGGCGACGGTGCCGGGCGACGCGGGTGCCGGTGCGCACCGGGTGACCGCGAGGCCGGTGTGCGCGGCGACGTCGAACCCGTCGGACACGTTCACGGTGACGGTCCGGCCGACCACCACCGCGCCGCCGGTGACGACGACGACCGCTCCCCCGGTGACCACGACGACCACCGCCGCCCGTCCGACGGTGAGCACGACGACCGGGCCGACGACGACCACCACGAGCACCACCACCACGACGACGACCACGACCACCACGACGACGGGCGGTTCGTCGGCCGGGACGACCACGACGAAGCCGTTCGACGGTGACGGCGCGCTGACGCTGGACAAGGACAACATCCAGCCCGGTGACCCGCTGACGGCCACGGGCACGGGGTGCGAGCCGGGTGGGCCGGTGCGGCTCAGCTCGCTGGGCGAGGCCGTCGGCACGGCGCGGGCGGACGGGTCGGGGACGTTCAGCACCAGGGTGGAGTTCACGACGATCCAGCCGGGGCGGCACGTGATCCGGGCGGACTGCGGTGTGGTGCTGGTGGGCAGCGTGGACGTGGCGCTGACGAGTTCGACGGGCGGCACGACGTCGACGCTGGTGATCCTGGTGTTCTTCCTGCTGGTGGGCGCGGTCCTGGTGCGCCGGCAGTTCGCGGGGGTCTTCACGAAGCAGGGGTGAACCGGGCGGTGCGGGAACCGGGCGGGGCGGGAACGGCGACGGCCCCCGCCGGTTGGTCACCGCGGGGGCCGTCGTGCCGTGCGTTCGAACCCTGCTAGGGCTCCTCGCGCTGCTTGCGCAGCTTGGTGAGCGCCTCTTCGAGGATCGCCTCACCGTCCGCGTCGGAGCGCCGCTCCTTCACGTACGCCAGGTGCGTCTTGTACGGCTCGTTGCGCGGCGGGGCAGGCGGGGCCTGCTCGTCGCGCCCGGCCGGCAGACCGCACCGGGGGCAGTCCCAGTTCTCCGGGATCTCGGCTTCGACCGCGAACGACGGCCGAGACTCGTGCGCGTTCGCGCACCAGTACGACACCCGACGTCGGGGCGCGGACTCGCCGCGCTCCGATTCGCCCATCGGGCCTGCGCCGACGCGGGTACCGCGAATCGCGTTACCACCAGCCATCGACCCTCACACCCCCACCACGTGGTTTCCCTGTGTCCGTGCCGGCCGGCGCCGTGCGCCCGCCGACCCCTGTCAGCTGACCTTCATCAGCAGCCCGATGCCCACGATGGCGATGACCCAGACCGCGCCGACGAACAACGTCAGCCGGTCGAGGTTCTTCTCGACCACGCTGGAACCGGACAGGCTCGACTGCATGCCGCCGCCGAACAACGAGGACAGACCGCCTCCACGCCCGCGGTGCAGCAGCACGAGCAGGATCAGCAGGACGCTGGAGACGAGCAACAGGATCTGAAGGAACAGGATCATTTCTTCCTCGCTGTCAGGCAGGTGACGCCACAGAGTACCCGGTCGACTGCCGACCGTGGACCACCGCGGGTGGGGTGAGTGTCAATCACATCAGGGTAGAGGGCCGCCCGCCGCGAGAGCGCAGAGCTTGGCGAACTCGTCCGCATCCAGGCTCGCACCACCCACAAGGGCGCCGTCGACGTCCTTCTGGGAGATCAACTCGGCGATGTTGCCGGACTTGACCGAGCCGCCGTAAAGCACTCGAACGGCCGAAGCGACGTCCTCGCCGTGGAGTTCGGCGATCTTGACCCGGATGGCCGCGCACACCTCCTGCGCGTCCGCGGACGAGGCGACCTTGCCCGTGCCGATGGCCCACACCGGCTCGTAGGCCACGACGACGTCGCGGACCTGCTCGGCGGTGAGGCCGGCGAGGCCCGCGACGAGCTGCTCGGTGCAGTGCTCGACGTGCCCGCCCGCCTCGCGCACGTCCACCTGCTCGCCGAGGCAGAAGATGGGCGTGATGCCGTGCTTGAGGGCCGCCTTGACCTTCTTGTTGACCAGGGCGTCGTCCTCGGCGTGGTACTCGCGGCGCTCGGAGTGGCCCACGGTGACGTAGGAGCAGCCGAGCTTGGCGAGCATGGGGCCGGACACGTCACCGGTGTAGGCGCCCGAGTCGTGCGGGGACAGGTCCTGCGCGCCGTACTTCAGCAACAGCTTGTCGCCGTCGACGAGGGTCTGGATGGAGCGGATGTCGACGAACGGCGGCAGCACCGCCACCTCGACCTTGGCGAAGTACTTCTCCGGGAGGGAGAAGGCGATCTTCTGCACCAGGGCGATGGCCTCGAGGTGGTTGAGGTTCATCTTCCAGTTGCCCGCGATGAGGGGCTGACGCTGGGCCATCACGCCTCCAAGACAGACACGCCGGGCAGTTCCTTGCCCTCGAGGTACTCCAGGGACGCGCCGCCGCCGGTGGAGATGTGCGAGAAGCCGTCCTCGGGCAGGCCGAGGGCGCGCACGGCCGCGGCCGAGTCGCCGCCGCCGACGACGGTGAACGCGTCGCTCTTGACGAGCGCCTCGGCCACCGCGCGGGTGCCGCCGGAGAACGCCTCGAACTCGAACACGCCCATCGGGCCGTTCCAGAACACGGTCTGCGCGTCGGCGAGCTTGGACGCGAACAGCTCGCGCGTCTCGGGGCCGATGTCCAGGCCCTGCCGGTCGGCGGGGATGGCGTCGGTGCGCACGACCTCGAAGTCGGCGTCGGGCGCGAAGTCGGTGGCCGCGAGCACGTCGACGGGCAGCACCAGCTCGACGCCGCGCCGCTCGGCCTCGGCGAGGAAGCCGCGGACCTGGTCGAGCTGGTCCTCCTGGAGCAGCGAGCCGCCGACCTCGTGGCCCTGGGCCTTGAGGAAGGTGTAGGCCATGCCGCCGCCGATGAGGAGCCGGTCGACCTTGGTGAGCAGGTTCGCGATGACGCCGAGCTTGTCGGACACCTTCGCGCCGCCGAGGACGACGACGTAGGGCCGCTGGGTGTCGTCGGTGAGCTTGCGCAGCACCTCGACCTCGGCGAGCACGAGGCCGCCCGCGTAGTGCGGGAGCTTCTCGGCCACGTCGTAGACCGACGCCTGCTTGCGGTGCACGACGCCGAAGCCGTCGGAGACGAACGCGTCGGCCTTGGCGGCGAGCTCGTCGGCGAGGGCGGCGCGCTCGGCGTCGTCCTTGCTGGTCTCGCGGGCGTCGAAGCGGATGTTCTCCAGCAGCACGACGGTGCCGTCACCGGCGGCCTCGGTGCCGATCCGGACGTCCTGGCCGAGCAGCTCGCCCAGCCGCGCGGCGACGGGCGCGAGGGAGAACTTGGGGTCGGGTTCGCCCTTGGGGCGGCCCAGGTGGGCGGCGACCAGGACGCGGGCGCCCGCGTCCACGAGCGCCTTGATGGTGGGGACCGACGCGCGGACGCGGCCGTCGTCGGTGATGCGGTCGCCGTCGAGGGGGACGTTCAGGTCGGCGCGCACGAGGACGCGCCGACCCGAGACACCCTCGCCGAGCAGATCGTCGAGAGTCTTCACAGCGAGTTGTCCGCCTGTTCGGTCAGAGCTTGCTGGCGACGAGGTTGACCAGGTCGGCGAGGCGGTTGGAGTAGCCCCACTCGTTGTCGTACCAGCCGACGACCTTGACCTGGTTGCCGATGACCTTGGTCAGCGGCGCGTCGTAGATGCACGACGCCGGGTCGGTGACGATGTCGGCCGACACGATCGGGTCGGTGTTGTAGCGGAGGTAGCCCTTGAGCGGGCCCTCGGCGGCGGCCTGGTAGGCGGCGTTGACCTCGTCCACGGTGACCTCGCGGCCGACGGTGACGGTCAGGTCGGTGGCCGAGCCGGTGGGCACGGGCACGCGCAGGGCGTAGCCGTCGAGCTTGCCCTTCAGCTCCGGCAGGACCAGGCCGATCGCCTTCGCGGCACCGGTGCTGGTGGGCACGATGTTCAGCGCGGCGGCACGGGCGCGGCGCAGGTCCTTGTGCGGCGCGTCCTGCAGGTTCTGGTCCTGCGTGTAGGCGTGGATCGTGGTCATGAGGCCACGCTCGATGGTGAAGTTGTCGTGCAGCACCTTGGCCAGCGGGGCCAGGCAGTTCGTGGTGCACGAGGCGTTGGAGATGACGGTCTGCGAACCGTCGTACTGGTCGTCGTTCGCGCCCAGCACCACGGTGAGGTCCTCACCCTTGGCCGGGGCGGAGATGATGACCTTCTTCGCGCCGCCCTCGTCGACGTGCTTGCGCGCGGCCGAGGCGTCGGTGAAGAAGCCGGTCGACTCCACGACGACGTCGACGCCGAGGTCCTTCCAGGGCAGCTTGCCCGGGTCGCGCTCGGCCAGGGCCTTGATGACCTTGCCGTCGACGGCGATGCCCTCGTCGGTCACGGTCACCTCGCCGTCGAGGCGGCCGAGGATGGAGTCGTACTTGAGCAGGTGGGCCATGGTGTTGACGTCACCGAGGTCGTTGAAGGCGACGATCTCGATGTCGTGCCCGCTGGCCTGAACGGCGCGCCAGAAGTTGCGACCGATGCGGCCGAAACCATTGACACCTACGCGAACCGTCACGGTGAGTCTCCTCGGTACTCGACTGGCGTTGTCCGCCAGGGGCGTGCAGTCATGGGCTGACCAGGCAGCCGAGAGCCAGCCTAGCCTCCGGCCTGCGTCCCTGGTCACGTGGACCACCAGGATCTCTTTATCGAACAAGAAAATCCAGCTCGACCGCCTTGTTACCGCGAGGTAACACGGGCGGCGGGCTCTGCCGACCCCGGAGTCCGCCTCGACCGGCCCGCGTCCCGGGTCCCGGTCGACTCCAGCGTATGACCCGGCGTGCCCGCGCGCAGGGTGTGCGCAGCGTGACGGGACCGGTGTCCGAGCGGGGAACTCGGGGGTCGCGAGCGTGGGACACGGGGGTCCCGGGCGTTCGACGCACGGGGTGGACCGGACGTCACGATTCGCTGAACGAAGTAGCTCCAACGCCACACGGGCGGGTTAAGCTGCGCCGCTTTTGTCCTCGGCGGTGGCGGTGAGCAGTGGCGATGGTGACCGGTGAGCAGGCCCTCGCACCCGCCCGCGCCTCGAACCCCCTCGGCACCCGGGCCGACATCCAGGGGTTGCGGGCGCTGGCCGTCGGCCTGGTGGTCTGCTACCACCTGCGCCCCGGGTGGCTGCCCGGCGGCTTCGTCGGCGTCGACGTCTTCTTCGCCATCTCCGGCTACCTGATCATCGGCACGCTCGTCGGCGAGGTCCGGCGCACCGGCACCGTCCGGCTGCTCGACTTCTACGCGCGGCGCGTCCGCAGGCTCCTGCCGGCGGCGACGGTCGTGCTGCTGGCGGTGTCGGCGGCGGTGTTCGCGGTGCTGCCCACCTCGCGGTGGCCGGACGTGCTGCGCGGGGTCGTCTTCTCGGCGGTCAACGCGCAGAACTGGCTGCTGGCCGTGCTGTCCGACGACTACGGGCACGCCACGGTCGGGGCGTCACCGGTGCAGCACTTCTGGTCGCTGGCCGTGGAGGAGCAGTTCTACCTGGTCATCCCGCTGGTCCTGCTCGCCTCGGCCGCCCTCGCGGCGCGTCGGGGCGGCGGCGCGGTGCGGCACGCGGTGGTCGCGGTCGGCGCGATCACGGTGGCGTCGTTCGCGTTCTCGGTCTGGTACACGCCGGTCGACCCGGGCGCGGCCTACTTCGTCACGCCGACCCGCGTGTGGGAACTGGGCGTCGGCGGCCTCGCCGCGACGGTCGCGCACCGGGTGCGGCCGGGTGCGGCGGCACGTCGGCTGCTCGGCTGGGGCGGCTTGGTCGCGGTGCTGGTGAGCGCCTTCGGGTTCACCACGGACATGGCGTTCCCCGGTTGGATCGCGGTGCTGCCGGCGGTCGGCACGGCCGCGGTGCTCCTGACCGCCGACGGATCGCTCGCCCGCGTGCTCGGGCCGCGCCCGGTGACCTACGTCGGCGACATCTCCTACAGCCTGTACCTGTGGCACTGGCCGGTGATCGTCTTCCTGCTGGAGGTGACCGGTGACCGGGCGCTCGGTCCCCACCAGGTCGTGGTGGCCGCCGCGCTCAGCTTCGTGCTGGCGGCGCTGTCGAAGCGGTACGTCGAGGACCCGTTCCGGCGGCGCAAGCCCGAACGACGGCGCACCACCTACCGCGTCGGCGCGGCGATGGTCGCGGTGAGCGTCGCCGTCGCGGCCGGCGGCTGGGCGTCGGCCGAGTCGGCGCTGGCCGCGTTGCGCGGCCGGTCGGTGATCGACGCCGACCACCCCGGCGCGCTGGCCCTCGACCCGGACCGGCCGCGTCCGGTGCCGTCCGGGGTCGCCCTCGCGCCCGCACCGGCCGTGGCCGCGCAGGACGGGCCGCTCGGCGACCTGCCGGGTAACTGCAACATCTACAAGATGGAGGCGGAACCCACGTCGTGCATGTACGGCGACCCGCTGGCACCCAAGACCGCGGTCGTCGTCGGTGATTCCCACGCCGCCCAGTTCAGCAGCGCGCTCGCCGAGTTCGCGCGACACGAAGGCGCCGGCCGGTGGCGGGTGAAGGTCGTGGTGCGCAACGGCTGCCCGTTCACCTCCGTGCCGCCGTCCGACAGGGGCACACCGCTGACCGTCTGCTCGGACGAGAACCTCAGGAAGCTCGACCTCATCCGCGACCTGCACCCGGACCTGGTGGTCACCGCCGCCATGTCGCCCGAGTCCTACCGGGCGGACCTGAATTGGACGTGGGAGTCGCCCGACCGCGCCGTGGAGGGCTACCGGACCATGCTGTCCGCCCTATCCGGAGCCGACATTCCGGTCGTCGTGATCCGCGGCCTGCCGAGGCCCGGCGAGCCGGTCGTGCCCTGCCTCGAACGCCACCCGGACCGCCCGGCCGACTGCGACACGTCCCGGTCCAGGGCCGCGGGCACCGCGACGGACCCGTTGGCCGACGCCGCGACCGGCCTGCCGGGGGTGCGACTGGTCGACCTGACCGACTGGATCTGCCGCGTCGACACCTGCCCGGCCGTCGTCGGCAACGTGGTCGTCTACCGCGACAACCACTTGACCGACACCTACGTCCGGTCCATGACCGAGCCGCTCGTCGCCGCCCTCGGGCTCCGCTGACCGGTCCGGTCAGACCTCGGCGTCGAGCATGTCCGCCGTCACGGCGGACTCGGTGTCGGGCATGCCCAGTTCCTTCGCGCGCTTGTCCGCCATCGCCAGCAGGCGGCGGATGCGGCCCGCCACGGCGTCCTTCGTCATCTGCGGTTCGGAGAGCTGGCCCAGCTCCTCCAGCGACGCCTGCCGGTGGGCCAGTCTCAGCGCGCCCGCGGCGGCCAGGTGGTCCGGGGCCTCCGCGCCCAGGATCTCCAGCGCCCGCTGCACCCGCGCGGCGGCGGCGACGGCGGCGCGGGCCGAGCGGCGCAGGTTGGCGTCGTCGAAGTTCGCCAGGCGGTTCGCCGTCGCGCGCACCTCGCGGCGCATGCGGCGCTCCTCCCAGGCCAGCACGCCGTCGTGCGCGCCCAGCCTGGTCAGCATCGCGCCGATCGCGTCGCCGTCCCTTATCACCACGCGCTCCGCGCCGCGCACCTCGCGCGACTTCGAGCCGATGCCCATCCGCCGCGCCGCGCCGACCAGCGCCAACGCCGCCTCCGGGCCGGGGCACGTCACCTCCATGGACGACGAACGGCCCGGTTCGGTGAGCGAGCCGTGCGCCAGGAACGCGCCCCGCCACGCCGCCTCGGCGTCGCACACCCCGCCCGACACGACCGGGGCGGGCAGGCCGCGCACCGGGCGGCCGCGCGGGTCCAGCAGGCCGGTCTGCCGCGCCAGGCCCTCGCCGTCCTTGACCACCCGCACGACGAACCGGGTGCCCTTGCGCAGGCCGCTGGAGGTGATGGTGAACACGTCCGACTGGTGCCCGTACAGCTCGTGGATCTCCCGGCGCAGCCGGCGCGCGGTGGAGCCCAGGTCCAGCTCGGCCTCCACCACCACCCGGCCGCCGACGATGTGCAGGCCGCCCGCGAACCGCAGGAGCGAGGCCACCTCCGCGCGGCGGCAGCAGGTCTTGGAGACGGCCAGCCTGCTCAGCTCGTCCTTCACCGCCGACGTCATCGCCACGGCGCCTCGCCTCCCCTGCTCGTCCGGTCTTCCTGGAGGGTTGTACTCGACGCCCCGCCGGTCCCGTCACCAGGCCCTGCCAACGCCCGGGTGATGCTCAGCGCGAGCGCCGCCGGGTCGTGGCGGTCGGGTGCGCCCGCCACGGCGACGGGCGCGAGGTGCGCCGCAGCGCCGAGAGCTGCGGCGGCCCTGCGCAGCCGGTCGGGCACGGGCACCGCGTCGACGTCCGCGATCACCGCGTCCACCCGCAGCGCCGGCGCGTGCGCGCACAGCACGTCCAGGTGCAGCTCCGGGGAGAACCCGTCGGTTTCCCCCGGTTGGGGGACGAGGTTGAGCACGACGACCTTGCGCGCCGACGTGCGCACCAGCGCGTCGTGCAGCTCGGGGACCAGCAGGTGCGGCAGCACGCTGGTGAACCACGAGCCCGGCCCGAGCAGCACCACGTCCGCCGCCAGCACCGCCTCCACCGCCTCCGGGCAGCCGCGCGGGGCCTCACCCGGGCCGCCGGGCCCGTGCAGGCGGATGCGCTGCACGCGGCCGGGCGTGGTGGCGATCGCGACCTGGCCGCGGATGCGGCGCACCACGTCGGCGTCGTCGTCCAGGCCCGTCACGTCCGCCTCGATCGACAACGGCTCGGTGCACATGGGCAGCACCCGCCCGCGCACGCCCAGCAGCCGGCCCGCCTCCTCCAGCACCGCCACCGGGTCGCCCAGCTGCTCCAGCAGGCCCGCCAGCACCAGGTTGCCCACCGCGTGCCCGGCGAGCGCGCCCGTGCCGCCGAACCGGTGCTGGAACAACGTCGCCCACAACGCGCTCGACTCGTCGGCGCCGGCCAGCGCCACCATGGCCTTGCGCAGGTCGCCGGGCGGCAGCAGGCCCAGCTCGCGGCGCAGCCGCCCCGAGGAGCCGCCGTCGTCCGCGACCGTCACCACGGCCGTCACGTCGTCGGTCGCCCGGCGCAGCGCCGTGAGCGTGGCGTGCAGCCCGTGCCCGCCGCCCAGCGCAACCGCTCGGAAGCTCACTCGCGTCCCAGGTCCCGGTGCACGACCTTGACGGCCATGCCGTCCTCGCTGGCCAGGCGGCCCGCCAGCTCCTCGGAGATGGCCACGCTGCGGTGCTTGCCGCCGGTGCAGCCGACCGCCAGCGTCAGGTAGCGCTTGCCCTCGCGCCGGTAGCCGGCGCCGATGAGCCGCAGCAGCTCGTGGTAGCGGTCCAGGAACTCCTCCGCGCCCTCCTGCGTGAGCACGTAGTTGCGCACGTCGCCGTCCAGGCCGGTCTGCTCGCGCAGCTCCGGGATCCAGAACGGGTTGGGCAGGAACCGCACGTCCATGACCAGGTCGGCGTCCATCGGCAGCCCGTACTTGTAGCCGAACGACAGCACCGTGACCCGCGTGCGCGTGGCCGACTCCGTGCCGAAGGTGTCCTCGATCTTGGCCCGCAGCTGGTGCACCGACAGCGCCGAGGTGTCCAGCACCAGGTCGGCCTCCTCGCGCAGCGGCGTGAGGAGGATGCGCTCGGCCTCGATGCCGTCCGCCAGCCGGCCGTCGGCCTGCAGCGGGTGGCCGCGCCGCACCGACTCGAACCGGCGGATCAGCACGTCGTCCGTCGCCTCGAGGAACAGCACCTTCGGCTTGTAGCCGCGCGCGTCCAGGTCCTTGATCACCGCGGCCAGGTCCTCGGTGAACGCGCGGCTGCGCACGTCCATGACCACGGCGACCCGGGTGATCGCGCCCCTGGCCTGCGCGCCCAGCTCGACCATGGTCGCGATCAGCTCGGGCGGCAGGTTGTCGACCACGAACCAGCCCAGGTCCTCCAGGCACTTCGCGGCCGTGCTGCGGCCCGCCCCCGACAGGCCCGTCACCACCGCGACTTCGATGCCGGACTTCTCGCCGGCCGGTGCGCTCACTGGTACTCCCGTCTCATCGTCGGCTGCGCCGACCCTTCGGTGCCGGCCGTGCTCAACGTCGCGTGCACGGCCTCCGCGGTGCGCCGGCCCACTCCGGGCACACCGCTGATCTCCTCGACGCTCGCCTCGCGCAGCTTCTTCAGCGAGCCGAAGTGCTTGAGCAGCGCGGCCTTGCGCGTCTGGCCCAGGCCCGGGACCTCGTCCAGCGCCGAGGTCGTCATCCGCTTGGACCGCTTCTGCCGGTGGTAGGTGATCGCGAACCGGTGCGCCTCGTCGCGCACCCGTTGCAGCAGGTAGAGGGCCTCGCTGGTGCGGGGCAGGATCACCGGGTCCGGTTCGCCGGGCACCCACACCTCCTCCAGCCGCTTCGCCAGGCCGACCACCGCGACGTCGGTGATGCCGAGTTCCGCCAAGACGTCGGAGGCTACCTGCGCCTGCGCCGCGCCGCCGTCCACGACCAGCAGGTTCGGCGCGTAGGCGAACTTGCGCGGCTTGCCCGTCTCCGGGTCGATGCCCGGGTTGGGGCCGCCACCGTCCTTGTTGTCGCGCAGGTACGCCTGGAACCGGCGGCGCACCACCTCGGCGATCGAGCCCACGTCGCCCTGCTCGGCGCCCTCGCGCACGGCGAACCGGCGGTACTCGGACTTGCGGGCCAGGCCGTCCTCGAACACCACCAGCGACGCCACCACGTCCGTGCCCTGCACGTGGCTGATGTCGGTGCACTCGATGCGCAGCGGCGCGGTGTCCAGGCCCAGGGCCTCCTGCAGCTCCTGCAACGCCGCCGACCGGGCCGTCAGGTCGCCCGCGCGGCGCAGCTTGTGCTGCTGGAACGCCTCCTTGGCGTTGCGCTCCACCGTCTCCATCAGCGCCCGCTTGTCGCCCCGCTGCGGCACGCGCAGCGCGACCTTGCCGCCGCGCAGCCCCGAGAGCCACTTCTCGACCGCCTCGGCGTCCTCGGGCAGCTCGGGCACCAGCACCTCGCGCGGCACCGGCGCCGACTCCACGCCGCTGACCTGCGCGGACTCGACCTGCTCGCCGTAGAACTGGGTGACGAACTGGTCGACCAGGCCCCGCACGCCCGTCTCGTCCACCTTGTCGACCACCCAGCCGCGCTGGCCGCGGACCCGGCCGCCGCGCACGTGGAAGACCTGGACCGAGACCTCCAGGTCGTCCTGCGCGAACGCGACCACGTCGGCGTCCGTGCCGTCGCCCAGGACGACGGCCTGCTTCTCCAGGGCCCGCTTGAGGGCGGCCTGGTCGTCGCGCAGGCGGGCGGCCCTCTCGAACTCCAGCGACTCGGCGGCGGCGGTCATCTCGCGCTCCAGCCGGCGCACCATCGAGTCGGTCCTGCCGGCGAGGAAGTCGCAGAAGTCCTCGACGATGTCGCGGTGCTCCTCCGCGCTGACCCGGCCGACGCACGGCGCGGAGCACTTGTCGATGTAGCCGAGCAGGCAGGGGCGGCCGATCTGGCCGTGCCGCTTGAACACCCCCGCCGAGCAGGTGCGCGCCGGGAACACGCGCAGCAGCAGGTCCAGCGTCTCCCGGATCGCCCAGGCGTGCGCGTAGGGGCCGAAGTAGCGCACGCCCTTGCGGCGCGGGCCGCGGTAGACGTACAGCCGGGGGAACTCCTCGTTCAACGTCACCGCGAGGACCGGGTAGGACTTGTCGTCGCGGTAGCGGACGTTGAACCGCGGGTCGAACTCCTTGATCCAGTTGTACTCCAGCTGGAGGGCCTCGACCTCGGTGCCCACGACGGTCCACTCGACGCTCGCGGCGGTGGTCACCATCTGCCGGGTGCGCGGGTGCAGGCCGGCGATGTCGGCGAAGTACGAGTTCAACCGCTGGCGCAGGCTCTTGGCCTTGCCGACGTAGACCACGCGCCCGCCGGCGTCGCGGAACTTGTAGACGCCGGGAGCCTCGGGGATGGTGCCTGTCGCTGGGCGATAGGTCGACGGATCGGCCACACGGAAAGGGTACGTGCGACCACCGACACCGCCGCCGAAGGGAGACCGACGGGTCCCCGGCCGGGGGGCGGCCCGGCCGGGCGAGGGGGTCAGGCGGGCACGATCTGCCCGGCCTCGACCTTCACCGGCACCTCGGTCAGGCCCTTGGTGGCGGGGCCCTTGGTGACGGCTCCGTCGGCGGCGTTGAACGTGCTGCCGTGGTTCGGGCACGTGATGACGCCGTTCTGCGGCGGCGAGACGGCGGTCCCCTGGTGGGGGCAGCCGGCGTCATATGCCTTGACCGTCTCGCCGGTGCGGACGATCACGAGGGGCTTGCTGTCGGCCGGGTTGCCGGCGATGAGGCCGCCGCCGTCGGGGACGTCGGCCAGCGCGGCGATGATCGGCGGGCCGGCCGGGGTGGTGCCGCCGGCGGGCGCGGTGCCGGTGGTGCCGGAGCCGCTCGGGCCCGACTGGCTGCCGCACGCGGCCAGGCCGCCGGGTACCGCCAGCGCGACCAGCACGCCGCACAGCATCGAGCGACGGGACAGCCCTGTGTTCTCCACGGTGCTCAACGCAGGTCCTCCGCTATTCGTGGTGGTGGGTGGTCGTTCGGCCACACAGGCAATACGACACCACGTGAAGCGGGGTTCAACACCCCAGCCCTTGGGACGGGATCTTCAGGAAAGCAACACGTCCGACCCGGACACCACCACCGCCACCTCGGCCAGCCCGCGCGGCGAGGGACCGGACAGCACCGCGCCCGTGACCGGGTCGAACGTGCTGCTGTGGGTGGGGCAGGTGATCACGCCGGCGGCGGGCGGGTTCACCGCCGTGCCCTGGTGCGGGCACGCGGGGTTGAAGGCCCGCACCTCCGACTCCGAGGGCCGGACCAGCAACAGCCGGCCGTCACCGCCGACGTCGACCAGCGCGCCGGACCCCACCGGGACGTCGGCGAGCCCGGCCACCCGGTCACCGGGGCGGGCCGAGCCGACGCCGGGTCGGCGCGGCGGCGCGCCCGTGCCGCAGGCGGTCAGGGCGAGCAGCCCGCACAGCAGTGTCCGTCGGTCCACCCGCCCATCCTCGCCTACCGGTCCTTGGCCACCGCCGTGCGGGCCAGCGCCAGCACCGCCGTGAACGGCGGGAACCAGTGCCGCGAGTGCGACGGCGGGTTCGCCCACCTCAACGACCCGTAGCGGGTCATCGTGGGCGGCAGCGCGATGCGCTGCGGCGAGCGGACGAACTGGACCTCGGCAGGCGCCTTCAGGTGCGTGGGCAGCAGGGCGACCAGCTCGGCGAGGAAGATCCAGTGCTCGCGCGGACCCGGGATGACGGTCACGGGGCCCGCGAGCATCCGCGCCTTGAGGTCGGCCAGCACGCGGGAGCCGATGCGGGCGGGCATGGCCAGGGCGGTGGTGGCGGGACCGAGCGGCAGGAACACGCCCTGCTCGGTCACGGACACCTTCCAGCCCAGCAGCCGGTACCCCGCGATCGCCTCGCCGAGTGCCTGCTGGTGCGCGCGGTCGCGTGGGCCGTAACGCGGACCGTGGTCTGCGGTGGTGGCGGCGCTGATGCTCATCGGCGGAGTCCCTCCCCGGTCGGGTGGAGTGGGCGGCGTGCGCGGACCGCGGGGTCGTCCGGGCACCGGCACACCACGCAGCCTC
Source organism: Actinosynnema sp. NPDC053489 (assembly GCF_044544865.1). NCBI lineage: Bacteria > Bacillati > Actinomycetota > Actinomycetes > Pseudonocardiales > Pseudonocardiaceae > Actinosynnema > Actinosynnema sp. NPDC053489. The sequence continues at coordinate 27,288 of NZ_JBITXT010000021.1, read as the reverse complement.
CGTCCGAACGGGGTGTTCCACCACACCGTTGCCGGGTGGGATCCATGCAGCGGGCGCATCCCGCGCATCCACCACCCCTGGTGACCCGGCCCCCGAGGGGGGCGCGACCCCGTCGTATGCACGAAATGCATGGACTCCTGATCACACCCCTATACTCTGTTGGACACGCTCAGTGACGGGAGCGAGCCATGGAACGGAAAGCTCGAAGAGCAGCCAGTACCAGGCGCGCATGCCCGACGTGCGGGGCGCTGATCGCCGCCGACAACACCGACCGGCTCTGCCAGCGTTGTCGCCGCAACGCGCGGACAGAGCTCTACGGACCACCCGAGGTCCCCGGGGACTTCTGGGACCACCAGGCCATGGCTGCCGCGTTCGCGGACCGGAACATGGGCGCCCTCCTCGCCGCCTACCGGCACCACCCGCAGCACGTCAGCCGGATCACCCAAGACCGCATGGCGTCCTGGCTGGGGATCTCCCAGGCGCAGCTCTCGCGGTACGAGACCGGTGAGAACCCGATCGACCGGATCGACCGCCTGCGGCACTTCGCGCGGGCGCTCGGCGTGCCGGCCGACCGGCTGTGGTTCGACCGCGTCGGAATCCCAAGCCAGGCGGACGCCGACCGCGGCGCCCCGCCCGATGTGCTCGCCGCGGCGTGGGACGCGTCGAGCATTGCCAGATCGGTCGAGGAGACGGCGAGGAACGACTTGGCGATCAGCAGACGAGCGGCGCTCACCGGAGCCGCCGCGGTGGCGATGGGTCCCGCACTGGTCGAACCGTTGCAGCGGTGGCTGCACCCCCTGCAGCCCCTGTCCAAGTGGTCGTCCAGCGCGGCGATCGGCGAGGAGGAGCTGGCGGCGCTGCAGCACGTGGCCGACGGGCTGCGCGGGTGGGGCGGCCGGGGCGGGTACGGGCTGGCGCGCAAGGCGGTGCTCGGGCAGTTGGAGGAACTGGCCGAGCGGTTGACGCGCGCACCGGCGGGCCCGACCACGGAACGGGCCTTCTTCATCGGGGCCGAGCTGTCCAAGGTCGCGGCCAGCATGTCGTGGGACGCGGGCATGCACGACGCCGCCCAGCGGTACTACGTGCTGGGCGTGCGGATGGCGAAGGCGGGGCGCAACGACCCGTTCGCCGCGCTGTGCCTGGCGGCGATGGCCAGGCAGATGTTCGACCTCGGGCGGCCCGAGGACGGGTTGGAGCTGGTCCAGCTCGCCCAGTACGGCACCCGGCGCAACGCCACGCCGACGTTGCAGGCGCTGCTGCTGACCCGCGAGGCGTGGGCCTACGCCCAGATGGGTCGGGTGCGGGAGTTCCACCGGGCGGTCGGGCAGGCGCAGGACAGCTTCGCCCAGCGGCGGTCCGGCTCGGACCCGTGGTGGCTGGACTCGTTCGACGAGGCCGAGCTGGAGGGCGTCATCGGCGCGCGGATGCGGGACCTGGCCGGGCACGACCCGAAGCAGGCGCCGCTGGCCGAGGCGCACATCCGGCGGGCGCTGGACCTGCGCGACCCGGCCCGGGTGCGCAACCGGGCGTTCGACGTCATCGGGCTGGCGCGCACGAAGATGGTGGCGGGCGAGCCGGAGGAGGCGTGCGGGTTGATCCAGCAGGTGCTGCCCACGGCGGCGGGCCTGGCGTCCGGGCGGGTGGTGCGCAAGCTGCAGGACTTCGCCAAGGAGGCCGAGCGGCACCGCGACCTGGCGGTCGTGCGCGACACCCGTGAGGCGATCCGCGGGGTGCGGACGGCCTAGCGATGCGGGTGGGAGTCACCGGGCACAGCAAGCTGGCGCCCGACTGCGTCAACGCCGTGCGCGAGGCGATCCGCGCGGCGTTGGAGGCCGAGGCGGCGGGCGGGTCATCCCTGGTGGGGGTGACCTGCCTGGCGCCGGGCGCGGACCAGCTGTTCGCGCGGGTGGTGCTGGAGCTGGGCGGCCGGGTCGAGGTCGTGCTGCCCGCGATGGACTACCGGGACCGGCTGAAGCCGGAGAAGCGGGCCGCCTACGACGAGCTGCTGGCGCGGGCGCACGTGGTGAGCGTGCTGCCCAACGAGCTGTCCGGGCGGCACGCCTACGTGATGGCCAACGAGCGGATGCTCGCGTCGGTGGAGCTGCTCGTCGCGGTGTGGGACGGGCAGCCGCCCGACGGGCGCGGCGGCACGGCCGACGTCGTGGAGACGGCACGCGCGTCGGGCGTGCCGGTGGTCGTGGTGTGGCCGGAGGGGGCCCGCCGGGCCTGACGACGAGGACGGGGGTCGTCCGCGATGGCCGGCAGACTGCGGCCATGCTGGAGACCTCGGCCCGCCTGCTCAAGCTGCTGTCGCTGCTGCAGGTGCGGCGCGACTGGACCGGCGCGGACCTCGCGCGCCGGCTCGGCGTGGACGTCCGCACCGTGCGGCGCGACGTCGACAAGCTGCGCACCCTCGGCTACCCGGTCAACGCCGCGCCGGGCGTGTCGGGCGGCTACCGGCTGGGCGCGGGCGCGGAGCTGCCGCCGCTGCTGCTGGACGACGACGAGGCCGTGGCCGTGGCCGTGGGGCTGCGCACGGCGGCCAACGGCACCGTGGCGGGCATCGAGGAGACGTCCGTGCGGGCCCTGGCCAAGCTGGAGCAGGTGCTGCCGTCGCGGCTGCGGCGGCGGGTGAACGCGTTGCAGGCCCACACCGTCGCCCTGCCCACCCGCGGCACCCGGGTGGACGCGGGCACGCTGACCGCGATCGCCGGCGCGTGCCGCGACCACCAGCGGCTGCGGTTCGGGTACGCGGGCCGGGACGGCGGCACGCGCCGCCACGTCGAACCGCTCGGCCTGGCCCACACCGGGCGGCGGTGGTACCTGGTGGCGTGGGACGTGGACAAGGCCGACTGGCGCACGTTCCGGGTCGACCGGATCGAGGCGGAACCGACCCTCGGCGCGCGCTTCACCCCGCGCGAACCGCCGGCCGACGACCTGGCGTCGTACGTGTCGCGGCAGCTGTCCGTGGCGCCCTACCAGCACGAGGCGCGGCTGATCATGCACGCGCCGTACGACGTGGTCGCCGCCCGCACCTCCCACACCTCGGTGCACCTGGAGCGCGTCGACGACGAGCGCACCCGGCTGACGGTCGGCACGTCGTCGCTGGAGGAGGTCGGGCCGTGGATCGCGATGATCGGCGTCGACTTCGAGGTGGAGGGCCCGGAGGAGCTGCGACGCCACCTCCGGGCCACCGCCGAGCGCCTGCTGCGGGCCGCCGGTCCCTGATCAGCCGCGGGTGCGGGCCAGGCGGTAGGCGGCCGCGCCGATCAGCTCCAGCGAGATCTGGAGCCGGTCGGTGCTCACGTTCTGCGCGATCGTGTCCTCGGGGGTGTGGTAGAGCGGCTCCAGCTCGTGCGGGCCGCCCTCGCCGCGCCAGCTGAAGTTCGCCGCGGCGATCTTCCGCTCGTGGAACGGCACGTGGTCGCTGCTGCCGCGCGGCACCGGGCCGTGCACCCGCGCGCCGTAGCCGAGGCGGGTCGCGGCGGCGGCGACCTCGGCGGTGGTGGCGTTGTCGCCGCCGTCCACCGACAGCAGCCAGTACGCGGTGGCCGGGCCGTGGCTCGTGGCGACCATGTCGTTCTGGAAGACGCCCCTGATGCGGGCCGCGTCGGCGTCGGTCAGCTGGTTCACGTAGTGGCGGGAGCCGAGCAGGCCCTGCTCCTCCGAGCCCCACAGCGCGAACCGCAGCGCGTGGTGCGTCGGCAGGTGGCGCAGGACCCGGGCCAGTTCGAGGGCCAGGACCGTGCCGCTGCCGTCGTCGTTCGCGCCGGGCGAGCCGGGCACGCTGTCGTAGTGCGCGGTGACCATGACCACGCCGGCGTCCCGCGAGGGGAACGTGGCGGGGCGTTCGGCGATCACGTTGTACGAGGTCAGGCCCGTGTGGTGGGTGGTGGACGCGGTCACCGTGACGGGTCCGGCCGCCCGCAGCCGCTCCACGTGCACCTGGGCCAGGCCCAGCACCGGCACGGCGACGTCCGCCGGCAGCGTCGGGGAGAACGTGCCGGTCTTGCCCGCGGGCGGGGTCGAGACGCGGCCGACCAGCACCGCCACCGCGCCCAGCCGTGCGGCGTCCAGCACCGCGGTCGACCCGGTGGGCACGTTCACCAGCAGCGCGACCTTGCCGGTCAGGTCGGCGGGCAGCGACGCGCCGGTGTCCAGGTCCACCACGGGGCCGGTGGCCGTGACGCCGAGCGCGCCGAAGCGGGACGCGGCCGCGTTCCAGGTGTCGCCGCCGACGGTGAGCGTGGACAGGTACTTGTCCGGCACCGCGAACGGCTGCAGCGTCACCTGGTAGCGCAGGTCCCGCAGCACGGAGGCGAGGTAGTCGCGGGCGCGGTGCTCGGACTCCGTGCCGCCGACGCGCTGGCCGATCCGCTCGCTGAGCACCCGCAGGTGCTCCACCGCCTTGCGCGCCCGCACCCGTCCCACCACGGGGTGGTCGCCCAGGGCCAGGTCGGGCAGGTCGGACGCGCCGGGCCGCTGGGCCCGTGCCGCCGGGTTCAGGCCGAGCGTCACGGCGCCGGCCACGGCCGCGGCACCGGTGAGGAAGGAACGTCTGCGCATGTGCGGACCCCCGAGGCTCGTAGATCACCCGAACCTAGGCAGGGGACCGAATCCCGACAAGGGTGCCGTTGGCGGACATACCGTGCGCCAACGGCACCACGACGATCAGCGGGGTGCGCGAGCGTTGAACTCGGGGGTCGCGAACGCAGGACTCACGAGACGCGAACGCAGGACTCACGAGACGTGAAGGTAGGACTCACGAGACGTGAAGGTAGGACTCACGAGACCTGAGGGGACGACTCACGCGGGGGGTTGGTCAGGCGGTGGCCGATCGGTGCAGGTCGCGCAGGGCGCGGACGGCGGCGACGGCGTGGTCGCGGTCGACCGCCTGAATCGCCATGATCGACACGTACTCGTCGTCCGGCAGCTCCAGGCGCGCCCACGACGCGCCGTCCGGGAACGACACGTGCAGCACCTCCGACCAGGCGAACCGGTGCGCGGTCACCACGTTGCGCACCTCGACGCCCTCGGCGTCGGCGCGCACGCGCGGCCTGGCCAGCAGCAGCATCCCGCACGCCAGCAGCACTCCCAGGCACACCATCGCCACCTGGTCGGACACCCGGAAGATCACACCGGTCGGCGTGTTCCCCAGCAGCACCCCGACCACGGTGAACACGGCGACGAGGAACACCGCGCCGGCCCAGGCCACCACGCGGATCCTCTTGGGGCGGAACTCGACGACGTCGGCGGTCACGGCGGTCCTCACGAGCCCGCCCGCAGCCCGCGCAGCACGAGCGCCGTGTCCAGCGCCGCCACGCACGCCTCGAAACCCTTGTCCTCCACCGAGTCCGGGAACCCGGCGCGGGCCAGCGCCTGGTCCTCGTCGTTGGTGGTCAGCACGCCGTTGCCGATCGGCGTGGACGTGTCCAGCGCGACCCTGGTCAGACCGGCCGTCACGGCGTCGCACACGTACTCGAAGTGCGGCGTGCCGCCCCGGATCACCACGCCCAGCGCCACGACGGCGTCGTGCGCGCGGGCCAGCTCCTGCGCCACCACGGGCAGCTCCACCGCGCCCGCGACCCGCACGACCGTCGGCGAGGCCACCCCGGCCTCCTCCGCCGCCGCCAACGCCCGCTCGACCAGGTTGTCGGTGATCCGCGCGTGCCAGCGGGTGGCCACGACGCCCAGCGACAGACCCGCCGCGTCGGGGACGACGTCCTCCGGTCGGCCTTCGCCGCTCATTCCGCTCCCTCCGTGGTCGACACCACCGCGCCGCCCTGCGCCAGCGCCTCGTACTGCTCGAGCTGGTGCAGCTCGTGCCCCATCCGGTCCCGCTTGGTCCGCAGGTACCGCAGGTTCTCCGGGTTGGGCGAGATCGGCAGCGGCACGCGGTCCAGCACGGTGAGGCCGTAGCCCTCCAGGCCGACCCGCTTGGCCGGGTTGTTGGTCAGCAGCCGCATCGACTTGACGCCCAGCGACGCCAGGATCTGCGCGCCGGTGCCGTAGTCGCGCGCGTCGGCGGGCAGCCCCAGCCCGAGGTTCGCGTCCACCGTGTCCGCGCCCCGGTCCTGCAACTGGTAGGCCTGCAGCTTGTGCATCAGGCCGATGCCCCGGCCCTCGTGCCCGCGCATGTAGAGCACGACACCGCGCCCCTGCGCGGCCACCGCCTCCAGCGCCGCGTCCAGCTGCGGGCCGCAGTCGCAGCGCAGCGAGCCGAACACGTCGCCGGTCAGGCACTCCGAGTGCACCCGGACCAGCACGTCCTCGCCGTCGCCCAGGTCGCCGTAGACCATCGCGATGTGCTCGATTCCGTCGAGCCTGCTGTCGTAGCCGACCGCGGTGAACGTGCCGTGCGCGGTCGGGATGCGCGCCTCGGCGACCCGCTCCACCTGCGTCTCCACCCGGCGCCGGTAGGCGATCAGGTCGGCGATCGTGATCAGCGCCAGGTCGTGGTCGGAGGCGAACACCTCCAGCTCGTCGCGGCGGGCCATGTCGCCCTCGTCCTTCTGCGACACGATCTCGCAGAGCACGCCCACGGGGGCCAACCCGGCCAACCGGGCCAGGTCGACGGCGGCCTCGGTGTGCCCGGCACGGCGCAGCACGCCGCCGTCACGCGCCCGCAGCGGCACCACGTGACCGGGCCGGTTGAAGTCCTTCGGGCCCGCGTCCGGGTCGGCCAGCAGCCGGATCGTCCGCGCCCGGTCGGCCGCCGAGATGCCCGTCGACACGCCTTCGCGGGCGTCCACGGTCACGGTGTACGCGGTGCCGCGCTGGTCCTGGTTCGTGTGGTACATCGGCGGCAGGTCGAGCCGGTCGCAGTCGGCCTCGGTCAGCGACACGCACACGTACCCGGACGTGTAGCGGACCATGAACGCCAGCAGCTCCGGCGTGGCCTTCTCCGCCGCGAAGATCAGGTCACCCTCGTTCTCGCGGTCCTCGTCGTCCACGACGATGACCGGCCGGCCCGCCGCGACGTCCGCAACGGCCCGCTCGATGTCGGCGAACCGGCTCACCGGACCTCCTCGGCGCGCAGGTGGGGCAGCGCGAGCCGCTCGACGTACTTCGCGAGCACGTCCACCTCCAGGTTGACGTGGTCGCCCGGCGCGCGGCGGCCGAGGGTGGTCAGCTCCAGCGTGGTCGGGATCAGGCTCACCGCGAACCGGTCCTCGGTCACCGACACCACGGTCAGCGACACGCCGTCCACGGTGATCGAGCCCTTCTCCACCACGTACCGCGCCAGCCCCGGCGGCAGTCCGATGTGGACGACCTCCCAGTGCTCGGCCCTCTCCCGCGCCAGCACCACCCCGGTGCCGTCGACGTGGCCCTGCACGATGTGGCCGCCCAGGCGCTGGCCGACGGCTGCGGCGCGCTCCAGGTTGACCCGGTCGCCCTCGGCGACCTTGGCCAGGCTGCTGCGGGTCAACGTCTCGCGCATCACGTCCGCGGTGAACGCGCCGTCGGCGACGTCGACCACGGTGAGGCACACGCCGTTGACCGCGATCGAATCGCCGTGCTTCGCGTCGCCGGTCACCACAGGTCCCGCGATGGTGACGCGGGCCGCGTCCGGCAGGTCGACGACCGCGACGACCTCACCCAACTCCTCGACGATCCCGGTGAACACCGTTCCTCCTCAACGCGCGGGGACTGCGGAGACCCGCACGTCCGGCCCGCACATACTGACCTGCTCCACGACCAATCCCACAGCCTCGGTGACGGTGGACACCCCCGCCCCCCGCAACGCCTGCGGACCGTCGCCCAGGAACTTCGGGGCGAGGTAGGCGAGCACCCGGTCCACGCGACCGGCGGCCGTGAAGGCGCCCGCCAGCGTGGGGCCGCCCTCCAGCAGCACGTCCACCACGCCCCGCGCGGCCAGCGCGCCGAGCACGACGTCCGGGTCGTGCGTCCGCAGGTGCATCGTCTCCGCCTCGTCGTCCAGGACACGGGCGCCCGGTGGCAGGTCGCCGGTCCCGACGACGACCCGCAGCGGCTGCCTGCCCCCATCCTGCCCCGGCCGCGCCCTCCGCGCGGTCAATCTCGGGTCATCGCTGCGGACGGTCCCCGTTCCGACCACGATCGCGTCGACCCTCGCGCGGAACTCGTGCACCTCGGCCCGCGACTCCTCCGAGCTGATCCACCGGCTCGTGCCGTCACCGGCCGCCACCCGACCGTCGAGGCTCGCGGCGTACTTCCACGTCACGTGCGGCCGCCCGGTGCGCGCGTAGTGCAGCCAGGCCCGCAACGGCCCCCGTTCGACGGCCTCGCCCAGCACCCCGGCCCCGACCAGGACCCCGGCCTCCCGCAGCACCCCGGCACCACCGGCGGCCTGCGGGTTCGGGTCCGCCACCGCGAACACCACCCGCGCCACCCCGGCCCCGACCAGTGCCCCCGTGCACGGCGGCGTGCGCCCGTGGTGCGAGCAGGGCTCCAACGTCACGACGGCCGTGCCGCCGCGCGCCCGCTCCCCCGCCTGCGCCAGCGCCACCACCTCGGCGTGCGGCCCACCGGGCGGCCGGGTGGCACCCGTGCCCACCACCTCGCCGCCCGCGTCCAGGACCACGCACCCCACCGGCGGGTTGGGGCTGGTCGTGCCGCGCACCCGCTCACTCGCCGCGACGGCCAGCGCCATCGCCTCGTCCACGTTCACCGGGCGCGCGCCGCCTGCTCGCGCAGCCGCTCCAGCGCCGCCCCGGGATCGGCCGCGTCGTACACCGCCGAACCGGCCACGAAGCAGTCCACCCCGGCCTCGGCCGCCTGCTCGATGGTGTCCTCGTTGATGCCGCCGTCGATCTCGACCACCAACGTGAGGTGCCCGGTGTCGACCAGCCGCCGGGCCTCCCGGACCTTGTCCAGCACCCCGACCATGAACGACTGCCCGCCGAACCCCGGCTCCACCGACATGACCAGCAGCGTGTCGTAGTGCTTGAGCACGTCCACGTACGGCTCCAGCGCCGTGCCGGGCTTCAGCGACAACCCGGCCTTCGCCCCCGCCGCGCGCAGGTCCTTCGCCAGCCCGATCGGATCGCGCGCCGCCTCGACGTGCACCGTCACGTTGTACGCGCCGGCCTCCGCGTACCCGACGGCCCAGCGGTCCGGGTCCTCGATCATCAGGTGGCAGTCCAGCGGCAGGTCGGTCGCCTCGCGCAGCGACTTCACCACGGGCAGCCCGATCGTCAGGTTGGGCACGAAGTGCGCGTCCATGACGTCCACGTGCAACCAGTCGGCCGACGCCACGGCGGCGGCCTCGTCGGCGAGTCGGGCGAAATCGGCGGACAGGATGCTCGGGGCGATCATCGGCTGGTGGACCACGGCTGCCGAGTCTAGGCTTCCGCGATTGCCCGGACCTGCCCGGGAGGCGTATTTCACCCCTTGACCCAAACCGCGCTTTCCGACTACTCACGCGGGTAGTTCCCCAGCCGGTGCGCCGGCCATTACGTTCACACCGGGGGGCTGCAACTGGGGAGCACTGGGGATGAATGCCGAATTCCGTCACAAGATCGCACTGATCACCGGGGCGTGCTCACCGCTGGGCGCGGAGGTCGTGGAGTCGCTCGCCCGGCAGGGCGTGCTCGTCGCGGCCGTCGACAGCGACGGCGCGAGGCTCGCCGACCTGGTCGAGAGCCTCCACGCGCAGGGCCTGCGGATCGCCGGCAGGCAGATGGACGTCACCTCGAGCGCCGCCGTGGACGCCCTCGTCGACCAGGTGGAACGGGAGTTCGGCCCGATCGACGCCCTGGTCGCCACGGCGGGCGCGCTGCGCCCCGGCCCGGCCCTCTCGATCAGCGATAAGGACTGGTCGCACAGCTTCGCCGTCAACGTGAACGGCGTGTTCAACGTCTCCCGGGCCGTGGCCAGGAGGATGGTCGACCGGGCGAGGGGCACCATCATCATGGTCCCGGCCCACGCGGTCGCCGTCCCGAGGTCGGGCATCGTCGCCTACGCCGCGTCGCGGGCGGCGGCAATCGCCTACACCGAGTGCCTGGCGCTGGAAGTCGCGCCACACGGGGTCCACTGCACCGTGGTCGCCCCCACGGACGTCCGCCGCGTCGCCGACGAAGTCAAATTCCTCCTCGCCGACACCACCACCGATCCGATGACCGACGCCCTGGGCGCTTAATCACCCGACCACCCGCTCATCCCACCAAACGGCAAGGCTCGATTCGACGCGGCTTCCTCCAGCCCGGGGCCGGTAAGCGTCCGGGTCGAATCGAGCCGAACCCGATCCCGGACCCCAGACCACCCCCGCCTCACCCCGACGACGCCTCCGCGCTCTCCTGCTCGTGCGCCACCCTCGCCAACTCCACCCGCGAACTGATCCCGAGCTTCCGGAAGATCCCGCGCAGGTGGTAGTTCACCGTGTGCGGCGACAGGAAGAGCTGCTTCGCCACCTGCCGGTTCGTCAACCCCGCCCCCACCAGCCGGGCGACGTCCCGCTCCGCCCCCGACAACGCGCCCCACTCCTCGCCGTCCCCGCCACCGCGCAGCCGGACCACCTCGCCGTCGGCACCGATCCGCTCGAAGATCCGCGACGCCGCGGCCGCGTGGTCCGCCGCCCGCCCCTCCTCACCGGCCTCGACCAGCACCGCCGCCAGGTCCTCGTTGGCGTTGGCCTGCGCCCACGGGTGCCGGTGCCGGCCGGCCGCGACCAGCAACCCCTCGGCGTCCCGGTCGAGCAACGCCCGCGCGTGCCCGGCGGCCACCGCGACCACGTCGAACCCGGGGTTCGCCGAGGCCAGCCCCTCCGCCGCGCCGACCACGTCACCGGCCAGGCCCTCGTCCCCCGCCGCCAACGCCTGCCGCACCAGCCACGGCGCGGCTCCCGGCTCCTCGATCAGCATCCGCCGCGCGCCCGACGGGTCCGCCAGCCGCTCGCGCGCCAGCTCGACCGCCCGCTCCGGCCCGCCGCGGGCGTGCGCGAGCAGCAGCTCCACCCAGTCGTACTGGCCCGAGTGCAGCACCGCCTCACCCGCCGCCAGGTCGGCCCGGTACCGGCGCACGTGCTCGGCCGCCGCCGCGACCTCGCCCCGGTGCAGCGCGACCGTGGCCAGCACCGTGGACGCGAGCGGCACCAGGATGCGCAGACCGCGGTCGCACGCCGTCGACAGGCCGCGTCGGGCGGCCGCCACCGCCTGCGCCGTCTTCCCCGCCTGCACCAGCACCCTGGCGCGCGCGATCGTCCGGGCCGCGGGCGCGCCGGCCGTGACGGCCTCGTCGTCGCACGGCACGCCGTCGCGCACCAGCCGTTCGGCCTCCTCGAACCGGCCCAGCGCCGACAGCTTCAAGGCGAACGCCACCGCCGACTGCGACTGCCACCAGGCCGTCGGCCGGTCGAGCTCCCAGCGGGTCGACTGGCGACCCCAGTACACGCCCTCGGCGAGCCGGCCCGCGTTCCACTCCAGGCACGAGTGGACGGTCGCGGCCATCACCACGTCGGCGTCCGCCGGCTCGCGGTCGCGGGTGGTCAGCACCGACATCGCGTGCGCGCCCGCCCGGCTGCCCGTGGCGAAGTACAGCGATAACAGCCGACCGGCCTCGGCCAGCCTGCGCAACGGCGCGGGGACGCCCGGCGTGCTCAGCACGTGCTCCATCTCCGACGCCGCGTCGGCGGGCCGGCCGTCGGCCAGCAGGATCCCGGCCAGCACCGCGTGCAGCTCGGCCGCCGCGGCCGCCGGCACACCGCCCGCCAGGCCCTCCCGGGCCAGCGAGATCGCGGCACCCAACCTGCCGCTGCCGGCCACCGACCGCACCTCGCCCACCGCCGCCGCGCCCTGCCGCGCGTGGTCCTCGTCCCACCTCTCCTCGACCCGGCGGGGCTGCGCGGACCTCGCGCGGAGCAGCTCCGCGTCGTGCCGCAGGGCGTGCCGGACGGACGCGGGCATCGAGTCCACCACCGCCCGCCACACCAGCTGCGACCCGAACTCCAGCCGCTCGTCCACGCAGGACACCAGCCCGGAGGCCAGCACCTCGTCCACGGCGGGCAGCAGCGCACCGGTCGTCTCGTCCATCATCGCGGCGACGTCGCGCAGCAGGAACGACCGGCCGAGCACCGCGGCGACCCGCAGCACCTGGGCGGCCCTCGGCGACCTCGCGTCGACCTGCCGGCGCGCCGCGGCACCGACCCGGTGCGGCAGCCACCCGCCGCGCGGCCGGGCGACGCCGTCGGTCACGTCGAGCCGGCCCTCCTCCCTCAGCCCGGCCACCAGTTCGGCGACCAGCCGCGGGTTGCCGCCAGCGCCGGTCGTGAGGCGGGTCAGGTCGGGGTGCGGCACCGCGTCCACCAGGTCGGCGAGCATCCGCTCGACCGCTTCGTCATCGAGGGGTCCGAGCGCGACCACCTCGCCGCGCTCGCGGACCGCGGCCCGGACGTCGGACCCGACCAGTCCCCCGCACCAGGCCGCCAGCACCGACACCGACCGCGCCGTCAGCTCCAAGAGGGCGGCCGGGTCCTCGTGCGCCTGGTCGACCGCGATCAACACCCGTTCGTGATCCACCCGGTCGAGCGCCTGCGCCACGTCGGTCGAGGAGGCCAGTTCCGCGCCCGTGACGAGCACGACGGCACGGCCGCGGTCGCGGGCGACGGTGACGGCCTCGCGCAGGAAGGAGGACTTTCCGGAGCACGGCGGGCCGTCGATGGCCAACAGGCCGACGGGCGCGGACAGGAAGCGGAGAACCGAAGCCCATTCACGATCCCGGCCGTACAATTTCGACACAATCAAGACTGCTACGGGTCTCGACTGACTGTCAATTCAGCCACTTGCGCCGTTACCGCGATTTTCACCTGACGCGACGAGTGGTGCCACCCGATCCAGTTCCCGGATCACCGAGTCGGGATCGGGCGCGAGCACCACACCGGCGGAACGCAACACCGCCAAGTGGCCGTCGAACGCCGGGTGGGCGGCCTGGTCGTCGGAGACCTGGGGGAGCACGACCATCGGCGTGCGGCGGCCGAGCGCTTCGCAGAGCACGGTGAGGGCCTGGTTGTCGGCGAGGCCCAGGGCGAGCTTGGCCAGGGAGTTCGCGGTGGCGGGCGCGAAGACGAAGGCGTCCGGCACGGGGTGCGGCTTGGGTTCGGCGGGCAGCCGGGACGTCCAGCGGACGGGCAGGTCGGTCAACGCGGCCAGGGTGGGGACGTGCGGTTCCATCCAGCGCGCCGCGGTGGGCGTGAACGTGATCGCGAGCCGCCACCCCCGCTCCGCGAGGGGCCGGGCCAACGCCTCGGCGAACCACCGCTCCACCCCACCGGCCGCCGCCGCGACAACCCCGAGCACCGCCACCGCAACCTCCTCCACAACCGGTCAACCTGACCGATCAGGTTGACCAGATGGCACCGACGAACCAGTAAACCTGACCAATCACCTTGACTGTCCCAGCCGCCTTGACCGTCCCAGCCGCCTTGACCGCCTCAGCCGCCTTGACCGCACTGGCTGTCCTGACCGCTCTAACCGCCCCGGTACAGCCGACCGGCTCAGTAGCGCATTCAACCGGTCGAGTCATGCACTCAACCTGACCGGTCAAGTCGACCGAATCAAGCCGACTGATCAACCCTCAACCCAATCGCGGCACCTGACCGCTCGAATCGACCGGCTCCACCCGAACCGATCCGACCGGTCGAGCCGAACCGCCTGCCCGCCTCGCCGACCCGACCAGTCGAGTTGACCGACCCAACCGATCGAGTTGACGACCCGATCGAACCAACCGGGCCGACTTGACAGGATCAACACGCCCGGCCGATCAACCGAACCGCACGAGCGGCCCGTCTGGGCAAACCCGACCGAGCCGACCAGCCGGACCGACCCACCGGCCGACCAACCCAACCACCCCCATCGGACCAAATCAGCCCTACCGACCGGACCGACCGACCAGACCGACCGGACCGCCCGAGCGGACCGGCCAGACAGCGCTGACCGAGCAAACAGCGCTGATCGGCCGGACCGACCGATCAAGCCGACCGACCGAATCGAACGATCGAGTCGACCGACCGACCGAACCGACTCACCAGCCAGTCAGCCAGCCAGCCGACCAGCCGGACCGACCGGCCGAGCCGGGCAACCGAAGTGACCGGCCGAGGCGATCGACCAAGGTGACCGGTCGGGTCGAGGGGTTACGCGGGCCGGCGCAGCAGGGCGCAGAACATGGCGTCCGTCCCCTGCCGGTGCGGCCACAACTGCACCGAGGGCCCGTCACCCAGCTCCGGCACCCCGGGGAAGTGCTCGCGGCCGTCCAACCACTCCACCCCGGTCCGCCGCACCACGTCCGCGACCACGCCGACCGTCTCCGACAGGTGCGGCGAGCACACCACGTACGCCACCACCCCACCGGGCCGCACCAGGGTCAGCGCCGCCGTCAACAGCTCCCGCTGCAACCGCGCGAGCGGCGCGACGTCGGACGGTTGCCGGCGCCACCGGGCCTCCGGCCGACGCCGCAACGCGCCCAGCCCGGTGCACGGCGCGTCCACCAGCACCCGGTCGAACCCGCCCTCCGGCAGCCCCGACTCACGACCGTCCGCCACGTGCACCCGGATCGGCAGGTCACCCGCCGCCTTGCGGATCAGCTCCGCCCGGTGCGGTGCCTTCTCGACCGCGTCCAGCGTCGCACCCGACAGCCGGGCCAACGACCCGAGCAGCACGGCCTTCCCGCCGGGCCCGGCGCACAGGTCCAGCCACCGCTCGTCCGACCCCTCCACGGGCACCCGCGTCAACGCCACCGCGCACAGCTGGCTGCCCTCGTCCTGCACGGACGCCAACCGCTCCCGCACCGGTTCGAGGTCACCGGGGTCGCCGGCGCCGGCGTCCAGGTGCACCCCGTACGGCGAGTACGGCGCGACCTCGCCACCCGTCATCGCGGCCAGTTCGTCGGCGCTGCACTCGCCGGGCCGCGCGGCCAGGTGCACGGCCGGGCGCTCGTCGTCGGCGGCCAACGCCTCCCGCAGCGGCTCGCCGCGGCTGCCCAGGGCCTCGGCGAACGCCTGCGCGATCCACCTCGGGTGCGCGTGCGCCATGGCCACGTACCCGATGGGGTCGGTGTCCTCGTCCGGCGCGACCTCCTCGACCCAGGCGGCCTCGTCCTGCCCGGTCACGCGGCGCAGCACGGCGTTCGCGAAGCCCGCCGCGCCCGACCCCCGGTCCGCCCGCACGAGGTCGACCGTGGAGGCGACGGCGGCGTGCGCCGGGATGCGGGTGCGCAGCAGCTGGTAGGCGCCGAGCCGCAGCGCGTCGAGCACCGCTCCGTCCACTTCGGACAGCGGGCGGTCGGTGCACGCGGCCAGCACGGCGTCCAGCAGCCCCTGGGCGCGCAGCGACCCGTAGGTCAACTCGGTCGCCAGGGCCGCGTCCCGGCCGGTGATCCGGCGTTCCCGCAGGATGCCCGGCAGCACCAGGTTGGCGTAGGCGTCCCGCTGCCGCACCGCGCGCAACGTGTCCAGCGCGGCCTGCCGCGCCGGGTCCTCCACGGGCGGCCGGGCCGGGCCGCTGCGCCCGCGCGGCGGGTGGGCGCGCTGCGGCCGCGAGGGACGCGAAAACCTCTGGGTCATGAAATCCGCTCCCCCGCCTCGATCCGGGCGCCGCGCGCCCAGTCGGTCGCCGCCATCCGCTTCTTGCCCTGCGCCTGCACGTCGCCCAGCGCGACCGGGTCGGTGGCCGTGCCGACGAGGACCCGCTTGCGCTCCACCCGGACCTCGCCGGGTGCGAGCGGTTCCGCCGCCTCGACCGGGACGACCGGGCCGAGCTTGAGCCGTTCGCCGCGGAACTCCGCCCACGCACCGGGGTCGGGCGTCACCGCGCGGGCCACCCGGTCGATCGCCACGGCGGGCGTGCCGAAGTCGAGCCGGGCGTCGTCCACGGTCACCTTCGGCGCGTAGCTCACGCCCTCGTCGGACTGCGGCACGGGCCGCAGCGTCCCGTCCGCGATGCCGTCCACAGTGGACACCAGCAGCCGCGCGCCCGACTCGGCGAGCCTGCCGAGCAGCTCGCCGGCGGTGTCGCGCTCGCGCACCCGCTCGGTCACCACCCCGAACACCGGGCCGGCGTCGAGCTCCTTGACGATGCGGAACGTGGTCGCGCCGGTGATGTCGTCGCCGTGCCGCACGGCCGCCTGCACGGGTGCCGCGCCGCGCCACGCGGGCAGCACCGAGAAGTGCAGGTTCACCCAGCCGTGGCGGGGGATGGCGAGGGCGGACTCGGGCAGCAGCGCGCCGTAGGCGACGACCGGGCACAGGTCCGGCCCCAGCTCCTCCAGCCGGGCCCGGAACGCCGGGTCGCCCGCCTTGGCGGGGGTCAGCACCTCGATGCCGCGCTCGTCGGCCAGGGCCGCGACGGGCGACCGCTCGACCCGGCGCCCGCGGCCCGCGGGCGCGTCGGGGCGGGTCACCACGGCGACGACCTCGTGCCGGTCGGAGTCCAGCAGCGCCCGCAGCGACGGCAGCGCGACCTCGGGCGTGCCCGCGAAGACCAGTCGCACGTCACACCCCTCCCCGACGGGGGTCGGCACCGGGGTGGGACGGACCGGTTCCCTGAACGAACACGCACTCTCCTCGCATCGACGGCGCGGTGGAAGACCGCAAGTCTAGAAGAGCGCCCCGGACCGGGCTCGCGTTCACGCCCCGAACAGCGGGTGGGGCGATTGCTTGATCGTCGGCACCGCGCCGTCGAACCACGACTGCTGCCGGATCGCCCGCATCGCCTCCTTGCGGGTGAGGTCGTCCAGCCGGTCGAGGAACAGCACCCCGTCGAGGTGGTCGGTCTCGTGCTGGATGCAGCGCGCCAGCAGGTCCGTGCCCTCGACCTCGATCGGCTCGCCGTGCATGTTCCAGCCCTTGGCGACGACGTGGCGGTGCCGGCGGCAGTCCCACGACAGGCCGGGGATGGACAGGCAGCCCTCCGGGCCGTCCTGCTCCTCGTCGCCGACGACGTCGAACGTCGGGTTGACCAGGTGCCCGGCGAAGCCGTCGCAGTGGTAGGTGAACACCCGCAGGCCGACGCCGAGCTGGGGGGCGGCGAGGCCCGCGCCGCCGGCGTCGCTCATGGTGTCCCACAGGTCCTTGACCAGCTTGCGGAGCTCCGCGTCGAAGTCGGTGACCTCGACCGCGGGCGTCCGCAGCACCGGGTCGCCGAACAGCCGGATGGGTTGGACGGTCACGCGCACTCCTCGAAGCCTGGGGAGGTCCAGTCTACGAAAGCCGGGTCAGTGCTCCGGGTCACGCCGGACGACGAGCGCGGTCCCGCCCGGTGGGGGCGGGACCGCGCCGGTCAGGTCACCGCGTGGGCCACACCACCCGGGCCGCGCCACCACCGCGCCGGGACGTCTCCGCCGCCGCCCGCCACCGGCCGTCGGGGAGGCGTTCGACCGCCGTGGCCGCGCCGATCTCGCCGGTCGAGGTGAACCGGTGGCCCAGCGCGCGCAGCGCCTCTGCCTCCGGGGTCGCCAGGAACGCGGCCTCGGCCTGGGTGCTCGCGGCGTTGCGCTGGGACGCGCGCGGGGCCGCGATGGCCTGCACCAGGGGCGTGCCCCGGTCGATGCGCCGGGTCAGCACCTGCAGGACCGTGGTGATGATGCTCGCGCCGCCGGGCGAGCCCAGGGCCAGGACGGGCCTGCCGTGCTGGAGCACGATCGTCGGCGACATGGACGAGCGGGGCCGCTTGCCCGGGCCGGGCAGGTTCGGGTCGACCACGCCGGGCGTGACCGGGGTGAACGAGAAGTCGGTCAGCTCGTTGTTGAGCAGGAACCCGCGGCCGGGCACCACGATGCCGCTGCCGCCCTCCTGCTCGATGGTCAGCGTGTAGGCCACGACGTTGCCCCAGCGGTCGGCGACCGTCAGGTGCGTGGTGTCCGTGCCCTCGTACGACGTGGGGGCGGGCTGCCCGGCGGTCGCGCACGGGGTCGGATCGCGCGGGTCACCGGGGGCGACCGGGCTGGTCAGGGCGGTCGTCGGGGAGATCAGGCAGGCCCGGCTGTCGGCGAAGCGCTGGGACAGCAGCTCGCGGGTCGGGACGTCGTTGACCGCCGGGTCGCCCACCCAGCGGTTGCGGTCGGCGAACGAGAGCCTGCTCGCCTCCAGGTACCGGTGCAGGTACTGGACCTCGGTCTCGGCGGCCAGGTCGGTGGTCTCCAGGATGTTCAGCGCCTCGCCGACCGTCGTGCCGCCGGAGGACGGCGGCGCCATGCCGAACACGTCGTAGTCGCGGTAGCGGACGCTGGTGGGCTCGCGCTGCAGCGCCTCGTAGCGGGCCAGGTCGGTCGCGGTCAGGTCGCCGGGCCGGACGTTGCGGGTCGAGCCCGCCGCCACCGGTGGCCGCCGCACGGCCGCCACCACGTCGCGCGCCAGGTCGCCGCGGTAGAACGCCTGCACGCCGTGCCGGCGCAGCTCGCGGTAGGTGTCGGCGAGGTCGGGGTTGCGGAACGTGCTGCCGACCGCGGGCGGCGCGCCGCCGGGCAGGTACAGCGCGCTGGTCGAGGTGAAGTCGGCGAACCGGGCGGCGTTCTCGGTGACCTGGCGGTGGAACGTGTCGTCGACGGTGAAGCCGCGCCGGGCCAGCTCCTCCGCGGGCCGGACGGCCTGGTCGAGCGACCAGGTGCCCCAGCGCCGCAGCGCCTCGCTCCAGGTGCGGGGCGTGCCGGGGACGCCGACGGACAAGCCGCTGGTCACGGCGTCGGCGAACGGGATCGGCGTGCCGTTCTCCAGGAACAGGTCCGGGCCGGCCGACGCGGGGGCCGTCTCACGTCCGTCCACTGTGGACACCCGGCGGGTGCGGGCGTCGTAGTGGACGAGGAAGCCGCCGCCGCCGACACCGGCCGAAAACGGGTCCGTGACGCCGAGCGCGGCGGCCACCGCGACGGCCGCGTCCACGGCGTTGCCGCCGCGGCGCAGGACGTCGACGCCGACCTGCGAGGCGTCGGGGTCGATGCTGGACACCGCGCCGCCGAAACCGACGGCCTCGGGCACGCGCGGCGGCGCGGCCTGGGCGGAGGCGGTGGCGGGCAGGAGTGGTGCGACGAGGAGTGATGCGAGGACGCTGGCGACAGTCGACCGGAGCATCGTTCCCTTCTACCCCACCCCGGCGGTCGGGGGAACCACCGCTCACCCCGACGGGTCGGTGTCGGCGTCAGAGGACTTCGAGGGGGTCCAGCTTCACGCGCACCACGTCCGGTTCCTTGCGGGCGCTGCGCACCGCCAGCACCTCGGCCAGCACCGACGCCAGCGCGCGGCCCTGCGTCCTGGCCACCCGGACCAGGGCCCGCTCCTTGTCCTCCGACAGCGGCACCGGCCCGAGGACCTCGCCCGTCGGCGGCAGGCGCAGCTCCTCCAGCACGCCCGCCAGCGCGTCCGGCGCGCCGTCCACGGTCGCCATCCGCACGGCGGGCGGGAACCCCAGCTCGGTCCGCGCCGCCAGCTCCTGCCGGGCGTGCCACACCGGGTCCCACCGGACCAGCGCCTGCACCGGCGCCAACGACGACTCCGCGACCACGACCACCCGACCGGCCGCGTGCACGAGGGCCGCCGCGGTCATCCACCGGCGCAGCGCCTCCTCCGCCGCGCGCAGGTCGGCCCGCCCGAGCAGCGCCCAGCCGTCCAGCAGCAGCGCCGCGCCGTAGCCGCCCTCGGCGAGCGGTTCCGCGCCCGGGGTGGCCACGACCAGCGACCGGCCGCCGGGCACCTCGGCCAGCACCTCGTCGCCGCCGGACGTGCGGACCGGCACGCCGCTGAACGCCCGGCCCAGCTCCTCGGCCGTGCGGCGGGCCCCGATGACCTGGCCGCGCAGCCGGCGGGAGCCGCAGCTCGGGCAGCGGAACGCCGCCTCCGTCGCGCCGCACCACCGGCAGTACGCGGGCCTGGGCACGCCGTCCTGCGTGCCGCCCGGCAGGGCCAGCGGGCCGGCGCACCGGCGGCAGCGGGCGGGCGACCGGCACTGGCCGCAGGCCAGCGCGGGCACGTACCCGCGCCGGGGCACCTGGATCAGCACCGGCGTGTCCGCCGACAGCGCCGCCCGCGCCGCGTCGAACGCGATGGACGGCAGCCGCGCGGACCGCGCCGCCGGGTCCTTGACCTCCTGCCACTCGTGGTCGCCGACCGCCGCCACGCGCGGCGCGACCGCGCGCAGCACGTCCCGGGCCGCGACCACCTCGTGCGCCCAGCCGCTGTCCACCAGCAGCTGCGCCTCGGCGGTCCGGGCGAAGCCCCCGACCAGCAGGGAGGCGCCGGTCAGGTGCGAGCGCTGCACCAGCACGTCCCGCACGTTCGGGTACGGCATCCGCGGCTCGGCGTGCAGGTCGTCGCCGTCGTCCCACACCGCGACCAGCCCGAGGTCGTGCACCGGCGCGAAGGCCGCGCCCCGCGTGCCCAGCACCACCCGCACCGCTCCCCGCCGCACGGCCAGCCACCGCCGGTACCGCTCGGCCGGCCCGAGGTCGGCCGACAGCGTGACCACGCCCTCCTCGCCCACCAGCGCCGCGCACGCCCGGTGCAGGCGCGCCAGGTCGCGGTGGTCCGGCACGACGACCAGCGCGCCCTTGCCGGTGCTCGCCACGGACGCCGCCGCCTCGGCCAGCCGGGCGGGCCAGTCCTCGGCGGGCAGCGCCTGCCACACCGCCCGCGCGGCCCGGCCGGACCGCAGCGCGTCCAGCAGGTTGGGCCCGAACGGGTAGCGCGCCCACCCCTCGTCCGGCGGCGCGGCGGGCGGCGGTGCCGGCTCCCCCGACGGCCTGGCCTCCACCCGCGCGTGCCGGGGCGGGATCGCCATCCGCAGCACGTCGATCAACGACCCCGCGTACCGGTCCGCCACCGCCCGCGCCAGCTCCGCCACCTCCGGCGACAGCACGGGCTCCGGCGAGATCACCCGGTCCAGGAACGTCAGCTCGCGCCCGTACTCCGACTCGGCCACCCGGTCCAGCAGGTAGCCGTCGACGAGCTGGCCCGCGAACCGCACGCGCACCCGGCAGCCGGGCACGGCGTCCGCGTCCTGCTCGGTCGACACCTGGTAGTCGAACGGCCGGTCGAGGTGCGCCAGCGGCACGTCCACGCTCACGCGGGCGACCGGCAGCGAGGCGGCGGGGACCCGCTCCCCGCGCCTGGTCGTCGCCCTGCCCGCCACGGGTGGAGGTCTACCAGAGACCGGGGCGGCCACCGACCACCCGGTCCCCCGGCGCGAACCGTGCTGTCACGACCCCAGTATCGAACAGCCGTTCGAACGATGCAAGATCACGTCCGGGTGAGCTCCCGGGTCGGCGCCGGCCGGCGCGGACACCCCGCACAACGTCGCGCAGGGGTCCCCGGGCGGGGACCCCTGCGCGACGTGTCGGTCGGACCCGGCCGGGCTCAGGCGCCGGCGGCGGCGCGGAGGGCCTCCGCGCGGTCCGTGTTCTCCCACGGCAGGTCGACGTCCGTGCGGCCGAAGTGGCCGTAGGCGGCGGTCGGGGCGTAGATCGGGCGCAGCAGGTTCAGGTCGCGGATGATCGCGGCCGGGCGCAGGTCGAAGACCTCGCTGATCGCCTGCTGGATCTTCGTCGGGTCGACGGTCTCGGTGCCGAACGTCTCCACGAACAGGCCCACCGGGGCCGCCTTGCCGATCGCGTACGCCACCTGCACCTCGATGCGCGTGGCCAGGCCGGCGGCCACCGCGTTCTTCGCCACCCAGCGCATCGCGTACGCCGCGGACCGGTCCACCTTCGACGGGTCCTTGCCGGAGAACGCGCCACCGCCGTGGCGGGCCATGCCGCCGTAGGTGTCCACGATGATCTTGCGGCCGGTCAGGCCCGCGTCACCCATCGGGCCGCCGATGACGAACCGGCCGGTCGGGTTGACCAGCAGCCGCACGTCGGAGGTGTCCAGGCCCAGCTCGCCGATCTCGGGCTCCACGACGTGCCGGCGGATGTCCACGCCGAGCAGCTTCTCCAGGTCGATGCCGTCCGCGTGCTGCGTCGACACGACCACGGTGTCCAGCCGCACCGGCTGGTCGCCCGCGTACTCGATGGTGACCTGGGTCTTGCCGTCGGGCCGCAGGTACGGGACGGTGCCGTCCTTGCGGACCCCGGTCAGCCGGCGCGACAGCCGGTGCGCCAGCGCGATCGGCAGCGGCATCAGCTCGGGGGTGTCGGTGCAGGCGTAGCCGAACATGAGGCCCTGGTCGCCCGCGCCCTGCTTGGCGATCTCGTCCTCGGTGCCCTCGACCCGCTTCTCGAACGCGGTGTCGACGCCCTGCGCGATGTCGGGCGACTGCGAGCCGATGGCCACGTTCACGCCGCACGAGTAGCCGTCGAAGCCCTTGGCCGACGAGTCGTAGCCGATCTCCACGATCTTGTCGCGCACGATCGACGGGATGTCGGCGTAGGCATCGGTCGTGACCTCGCCCGCCACGTGCACCTGGCCGGTGGTGACCAGCGTCTCCACCGCGACGCGCGAGCGCGGGTCCTTGGCCAGCAGCGCGTCGAGGATCGAGTCGCTGATGGCGTCGCAGATCTTGTCCGGGTGCCCTTCGGTCACCGACTCACTGGTGAACAGCCTGCTGCTGTGCTGGCTCACGACACTCCCTAACTGGTCCGACCTGCGAATGGTGCCAAGCTTACTGACGCCCGGTGCGCCGCGGTCCCCGTTCCGCGCCGCGGGCGACGGCGTCCCACATGGCGGACGCCAGCCGGGCCTTGGAGCCGTGCGGGATCGGGGTTTCCGCGCCGTCGGAGGACAACAGCCACCCCGCGTTGTCCTCGACCTCGAACGCGCGACCGTCGCCGACGGCGTTGACGACGAGCCAGTCGCACCCCTTGCGCTTGAGCTTCGCGCGACCGTACTCCAGCACCGTCGTGCCGGCGTCCCCGGTCTCCGCCGCGAACCCCACGACGACCTGGCCCGGCCGCCGCGCGGCGACCAGTTCGGCCAGGATGTCCGGGTTGCGGGTGAGCGCGACGGGGTCGGGGTCGCGATCGGTCTTCTTGATCTTGTGCTCGACCGGCCGCACCGGGCGGAAGTCGGCGACGGCGGCGGCCATCACGACCACGTCGGCGGTCCCGGCGACGGCGTGCATGGCCTCGCGCAGCTCCAGCGCCGAGCCGACGCGGACCACGTCGACCCCGGCGGGCGCGGCCAGGTCCGCGGTGTGCGCGGCGACCAGCGTCACCCGCGCGCCGCGCTGGGCGGCGACCCGGGCCAGCGCGTAGCCCTGCCGGCCGGACGAGCGGTTGCCCAGGAAGCGCACCGGGTCGAGGGGCTCGCGGGTGCCGCCCGCCGACACGGCGACGTGCAGGCCCTCGAGGTCGCGCGGCAGCGCGTCGGGACGGGCCAGCAGCAGCCGGGCCAGCTCCACGATCTCGGCGGGCTCGGGCAGCCTGCCCTTGCCGGTGTCCTTGCCGGTCAGCCTGCCGCTGGCGGGTTCGGCGACGACCACGCCGCGCGAGCGCAGCAGCGCCACGTTGGCCCGCGTCGCCGGGTGCTCCCACATCTCGGTGTGCATCGCCGGGACCAGCAGGACCGGGCAGCGCGCGGTGAGCAGGGTGTTGGTGAGCAGGTCGTCGGCCAGGCCGTGGGCGGCCTTGGCGATCAGGTTCGCCGTGGCGGGCGCGACGACGACCAGGTCGGCCTGCTGCCCCAGCTTCACGTGCGGCACCGACGGCACGTCGGTGAACACGTCGGCGTGCACGGGTTGGCCGGACAGCGCCTCGAAGGTGGCCGCTCCGACGAACTTGAGCGCGCCCTCCGTGGGCACGACGCGAACGGCGTGGCCGGACTCGGTGAGCCGGCGCAGCACCTCGCACGCCTTGTACGCGGCGATGCCCCCGCCGACCCCGAGGATCACGCCGGGGCGGTCGGGGGCGGGGACCGCCTCGGTCACTCGCCTTCGGTGTGCTCGAGGAGACCCGCGTGGATCTCCCGGAGCGCGATCGACAGCGGCTTCTCGCGGGGGCCCGGCTCGACCAGCGGGCCGACGTACTCCAGCAGGCCCTCGCCGAGCTGGGCGTAGTAGTCGTTGATCTGGCGCGCGCGCTTGGCGGCGTAGATCACCAGCGCGTACTTCGAGCTGACCTGCTCCAGGAGGTCGTCGATGGGCGGGTTGGTGATGCCCTCCGGGGTGCCCGAGAGCGGGCCCAGCTCGGTGTGCGTGGTCACTCGTCAACGCTCCTGCGGTTCAGGGGTGGGTCTCGTGCCGTCGTCGTGTCGAGACGACCGCCCCGCGCCTCGCGACGCGCGTGCTGACGCGTCGGGCGCCGGGCCGACCACCAAGTTTAGCAAGCTCGCGGCGGCGGACCGCACGTCGTCGTTCACGACGACCTCGTCGAACTCCGGTTCGGCCGCCAGTTCCTCCCTGGCGATCTCCAGCCGGCGCGCCACGACGGCGGGGTCCTCGGTGCCGCGGCCGGTCAGCCGACCGACCAGGTCCTCCCACGAGGGCGGGGCCAGCATGACGAGCTGGGCCTCCGGCATCGCGACCCGGACCTGCCGGGCGCCCTGCAGCTCGATCTCCAGCAGCGACGGCAGGCCGGACGCCAGCGCGCGCTCCACGGGAGCCCTGGGCGTCCCGTAGCAGTTGCCCGCGAACTCGGCGTGCTCCAGGAACTCGTCCCGGTCGACCATCTCGCGGAACTCGGCGGCGTCGACGAAGTGGTAGTGCACCCCGTCGACCTCGCCCGGCCTCGGCTTCCGCGTGGTCACCGAGACGCTGAAGTGGATCTCCGGGCCCATCCGCCGCAGCTCGGCCAGCACGCTGGACTTGCCGACGCCGGACGGCCCGGACAGAACGGTGAGGCGGGGCCGGGCGCGGACGCCCGACCCCACCCCGGTGCCATCACTCACTCGCCGCTGAACTCGGTGAGCAGCGCCTTGCGCTGCCGCTCACCCAGGCCGCGCAGCCGACGGGACGGAGCGATCTCAAGGCGCTCCATGATCTGCTGCGCACGCACCTTGCCGACGCCCGGAAGCGCCTCGAGCAGCGCGGACACCTTCATCTTGCCAAGGACCTCGTCGCTCTCGGCGGCCTTCAGCACGTCCGTCAGGGTCGTGCCGCCACGCTTGAGGCGCTCCTTGAGCTCAGCCCGAGCGCGACGAGCGGCAGCAGCCTTCTCCAGCGCTGCGGCCCGCTGCTCCTCGGTAAGCTGGGGAAGGGCCACGATTTCCTCCGTGGTGTGGGAATTTCAATTCTGGATCGGTGCCGCGACCGTACCGAGCGCAATTGCCTGGGTACAACGTGGGTCCCAGTCAGGTCAATCTTTCAGCGCTGGAGTGGTCGCGGCGGGTGGTAGTAGTACCAACACCCTCCAACGGACCCATCACCGCCACCGGTAACGCCCTGCGCACGCCGGGTGTGGTATGCGCTCGATGGGTGATGGACCCGCCGGTGGGCAGGACCGTACCAGGGACCGTTTGCGCAGGTGAGCGGACCACGCGAAGCGTGTCGCGATTTGATCGCGATCACAGTTGCAGCGACCGCCGCACCTGCCCCACCACGGACCGCAGTTTTGCGGTCCGTGGACCGTGCTTCAGCACGTCCCGGGAGGACGTCGGGAGCACCCCGCGCAGCTCGTCGCCGAACAGCGCGCGCAGGTCGGCGACCGTCGCCCCCTGGGCCCCGAAACCCGGCGCGAGGACGTATCCGCGCAGGTCAGAGAGGTCCACGCTCAGGTCGCGCACGGTCGCGCCCACCACCAGGCCGACATCGCCGAACGGGTCGGCGCCCGCGTTCGCCGCCGCCGCCGCGTCGACGATCGACTGCGCCACGGAACGCCCGTCGGGCCCCACCGCGCGCTGCACCGAAGCGCCCTCCGGATTGGAAGTCAACGCGAGGACGAATATTCCGCGCCCGCTCGCGGCGGCGGCTTCCAGCGCCGGGTCGAGCGAGCCGAAGCCGAGGAACGGCGACGCGGTGACCGCGTCGCCGGCCAGCGGCGAGCCCTCGGTGAGGTAGGCCGCGGCGTACGCGGCCATGGTGGAGCCGATGTCGCCGCGCTTGGCGTCGACCAGCACCAGCGTGCCGCTGTCGCGCAGGTCGGCGATGACCCGTTCGAGCACCGCCACGCCCCGCGAGCCGTGCGCCTCGAAGAACGCCGCCTGCGGCTTCACCAGCGCGACCTCGCCGCCGAACGCCTCCACGCAGGTCAGGGCGAACCGCTCCAGCCCCGCGGCGTCCTGGGGCAGCCCCCAGGACGCCAGCAGACCGGGGTGCGGGTCGATGCCCACGCACAGGGGCCCGTGCTCGGCGACCGCCGCCGCCAGCCGCGCCCCGAACCTCCCGGCCGCGGGGCTCACGCGTCGCCCCGCAGGGCCGCCTGGAGGGCCTGGAGCGGCCGGACGCCGATGTCACCGCGGATCGCGGCCTCGATGCCGTGCACGGCCGCCGCCGCGCCCTGGATCGTGGTCACGCAGGGGATGTCCTTGGCCACGGCCGCGGTGCGGATCTCGTAGCCGTCGACGCGCGGCCCGTTGTTGCCGTACGGCGTGTTGATGATCATGTCGACGTCGCCGGCGAGGATGGCGTCGACGATGTTCCCGGTGCCCTCGAAGTGCTTGCGCACGATCGTGCACGGGATGCCGTTGCGGCGCAGCACCTCGGCCGTGCCGGCCGTGGCCAGCACCTCGAAGCCCAGGTCGGCGAGCCTCTTGACCGGGAAGATCATGGCCCGCTTGTCCCGGTTGGCCACCGACACGAACACCCGGCCCGACGTGGGCAGGGAGCCGTAGGAGGCGGTCTGGGACTTGGCGTAGGCCATGCCGAACGACACGTCGATGCCCATCACCTCGCCGGTCGACTTCATCTCCGGCCCGAGCAGCGAGTCCACGCCCTTGCCCTCCGGCGTGCGGAACCGGTGGAACGGCAGCACGGCCTCCTTGACCGCGACCGGGGCGTGCGCGGGCAGCTTCGCGCCGTCGCCCTCCCCGGGCAGCAGCCCCTCCTCGCGCAGCTGGGCGACGGTGGCGCCGAGCATGATCCGGGCCGCGGCCTTGGCCAGCGGCACCGCCGTGGCCTTGGAGACGAACGGGACGGTGCGCGAGGCGCGCGGGTTGGCCTCCAGGACGTAGAGCACGTCGTCCTTGAGGGCGTACTGGACGTTGAGCAGGCCGCGCACGCCGATGCCCTCGGCGATGGCCAGGGTCGACCGGCGGACCGCGTCGATGTCCGACTCGCCCAGCGTGATCGGCGGCAGGGCGCACGCCGAGTCGCCGGAGTGCACGCCGGCCTCCTCGATGTGCTCCATCACTCCGCCGATGAACACCTCCGTGCCGTCGTAGAGGGCGTCGACGTCGATCTCGATGGCGTCGTCGAGGAAGCGGTCGACCAGGACGGGGTGTTCGGGGCTGACCTCGGTGGCGCG
>NZ_JBITXT010000020.1:0-119818 GCF_044544865.1 Actinosynnema sp. NPDC053489 | reverse complement strand
GGCTGCACACCTACAATCACCACCGCGGCCACACCGCACTCAAGGGCCTACCACCCGCCAGCCGCGTCCCCAACCTCACGGGGCAGTACAGCTAGCCGCTCGGGGCGGCCGCGGTGGTCCACGCGACCGCGCGCGGGCCGCCGGTCGGGGTCGTCGGGACCCGGTGCGAGCCCGACCCCGAACGGGTGCCGGGCGGCGGTCCCGGCACTGCCCAACCCGCGAAAAAGCGCTGGGAGGAACTCCGTAGGCTTGGACCATGAGTGCCTCCGTGCTGACCGCGGTGGCGTGGCCCTACGCCAACGGGCCCCGCCACATCGGTCACGTCTCCGGTTTCGGTGTCCCCTCCGACGTGTTCTCCCGCTACATGCGCATGTCGGGCAACCGGGTGCTGATGGTCTCCGGCTCGGACGAGCACGGCACGCCCATCTCGGTCCAGGCCGAGAAGGAGGGCCTGACCACCCGCGAACTGGTCGACAAGTACCACCGGGTCATCGCCAACGACCTGCACGGCCTGGGTCTGTCCTACGACCTGTTCACCCGCACCACCACCGGCAACCACTACAAGGTGGTGCAGGAGCTGTTCCTCGCCCTCTGGCGCAACGGCTACGTCGTGCCGAAGACGGAGATGGGCGCGATCAGCCCCTCCACCGGTCGCACGCTGCCCGACCGCTACATCGAGGGCACCTGCCCGATCTGCGGCTACGACGGCGCGCGCGGCGACCAGTGCGACAACTGCGGCAACCAGCTCGACCCCGTCGACCTGAAGAACCCGCGCAGCCGGATCAACGGCGAGACGCCGAAGTTCGTGGAGACCGAGCACCTGTTCCTCGACCTCCCGCAGTTCATCGACGCGCTCGGCGACTGGTTGCAGACCCGCACCGAGTGGCGGCCGAACGTGCTCAAGTTCAGCCGGAACCTCATCGACGACCTGCGCCCCCGCGCCATCACCCGCGACCTGGACTGGGGCATCCCGATCCCGCTCGACGGCTGGCGCGAGCAGCCGATGAAGCGCTTCTACGTGTGGTTCGACGCCGTGATCGGCTACCTCAGCGCCTCCGTCGAGTGGGCCCGGCGCAGCGGCGACGACGACGCCTGGAAGGAGTTCTGGACCGGCGACGCCCAGGGCTACTACTTCATGGGCAAGGACAACATCGTCTTCCACTCGCTGATCTGGCCCTCCCTGCTCCTCGGGCAGAACGGCCAGGGCGCCAGGGGCGGCGAGCCCGGCGCGTTCGGCACGCTGAACCTGCCCACCGAGGTGGTCAGCTCCGAGTTCCTGACCATGAGCGGCTCGAAGTTCTCCACCTCGCGCGGCACGGTCATCTACGTCACCGACTTCCTCAGGGAGTTCGGGCCGGACGCGCTGCGCTACTTCATCTCCGTGGCCGGCCCGGAGAATCAGGACACCGACTTCACCTGGGAGGAGTTCGTCCGCCGGACGAACTTCGAGCTGGCCAACGAGTGGGGCAACCTGGTCAACCGGTCGATCTCGATGGCGCACAAGAACGTCGGCGCCGTGCCGAAGCCGACCAGCCCCACCCAGGCCGACCACGAGCTGCTGGAGCTGTCCCGCAAGGCGTTCGACGTGGTGGGCGGGCACCTGCGCCGCTCCCGGTTCAAGCAGGCGTCCACGGAGGCGATGAGGGTCGTCGGCGCGGCCAACCGCTACCTGTCCGACCAGGAGCCGTGGAAGCTCAAGGACGACCCGGAGCGCCGCGACACCGTGCTGCACACCGCGCTGCAGGTCGTGCAGGACGCCAACGCCCTGCTGACGCCGTTCCTGCCGCACTCCGCGCAGAAGGTGCACGAGGCGCTGGGCGGCACGGGCGTGTGGGCGGCCCAGCCGGAGCTGACCGACGTCGCCGACCTGGACGTGCCCGACCGCGAGTACCCGGTGCTGACCGGCGACTACGCGGCCGAGCAGGCCACCTGGGCGTCCACCCCGATCGAGGTGGGCAGGCCGCTGGCCAAGCCGGCGCCGCTGTTCGCGAAGCTCGACCCCGAACTGGGTGAGACCGGGCCCGAGTGGGCCCCGATCGTCAGGTGACGAAGGCGCGCGGCGAGCGACCACCGGTCCCGGAGGCCCTGCCGGTGCCGGTGGTCGACGCCCACACCCACCTGGACGCGTGCGGCGCGACGACGCCCGAGCAGGTCCGCGAGGTCGTCGACCGGGCCGCCGCGGCGGGCGTGGACCGGGTGGTCACCGTCGCCGACGACCTCGACTCCGCCCGGTGGGCCGCCGAGGCCGCCACCTGGGACGACCGGGTGTTCGCCGCCGTCGCCCTGCACCCGACCCGCACCTCGGCGTTCGGCGAGGCGGAGCGGGCCGAGCTGGAGCGCCTCGCCGTGCTGCCCCGCGTCGTCGCGATCGGCGAGACCGGGTTGGACTACTACTGGGACTACGCGCCGAAGGCCGCCCAGCACGAGGCGTTCCGGTGGCACGTCGACCTCGCCAAGCGGGTCGGCAAGCCGTTGATGATCCACGACCGGGACGCGCACGACGACATCCTCGCGGTGCTCGACTCCGAGGGCGCGCCGGAGACCGTGGTCTTCCACTGCTTCTCCGGCGACCTCGCCTTCGCGCGCGCGTGCGTGGAGCGCGGGTTCGTGCTGTCGTTCTCCGGCACCGCGACCTTCCGCAACGCCCACGCCCTGCGGGAAGCCGCACTGTGGACGCCGGAGGACCACGTGCTCGTGGAGACCGACGCGCCGTTCCTCACGCCCCACCCGTACCGAGGTCGCCCGAACGAGCCGTACTGCGTGAACTACACGCTCCGGGACCTGGCGACGCTGCGTGAGGTCGACCTCGGCGAGTTCGCCGCCAAGATCACCCGAACCGCCGAACGCGTCTTCGGTCTTCGTGACGCGGCGAAGTCGTAATCGTTGTTGCGACGAATGGCTGACCCGCTTGCTCCGCACCTGGGGTGACCGAACTCACAGACATCACGAGGGTGTTTGCACAACCCCCTCGCACCCGTTACGGTCCCGTGACCGTGCCCCGTGTCTCGATCTCGGGGCGCACCCGCGGTCGGGGCGGGTCACGTTGACACCAGAAGCGCCAGGACGTCACACGCACAGGAGTTGCCGGAGATCACCAGCTGACCACCGACACCCACCGTGCGCGTCGCCGGACTTCGCGCCTTCAGGAGGTATGGCACCCCGTGAACTCGTTCAACGAGGACACCGACTGGTTTACACCCGTGCAGCCGGCACCGATGACCGGTGTCGACGTCCTGGACAGACCCGGGCCGCCGTCCGAGTGGGACACCGCGGTGTTCACCATCACCCCGGACGACGTCCTGGGTGTGCTGGGCCCCGACGCCGACGCGCTGCTGGCGAGCGCGAACGTCGACGTCGACGAGCTGATCCGGCTGATCAACGCCGAGACCACGCTCCTGCCGCCGATCATCATCCCCGACGAGGTCTCCCAGGACCGGGTCGCGGGCGGCCTGGCCGCCGAGCAGCCGAGCGCCCCGCCCGCCGCCCTGGTCGAAGCCGCGGGGAAGTGGAAGCGGCGCTTCCTGAAGGCGGCGGTGGCCACCGTGCTGGTGACCATCTCCGGCGGCGGCGCCACCGCGATCGCGATGGACAAGTCCGTCACGGTCGACGTGGACGGCGAGGCCCACACCGTCCGGACCTACGAGTCGACCGTCGGCGAGATCCTCGCCGACGAGGGCATCACGATCGGCGAGCACGACGCGCTCAGCCCGTCCCCCCAGGCGAAGGTGGGCGACGGCGGCAAGATCTCGCTGGACCGCGGCCGGCTGGTGAAGGCGACGGTCGACGGCGAGCAGCGCGAGGGCTGGGTCCGGTCCGTGACCGTGGACGAGGCGCTCGACCAGCTGCGGATCGACGACGAGGGCGCGTGGGTCTCCCACGACCGCGGCATGGACGTCCCGCTCGACGGCCTCTCGCTGGAGGTCAAGAGCCTCAAGACCATCACGCTCTACGACGGCGGCAACGAGCCC
Organism: Actinosynnema sp. NPDC053489; assembly: GCF_044544865.1. Lineage (NCBI taxonomy): Bacteria > Bacillati > Actinomycetota > Actinomycetes > Pseudonocardiales > Pseudonocardiaceae > Actinosynnema > Actinosynnema sp. NPDC053489. Next base: position 115,850 of record NZ_JBITXT010000020.1, on the reverse strand, counting down.
CGCAAGATCCGCACGACGGCCGTGACCGTGGACGAGCTGCTGCGCGCCGAGAACCTGTCGCTGGGCCCCGAGGACAAGATCGAGTCGGCGCTGGACCTGCGCGTCACCAACGGCGCCGAGGTCCACATCACCCGCACCGGGGTGTCGGTGATCAACGCGACGGAGGCCGTGCAGCCGCCCGTCGAGGAGATCAAGGACGACACGCTCCTGAAGGGCCAGAAGGAGGTCCTGGAGCCCGGTGAGGCAGGCGAGCAGATCGTCACCTACCGCGTCACCGTGAAGAACGGCGCCGAGGTCGGCCGCGAGAAGCTGGGCGCGAAGGTCACCAAGGAGCCGAAGCCGAAGAAGGTCAAGGTCGGCACGAAGCTCCCGCCGGACGGCGAGGTGTGGGACCGGCTGGCCAACTGCGAGGCGACCGGCAACTGGGCCATCAACACCGGCAACGGCTACTACGGCGGTTTGCAGTTCAACAAGGGCACGTGGGACGCCTACGGCGGCTCCCAGTACGCCGCCTACCCGCACCAGGCGACCCGCGAGCAGCAGATCGCCGTGGCGACCAAGGTGCGCGACGCCCGCGGCGGCTACTCGGCGTGGCCCCACTGCCAGCAGAAGCTGGGCCTGCCGTAACAATGTGTCGGTGACTGAGGATTCGACGTCGGCCGGGCCGGGGAGCCACCTCCTCGGCCCGGCCGACGTTCGCAGGTTGGCCGCCGAGCTGGACGTCCGCCCCACCAAGAAGCTGGGGCAGAACTTCGTGCACGACCCGAACACGGTGCGGCGCATCGTGTCGGCGGCCGGCCTGCGCCCCGACGACGTGGTGCTCGAAGTGGGCCCCGGCCTCGGCTCCCTCACGCTGGCCCTGCTGCCCTCCTGCCGCGCCCTGGTGGCCGTGGAGATCGACGGGGTCCTCGCGCAACGCCTGCCCGTCACCGTGGCCGAGCGCGCGCCCTCCCTGGCGGACCGCCTCAGCGTGGTGCACGAGGACGCCCTGCGCGTCACGCCCGAGCAGCTGCCCGTGCCGCCCACCGCCCTCGTGGCGAACCTGCCCTACAACGTCGCCGTGCCCGTGGTGCTGCACCTGCTGGCCGCGCTGCCGTCGTTGCGCACGGGCCTGGTGATGGTGCAGTCCGAGGTGGCCGATCGGATGGCCGCCGCGCCCGGCAGCAAGGTCTACGGCGTGCCCAGCGTCAAGCTCGCCTGGTACGCCGACGCCCGACGCGCCGGTCCGGTGTCACGGTCGGTGTTCTGGCCGGTACCCAACGTGGACTCCGCGCTCGTCGCGTTCGACCGCCACGACCCTCTGTCCACCGTGGACCCGAAGCTGCTGTTCTCGTTGGTGGACGCGGCTTTCGCGCAGCGGCGCAAGATGCTGCGCGGCGCGCTGTCCGGGTGGGCCGGTTCGGCAGCCGACGCCGAGCGGCTCCTCGTCGCCGCGGGGGTCGATCCGGCGCTGCGCGGCGAACAACTGGCCGTCAGTGACTTCATCCGGATAGCCGAGGCCGCCTCTACTCGATAGTCGTTGATCTTTCGGCCGAAAGTGTGATTTGCCGGACGATCCGGTTTCAGGCTTGCGTCGGGCGGGTCGCGTCAGGTCTACTCGTGTTGCCATCCCGAGCGGCCGAGAGACCTGGCTCCACGACGCCGCAGCAACCACCCCCCCATGGGGGCAGGTGCTTCAGCCAGGATCGATGGAGGATCACGTGCCCAGGATGCGAATGCTCACCAGACGGCGGGTCGTCGACCACGGCCGGCGCACGTCCTCGGGCTGTCGCAGCTTCTAGGAAGCCCTGAGCGCCTTCGGATTCCTCGCGTCCTTCCCTTTCAGGACACCTTTCTGAGCTGAGCCGCCGGTCACGCACGCCATGAGCGTGCGCTGCCGCATGCTGTCGTGGAGCGAAACGTGATCACTGTCGAGAACCTCACCAAGACCTTCCCCGGGAGTACCGGGCAGGTTCGCGCGCTGGACGGCGTGAACCTGGACGTCGCCTCGGGCACCGTGCTCGGCGTCGTCGGCCCCAGCGGGGCGGGCAAGTCCACCCTGGCCCGGTGCGTCGCGCTCCTGGAGCGCCCCGACAGCGGCGCGATCCGCGTCGACGGCACCGACCTCGTCTCCCTCGACGGCACCGCGCTGCGGGCCGCCCGCCGGCAGATCGGCGTTGTGCCGCAAGGGGATTCCCTGCTGCGCCAGCGCACCGCCGCGGGCAACGTCGCGCTGCCGCTGGAGGCCGCGGGCGTGGCCGGGCCGCAGCGCCGCACCCGCGTCGCCGAGCTGCTCGACCTCGTGGGCCTGACCGACAAGGCGGGCTCCTACCCGGACCAGCTCTCCGGCGGCCAGCGCCAGCGGATCGCGGTCGCCCGCGCCCTCGCCGCGTCGCCGTCCGTGCTGCTGGCCGACGAACCGACCTCCGCCCTGGACCCCGACACCACCGGCTCGGTGCTCACCGTGCTGGACCGGGCGCGCGCCGAGCTGGGCGTCACGGTGCTCGTGGTCACGCACGACATGGGCGTGGTCCGCAAGATCTGCGACGACGTCGCGGTGCTGGAGGACGGGCGCGTGGTGGAGCACGGCAAGGTGCTCGACCTGGTGTCCGACGCGGCGAGCCGCACGGCCTCGTCGCTGCTGCCCGCCGTGGACCAGAACCCGGCGCTGGAGGGCTCGTTCGACCGGGTCGCGGACGTCGTGCTGATCGGCTTCGCGGCCGTCGGCGCGCTCCTGCCGGAGGCCGGCAGCCGGTTCGGCGTCGAGCTGAACCTGCTCGGCGGCGGCCTGACCCGGCTGGGCGAGACGCCGGTCGCGCGGTTCCGCGTCGGCCTGAAGGGTGAGCGCGCCGACTCGGCGCTGGAGTGGATCTCGGAGGCGGGCGGCTCCGTGCGCCGGACCCTCTCGGGTCCGCAGGGAGTAGCTGCGTGAGGTCTGCAACACCCTGGTCCACCGTGTTCGACGACGTGCTGCTCGCCACCGGTGAGACGTTGTACATGGTGGTCGTCTCCACCCTGATCGCCGTTCTGCTCGGGGCACCGGTCGGCATCTGGCTCCAGCTCACCGCTCCCGGTGGGCTGAAGCCCCGACCGGTGCTCCACAAAGTGCTCGGGTTCGTCGTGGATCTGGGCCGCTCCATGCCGTTCCTGGTCCTGCTGGTGGTGCTCACCTCGCTGACCAGGCTGCTGCTCGGCAGCACCATCGGACCCACGGCGGCGATCGTGCCGCTGGCCGTCGGCGCGATCCCGTTCGTCGGCAGGCTGGTCCAGAACGTGCTGGCCGAGGTGCACGTGTCGGTGGTCGAGGCCGCCGTCACGACCGGTTCGTCCACGCTGCGGATCGTGCGCAGCGTGCTGCTCCGCGAGTCGTTGCCCGCGCTGGTCAACGCCGTCGGCGTGACCGCGATCGCGCTGCTCGGCTACTCGGCCATGGCCGGGGTGGTCGGCGGCGGCGGGCTCGGCGACCTCGCCGTGCGCATGGGGTACCAGCGGTTCAACGACCGCTACCTGTGGAGCACGGTCGTCGTGCTGGCGATCATCGCCACCGCGATCCAGTTCACCACCAACCGCGTGGCCCGCGGCGTCGACCGCCGCCGCACCGCCTCCGTCTGATCGCTGTTCCCCTCCCTCACCTAAGGAATGAAATGCGCATTCGTGCTGCCCTGCTGGCCGTGCTGCTGACCGCGGTGGGCTGCGGTAGTGCCGACAAGGGGGCCGCGTCCGACCCGAACGCGCCCCTCAAGGTCGGCGTGAGCCCCGTCCCGCACGCCCAGGTGCTCCAGTACGTCGCGGACAACCTCGCCGCGTCGAAGGGCCTCAAGATCGAGGTCGTGGAGTTCACCGACTACGTGCAGCCGAACACGGCGCTGGTCGACGGGTCGCTGGACGCGAACTACTTCCAGACCGTGCCGTACCTCGACACGTTCAAGACCGAGAGCGGCGCGAAGCTGGAGTGGATCGGGCCGGTGCACATCGAGCCGCTGGGCGTGTACTCGAAGAAGCACAAGTCGCTGGCCGACCTGCCGTCCGGCGCGCGCGTGGCCGTGGCGAACGACGCCACCAACGAGGCGCGCGGCCTGAAGCTGCTCCAGGACAACGGGCTGATCAAGGTCAAGGCGGGCGCGGAGAAGACGGCGACCATCCGGGACATCGCGGAGAACCCGCGCAACCTGGAGTTCGTCGAGCTGGAGGCCGCCCAGCTGCCCCGCTCGCTGGACGACACCGACGCGTCCGTGGTGAACGGCAACTACGCGATCGACGCCGGCCTCAAGCCCGCGTCCGACGCCCTGGTGCTGGAGAAGGCGGAGGGCAACCCGAACGCGAACGGCCTGGTCACGCGGGCCGAGCTGAAGGACGACCAGCGGATCAAGGACCTGCTGGCGCTGCTCCAGTCGCAGGAGGTCAAGGACTACATCAAGCAGACCTTCTCGGGCTCCGTCCTCCCGGTCTGACCGAGAGCCGCCCCCTCACGTCGCGTGAGTCGTCCCCTCGCGTCGCGTGAGTCCTACGCTCGCGTCGCGTGAGTCCTACGTCCAGGACCCGAGAGTCCTACACCCAGGACCCCCGAGTTCAACGCCCAGCCGCCCCGGCCGACCGGCCGGGGCGGCTGCGCCGTGCCCGCCGCACGCCCGCCCCGCGGCCCGTCGGCACCGGCACGGCGTCCCTTCCGCCGCAGGTCAGGGGTCGGTTGGCGCGAACCACCCGAAAACGCCCGTAGGCTGCATGGCGTGCTCGCAGTCGTCCCACCACCGGTCACCGTCCGCGTCCCGGCCAAGGTCAACCTGCACCTGGCCGTGGGCGACCTCCGCGCGGACGGCTACCACGACCTGGTGACGATCTTCCAGGCCCTGTCCCTGACCGACGAGGTCACCGTCGCCATCGCCGAGGACCCCGGCGTCGAGGTGCACGGCGAGGGCGCGGACTCGGTGCCGACCGGGGCGTCCAACCTGGCCTGGCGGGCGGTGCGGGTGCTCGCCCAGCACGTCGGCCGCGACCCCGAGGACCCGAAGGTCCGCGTCGTCATCCGCAAGTCCATCCCGGTCGCCGGCGGCATGGCCGGTGGCAGCGCGGACGCCGCCGCCACGCTCGTCGGCCTGGCCTCGCTGTGGCGGTTGGAGATCAACCGCGACGAGCTGGCCGACCTCGCGGGCGGGATCGGCGCGGACGTCCCGTTCGCCCTCTACGGCGGCACGGCGCTCGGCACCGACCGCGGCGACCGGATCGTGCCCGTGCTGTCCCGCCACACGTTCCACTGGGTCCTGGCGTTCGACCGGCGCGGCCTGGCCACCCCCGAGGTGTTCGACGAGCTGGACCGGTTGCGCGCCGAGGGCGACCCGCCCCGCGTGGGCGAGGCCGAAGCCGTCCTGGAGGGGCTGGCCTCCGGCGACCCGCGCCAGCTCGCCCTCCTGCTGGGCAACGACCTGCAGGCCGCCGCCGTGTCCCTGCGCCCGAACCTGCGCCGCACGCTGCGCGCGGGCGTGAACGCGGGCGCGTTGGCCGGCATGGTGTCCGGCTCGGGCCCCACCTGCGCGTTCCTCTGCACGGACGGCGACTCGGCCGTCCGGGTGGCCGCCGAGCTCGCGGGCGCGGGCGTCTGCCGGACCGTCCGGGTCGCGCAGGGCCCGGTGCACGGCGCCCGCGTCGTCGGCACCGAGGAGCCGACCCGGCCGACGCCGCCCGAGGTGCACGCCTGACCCGCCCGTCCGAGGTCGGCGGGCCGGCGGGGCGCGACTAGGCTGGCGTACCGCGTTGTCACCCCCGATCCCGATGAAGGTGCTGGTACATGGCCAACCTGGTCAACTTGGAGAACGTCTCCAAGTCGTTCGGCGTGCGTCCGCTGCTCGACGGCGTGTCCCTCGGCGTCGGTGAGGGCGACCGCATCGGCGTCGTCGGCCTCAACGGCGGCGGCAAGACGACGCTGCTCGAGGTGCTGGCCGGGCTCGCCGAACCGGACGAGGGGCGCGTCAGCCAGAACCGCGGGCTGCGCATGGCGGTGGTCACGCAGCGCACCGAGCTGCCGGAGGGGTCGACGGTCCGCAACGCCGTCATCGACCCGCTGGGGTTCACCTCGGAGCACGAGTGGGCCGCCGACGCGCGCGTGCGGTCGATCCTGGACGGCCTCGGCATCACCGGGTTCGGGCTGGACTCGCCGGTCGCCACGATGTCCGGCGGCGAGCGGCGGCGCGTGGCGCTGGCCGCGGCGCTCGTGCAGGACCTCGACCTGGTCGTGCTGGACGAGCCGACCAACCACCTCGACGTCGAGGGCGTGCGGTGGCTGGCCGAGCACCTGCTGGCCCGGCGCACGGCACTCGTCGTGGTGACGCACGACCGGTGGTTCCTGGACACGGTGTGCAGCCGCACGTGGGAGGTCGTCGGCGGCCGCGTCGAGCAGTACGAGGGCGGTTACGCGGACTGGATCTTCGCCCGCGCCGAGCGGGCCCGACTGGCCGACGCGATCGAGGAGAAGCGCCGCAACCTGGCCCGCAAGGAGCTGGCGTGGCTGCGCCGCGGCGCGCCGGCCCGCACGTCCAAGCCGCGCTACCGGATCGAGGCCGCCGAGGCGTTGATCTCCGACGTGCCGGCCCCGCGCGACTCGGTGGAGCTGCTGGCGTTCGCCAAGCGGCGGCTGGGGCGCACGGTGCTGGAGCTGGAGGACGTGACGCTGACCGTGCCCGACCGGGTGCTGGTGCGCGACCTGACGTGGCGGATCGGGCCCGGCGACCGGATCGGCATCGTCGGCGTGAACGGCTCGGGGAAGACGACGCTGCTCAAGGCGTTGGCCGGGGAGCGGGAGCTGGAGGGCGGCACGCGCGTCCAGGGGCAGACCGTGAAGCTCGCGCACCTCAGCCAGGAGCTGCACGACCTCGACGGGTCGATGCGGGTGCTGGAGGCCGTGGAGGAGGTCGCGCGGCGGGTCGTGCTGGGCAAGCAGGAGATGTCGGCGTCGCAGCTGGCCGAGCGGTTCGGGTTCTCGTCGCAGAAGCAGTGGACGCCGGTGGGCGACCTGTCCGGCGGCGAGCGGCGGCGGTTGCAGCTGTGCCGGCTGCTGATGGCCGAGCCGAACGTGCTGCTGCTCGACGAGCCCACCAACGACCTGGACATCGACACGTTGCAGCAGCTGGAGGACCTGCTCGACTCGTGGCCGGGCACGCTCGTGGTGATCTCGCACGACCGGTACCTCGTGGAGCGGGTGTGCGACAAGGTGGTGGCGCTGTTCGGCGACGGCGGGCTGACCGACCTGCCCGGCGGCATCGAGGAGTACCTGCGGCGGCGCGACCGGCAGAAGGAGGCGGTGGGCGCGCCGGCCGCGAAGCCCGCGTCCGGGCCGTCGTCGGCGGCCGACCAGCGTGCGGCGCGCAAGGAGCTGGCCCGGCTGGAACGCCGGCTGGAGGCGTTGCAGAAGAAGGAGGCGCAGCTGCACGCGGCGCTGGCGGAGGCGGCCACCGACCCGGAGCGGCTGATGGCGCTGGACGCGGAGCTGAAGGCCGTGCTGGCCGAGGCCGAGGACGTCGAGTCCCAGTGGCTGACCGCCGCCGAGACCGCCGAACCCTGACCCCCGCCCGCGCGAGAGTCCTACGTTCAGGCGGCGAGAGTCCTACGTCCAGAGCACGTGAGTTCAACGCTCAGGATCGCGCCGGGCGTCGCTGAGCGTTGAACTCGAGGTGCGCGAACGTAGGACTCTCGAGACCTGAACGTAGGACTCTCGCGGGTCAGGGGGTGCGGCGGCGGAGTTCGGCGGCCAGCAGGGGCAGCAGTTCGTCGACGAAGGCGCAGTCGTAGCCCTGGCCCGCCAGCAGCGACGTGGCGAACCTCGTCCGCTCCACCTCCGCCGCCGACGCGCCGACCATGCCGTCCAGCGCGACGCCGATCTCCTCCAGCACCCGGTCCACCTGGGACGTCCGGTAACCGCGCTGCGCCGGCCCCGCCAACGGGATCTTGATCGACCGCAGCTGCTTCCACGACGTGATCGGCGGCAGCGCGCTCGGCCGCAGGGGACCGTCGCCCAACTGCTTCTCCACCCGCGCCAGGAACGCGTCCACCTCCGTCTCGTCGTACCCGCGCCGCCCGAACATGGGCCGGCTGAACCGCACCTCGCGCACCTCCCGGGCGGTCAGGTCGTCCTGCCCGAGCAGCGTGTTCTCGATCCGGTCGAGGAACTTGTCCACCTGCGCCTCGTGGTAGCCACGCCGACCGCGCGGCGGTTTGCCGAACGCGGCGGTGCGGACGTCGCGGGCGGTCAACGGGCGCGTGCCCGGGCCCGGGCGCGGCCGAACGGGCGGCGAGGCGGGTGTGACGGTCGGTGCGGCGGCCGATCCGACAGGGGTGACCGACCCGGCGGGCGCGGCAGGGGTGAGTGGGCGCGCGGGGCGGGGTGGCGCGGGCATCCGCTCCAGCGTCACCACGACCAGGTCGAGGAACGTGTCCACGTCGTCCTCGTCGTACCCCACCTGGCCCGGCGGGGCGTAGCCGAACTCCTGGTCCTGCACCTCGCGGGCGGTCAGGTGGTCGCGGCCCGCCAGGGTGTCCTCGATCCGGTCGAGGAACGCGTCGATCTCGCCCTCGTGGTACCCGCGGTTGCCCGGCCTCGGCTTGTGGAACCGCACCCCGCGCACGTCCTGCGGGGTCAACCGGGCCGCCGCCGGACGCATCCCCGTCGACGTGGCGTGCGCGCCCTGCGCGGGCGCGGTCGCCTGCCGCCGCTGCGGCGTGGACCCGAGCGTCTCCGCCACCAGGTCCATGAACGCGTCCACCTCGGCCGCGTAGTAGCCGGGCCGCGCGGGTCTGAACCGGACCCGGCGCACCTCCTCCTCGGTCACGTCGGCGCGGCCGAGCAGCGTCGCCTCGACGCGGTCCAGGAACGCGTCCACCTGGACCTCGTCGTACCCCGGTTGGCCGGGCGGCGGGCGGTGGAAGGCGACCTGCCGCAGGTCCTGCGCGCCCAACAGCGGCGCCGGATGTGCCGGCAGGTGCTGACGAGCGTCGAACGCGGCCACCCGATTACCTCCTTCGTGTGGTGTACCGGGGAGTATCGCCGGATGTCGGGTCCAATGTCTCGCCCTATCGGCTCAATGCGCCGGAAGATCGCTCTACTCTGACGGGCATGAGCCGGTTCGTGGACACGATGGTGGCAACCGCTTCGGGTGCCGGGGGACGGACGCGGGGCATGACCACGGGGGAGCCGAACGCTCCGACCCGCCGGTCGTGGGCGGAGGTGCACGAGCGGGCCACCCGCGTGGCGGGGGCGCTCGTGGCCGGCGGGGTGGCCCGCGGTGAGTCGGTCGCCGTCCTCGCGGGCGACCCGGCCGAGATCGCGCCGGCCGTGCAGGCGGTGTGGCTCGCCGGCGGCAGCACGACCATGCTGCACCAGCCGACGGCCCGCACGGACCTGGCCGAGTGGGCCGGCGACACGCTGCGCGTGCTCACGATGATCGGCGCGAAGCTGGTGCTGCTCGGCGCGCCGTTCGACGCGCTGTCGGGCGTGCTGGACGAGAACGGCGTCGCCTACCGCAGGCTGGCCGAGCTGGACGGCGAGCCGCTGGCGGCACCCGTCGACGTCACCGAGGACATGCCCGCGCTGCTCCAGCTCACCAGCGGCTCGACCGCCGACCCGAAGGCCGTCCGCATCACGCACGGCAACCTGTGGTCCAACGCCAAGGCCATGGAGGTCGCCGCCGAGCTCGACCCGGAGACCGACCGGATGGTCTCCTGGCTGCCCCTGTTCCACGACATGGGCATGGTCGGCTTCCTGACCGTGCCCATGCTGTTCGGCATCGACCTGGTGAAGGTCACCCCGGTGGACTTCCTCGGCCGGCCGACGCTCTGGCCGGACCTGATCAGCCGCTACCGCGGCACCATCACGGCCGCGCCGAACTTCGCCTACGCCATCGCCGCCCGCCGCATGAAGGGCGTGGACGACGGCGCGTTCGACCTGTCGACGCTGCGGATCGCGCTCAACGGGGCCGAGCCCATCGACCCGGCCGCCGTGCGGATGTTCACCGACGCGGGCGCGCGGTTCGGGCTGCGCCCCGAGTGCGTGCTGTGCGCGTACGGCATGGCGGAGACGACGCTGGGCGTGGCGTTCGCGCCGGTGTTCACCGGCATGGCGGTCGACTGGGTGGACCCGGAGGAGCTGGAGGCGGGTCACCGGGCTGTGCCCGTGCCGCCGGACAGCCCGAACGCGCGGGCGTTCCCGCTGCTTGGCCCGCCGCTGCCGGGGCTGGAGGTGCGGGTGGTCGACGGCGAGGGTGCCGTGCTGGGCGAGCGCGAGGTCGGTCAGCTGCGGGTGCGCGGCGAGGCCGTGACGCCCGGCTACCTCACCGTGGACGGGCCGCGGGACACCCAGGACGCCGAGGGCTGGCTGGACACCGGCGACGAGGGGTACGTGGTGGACGGTCAGGTCGTCGTCTGCGGCCGGCGCAAGGACGTGATCATCATGGGCGGGCGCAACATCTACCCCACGGACATCGAGCGGGCCGCCACGTCGGTCGAGGGCGTGCGCGCGGGGAACGCGGTGGCGGTGCGGCTGGACGCGGGCACGCGGCGCGAGCGGTTCGCCGTGGTGGTCGAGTCGAAGCTCGCCGGCGAGGACGACGAGGTGCGCCGGCTGGGCAAGGAGATCAGCGCCCGGGTGGTGGACGCGGTGGGGTTGCGGCCGTTCTCGGTGGTCGTGCTGAAGCCGGGCAGCCTGCCGAAGACGCCGTCGGGCAAGCTGCGCCGGTCCGCCGCCGCGGCCCTGGTCCCCGCGAGCTGACGGACGAACCCGTCCTCAGTGGAACCTGTGCTCAGTGGAACCTGTGCTCAGTGGAACCTGTGCTCAGTGGAACCTGTTCTGGGCGGCTTCCAGGCCCAGTTCCAGCAGGGCCTCCACGGCGTCCGCCGCCCGGTCCAGCTCCAGGGCCAGCTGCTTGCGCTCCACGGTGGAGAAGTCGCGCAGGACGTAGTCCGCCGGGTCCATGCGACCCGGCGGCCGGTCCACCCCGAACCGCACCCGGTGATAGTCCTTGGTGCCCAACGACTTCGTGATCGACCGCAGCCCGTTGTGCCCGTTGTCCCCGCCGCCGAGCTTGAGCCGCACCACGCCGAACGGCAGGTCCAGCTCGTCGTGCACGACGACGATCGAGGACGGCGGGGTCTTGTAGAACTTCGCCGTGCCCGCCACCGGCCCGCCGGAGGTGTTCATGTAGCCGCGCGGCTTGGCCAGCACGACCCGCCGCCGGGCCAGCCGCCCCTCCACGACCTCGGCACCGCCCTTGTGCGCCTTGAACTTCCCGCCCACGCGCGCGGCGAGCTCGTCCAGCACCAGGAAGCCCGCGTTGTGCCGGTTGCCCTCGTACTTGGGCCCGGAGTTGCCCAGCCCGACGACCAGGGCGACGTCATCGACCACGGAACCGCAACTCCTGCTCAAGCTCGTCCAACAGGGCGTCCACCGCGCGCACCTGGTAGCCCCGGCGCAGCCCGGACGTGGTGGTGAACCTGGTGTGGCGCACCTCGCCGGAGGTCATCCGCCCCCGGTCGTCCAGCGCCGCGGCGGCCCGGCCGAGGAACGCGTCGACTTCGCCGCGATCGTAGCCGTCGGTCGAGCGGGGCAGCTTCACCGCCAGCAGCGCCTCGCCCGTCCGCAATGTCGTCGGCGGCACGTGCCCGGTCCGCAGCTGGTGCTCGCACGCGGCCAGGAAGTCGTCCACGGCCCGCTGGTCGTACCCGCCCGCGATCTCGGTGAACGCGACCGCGCGCACCCGGTCGGGGTGCAGCTCGACCCGCCCGGCCAGCGCGTCGGCGATGCGCAGCGCGAACGCGTCCACCTGCGCCGGGTCGTAGCCCTTGCCCCGGCGGCGCGGGAACCGGGTGGCCCGCACCTGCGCCGGCGTCAGGAACGGCGACGGCACGCCTCCCCAGCCGTGCGGCGGGGGAGGCGTGCCGTGGGAGTCGCCCGACGTGATGGGCTCAGTCCTCTTCGGTGGCCTCGGGCTCGGTGGCCTCGCCGGTGTCGCCGTCCAGCTCGGCGGCGGTCGGCGCGGCGTTCACCGCGAGGACGAGCGCGTCCGCGTCGGTCACCAGGCTGGTGCCGGCGGGCAGGGCCAGGTCGGAGGCGTGCACCTGGGCGCCGGCCTCCAGGCCCTCGACGGAGTGCTCCACCTGCTCGGGGATGTTCAGGGCGTCGGCCTCGACCTGGACCGAGGTGAGGTCCTGGGTCAGCAGGGTCGACGCGGCGGCCTCGCCGGTCAGCACGATCGGCACCTCGACGGTGACCTTCTCGCCCCGCTGCACGAGCAGCAGGTCGACGTGCTCGATGTAGTTCTTGATGGGGTGCGTGGTGACGGTCTTGGTCAGCGCCAGCTCGGTCGAGGACTCGATGTCCAGGGTGAGAACTGCGTTGTGACCGTGCTCGCGGACAACACGGGCGAACTCCAGCGCCGGCAGGGCCAGGTGCTTCGGGTCGGAACCGTGGCCATAGAGCACCGCGGGGATCTTGCCGGCGCGGCGGGTGCGGCGGGCGGCGCCCTTGCCGAACTCGGTGCGCTGCTCTGCGGCGAGACGGACCTCGGACACGGTGGGGCTCTCCTAACGGTCTGGCCTGGTAAACGTCGGCGGGTACGTCGGGCGGGGCGAAGCGGGGGTTGGCCTGCGGCGGCGGGCGGCGCGGAGGGTGAACACGCGCGGCATCACAACCGCCGCGTCGATCACGCCGAGCGTGATGCTCGCCCTCGCCGAGGCAACCTGAACAGTGTAGGCCGATCCGCGGGACAGGGCCTAATCGGGGGTTGGTTCCCCGCCCCCGACCACCCGAAACGCGACGGCCCGGCACGCCGGGGAGGCGTGCCGGGCCGGGTGCCGCGGCGCCGGTCAGGCGTTGCCGTCGAACAGCGACGTCACGGAGCCGTCCTCGAAGACCTCCTGGATCACGCGGGCCAGCAGGGGCGCGATCGGGAGCACGGTCATGGCGTCGAACCGCTTCTCGGCCGGGATCGGGAGGGTGTCGGTGAACACGACCTCCCGCGCGCCGCAGTCGCGCAGCCGCTCGATCGCCGGGCCGGACAGGACCGGGTGCGTGGCCGCGATGACGACGTCCGACGCGCCCTGGGCCAGCAGCTGCTCCACCGCCTTGGTGATCGTGCCGCCGGTGTCGATCATGTCGTCGATGACGACGCACAGCCGGCCCTCGACCTGGCCGACCACCCGGTTGGCGACGACCTCGTTCGGCCGCAGCGGGTCGCGGGTCTTGTGGATGAACGCGATCGGCGAGCCGCCGAGGGTGTCCGCCCACTTCTCCGCCAGCTTGGTGCGGCCGGCGTCGGGGGAGACCACGGTGATCTCGCGGTCGGCGTACTTGTCCTTGATGTGCTCGGCCAGCAGCGGCATGGCCCAGAGGTGGTCCACCGGGCCGTCGAAGAAGCCCTGGATCTGCGCGGTGTGCAGGTCGACGGCCACCAGCCGGTCCGCGCCCGCGGTCTTGAACAGGTCCGCGACCAGGCGCGCGGAGATCGGCTCGCGGCCGCGGTGCTTCTTGTCCTGCCGCGCGTAGGGGTAGAACGGCATGATCACGGTGATGCGCTTCGCGGAGGCCCGCTTCAGCGCGTCCACCATGATCAGCTGCTCCATCAGCCACTGGTTGATGGGGGCGCAGTGCGACTGGATGACGAACGCGTCGCAGCCGCGCACGCTCTCCTCGAACCGCACGAAGATCTCGCCGTTGGCGAAGTCGTACGCCGACTGCGGGGTCACCGACACGTTCAGGTGCTTGGCCACCTGCTCGGTCAGCTCCGGGTAGGCGCGCCCGCCGAAGAGCATCAGGTTCTTCTTGGGTGTCCCGGCCATCGTGGGGTTCACGTCAGCGCCCTTCATCGGTTGTGCCTGCATTCTCGGGCGTCAGGGCGCGCTGCGCCGCTTCGGCCGAAGCCGTGCCCGCCCTGCGGGACACCACCCAGCCGTCCAGGTTGCGCTGCGGCCCGCCGGACACGGCCAGCGCGCCGGGCGGCACGTCGCGCCGCACCACGGTCCCCGCACCGGTGTACGCGCCGTCGCCGACGGTGACCGGCGCGACGAACATGTTGTCCGATCCGGTGCGGCAGAAGGACCCGATCGTGGTGCGGTGCTTGTTCACGCCGTCGTAGTTCACGGTGACGCTGGCCGCGCCGATGTTGGAGTGCTCGCCGATGGTGGCGTCGCCGATGTAGCTCAGGTGGGGCACCTTGCTGCCCGCGCCGATCTCGGAGTTCTTCGTCTCCACGAAGGTCCCGATCTTGCCGCCCTCGCCGAGCCGGGTGCCCGGCCGCAGGTAGGCGAACGGCCCGACGGACGCGCCGGGGCCGATCTCCGAGCCGGTCCCGTGCGTGCGCACCACCGTCGCGCCCGGCCCGACCGCGCACGCCGACAGCGTGGTGTCCGGACCGACGACCGCGCCCTCGTCGACCGAGGTACCGGCCTTGAGCTGCACGTTCGGCTCGATCACGACGTCACGGCCCAGCCGCACGTCGGCGTCCAGCCAGGTGGTGGCCGGGTCGACCACGGTCACGCCCGAGCGCATGGCCCGCTCGACCAGCCTGCGGTTCAGCTCCGCGCCGAGCCGGGCCAGCTGCACCCGGTCGTTCACGCCCTCGACCAGCCACGGGTCCGACGTCACCAGCGCGCCCACGCGCCGGCCGTCGCCGCGCGCGATGGTCAGCACGTCGGTCAGGTACAGCTCGCCCTGCGCGTTGTCGGTGGACAGCCGGGACAGCCCGTCGCGCAGCACGGCCGCGTCGAACGCGTACACCCCGGAGTTGATCTCGGTGATCGCCCGCTGCTCCGGCGTGGCGTCCTTCTGCTCCACGATGGCCTCGACCGAGCCGTCCGCGGACCGCACGATCCGGCCGTAGCCGGTCGGGTCGGCCACCACGGCGGTCAGCACGGTGACGGCGTTGCCGCGGTCGCCGTGCTCGGCCAGCAGCGCGCGCAGCGCGTCGGCGTCCAGCAGCGGCACGTCGCCGTAGGTCACGACGACCGTGCCGCCGAGGTCGGCGGGCAGTTCGGCCAGGCCGCAGCCGACCGCGTGCCCGGTGCCCTTCTGCTCCTCCTGCACCGCCACGGTGACCTTGCGGTCCAGCGCGGTGGACAGGGCGTCGAGGTGCTCGGCGACCGCCGCGCGGCCGTGGCCGACGACGACCGCGAGGTGGTCGGGTTCCGTCCCGGCGGCGGCGCGCACGGCGTGCTCCACCAGGGAACGCCCCGCGATGCGGTGCAACACCTTCGGGGTGGCTGAGCGCATGCGGGTGCCTTCACCCGCTGCGAGGACGATCGTGCTGACTGGGGTGGGGACACCCTCGAGCATCAGCGCTCTCCCTAGCTGAGTGCGTGCGTTCAGCGGGAGGGGACCTGGCTTCCCGCCAGGTGCCGATACTAAGCCTCCGAGGAGGGCTCGCCCTCCACGGCCGCAACCTGGCAGCCACCTCGCCGCTTCGCGGCGTACATCGCCGAGTCGGCCCGGGCGAGCGCCGCGTGCGCCGCCTCGCGGGGCCGCACGGAGATCACGCCGACCGACAGCGTCACGCCCCTGGACAGGTCGGAAGGCAGTCCGGCGACGGCTTCCACGGCCCGGCCGAGAGCCGCCTCGGCGGCGTGCAGGGGGGCACCGGGCAGCAGCACGACGAACTCGTCGCCGCCGTAGCGGGCCACCAGGTCGTCACCCCGCAGCGCCTGGCGCAGTGTGCTCGCAATCACGCGCAGGACGTCGTCGCCCTCGGCGTGCGAGTGCTTGTCGTTGACGACCTTGAACCCGTCGAGGTCGACCAGCGCGATGGACATCGGGTGGGTCTGGGCGTTGATCAGCGCGGCGAGCCGGTCGTCCAGCGCGCGCCGGTTGGGCAGCCCGGTCAGGGGGTCCTGCAACGCCTGCCGGGCGATCGCGCCGTGCGCGCGCGTCAGCCGTTCGTGGTCGCGGCGGGTGAGCAGGGTGGCGGTGCGCGCCTCCTGCATCAGCCACAGCTCGACCTCCAGCGCGTTGGCGTAGGTCTGCAGCGCCGAGATCGTGCGCTCGCCGTGCGGGCCGGACATGCGGGCGTACTCGCGGGTCAGGCACAGCAGCAGGGTGGGCTCGGAGGTGTCGTGCTCCAGCCGGTCGCGGGCGTCGTGCAGCACCTGCAACGCCTGCTGCGGCAGCTCCTCCATCTCCAGGCACCGGGCCAGCGCGATGGACACGATGATCAGCTCGCGGGCGTACATGGCCAGCTCGCGCAGGCTCCACAGCCGCGCGATGTGCTCCGCGCCCGGCTTGGCCAGCGCGTGCGCCGCGCCGATCACGGGCACCTGCTCGGCGGCGGCGCGGTCGCGCCGACCGGGGTGCAGCGACTCGCGGAACGGCCCCTCGACGGCGGTGGCGATGGCCGAGGCGGTGGCGAACCGCTCGGCGGCCTCGTCGAAGTTGTCCACCCGCTCCAGCCGCAGGCCCCAGCCGATGAGCAGGCGGGCGCGGTTGACCAGGTGCACGTAGATCTGGTGGGGGTTGGCGCTGTCGCGGATCGCGTTGTGCGCGCGGGCCAGCACCTCGTCGGCCATCTCGTACACGCCGAGCTGGGTGAGCACGAGCCCGGTCGACTGCAGCGCCGAGGCCAGCAGCCGGTCCCACGTGCGCTTGTCCAGCACCGGGTCGGGGGTGAGGTCCTCCTCCAGCATGGCCAGGCCGCTGGCGACCTCGGTCAGCGCCCGGTCCTCGAAGCCGCCGAGCAGGTAGCGGCGACCGCGCAGGGCGTGCGCCTCGGCCTCCAGCACCAGCAGGCCGTGCCGGCGGCAGTGCGCGAGCATCTCGTCCAGCACGGAGTCGGAGAGGTCGACCAGGCCGGGCGTGACGATCCGGACCACGGCCGCCGCGCGCAGGAGCTGGCCGACGATCCGGGGCTCGCCGCGGCCCTGCGCCTCGGCCAGGATGCGGTCGACCTCGTGCGCGGCGTCGAGCTGGTCGGCGAGGTGGCTGCTCTGGGCCACGGCCACGAGCTCACTCGCGCGGCCGACCAGCCACGCGTCGGACATCTCGTGGAGCGAGGGCCCCACGTTGTCCTGCTCGTCGACCGCTTCCTCGCGCAGCGACTCACACCCCCATGCAGACGCAGGGCGGCCGGGACCTTCGTGGCCCGGCCTCCTCGCTCCGCCACCAGGATTCGAACCTGGACCATCGGAACCAAAATCCGAGGTGCTGCCTTTACACCATGGCGGAACGGCCGGGGCTCGCCCCGACCGCGCGAACACATGTTGTCACGAGTCCCCCGGGTAGGTCAGCACCACCACTCAAGTGGCGGCAACCTCTTCGTAATCCGATCATGACGGTGTGTGTTCATGCAGGTCAGGGCAATGTCTGACGTGTTCTGTGTCACGTCTTGGTGAACCGCCGGGTGCTTCCGGGTGGCGTTCGGCGGCCGTGAGCGGGGTGCGTGCGACCCCTGTGCGACACGATTTCGGGCGAAACAATCATCGTGTTAACTACTTTACGTAGTCGACTAGGCACGATTGGGCAGACCTGCTCTCACTGGATCGTGTCGATCGAGCCGAGGAACGCCGTCAGCGCGCGGTCGTAGGACTCCGGGTCGACGTTCCAGGACGCCGTGTGCTCGGCCTTCGGCACCTCGACGTACCGCAGCGGCCAGTCGATCCGGCCCGCCGCGGCGGCCAGGTCGCGGGACGCCTGCACGGGCACGGTCCCGTCCGCGTCGCCGTGGAACAGCAGCGTCGGCGGCCGGTGCGCGGGCGGGTGCTCCACCAGGTCGAACCGGTCGAAGTCCAGGTCGGCCCGCCAGTCCGACACCAGCTCCGCCACCGGCACCAGCTGCTCGGGCACGCCCCGGTTGCGCGACTGCAGCTCCAGCGTCTTCGTCCAGCTCACCACGGGCGCGTCGAGCACGACGGCGGCCACCGACCCCGCGTCCGCCGACCGGCCGAGGAACTGGCCGACGATCGCGCCGCCCATCGACCACCCGTACAGCACGACCTGGCGCGCGCCGTGCCCGCGGGCGTACCGCACGGCCGCCTCCACGTCGCGCCACTCCGTGTCGCCCAGGTGGTAGAGGCCGTCGGGGGACCGCGGCGCGTTCTCGTCGTTGCGGTAGGTCACGGCCAGAACGGGTAGTCCCAGGGTGTGCAAGGCAGGCATGACCCGCAGCGCCTCGGCCCTCGTCCCACCCCGGCCGTGCACCGCGACGACCCACGTGTCGGACGGCGCGGGTACCAGCCACGCCGCCGCGTCACCCAGCTCGGTGGGGACCCGCACGTCGGTGTACTCCAGGTCGTGCGCCGTGCCGGGGTCGGTGCTCCAGACCGCCGTCTCCAGCCGCACCCGCGTGCCGTCCGGGGGAGCCTGGCCCTGCAGCTCGCGCACCACCACGCCCTCCGACCGGTGGGTCACCGGGCCGACCTTCGCACCGCCGCCCGGCCACACCAGCCCCCACGTGCCCGGCAAAGCCGCCACGCGGGAGTCCTCCAGCGAGACGGTCCCCGACGCCGACGACGCGACCGTGTCGCCATAGCCGGGGCGCGCTTTCGAGGGGTCGAGGAGCTGGCCGCTGTAGTACCAGCCAAACCCCAGCAGAGCCCCGATGAGCAGCAACAACACCACCGCGAACGTGACCAGTGCGATCCGCCGGCGGCGTCGCCCGCGAACGTTCGACGATGCCATCACCGCATCATGCGCCCGCGCTGATCGACACGCCCGACTTCCTGAGAACACGCCGTGAGTTCGGTCCGGACTATGGCGACACGAGGGCGACCTAACCTACGCTGCCGTAAGTTACGGTTCCGTAGGTAGTCCCCGATACACAACGAGGTACATGTATGACCAGCACCCTGGAGAGCAGGTCCACGCCGCAAGGTCCGGATCGCGGACCCAAGCCGATGATCGAGGGGCGACGAGGCCACGTCGAGCAGTTGGGCGTGTACGTGTTCGTCATCGTGCCGTTCCTGGCTCTGCTCGCGGCCGTTCCGTTCGCCTGGGGCTGGGGTCTGGGCTGGGTCGACGTCGCGCTGTTCGTCGCCTTCTACTACCTGGCCGGCCTCGGCGTGACGATCGGCTACCACCGGTACTTCACGCACGGCTCGTTCAAGGCCAACCGGGCCCTCAAGATCGGCCTGGCCATCGCGGGCAGCATGGCGCTGCAGGGCCCGGTCATCGTCTGGGTCGCCGACCACCGCCGCCACCACGCGTTCTCCGACCGCGAGGGCGACCCGCACTCGCCGTGGCTGTTCGGCAGCGGCCCGGTCGCGCTGGCCAAGGGCTTCTGGCACGCCCACATGGGCTGGCTGTTCGAGCGGGACAAGACCAACGCGCAGCGCTTCGCCCCGGACCTGCTCGCCGACAAGGACCTGGTCCGCGTCGACAACCTGTTCTGGCTGTGGACCACGATCAGCCTGCTCGCGCCCGCCGCGCTGGGCGGCCTGATCACCATGTCGTGGGCCGGCGCGCTGTCGGCGTTCTTCTGGGCCGGCCTCGTGCGGGTGGCGTTCCTGCACCACGTGACCTGGTCGGTCAACTCGATCTGCCACATGGTCGGCGACCGGCCGTTCGCGGCGCGCGACCGCTCGGCGAACGTGTGGGCGCTGGCGATCCTGAGCTTCGGCGAGTCGTGGCACAACCTGCACCACGCCGACCCCACGTGCGCGCGGCACGGCGTCAAGCGCGGTCAGATCGACACGTCCGCGCGGCTGATCTGGCTGTTCGAGAAGTTCGGCTGGGCGACCAACGTGCGGTGGCCGAACCAGCAGCGGCTGGCCCGCATCAGCGCCAAGAAGTAGTCCGCGGCTAACGACCCACCTGCCCCTCGCGTCCCGGCGCGGGGGGCGGGTGTTTAGGGTGGTCTGGGTGGCGGGGAGACGGCGCGGCGACGAAACACCGGTGCCGCGCGTGCGGATGACGGGCAAGGAGCGGCGCGAGCAGTTGCTCGACGTGGCCAGGGCGTTGTTCGCCGAGAAGGGCTTCGAGGTCACCTCCATCGAGGAGATCGCGCACCGGGCGGGCGTGTCCAAGCCCGTGGTGTACGAGCACTTCGGTGGCAAGGAGGGCATCTACGCGGTCGTCGTGGACCGCGAGATGCAGTACCTGATGGACCACATCGTGAACGCCCTGTCCGGCGGGCACCCGCGTGAGCTGCTGGAGCAGGCGGCGTGCGCGTTGCTGGACTACATCGAGGGCTCGACGGACGGCTTCCGCATCCTGGTGCGCGACTCGCCCGTGGCGTCGTCGACCGGCACGTTCTCGTCGTTGCTGAACGACATCGCGTCCCAGGTGGAGTCGATCCTGGGGCTGCACTTCTCGCGGCAGGGCTACGACCGGAAGCTGGCGGCCCTGTACTCGCAGGCGCTGGTGGGCATGGTGGCGTTGACCGGCCAGTGGTGGCTGGAGGTCCGCAAGCCGAAGAAGGACGAGGTCGCCGCCCACCTGGTCAACCTGGCCTGGAAGGGCCTGTCCCACATGGACCACAAACCCCGCCTCCGCACCCGCTGACCTCGAGAGTCCTACCTTCAGCGCGCGAGAGTCCTACGTTCGGGCTTCGAGAGTCCTACGTTCAGCAGCCCCGAGTTCAACGCTCAGGCACCCCGCCGCCGTCGTGAGCGTTGAATTCGGGGTGCCTGGACGTAGGACTCTCGCGAGCTGGGCGTAGGACTCTCGCGGTCTCAACGTAGGACTCTCGCGGTCAGGCGGAGGATTTGGTCGTTGGTGCCGTTCGAGGTGGTCAGGTAGAGGGCGCCGTCGGGGCCCTGTTCGGCGCCGCGCAGGCGGCCGTGGGTGCCGTCCAGCGCGGGCGGGATGGCGACCGAGTGCACGCCGCCCTCCTGGGTCACGGTGAACAGCAGGAGCTTGGACCCCTTCAACGCCGTCACGGCCAGCACGCCGTTCAACGACCCCCACTGCTCGCCCGCCAGGAACGCCGCGTCGCAGATCGCCTCCGTCGGGTCCCCCGACGACCACACCGCCGGCACGGCGTCCGGGAACCGCTCCAGGTCCGTCATCGGCACGTCCTCGTCGTACCCGCCGACCGTCCCGCCCCGCGACGGGTCCCACCCGTAGTTCCCGCCGGCCCTCAGCACGTTCACCTCGTCGTCCACGTCCGGCCCGTGCTCGGCGGTGAACACCATCCCGTCCTGCCGCACGGCCACGCCCTGCACGTTGCGGTGCCCGTAGGTGTAGATCCGGTCCCCGAACGGGTTGCCGGCCACGCCCTCCCCGGTCGCCAGGTCGACCCGCAGCACCTTCCCGCCGAGGCTCGACCGGTCCTGCGACACGGTCGCCCGCGCGGTGTCCCCGGTGCCGACCAGCAGGTTGCCGTCCCGGTCGAGCGCCATCCGGCACCCCGAGTGGCGTCCGCCCTCCGCCGTCGGCAGCCCCGCCAGCAGCGGGTCCTTCACCCGCGTCGCCGCGGACCCGGTCAGCTCCCACGTCACCAGCCGCACGTCCGAGGCGGTGTTGAAGCACGTGGTGAACCGGTGGCTGGTCGCGAAGTCCGGGTGCACGACCAGGCTCATCAACCCGCCCTCGCCCCGCGCCGCCACGTCACCGAGGTCGGCCTCGACGTCGCTCACCTCCCCGTCCGCCGTGACGAGGGCGATCCGCCCCGGCCGCTGCGGCACGA
The DNA here is from genome assembly GCF_044544865.1 of Actinosynnema sp. NPDC053489. NCBI lineage: Bacteria > Bacillati > Actinomycetota > Actinomycetes > Pseudonocardiales > Pseudonocardiaceae > Actinosynnema > Actinosynnema sp. NPDC053489. Next base: position 94,287 of record NZ_JBITXT010000020.1, on the reverse strand, counting down.
GCATCCGCCCGTCGGGCAGGAACCCCACGTCCCACGGGTGGGTCAGCCCGGACGCCACCACCTCGACCCGGAGCCCGCCGGGGGCCTGCGCGGAGGGCGCGCTGCCCCCGGAGCCCCCCGCGGTGCACGCGGACCCGGCGGCCAGCGCGGCGGCCAGCACTGCGGCGAACCCGACAAACCGTCGCATGTCACCCAGCATGACGTCACCCGTGTGTGCTCGACGTTCACCCGAACGGAACCGGCCACCGGAGGTCGGCCGAAATCACGGGGCACCCCGTCCGGCAGGGCCGTAGGCTGGGTGCCGAGAACCCCTCCGGTGGACGTTCGGTCCCGGGCAGGGGTCTGTCCGCGTTCGACCCCCCGGGGAGCCACCGCAATGCCCCAGCCCGGCCCGCTGTCCGGCCTGCTCACCGCCGTCCTGCCCGACAAGGCGCTGCGCGCCCTCGCCGACTCGGTCGGCGTGCCCGACCTGGAACTGGAGGGACCGCCCGCGGCACGCCCGCTGGTCGCGGCGGCCCTGGCGAACAGCGCGCCCGTCCTCGCGGTCACGGCGACCGGCCGCGAGGCCGACGAGCTGCGGGCCGTGCTGTGCGACCTCATCGGCCACGAGCAGGTGGCGCTGTTCCCGTCCTGGGAGACGCTGCCGCACGAGCGGCTGTCGCCGAGGGCCGACACGGTCGGCGCGCGCCTGGAGGTGCTGCGCCGCCTGGCCCACCCCGGCGACAACCCCCTCAAGGTCGTGATCACGACCGTCCGCAGCCTGATCCAGCCGATGGCACCGGGCCTGGGCGACCTGGAGCCGCTGCACCTGGCCGTCGGCTCCGAGCACGACTTCGAGTCGCTGGCACCCGACCTGACCGGGCTCGCCTACACCCGCGTGGACATGGTCGAGAAGCGCGGCGAGTTCGCCGTGCGCGGCGGCATCCTGGACGTCTTCCCGCCCACCGCGGAGCACCCGCTGCGGGTCGAGTTCTGGGGCGACGAGGTCAGCGAGATCCGCCCGTTCGCCGTCGCCGACCAGCGCTCGCTGCCGCGCGAGGTGGCCTCGTTCACCGCGCCGCCGTGCCGCGAGCTGCTGCTCACCGAGCAGGTCCGGGCCAAGGCGGCGGCACTGGCCGGGGAGCACGCGGCCGACGCGCACCTGCACGAGATGCTGGACAAGATCGCCGCCGGCATCCCGTCGGAGGGCATGGAGGCCCTGATCCCGGCCCTGTGCGAGGGCGAGCTGCAACTGCTCACCGACGTCGTGCCCGCCGGCACCCACGTCGTGCTCAACGACCCGGAGAAGATCCGCGCCCGCGCCCAGGACCTCGTGCGCACCGGCCAGGAGTTCCTGGAGGCGTCGTGGATGGCCGCGGCCGGCGGCGGCAAGGCGCCCATCGACCTGGGCGCGTCCGCCTACCGCGGCCTCTCCGAGGTCGCCGCGGCCGCCCGCGCCAAGGGCCGGCCCTGGTGGACGCTCAGCCAGCTCACCACGGAGCACGAGGACGTCGTCCGGCTGGACCTCAAGCAGGTCGAGGCCTACCAGGGCGACATCGACCGGGCGTTCGCCGACCTGCGCGCGCACACGGTCTCCGGCGGCACGGCGGTGCTCGTCGTCCCCGGCGCGGGCACGGCCCAGCGCGCCACCGAGCAGCTGCGCGAGGCCGACGTCGCCGTCGTGCTGCGCGACGCGCTCGACACCGCGCCGAGGCAGGGCGCGGTCACGGTGGTGCGCGGCGCGCTGGAGGACGGCTTCTCGCTGCCCGAGCTGGCGCTGGTCGTGCTCACCGAGACCGACCTGACGGGCGGGCGGCACGGCACGTCCACCAAGGACATGCGCCGCATGCCCAGCCGCCGCCGCAACGCCGTGGACCCGCTGGCGCTCAAGGCGGGCGACTACGTCGTGCACGAGCAGCACGGCATCGGCAAGTACGTCGAGATGGTGCAGCGCACGGTGGCGGGCGCGACCCGCGAGTACCTGGTCCTGGAGTACGGCTCCAGCAAGCGCGGCCAGCCCGGCGACCGGCTGTTCGTGCCGACCGACCAGCTCGACGAGGTGTCGCGCTACGTCGGCGGCGAGCTGCCCACGCTGAACAAGCTCGGCGGCAGCGACTGGAAGAACACCAAGGCCAAGGCCCGCAAGGCGGTCAAGCAGATCGCGGCCGAGCTGGTCCAGCTCTACGCCGCCCGCCAGGCCGCACCGGGGCACGCGTTCGCGCCGGACACGCCGTGGCAGCGGGAGCTGGAGGACGCGTTCCCGTTCACCGAGACCGTCGACCAGATGGCGGCGATCGACGAGGTGAAGGCCGACATGGAGCGCACGGTCCCGATGGACCGGGTGATCTGCGGCGACGTGGGCTACGGCAAGACCGAGATCGCGGTGCGGGCGGCGTTCAAGGCGGTGCAGGACGGCAAGCAGGTCGTGGTGCTGGTGCCGACGACGCTGCTGGCCCAGCAGCACCTCAACACGTTCACCGAGCGGATGCGCGCGTTCCCGGTGACGATCAAGGGCCTGTCCCGGTTCACCGACCCGCACGAGGCCGAGCGGACGATCTCCGGCCTGGCCGAGGGCGAGGTGGACATCGTCATCGGCACGCACCGGCTGCTGCAGAAGAGCCTGCGCTACAAGGACCTCGGCCTGGTCATCGTGGACGAGGAGCAGCGGTTCGGCGTCGAGCACAAGGAGCACATCAAGGCGCTGCGCACGCACGTGGACGTGCTCACGATGTCGGCCACGCCCATCCCGCGCACGCTGGAGATGTCGCTGGCGGGCATCCGCGAGATGTCGACCATCCTCACCCCGCCCGAGGAGCGGCACCCGATCCTGACCTACGTCGGCGCGTACGACGACAAGCAGGTCGCCGCCGCCATCCGCCGCGAGCTGCTGCGCGACGGCCAGGTGTTCTACGTGCACAACCGCGTGTCCTCGATCGAGCGCGCCGCCCGGCACCTGCGCGAGCTGGTCCCCGAGGCCCGGGTGATCACCGCGCACGGCCAGATGAACGAGGACAAGCTGGAGAAGGTCATCCAGGGGTTCTGGGAGAACGAGTACGACGTGCTCGTGTGCACCACGATCGTCGAAACCGGCCTGGACATCTCCAACGCCAACACCCTCATCGTGGAGCGCGGCGACCTGCTCGGCCTGGCCCAGCTGCACCAGCTGCGCGGGCGCGTCGGCCGCGGCCGGGAACGCGGCTACGCCTACTTCCTGTACCCGCCCGAGGCGCCGCTGACCGAGACCGCGCACGACCGGCTGGCCACGATCGCGCAGAACACCGAGCTGGGCGCGGGCATGGCCGTGGCCATGAAGGACCTGGAGATCCGCGGCGCGGGCAACATCCTCGGCGCGGAGCAGTCCGGCCACATCGCGGGCGTCGGCTTCGACCTGTACGTGCGGCTGGTCGGCGAGGCCGTCGAGGCGTTCCGCAAGCACGCGGGCGCGGACGGCGACGGCGAGGAGGAGCTGGCCGAGGTCCGGGTCGACCTGCCCGTCGACGCGCACATCCCGCACGACTACGTGCCCGGCGAGCGGCTGCGCCTGGAGGCGTACCGCAAGATCGCCGCGGCGGCCGACGGGGAGGCGCTGCAGGCCGTGTGGGACGAGCTGAAGGACCGCTACGGCGCCCCGCCGCTGCCCGTCGAACGGCTGCTCGCGGTGGCCCGGTTCCGGCAGACGTGCCGCGCGCACGGCGTCACGGAGGTCGCCACGCAGGGCGCGACGATCCGGTTCGCGCCGCTGGACCTGATGGACAGCCAGCTGGTGCGGCTGCGCCGGCTGTTCCCCAAGGCGGTCCACAAGCAGGCCGCCCGCACGGTCAGCGTGCCGCGGCCGACCGAGGGCGCGGCCGGCGGCCGGATGGGCGCACCGCAGCTGCGCGACCAGGAGCTGCTGGATTGGTGCGCGCACTTCCTGGAGTCCTTGGCGGGGACTCCCGTGAGCGGCGTCACGAGGACGTGAGAAGGTACTGCTCGTGAGGACTGTGCAGAGGCGCTTCACCCTGATCGGCGCGGCGGTGGCACTCCTGGTCGCGGGCTGCGGCTCCGGACCGGGCCACGTCGGCTCGGCCGCGATCGTCGGCGACGCGGTGCTGCCGCTGGAGCAGGTGCAGCAGCGGCTGGACGTCGTGCTCAAGAAGGAGCCCGAGGCCCAGAAGCTGCACGACCAGCGCAAGCTCGACCAGGTCGCCCGGCAGCTGGTGACCCTGGGCGTGCAGCACGAGCTGATCGAGCAGGCGGCCCGGCGCGAGGGCGTGTCCGTGTCCGAGGAGGCCGTGACCCGGTCGGTCGAGCAGGCCGGCGGCGCGGAACTGGCCTCCAAGAACACCGTGTACGACGCGCAGACGTTCCGCGAGCGCGCCCGCGACCAGCTCCTGCTGGTCGAGCTGGCCCGCAAGTACGTGGACCGGATGGAAGTCACGTTCGACTACTTCTTCGCCAAGGACAACGCCGAGGCCGTCGACAAGGCCAAGCAGGTGGCGGCGAACCCGGCGAAGATGGCCGAGTTCGTGGCGGGCGCGCCCGCGGGCAACCAGGGGCAGAGCCTGTCCAAGGAGGGCCAGCGGGTGCGGTCGGCCGAGTCGCCGCAGGCCGCCCAGTCGCCGCTGTTCGGCGTCCCGGCGGGCACGGTGGTGGCGTTCGCGCCGGACCCGAGCAGCGCCCAGTGGATCGTGGCCCACGTGACCGACCGCAGGACCGACGTGCGGCCGTCCGGCGAGTCGTCCACCGAGCAGCTGACGCCGCAGCTGCTGGAGCAGGTCGGCCTGCGCCTCGTGCACACCCTGGCGGGCGAGCCGAAGATCCAGGTCAACCCCCGGTACGGCGTGTGGGACGGCACCGCCATCGCCCTCGCGCCCAGCGAGGGCGAGCTGACCGGCTACCAGGCGACGGTCCGGCAGACCTCGCCGTGACCGTGGTCGTCGTGGGCCACACCCCCGTCCTGCCCGCCGCCGCGCTGCCCGCACTGCGGGGCGCGGCGGCGGTCTACGCGGGGGAGGGGGTGGACCCCGCGCTCTGGTCGGCGGAGCCCGCGTCCGCGTTCGTCGCGGGCCCCTCGGTCGTGCTGATCACCACGAACCCGGACGAGCCCGCCGCGCGGGAGCTGGTCGCCGCGGGCGCGCCCGTCGTCGGCACCCCCGCCGTGCCGCTGCTGGACGCGGTGGCCGTGATGGACCGGCTGCGCTCGCCCGGCGGCTGCCCGTGGGACGCCGAGCAGGACCACGAGTCGCTGCGCCAGTACCTCGTGGAGGAGACCTACGAGCTGCTGGAGGCGATCGAGGACGGCGACCGGGCGGCGATGCGCGAGGAACTCGGCGACGTGCTGCTGCAGGTGCTGTTCCACGCCCGGATCGCGGCCGAGGACGCCGACGAGCCGTTCGGCGTCGACGAGGTGGCCTCCGACCTGGTGACCAAGCTGGTCGGCCGGCACCCGCACGTGTTCTCCCACGACCCGGCGGTGCGCGACGCGGCCACGCAGCAGCACCGGTGGGAGGAGCTGAAGCAGGTCGAGAAGCAGCGCCGGTCCAGCGTGGACGGCGTGGCGACCGGGCAGCCCGCGGTGGCGCTGGCCGGCAAGCTCGCGCAGCGCGTCGCGCGGGCCGGGTTCCCCGTGGACCTGCTGCCGGAGGGCGACGACACCGGCACGACGCTGTTCGCCGTGGCGGCGCTGGCCAAGCTCGCCGGCGAGGACCCGGAGACGGAGCTGCGCGCGGTGGCCCGCCGGTTCGAGGCCGACGTGCGCGCGGCCGAGCGGTCGGCGCGGGAAGCGGGCCTCACCTCGCTGACCGCGGCGGACTGGCGCGCCCACTGGCCGTCCTGAGCCGCCGCTCCGGACCTCACCCGAGGTCTTCGCCGGCGCACGCGGGTTCGGTGGGGCGGAGTCGTCTGCCGGGTTCGGTCCGGTCGGCGTGGCCGGGGCGCTAACGTCGAAGAGGTGACCTTGGGCTACCTCCGCTTCCCCCACCTGCACGGCGACCTGGTGACCTTCGTCGCCGAAGACGACGTGTGGCTCGCCCCGCTCGACGGCGGCCGGGCCTGGCGCGTCACCGCCGACCAGTCGCCCGCGTCCTTCCCCCGCTTCGACCCGACCGGGACGCTCCTGGCGTGGACCAGCCGCCGCGACGGCGCGCCGGAGGTCCACCTCGCGCCGGTCGAGGGTGGCGAGGCCACCCGGCTCACCTACTGGGGCGACTACACGACCGGCGTGCGCGGCTGGACGGCCGGCGGGGACGTCGTCGCGGTCACCTCCACCGGCCAGGCGACCACCAACCGCCAGTGGGCGCACGCCGTGCCCACCGACGGCGGCCCGGCGCGGCGGCTGCCGTTCGGCTGGGTGGACGACGTGGCGTTCGGCCCGGCCGGGCAGGTGGTCGTGACCTCGGTGTACGGCCGCGACCCCGCCTGGTGGAAGCGCTACCGCGGCGGTGCGGCGGCCAAGCTGTGGGTCGACGCGGCGGGCGACGGCGGGTTCGCGCGCATCCTGCCCGAGCTGCCGTCGTCGCTGACCTCGCCGATGTGGATCGGCGACCGGATCGCGTTCCTGTCCGACCACGACGGCGTCGGCAGCCTGTACTCGGTGGCCCCGGACGGCTCGGACCTGCGGCGGCACACCGAGCAGGAGTTCTACGCGCGGGTGGCGTCGACCGACGGCGAGCGGGTCGTCTGGCAGCACGCCGGCGAGCTGTGGGTCCTCGACGACCTCGCGGGCGCCGAGCCGCGGCGGCTGGACATCAGGCTCGGCGGACCGCGCACGGCGCTGCGGCCGCGTCCCGTGCCGTCCCGGCCCGACGACTTCGACCCCGACCGGACCGGCCGCGCGAGCGTGGTCGAGGTCCGCGGCACCGTGCACTGGGTGACCCACCGGGACGGGCCGGTGCGCGCGCTGGCCGAGCAGCCCGGCGTCCGCGCCAGGCTGCCGCGCGTGGTCGGCGACAACGTCGTGTGGGTGACCGACGCCGACGGCGAGGAGGGCCTGGAGTTCTCCCCGGTCGGCGGCGTCGAGCCCGGCAACGAGCCGCGCCGCGTCGCGGTCGGCCGGCTCGGGCGGGTGCTGGAGCTGGTCGTCTCCCCGGACGGGCGCAGGCTCGCCGTGGCCACGCACGACGGGCGGCTGCTGCTGGTCGACGTCGAGTCCGGCGAGGTCCGCGAGGTGCTCAAGGACGCGAACCCGCACGTCAGCGACCTGGCGTTCGCCCCGGACTCGAACTGGCTGGCGTGGTCGCACCCCGGGCCGCGCCCGCTGCAGCACATCCGGATGACCAACACGACCGACCTGTCCGTGGTCGACGTGACGCCGCTGCGGTTCTCCGACTTCTCGCCGACGTTCACCGAGGACGGCCGCTACCTGGCGTTCCTGTCGGTGCGCAGCTTCGACCCGGTGTACGACGCGCACGTGTTCGACCTGTCGTTCCCGACCGGCTGCCGCCCCTACCTGCTGCCGCTGGCCGCGACCACGCCCTCGCCGTTCGACCCGCTGCGCCTGGGCCGCCCGGTCGGCGACGACCCGGCCGACAAGGACAAGGACTCCGACGGCGAGAACCCGATCACCGTCGTGGACCTGGAGGGGCTGGCCGACCGGGTGGTGACGGTGCCGGTCGCCGCCGCCCGCTACGCCGGGCTGACCGCGGCCAAGGGCGGGCTGCTGTGGCTGCGCTCCCCGGTGCGCGGGGTGCTCGGCGACAACCTGGCCGACCCGGCGGCCCGGCCGCCGCGGGCCGTGCTGGAGCGGTTCGACCTGGCCAAGGGGCGGGCCGACGCGCTGGTCGACGGCGTGGACGCGTTCGCCGTCACCGGCGACGGGCAGCGGGTGGTCGTGCAGGACGGCGACGACCTGCGGGTCGTGCTGGCGGACCGGAAGGTCGACTCCGACGACCACGACTCGGTGGACGTGGACCTGTCGCGGGTGCGGGTGGTGGTGGACCGGGCGGCGGAGTGGCGGCAGGCGTACGCCGAGGCGGGCCGGCTGATGCGGGACCACTTCTGGCGCACCGACATGGGCGGCGTGGACTGGGCGGGCGTGCTGGACCGCTACCGGCCGCTGGTGGACCGGCTCGGCAGCTACAACGACCTCGTCGACCTGCTCTGGGAGGTGCAGGGCGAGCTGGGGACGTCGCACGCCTACGTCATCCCGGCGCACGGGCCGCGCGGGCGTGCCGTGGGGCTGCTCGGGGCGGACCTGGAGCGGGACGAGGCGGGGGCGTGGCGGGTCGTGCGGGTGATCCCGGGCGAGACGTCGGACCCGGCGGCGCGGTCGCCGCTGGCCGCGCCGGGGGTCGCGGTGCGGGCCGGTGACGCGATCGTGGCGGTCGACGGGCGGCAGGTGGACCCGGTGACCGGGCCCGCGCCGCTGCTGGTGGGCACGGCCGGCAAGCCCGTGGAGCTGACCGTGCGGCCGGGCGGTGGTGGCGAGCCGCGCCGGGTCGTCGTGGTGCCGCTGGAGGACGACGAGCCGTTGCGGTACCACGCGTGGGTGGCCGACCGGCGGGCGCGCGTGCGCGCGCTGTCCGACGGGCGCGTCGGGTACCTGCACGTGCCGGACATGATGGGCGCCGGCTGGGCGCAGCTGCACCGCGACCTGCGGGTGGAGCTGGCGCGCGAGGCCGTGGTGCTGGACGTGCGGGAGAACGGCGGCGGGCACACGTCCGAGCTGGTGGTGGAGAAGCTGGGGCGGCGGATCATCGGCTGGTCCGTGGCGCGCGGGTACACCACGGCCGACAGCTACCCCGGTGACGCGCCGCGCGGGCCCGTGGTGGCGATCGCGGACGAGTTCGCCGGGTCGGACGGCGACATCGTGAACGTGGCGATCAGGGAGATGGGCATCGGGCCGGTCGTCGGCACCCGCACGTGGGGCGGGGTGATCGGCATCGACATGCGGTACAGCCTGGTCGACGGGACGATGGTGACGCAGCCGCGGTACGCCACGTGGTTCGCCGGGCCGGGCTGGGGCGTGGAGAACCACGGCGTGGACCCGGACGTCGAGGTGGTCGTCACGCCGCAGGACCGGGTGGCCGGGCGGGACCCGCAGCTCGACACGGCGGTGCGGCTGGCGCTGGAGGCGCTGGCGGAGCGCCCGGCGGCCGTTCCGCCGCAGCTCCCGCCCCTCGCCTGACCGAGTTCACCCGGGCGTGTGATCGCGCGGCGGTTGCGCACGGGTGGTCCCGAACCGATCAATGAGTAACGCAGGATCGGATTCGGGGGTCTCGGGTTTCGTGAGTCATCGTGAGTTCCCGCGCAGCGGGCGGGGGTGCGCGGCGGCGGTCGTCGTGCTGCCCCTGGTGGCGGTCGGCGGGGTGGCGGCTCTGGTGTGGGCGTTCGGCCGGCCGGAGTCGTCACCGGTCGCCGCCGACCCGCCCGTGCCGACGCACCGGACGTTGGTGAGCGTGCGCACCGGCGTCCCGCCGGTCCCGTCGCCACCCCGTCCCGACGTCCCCGTGCCGTCGTCGGCCCCGACCACCCGCACCGTCACCACCACCGCGCCGACACCGTCCCGCGCCCCTCGACCGGGCCGCTACCCCTCCACGACGGTCCCCCGGCCGCCCTCGCCACCACGCACCCCACCGCACGACCGCGCCGAACCACCACCACCGGCCCACGCCTCACCCCTGCCGACCCGCCTACCCCACCCCCCACCTCCACCTCCACCGACCCCCACTCCCACCACCGACCCGACCACCACCGCACCCCCGCCCCCCGAGAGCCCAACCCCCTCACCGCGTGAGTCGAACCCTCAAGCCCCGTGAGTCGTCCCTCCAGCACCCGAGAGTCCTACGTTCAGGACGCGAGAGTCCTACGTTCAGAGCCCGAGAGTCCTACGTCCAGGACCCCCGAGTTCAACGCTCGGGCACGCGGTCACCCCGGCGCGGCAGCCGGCCGGCGACCCGAGCGTTGAACTCAGGGGCTCCGAACGTAGGACTCTCGTGACGCGAACGTAGGACTCACGAGACCTGGAGGGACGACTCACGGGAGCTGGAGGTAGGACTCTCGCGGTCAGGTGAAGAGGGTGTCGCCCCAGAAGCCCGAGTCGCGCACGCCCGGGGGGACGGCGAAGTGGGCGGAGCCGTTGTGCTCCAGGTACTCCATCATCTTGTCCTTGGCCGCCAGCGCCGCCTGCATCGGCACGAACTGCCGGCCCGTGTCCCGGTTGAAGCAGATGAAGAACAACCCGGCGTCGAGGTGCCCGAGCCCGTCCGACCCGTCGGTGAAGTTGTAGCCGCGCCGCAGGATCCGCACGCCGCCCAGGTGCTCGGCCGACGCCAGCCGCACGTGCGCGGTCCCCGGGATCACGGGCTCGCCGCCCTTCCCCTTGACGTGCAGGTCGACGGGGTCGAACTCGGCGACCTGCCCGAGCGGCGCGCCGACGCCCTTCGTCCGGCCCACGACCTGCTCCTGCTCGGCCAACGACGTCCGGTCCCACACCTCGACGTGCATCCGGATCCGCCGCGCCACCAGGTAGGTGCCGCCGACCAGCCAGTCCGGCCCGTCGCCGGGCGCGACCCAGACGTGCTCGCGCAGGGCGTCGCCGTCCTCGGCCTTGAGGTTGTTGGTGCCGTCCTTGAACCCGAACAGGTTGCGCGGGGTCGCCTGGGACGTGGAGGTGGACGACGTGCGGCCGAACCCGAGCTGCGACCACCGCACCGAGACCCGCCCGAACCCGATCCGCACGAGGTTGCGGATGGCGTGCACGGCGACCTGCGGGTCGTTCGCGCACGCCTGGACGCACAGGTCGCCGCCCGTGCGGCGGGGGTCGAGGTCGTCGCCGGGGAACCGGGGCAGGTCGATCAGCCCCGGTGGCTTCAGCGGCGCCAGGCCGAACCGGTCGTCGAACAGCGACGGCCCGAACCCGATGGTCAGCGTGAGCGACGACGGGGGCAGGTCCAGCGCCTCGCCGGTGTCCTTCGGCGGCGCCTGGGGGTTGCCGCCGACCGCGCCGCCCTCGGCCGCCTCACGGCCCGACGTCATCCGGCGGGCCGCCTCGGTCCACTCCTTCAGCAGCGACACCAGCTCGTCGCGCTTGGTCGTGGTGACGTCGAGCGCGACGAAGTGCATCCGGTCCTGCGCGGGCGTGACGATGCCCGCCTGGTGCTCGCCGTGGAACGGCACGGCCTCCGCACCGGTCAGCCGCACCCCCTCCGACGACGACGGGGACGACGGCGAGGACAGCGCACCCACCGCCGCGCCGGCCCCGGCCAGCGCGACACCCGCCCCGGCGAACCCGAGGAGCCTGCGACGCGGGAGACCGGTCACCGCGACACCACCTCGGCGACCTTGCTGATCGGCTCGCCGAGCGCGTCCACCGCGGCGGACAGGGCCTTGACGTCGGCCTCGGACAGGTCGGTGTAGAGCTTGAACCCGTCACCCGCGCGGTGGGTCTCCAGCAGCGCGTCCAGCGCCTTGAACTTCTCGTCCACCGACGCCACCAGCGCCGCGTCCCGCTCCTGGATCACCGGCCGCAGCGCCGCGACGGCCGCCTGCGAACCGTCCACGTTGGACCGGAAGTCCCACAGGTCGGTGTGCGAGTAGCGGTCCTCCTCGCCGGTGATCTTGCCGGTGGCGACCTCGTCCAGCAGCTCCTTCGCGCCGTTGGCGAGCTGCACGGGCGTCAGCTCGACGGTCTTGGCCCGCGAGACGATGTCGTTCACGTCGGTCAGCAGCCGGTCGGCGACGCCGGCGGAGTCGGCCTTCAGGCCGTCCTGCCACAGGTCCTTCTCCAGCCGGTGGAACCCGGTGAACTCGGCGCCCTCCTCGATGACGTCCTCCCGGCCGTCGATCTTGGGGTCGAGGTCGCCGAAGCTCTCCGCGACGGGCTCGATGCGCTCCCAGTAGGTCCGGGCGACGGGGTAGAGGGCCTTGGCGTCCTCGACCCGGCCCGCCTTGACGGCGTCGACGAACTCGGTGGTCTTGGTGAGCAGGCTGTCGGCCTGGGAGTTGACGTAGCGCTGGTAGCTCTTGGTGGCCTCGGCGAGCGCGGCGTCGGTGTCGGTGGACTTCCTGCCCTCGCCGTTGACGGTGAACTCGCCGCGGATGCCGTCGCCCTTCATGCCGGGCTTGCACGCCGTCTGGAGCTTGCCCGCGTCGGTGACCTCGACGATCAGCCGCCGGGTCAGGCCCGGCCCGATGTTCTCCACCTCGCCCAGGATCCGGTCGCCCTCGGCGTAGAGGTAGAACTCGGTGACCTTGGTGCCCTTGTTGGTCACCTCGAACGTCACGTTGCCGGTGTCGGCGCTGGTGCGGGCGACCTTGCAGGCGTCGTCGGTGGCCTCGACGGCGATGGGGCCGTCGGCGCCGGCGGGCGCGGCCTGGGAGCCGCAGGCGGCGGCGAGCAGGAGCAGCGAACCCGCGGCGGCGGTGCGGAGGGGGGCGGTGACGGGCACGGGGTACTCCGGTTTCAGCTCTTCGCCGCGACGCGCGGGCGGATCAGGAACAGCGGCAGGACGATCGCGACGTACGCGGTCCAGGCGACGGCTTGCAGCACGGTGGTGCGCTGCGAGTAGTTGAAGATGCCCTTGAGCAGCGCGCCGAGCCACGAGTCCTCGGGCACGGTGTCGCTCAGGTCGAACGCGAGGGTGTCCAGCCCGGGCAGGATGGCGGCTTCCTGCAGGTCGTGCAGGCCGTAGGCGAGCACGCCGGCGGCGACGAACACCAGCAGCGCGCCGGTCCAGGTGAAGAACTTGCCCAGGTCGAACCGGATCGCGCCCCGGTAGAGCAGGTAGGCCAGGGCGATCGCCGCGCCGATGCCGACCAGGAACCCGATCAGCGGCTGGGTGGTGCTGCCCGCGCTCTGGACGCTGGAGTAGAAGAACACCGCCGTCTCCAGGCCCTCGCGCCCCACGGCGAGGAACGCCAGCACGACGACGGCCGCCGGGCCGACGTCCAGCGCCCGGTCGAGCTTGCCGCGCAGGTCGGCGGCGATCGTGCGGGCCGTGGACCGCATCCAGAAGATCATCCCGGTGACGAACGCCACCGCGAGCAGGGACATCCCGCCGCCGAACGCCTCCTGCTGCTCGAAGGTCATCGTGGCGGTGGTGAACGTGATGACCGCCCCGACCAGCACCGACAGCGCGACGGCGGCGCCGACGCCCAACCAGACGTGGGGCAGCCGCGACCGGCGGTCGGTCTTGACCAGGAAGGCCACCAGGATGCTGACGACGAGGGCTGCTTCCAGCCCCTCGCGCAACCCGATGAGCCCGTTGCTGACGAGCACGGCGTTGTCCTCACCCGGGGTTAACTAAGGCTCGTCAAACTTAGGCAAGGCTTCGTTGAGGAGTCCAGTAGCACAAAAGGCGCAAATCCGGTATAGGCGACATCCGGGACGAATCAACGTGTGATCTGCGCCGTGGTTTGGCCGATCGACACGTAGCCTGGGGATCGTGGTCGCCCCGCCGCCGTCGAAGACCGAGCCGCGCCCCCCGTCGCGCGGCAGTGCCGGCAACCTCGCCGGACGCCTGGCGCTGGTGCTGCTCCTGCTGGCCGTCGTGGCCGGCGGGGCGTGGGTCCTGAGCACGGTCAACCGGTCCGCGCCCCGGCCCGCCGCCGACCCGCCGTTCCCCGTGCCGTTCCAGGCCGTCCAGCCGGGCGTGGCCGCGCCGGGCTCGGCGGGCGAGGTCCCGGCCGCCGGCGACCCCCGACCGTCCACCGCCGACCCGCTGGCCGAGTGGGCGGCGGCGCTGTCGGAGAAGACCGACGTCCCGGCCCGCGCGCTGCGCGCCTACGCGATCGCCGACCTGGCGATGCGGTCGCAGAACCCGTCCTGCCGGATCTCCTGGGCCACCCTCGCGGGCATCGGCCGCATCGAGTCCCACCACGGCACGATCGGCGGCCTGCGCCTGGGCGAGGACGGCCGGCCGTCGCGCCCGATCATCGGCATCCCGCTGGACGGCTCGCCGGGCGTCAAGGCCATCGCCGACAGCGACGGCGGCGCGCTCGACGGCGACACGAGGTGGGACCGGGCGGTCGGCCCGATGCAGTTCATCCCCACCACCTGGGTGCGCTACGCGGTCCGCGCCAGCGGCGACGGCCAGGCCCCGGACCCGCAGAACATCGACGACGCCGCCCTCGCCGCCGCCCGCTACCTCTGCTCGGGCGGCCGGGACCTGGGCACGGGCGCCGGCTGGTGGGCCGCCGTGCTGGACTACAACAACTCGACCGAGTACGGCCAGAACGTCTACAGCGGCGCCGACGCCTACGCCCGCGCCAGCCTCGGCTGACCGTCAGACCCGCACGGCCGGGTCCTCCAGGGCGCGCCGGACCCGGTCGGCGTCGGCGGTGCGCTCCTGCGCCCGGAACAGCCGCAGCGCCTCCCGCCACGCCTCGCGCGCGTCCTCCGGCCGGCCCAGCGCGGCCTGCGCCTCACCGAGGTGGTCCAGCGTCTCGGCCTCCGCGTAGCTGTAGCCGACGTCCCGGTACAGCGCCAACGCCTCCCGGTAGTGGTCCACGGCGGCCCGGTGGTCGCCCAGCCGGTGGTGGATGTAGCCGAGGCTGTCGAGCGTGTGCGCCGCGCCGTAGCGGTGGTCCAGCCGGCGTTGCAGCGCCAGCGCGGCCTCGCAGTGCGACCGGGCCTCCTCGTACCGGCCCAGCCGCGCCAGGTACCAGCCGACGTTGTTCAACGACCCCGCCCGGCGCACCGGGTCGTCCAACGCGGTCTGCAGCTCCAGCGCGCGCACGGCGTGCCCCAGCGCGCCCTCGTCGTCACCCCCGAGCTCCCGGGCCCACGCCAGCGCCTGGTGGGCGAGGGCGAGGTTGTGCCGGTCGCCCACGGACTCGCTCAACGCCCGCGCCCGCTCCAGGTGGGTCAGCGCCTCCTCGTGCCGGTGCACCTTGATCAGCGCCCGGCCGAGGAACCGGTGGCTCAGCGCCCGCGCCGCCGGGTCGCCCAGGTGGTCGGCCGCGTCCAGGGCCGCCCGCCACGACGCCAGGTCGTCGTGCAGCCGGCCGCGCCAGTGGTGGAACGTCTTCAGCGTCCACGCCAGCCGCCACACGACCTCGTGCCAGCCGCGCCGCGCGGCGGCGTGCTGCGTGGCCAGCAGGCACGCGTGCTCCGCCTCGAACCACGCCAGCGCCTCGGCGCGGGACGCGAGCGGCCGTTCGGCGGGCCGGTCGGGCGGGAACGGCGACGTGCCCGGCTCCAGCAGCACGTCACCCGCCTGGGCGGTGCGCAGGTAGGAGTCGGCGAGCCGGCGCAGCGCGGCCGCCCGGTCGTCCGGCGAGAGGTGGTCGGCCGCGGTGTCGGCGGCGTAGCGGCGGATCAGGTCGTGCATCCGGTAGCGGCCCGCGCGGTCGCGCGTCAGCAGCGACACCTGCTCCAGCGCCCGCAGCGCCGCCCGCGCGCCGGGCACCGGCAACCCGGTCAGGCTCGCCGCGGCGGCCAGGCCGAGATCCGGCCCCGGAGCGGTGCCGACCAGCCCGAACACCGCCGCCTGCTCGGCCGTCAGCGCCCGGTGCGACCAGGACAGCACGGCGGGCAGGCTGGTGGTCGGGTCGTCGCCCTCCAGCGCGCCGTCGCGCAACTCCGCCGCCAGCGCCGACAACGACAGCTCCGGCCACGTGTGCGCCCACCCGGCGATGATGCTCAGCGCCAGCGGGAACCCGCCGCCCAGGGCGGTCAGCTCGGCGAGGGCCTCGGGCTCGGCCGCCGCCTGGGACGCGCCCAGCCTGCGGGTCAGCAGCTCGCGCGCCTCCGCGTCGGACAGCACGTCCAGCGCCAGGTGCCGGCCGCCGTGCCCGGTGAGCACGCCCGAGAGCCGGGTGCGGCTGGTCACGACCACCGTGCACGTGCCGCCGCCGGGCAGCAGCGGCACGACCTGGGCGGCGTCCAGGGCGTTGTCCAGCACCACCAGCATCCGCCGGTCCGCCACGAGGCTGCGGTACAGCGCGGTCTGCGCGTGCGCGTCCGCGGGCACCAGGCTCGGCTCGACGCCCAGCGCGGTGAGGAACCCGCGCACCGCGACGGCGGGGTCCATCGGCCTGCCGTCCGGGCTGAACCCGCGCAGGTCGACGAACAGCTGGCCGTCGGGGAACCGGTCGAGGTGCCGGTACGCCCAGCTCACGGCCAGCGACGTCTTCCCGATCCCGCCGGGGCCGCCGACGGTGGAGATCGCGCCCGGGCCGGGGTCCAGGGCGGCCAGCTCGACGCCCCGCCCGGCGAACGACGTGGGCGGCGCGGGCAGCTGCCGCGGCACCGGCGCGGGTCTCGCCCCGACCGGGGCGAGGGCGGCGGACGAGGTGAGGATCTGCCGGTGCAGCGACCGCAGCGCCGGGCCGGGGTCGGCGCCGAACTCCTCGGCCAGCCGCGCGCGGACCCGGTCGAACTCCATCAGCGCGTCCGCCTGCCGCCCCGCCCGGTAGAGCGCGAGCATGTGCTGGGCGGCGACCCGCTCGTCCAGCGGGTGCGCCGCGGCCCGCGCGGCGAGCGCCGGCAGGAGCGCCGCGTGC
Organism: Actinosynnema sp. NPDC053489; assembly: GCF_044544865.1. Taxonomy (NCBI): domain Bacteria; kingdom Bacillati; phylum Actinomycetota; class Actinomycetes; order Pseudonocardiales; family Pseudonocardiaceae; genus Actinosynnema; species Actinosynnema sp. NPDC053489. Next base: position 77,883 of record NZ_JBITXT010000020.1, on the reverse strand, counting down.
CCGCCCCGGCGCAGCTCCACGTCGAGGTGGTCGGCCTCGGCGGCGAACCGGTCCTGCTCCAGGCCCAGCCGCACGGCGTCCACCCACGGCGCGTCGAGCCCGGCGAACGCCTCGCCCCGCCACAGCCCGAGCGCCCGCTCGAACGCCGCCGCGGCCCGTTCGTCGTCGGAGGCGGCCCGGGCCTCGTCGACGAGGCGGTGGAACCGGTGCACGTCCACCGCGTCCGGGTCGACGTGCAGCACGTACCCGCCGGAGCGGCGTTCGACGGCGAACCCGGCCTCGGCCAGGGGGCGGCGCAGGCGGGAGACGTAGTTGCGGACGACGTCGCGGGCGCGGTGCGGCAGGCGTTGCGCCCAGACCCGGTCCAGCAGCCGGTCGACGGTGACCACCCGGTTGGCGTCCATGAGCAGCGCCACCAGCACGGACCGCTGCCGCGCGTGCCCGAGGTCCACGCGGGCGCCGCGCACGCGGAGCTCGACCTCGCCCAGCACCCGCAACTCCGCCGTCACCCGAACCACCCCCGTACCGGCCCTTCCCGCGTGGCAGCGCGATGACCGGCGGATTCCACGTTTTCGGTGCGTTCACCCACCGGCGATGCCGAATCCTGGTGGCGGTGGCGGCTCGACCGGGGGGTGAGCCGCCACCCTCCCACCGGGGGTCCGGCGGCCGCGCGAACGGGCCGGAGGCGCGACGCCGGCGCTCAGCGGTCCCGCTCGACCGCCAGCCGGGCGCTGACCTCGCCCAGCGCCTCCTGGTACTCCGGTGACGGGTTCATCGCCGCCGCGATCCGCAGCTGCGTCACCGCCTCGGTCAACCGGCTCTGCCGCTGCAGCGTCCGACCCAGCGCGAACCGGGCGTAGTGGTCGCTCGGGTCCAGCTCCAGCACCTTCCGGAACGCCGCCTCCGCGCGGTGCAGCTGGGCCGAGCCCAGGTAGGCCCGGCCCGCGAGCAGTTGCACGCCCACCTGGTCCGGCGCGGCTTCGAGCACGACTCGGAGCTCGCGCAGCGCCTCCAGCGGGCGGCGGTCCGCGAGCAGCGCCTCGGCCCGGCGGAACGCCTCGAAGGTGCTGTCGGTCATGGTTCGATCAACGCTACCCGCGATTGCGTCATCCGGACGACAGCCGACCGGATGACGGGACGCCGTGTCACGCCGTGAGCGCGCCCCACAGCCGCTCCAGGACGGGCCCGATCGAGGCGGGCCGCTCCACGTGGGCGTTGTGACCCACCCCCGGCAGCACCACCCCGTCCGGCCGGGCCGCGAGCAGGTGCCCGGGCGGGCACAGGGGGTCGTGCTCGCCCGTCGCCAGCACGACCGGGGCCTTGGCCACCGCCAGCAGCCCGGTCACGTCCGGCGCGCCCACCCCGAACGCCGCCGGGTCCAGCGCCGCCCGCCACCCGCCGTCGACCTCGACCACGCCGGAGTCGTCCAGCGGCACGCCGGCCAGCCGCGCCGCCCACGCCGCCGCCTCGTCCCGGGTCGGGAACACTCTCGGGGGCCGGGCCGCCGCGCTCGCCGCCCTCGCCAGCTCCTCCGCGGTCCACCGCAGCTTGACCCCGAGCCCGCCGACGGCCCGCACGTCGACCCCGAACCACCCGCTGGCCAGCGTCAACGCCACCACGCCACCCAGCGAGTGCCCGAGCACCGCCACCGGGCCCGACCCCGCCCGGCCCGACCCCGCCGACCCCAGCCCGGCCGCCACCGAAGCGGCCAGCGAGCCGAACGAGTAGCCCGGCGCCGGAGCCGACCGGCCGTGCCCGGGCAGGTCCACCGCCGCCCACGCGCCCGGCCACGAACCCACCGCCCCGCGCCACACCGACCCGGTCGCGCCGAGCCCGTGCAACAGCACCAGCAGCGGCCCGTCGCCGCCGCGCGCCACGTGAACCACCGGTGAACCCCTTCCGGCCGGTGCCCCAACAGGCGAGCCGGGGCCGTCCCACACCTTGCACCAACTAGGCTCGGCATCGATACACGAATGGTCTGACGAGGGAGCGCACGTGGCGGTCATCGAGCAGGTCGGCGCCCGCGAGATCCTGGACTCGCGAGGCAACCCGACCGTCGAGGTAGAGGTGGCGTTGGACGACGGCACGCTGGAGCGCGCCGCGGTGCCGTCCGGCGCGTCGACCGGTGAGCACGAGGCGGTCGAGCTGAGGGACGGCGACGCCAAGCGCTACCTGGGCAAGGGCGTCGAGCGCGCGGTCACGGCGGTGCTCGACGAGATCGGTCCCGAGCTGGTCGGCATCGAGGCCGTCGAGCAGCGGGTGGTGGACCAGAAGCTGGTCGACCTGGACGGCACGCCGGACAAGTCCCGCCTGGGCGCGAACGCCATCCTGGGCGTGTCGCTCGCGGTGGCGAAGGCGGCGGCGGCGTCCAGCGGCCTGGAGCTGTTCCGGTACGTCGGCGGCCCGAACGCGCACGTGCTGCCGGTGCCGATGCTGAACATCCTCAACGGTGGCGCGCACGCCGACACCGACGTGGACATCCAGGAGTTCATGATCGCGCCGATCGGCGCGGAGAGCTTCCGCGAGGCCCTGCGCTGGGGCGCGGAGACCTACCACGCGCTGAAGTCGGTGCTGAAGTCCAAGGGCCTGGGCACGGGCCTGGGCGACGAGGGCGGTTTCGCGCCGTCGCTGTCCAGCAACCGCGACGCGCTGGACCTGATCCTGGTCGCGATCGAGAAGGCGGGCTTCACGCCCGGCCGCGACATCGCGCTGGCGCTGGACGTGGCCGCCACCGAGTTCTTCTCCGACGGCGCCTACACGTTCGAGAAGACCAAGCGCAGCGCCGAGCAGATGACCGGCTACTACACCGAGCTGGTCAACGCCTACCCGCTGGTGTCGATCGAGGACCCGCTGTCCGAGGACGACTGGGACGGCTGGGTGCAGCTGACCGCCGAGCTGGGCGAGCGCGTGCAGATCGTCGGCGACGACCTGTTCGTGACCAACCCGGAGCGGCTGGAGGAGGGCATCTCCCGCCGGGCGGCCAACGCGCTGCTGGTGAAGGTCAACCAGATCGGCACGCTGTCGGAGACGCTGGACGCGGTCGCGCTGGCCACCTCCTACGGCTACAAGTCGATGATGTCGCACCGGTCCGGCGAGACCGAGGACACCACGATCGCCGACTTGGCCGTGGCGGTCGGCGCGGGCCAGATCAAGACCGGTGCGCCCGCCCGCGGCGAGCGCACCGCGAAGTACAACCAGCTCCTGCGCATCGAGGAGGCCCTGGGCGACGCCGCGCGCTACGCCGGTGACCTGGCCTTCCCGCGGTACACGCCGGAGAGCTGATGGCACGGGGGGAACGGGACCGCCGGCGTGGCCGCGAGGCCGCGCCGAGGTCCCGGCCTGCCCGGGCGACGGCCCGCGACGGCGAGGCGGAGCGGCGGGCGGGCCGGGCCGCCGCGCCGCCGCGCGCCCGGTCCGCGGCGCGCAAGCCGCAGTCCAGGGCGCGGACGAGGGCGGGCGCGGGCACCGGCGGCGCGTTCGGCATGACGGGCACGCGGCGGGCCGCGCTGCTGGCGATGGTGGTGTGCGCGCTGGCGCTGAGCATCGCCGTGCCGCTGCGCACCTACCTGGCGCAGCGCGAGGAGCTGCGCGGGGTCACCGCCTCGCAGGAGACGCTGCGCGCCGAGGTGGGGCAGTTGGAGCAGCGCAAGCGGGAGCTGGCCGACCCGGCGCACGTGGAGGCCGAGGCGCGGCGCAGGCTGCACTACGTGCGGCCCGGCGAGACGCCCTACGTCGTGCAGCTGCCCGGCGACGAGGAACGCGAACCCGATCAGCAGCGACCGGAGACGAAACCGGCCGAGGACAAGGCGTGGTACGAGCAGTTGTGGGATTCGGCGGCGGCACGGTGACGGTGAGCGAGGAGGACCGGGCGGCGGTCGCGGAGCAGTTGGGGCGCGCGCCGCGCGGCATGCGCGCGGTGGCCGCGCGCTGCCCGAGCGGGCACCCGGCGGTGGTGCGGACCAACCCCCGGCTGGAGGACGGCACGCCGTTCCCGACCCTGTACTACCTGACGTGCCCGCGGTTGAACTCCTACGTCAGCAGGCTCGAGGGGGCCGGGCTGATGAAGGAGATGACCGAGCGGCTGGCGGTGGACGAGGACCTGGCGGCGCGCTACCTGCGGGCGCACGAGAGCTACCTGGCCGAGCGGGACGCGATCGAGCCGCTCGGCACCCGGGTCACCGCGGGGGGCATGCCGGGGCGCGTCAAGTGCCTGCACGTGCACGTGGCGCACTCGTTGGCCGTGGGCCGGGGGGTGAACCCGTTCGGCGACGAGGCGCTCGACCTGCTCGCGCAGTGGTGGCCGAGCGGCGACTGCGCGTCAACGGTGAAAAACTCGCCGTAGGGGCAGTTCTGCGGGCACTAACCTCAGGCGTGGCCCGTGACACTGCCGTTCCGATCAGGCACGCTGGATCACAGGCCGGGTGACGAGTCGATGGGGAGTTCGGAGCTGTGCCGAAGTCGAAGCGTCGGGCGCGGAAGAGGACCGGGGTCCAACCGGGCACGATGACGCCGAGGCAATGGGGTTTCGCCGCCACCGCCACGGCCGCGATGCTCGTGCCCGCCCTGCTGCACACGGCCACCCCGATCGACTGGGTGAACCTCGCGGGCGGCACGGACGTCGAGGCGGTCCCGCCGGGCCCGGGCGACGTGCTGGGCACGATGTCGCTGGACGCCCGCGGCAAGCTGGGCGCGACCGGCCGGCTGCCCGAGACCGACGAGCTGAGCGCCGGCCTGCTCGCCGACGCCGACGACCCGTCCGGCTTCGAGGACGACCTGCCCCCGCTGGAGGGCGGGTTCCCGCGCGAGGGCCAGCACGGCATCCCCGGCGTCATGCTCGACGCCTACATGCGCGCGGCGGACCGGCTGGCGCAGTCCACGCCCGGCTGCCACCTGGACTGGCCGCTGCTGGCGAGCATCGGCCGCATCGAGTCCGGGCACGCCCGCGGCGGCCGGGTCCGCGAGGACGGCACGACGGTCGACCCGATCCTGGGCCCGGTGCTCAACGGCGCGCCCGGCGTGGCGGCCATCCGGGACACCGACGGCGGCAGGTTCGACGGCGACCGGACGTGGGACCGGGCGGTGGGCCCGATGCAGTTCATCCCCTCCACGTGGGCCGGTTACGCCGCCGACGGCAACGCCGACGGGCAGCGTAACCCGAACAACATCTACGACGCGACCATCGGCGCGGGCAACTACCTGTGCGCCAACGGCGCGGACGTGGCGAACCCGGAGCAGCGGGCCCGCGCGGTGTTCCGCTACAACCAGTCCAACGAGTACGTGGCCACGGTGCTGTACTGGGCGGACGTGTACGCCAACGGCGTGCCGGTGCTGCCGGACCTGGTCGGCTCGGACGAGGACTTCGGGCAGGGCCTGGAGACGACGCCGGGCGGCACCGACGCCGCTCCCCCCGGCAACACCACGCCGCCGTCGTCGAGCACGTCCCGGCCGACGACGACACCGCCGACCACCACCACCACCACGACCCGGCCCGGCGTGACGATCACGTTCAAGCCGACCGTGCCGACGCGTCCCAGCACGACGACGACCACCCCGACGTGCCCCACGCCGACCACCACGACGAGCACGTCGACCACGACCACGGCGCCGACCACGACGACGCCGGTCCCGCCCGGCTGCCCCACGCCGACCACGACGACGACCACCACGACCACCACGACGACGACCACCGAGCCGAGCACCGCGGTCGCGACGCCGCCGGCCGCCACCTCCGGTGGCACGTCCTCCGGCAGCACGTCCTCCAGCGGTTCGGAGCCCGGTCGGCCGTCCTCGACGCCGACGTCCTCCATGAAGCCCGCCTGAGCGACCGGGTACCGCTCCCCACCGGTCGTCCGACCGCCCCACCGCGCCCAAGTACCCTGCCAGGGCAGCACTCGTCGGCGGGGAAGGACTCGGGGCATGGCACGCGTGGCCGCGATCGACTGCGGGACCAACTCGATCCGCCTGCTGGTCGCCGACGTGACCACTTCGGACGACGGCGCGCACTGGCTGCGGGACGTGCACCGGGAAATGCGGGTCGTCCGGCTGGGACAGGGCGTGGACGCCACCGGCGAACTGCACCCCGACGCGATCGCCCGCACCCGCGCCGCCCTCGCGGACTACGCGAACACCTTGCGCCGCAAGGGAACCGAGCGCGTCCGCATGGTCGCGACCTCCGCCACCCGCGACGCCGCCAACAAGGCCGCCTTCTTCGACATGACCCGCGAGGTGCTCGGCGTCGAGGCGGAGGTGATCACCGGTGACGAGGAGGCCCGCCTGTCGTTCACCGGCGCGGTGTCCGACCTGGACGCCGACGAGGGCCCGTTCCTCGTCTCCGACATCGGCGGCGGCTCCACCGAACTCGTCCTCGGCACGTGGGACGGCGTGCGCGGCGAGGTCCAGGCCGCCCGCTCGGTCGACATCGGCTGCGTCCGGCTCACCGAGCGCTGCCTGCACGGCGACCCGCCCACCGCAGCCGAGGTCCGCGAAGCCGCCCGGGTGACCCGGGACGTCCTCGACGAGGCGTTCGCCGCCGTGCCCGCGGCCGGCGCCAAGACCTGGATCGGCGTCGCCGGCACCGTCACCACCCTCGTCGCCCTGGCCAAGGACCTGCCGCGGTACGACCCCGAGGAGATCCACCTCGCCCGCCTCGGCCTCGACCGCGTCCGCGAGGTCACCTCGCGCCTGCTGGCCATGGACCACGACGCCCGCGCCGCCCTCGGCCCGATGCACCCCGGCCGCGTCGACGTCATCTGCGGCGGCGCGCTGATCGTCGGCGCGCTCGCCGACCACCTGGAGGCACACGGCGTCACCGAGCTGGTCGCGAGCGAGCACGACATCCTCGACGGCATCGCGTTCTCCCTGGCCTGACCCCGGCACTGCTGTCAACTGGGATTGATCGTGACCAGGTCGTGACGCGCCCGACCGGGTGGCCCACGTCACGCGAGCCCTAGGTTCACTCTCACGCTGTGAAAGCGGTCGACTCTGCTCGGTCACACCCGATCAGGTGGGAGGACCCATGTCGCGTGCACGATTAGTCCCCGCAGCCGTGGCGGTCGCGCTCGCGGCCACGGCCTGCGGAACGACCGACACCCCGACCGGCTCGAACACCGACGCCGGCATCACGATCTTCAACACCGAGCCGGAGAACCCGCTCGTCCCCGGCAACACCACCGAGGTCGGCGGCAGCCGCGTCCTCGACCCCCTGTTCACCGGCCTGGTCGAGTACCGCGCGCAGGACGCGCAACCCGTCAACGCCATGGCCGAGTCGATCGACACGACCGACTCCAAGGTCTTCACCGTCACGCTTAAGCAGGGCTGGCTGTTCCACGACGGCACGCCGGTCACCGCGAAGAGCTTCGTCGACGCCTGGAACTGGACCGCCTACGCGCCCAACGCCACCCAGGGCGCCAGCTTCTTCTCGCAGATCGAGGGCTACTCCGCCGTCAACCCCCCGGACCCCGACGGCCCCGACGGCCCGGGGGAACCGCCCGCGCCGACCGCCCAGACCATGTCCGGCCTGCGGGTCGTGGACGACCGCACCTTCACCATCACGCTGTCCGAGCCGTTCGCGGTGTTCCCCGTGACCATCGGCTACGAGGTCTTCTCCCCGCTGCCCGAGGCGTTCTTCGCCGACCGCGCCGCCTTCGAGGCACACCCCATCGGCAACGGCCCGTTCCGGTACGTCTCCCGCGCCGTCGGCTCCGACATCAAGCTGACCCGCTACGACGACTACCGGGGCGACGACAAGCCCAAGTTCAAGGACCTGACGCTCAAGGTCTACCAGAGCCGCGAGTCCGCCTACGCCGACCTCGTCGCCAACAACCTCGACTTCATGGAGGAGCTGCCGCCCAACGCGCTGGCGGGCAGGCAGTACGAGACCGACCTCGGCGACCGGGTGGTGCAGCGCGAGACGCTCAACAACCAGACCATCGCGTTCCCGATGTACCTCGCGCCCTACGACAACGCCGACCTGCGCCGCGCGATCTCCATGGCGATCGACCGCGAGGAGATCACCCGGCGCATCTTCGAGGGCACCCGCAAACCCGCCGACGGCTGGGTGCACCCGCTGACGAAGGGCTACCGGCCCGGCCAGTGCGGCGAGTACTGCCAGTACCACCCGGACAAGGCCAAGGAGGCCTACGCCAGGTCCGGCTACACCGGCGAGATCGTGCTGCTGTCCAACACCGACGGCGGCCACCAGGAGTGGGCCGAGGCCGTCGTGAACAGCATCCGCAACACCCTCGGCGCGCAGGTCCGGTTCGCGCCCTCGACCAGCTTCGGCGAGTTCCGCCAGAAGGTCAACGCGCACAAGATGACCGGCATGTACCGGGCGGGCTGGATCGCCGACTACCCGTCGATCGAGAACTGGCTGTCCCCGGTCTTCCGCACCGGCGCGTCGTCCAACGACGGCCTGTACTCCAACCCCGCGTTCGACGCGAAGCTCGCCGAGGCCGACCGGGCGCCCAGCGAGGACGAGGCCATCCGGCTCTACCAGGAGGCCGAGCGGATGCTGGCCCCCGACCTGCCGTCGATCCCGCTGTGGACGCAGAACACCGTCGCCGGCCGCTCCGACCGGCTCAAGGTGGCCAACCTCGACCCGTTCCGCACGCTGGACCTCTACTCGGTGGAAGTGGCCTAGCACCAGCCGTCGCACGGCCGGCCCGGGTCGCGCCCGGGCCGGCCCCGGCCGAGGGGAGTGACCGTTGGGGCGGTACGCGCTGCGCAGGCTGCTGCAGATGGTGCCGGTGTTCGTCGGCACCACGTTCCTGATCTACGCACTGGTGTGGGCGGTGCCGGGCGACCCGTTCGAGGGCAAGTGCGGCGAGCGCGACTGCCCCGCCTCCTACGTGTCGGCGATGCGCGAGCGGTTCCACCTCGACGACCCGCTGCCCGTCCAGTACTGGGAGTACCTGGTGAACCTGGTCCGCGGCGACTTCGGCGTCACCTCCTCCGGGGTGCGGGTGGTGGACCGCATCGCGGCGACGTTCCCGGTGACGCTGAAGCTCGCCCTGGTCGCGCTGCTGGTCGAGGCCGTCATCGGCGTCACCGCCGGCGTCGTGTCGGGCCTGCGCGGCCGCGGGTTCCTCGACAGCCTCGTGCTGGTGTCGACGCTGTTCCTGATCTCCATCCCGGTGTTCGTCACCGGGTACACCGTGCAGCTCGTGCTCGGCCTCCAACTCGGGTGGATCGCCCCCACGGTGACCACGCCGTCGTTCGGCAACCTCCTCGTGCCCGGCTTCGTGCTGGCCAGCCTCTCCATGGCCTACGTGGCGCGGCTGGCCCGCGCGAGCATCGCGGAGAACCGGCGCGCCGACTACGTGCGCACGGCGCTGGCGAAGGGGCTGCCGCCGCGCCGGGTCGTCGGCGTGCACCTGCTGCGCAACTCCCTGATCCCGGTGCTCACGTTCCTCGGCACGGACCTCGGCGCGTTCCTGGGCGGGGCGATCGTCACCGAGGGGATCTTCAACGTGCCCGGCGTGGGCGGGCTCGTGTTCCGGTCGATCCTGACCAAGGACGGCGCGATGGTGACGGGCGTGGTGACCGTGCTGGTGCTGGTGTACCTGGTGACGACCCTGCTGGTGGACCTGCTGTACGCGGTCCTGGACCCGAGGATCCGCTATGAGTGACCAGGTCGCCGTCCTCGTGGCGGACCGACCCCGCGGGCTGTTCGGCGACGCCTGGCACGCCCTGCGGCGGCGACTCCTGTTCTGGGCCTCGCTGGCGATGATCGCGCTCGTGCTGCTGATGGCGGCGTTCCCCGCGCTGTTCACCTCCGGCGACCCGAACGAGGCCCTGCTGTCCCGGTCCCGCGGCGGGCCGTCGGCGGCGGCCTGGTTCGGGTACGACAACCAGGGGTACGACGTCTACGCCCGGGTCGTGCACGGCACCAGGGCGTCGGTCGTCGTCGGGGTGCTGTCCACGATCGGCGTCGTCCTGACCGGGGCGACCGTCGGCCTGCTGGCCGGCTTCCACGGCGGCCTGCTCGACGCCGTCGTCTCGCGCGTCGCCGACGTGTTCGTCGGCGTGCCGTTCGTGCTCGGCGCGATCGTCATCCTCACCACGCTCAACCCGGGCGGCGACGCCGGACCGGCCCGCATCGTGGCCCAGGTCGTGCTGTCGATCTCCGTGCTGTCGTGGCCGGTGGCGATGCGCATCACCCGGTCCACCGCGATCGCGGCCAAGCAGCAGGACTACGTCAAGGCGGCGCGGGCGCTGGGCGCGTCACCGCGGCGGATCATCGGCAAGCACCTGCTGCCCAACTGCGTCGCACCCGTGCTCGTCTACGCGACGATCGCGCTGGGCGCGTTCATCGGCGCGGAGGCCACCCTGTCCTACCTCGGCATCGGCCTGCGCCAACCCGTCGTGTCCTGGGGCGTGATGATCAACAGCGCCAAGGACTACGTGCGCGTCGCCCCGCACGCGCTGCTGTTCCCGGCCGGTTTCCTCACCGCGACCGTGCTGGCGTTCGTGATGCTGGGCGACGCCGTGCGCGAAGCCCTCGACCCGAAGCTCCGCTAGGAGGCGACCGTGCTGCTGGAGGTCGAGGACCTGCACGTCGAGTTCCGCACCCGCGACGGCGTGGCGCGCGTCCTCAACGGCGTCAGCTACCACGTCTCGCCCGGCGAGACGCTGGCCGTGCTCGGCGAGTCCGGGTCGGGCAAGAGCGTCACCGCGCAGGCGGTGATGGGCATCCTGGACAGCCCGCCCGCGTTCGTCACGCGCGGCTCCGTGCGGTTCCGCGGCGAGGAACTGCTGTCGGCCACCCCGCAGCGGCGGCGGGCCGTCCGCGCCGAGGGCGTGGCGATGATCTTCCAGGACGCGCTGTCCGCGCTGAACCCCGTGTTCACGGTCGGGTTCCAGATCGAGGAGCAGCTCCGGCTGCGCCGCGGCCTGACGAGGGCCCAGGCGCGGGCCCGGGCGGTCGAGCTGCTGGACCTCGTGCGGATACCGGCGGCCCGGCAACGCGTCCGCGAGTACCCGCACCAGTTCTCCGGCGGCATGCGGCAGCGGGCGATGATCGCGATGGCCCTGGCGCTCGACCCCGAGGTGCTGATCGCCGACGAGCCCACGACGGCGCTGGACGTGACCGTGCAGGCGCAGATCATGGACCTGCTCGCGGAGGTCCAGCGGGAGCGGCGGATGGGGCTGGTGCTGATCACGCACGACCTGGGCGTGGTCGCGGAGGTCGCCGACCGGATCGTGGTGATGTACGCGGGGCGGGTCGTGGAGCAGGCCGACGCGGTGTCGCTGTTCCGCTCGCCCGGCCACCCGTACACGGCGGCCCTGATGCGCTCCCTGCCGCGGCTGGACGCCAAGGGCGGCGCGCTGGAGACGATCCGCGGGCTGCCGCCCAGCCTGCTGCGGGTGCCGCCGGGCTGCCCGTTCCACCCCCGGTGCCCGCGGGCGGAGGACGTGTGCGCCACGCGCGTGCCGCCCGACGTGCGACTCGGTGGCGGGCGGACCAGCGCGTGCCACTTCGCGGAGGAGGTCGTCGGTGGTGCGGGGGAGGTCGTCGGTGGCTGAGCTGCTGGAGGTGCGGGAGCTGGTGAAGCACTTCCCGGTGACGCGCGGGGTGGTGTTCCGGCGGACCGTCGGGCACGTGCGGGCGGTCGACGGGGTGTCGTTCGCGTTGCGGGCGGGGGAGACGCTCGGGGTGGTCGGCGAGTCCGGGTGCGGCAAGTCGACGTTGGCGCAGGTGCTGATGCGGTTGGAGCCGCCGACGTCCGGCACGGCGTTGTTCGAGGGCGAGCCGGTGTTCTCGCTGCGGGGCGCGGCGCTGCGGCGGTGGCGGCGGGACATGCAGGTCGTGCTGCAGGACCCGTACACGTCGCTGAACCCGCGGATGACGGTGGGCGACATCGTCGGCGAGCCGTTCGAGATCCACCCCGAGGCCGCGCCGCGCGGGTCGCGGGCCGGGAGGGTGCGCGAGCTGCTCGAGGTGGTCGGCCTGAACCCGGAACACCTCAACCGCTACCCGCACCAGTTCTCGGGCGGGCAGCGGCAGCGGATCGGGATCGCGCGGGCGCTGGCGCTGCGGCCGAAGCTGATCGTGTGCGACGAGCCGGTGTCGGCGCTGGACGTGTCGATCCAGGCGCAGGTGATGAACCTGCTGGCGGAGCTGCGGGACGAGTTCGGCCTGGCCTACGTGTTCATCGCGCACGACCTGTCGGTGGTCCGCCACCTGTCCGACCGGGTCGCGGTCATGTACCTCGGCAAGATCGTCGAGATCGGCACGGAGGAGGAGATCTACGAGCACCCGACCCACCCGTACACCCAGGCCCTGCTGTCGGCCGTCCCGGTCGCCGACCCGACCCGCCGGGGCCGCCGCGACGTGATCCGCCTGACGGGCGACGTCCCGTCCCCGGTGGACCCCCCGACGGGCTGTCGCTTCCGCACCCGGTGCTGGAAGGCGGCCGACCTGTGCGGCACCACCGAACCACCGCTGGTCACGAGGCTGGGGTCCCACCCGAGCGCCTGCCACTTCCCCGAGGAACGCCCGGTCGTCCCCTAACCCCCGGTGCGCTCGCGCCGCCCTGCTCCCGCGCCGCTGCTCCCGCGCCGCTGCGCTCCCGCCCCGCTTCCGTCCCGCTGCGTTCCCGTCCCGCTGCGTTCCCGCCCGCTTCGTTCCCGCTCCCGCCCCGATGCTTTCCCGCGCCGCCTGTGCCGCCGCCTGTGCCCGCCACGAGCCCGACCCACCACCGTCCGGCCCGCAGCGGGCACAGGTCCGTGCCCGCCTACCCACACCTCCCCGCCGTGCGCCGCCTCCTCATATCCCGGCAACGCATTCGGCGATGACATTGATCCCCAACGGCCATCGCACGACCGGGTGATCCACACTCAGCGCCGCGCCACCCAGTGGGCCACCTACCGGTTCGAGGCGGACTGGACGAAGGCGGCCAGGTCCTTCGACTGCCGCACCCGCGAAGGCTCGTGCACGTACATCATGTGCCCGGCGGGGTAGTAGGCCGCCTCGATGTTGGCGTGCAGTTCCTCCGGGATCTGCAGGTGCGCGACCACGTGCTCGGCCGCGTAGTACGGCGTGGCACCGTCCAGGTACCCGTAGGCGATGTGCACGCGCAGGTGCGGGTTGGCGCGCATCGCGGCCGACAGCTTGTCCGCCACGGTCACGTGCGTGCCCTCGAACTCCTTGTACGACCAAGGCCGCACGTTCATCGTCAGGATCTCGTACGGCAGGTCGTTCTCGTACGCCAGCTCCGCCCGCACGTAGTGGTTCAGCGCCGCCGTGTACGGCCCGAGGATCGCCGAGTACGACGGGTCCTGGCTGAAGTGCTCCCGCCCGTGATCGGCCTCCGGCCCGGTGAAGCGCGAGTCCAACCGACCCACGACCTTGCGCTCGGACCGCAGCAGTTCGGTGAAGAACCGCACGTGCTCGATCCGCAGGTTCACCCTGTCGACGTAGTCCTCGCTCAGCCCCGTCAACGCCGCCAGCCGCGCGACCGCCGCCGCGCGCTCCTCGGTGGACAGCCGGTTGCCGCGCGCCAGCGCCCACGGGTAGTCGCGCGAGGCGAAGTCCTCCGCGTCCGCCAGCACGTCCTCCAGCGACCGCGTCCCGTGCAGCCCGTGGTAGTGCGCGATCGCCGCGTAGGTCGGCAGGAACAACGTGTGCGGCAGGTCGTTGCCCTCGCTGAAGTCCAGCGTGGTGAAGTCGAGCACGGACGAGATCAGCATCAGCCCGTTCAGGTACATGCCGTACCGGGTCTGGAGGTAGTCGGCCAACCCGGCCGCGCGCGTGGTCCCGTACGACTCGCCCGCCAGGAACTTCGGCGACATCCACCGCCCGTTGCGCGAGGTCCACAGGCGGATCACCTCGCCGACCGACTCGAGGTCGCCCTGGAAGCCGTGGTACTGCCCGGGCTTCTCGCCCTTCACCGCCCGCGAGTACCCCGTCGACACCGGGTCGATGAACACCAGGTCGCTGTGCGCGAGCAGCGTCTCGGCGTTGTCGACCAGGTCGTAGGGCGGCGGCGTGAGGGCACCGACGTCGCCGGACACCACCCGGCGCGGCCCGAGCAGCCCCAGGTGCAGCCACACGCTGGACGACCCCGGGCCGCCGTTGAACGCGAACGTCACGGGCCGCTTCGCCGGGTCCGCGCCGTCGAGGGTGTACGCGGTGACGAAGACCTCGGCCTTCGGCAGGTGGCCGTCGAACTTGCCCTCGGTCAGCACCTCCTGGCGCAGCACCACCCGACCGGTGGTCGTGGTGTAGTTCAGCTTGCGCCGCTTGACGGTGATGCTGTGCTGGGTGGTGACGAGGTCGTCGGCAGGGAGGTCGTTCTCGTCGCCGTTGTCCTTGGCGGCCTGCTCGTCGCCGTTGTCCTTGTCTGTCATGGTCGAACTCTACGATCGGAGCCGTCACCGGTGCGCACCCTTTCCACTCTTGACGAACGCGTCACCGAGTGCCGGGCCTGCCCGCGGCTGGTGGCGTGGCGCGAGGAGGTCGCGCGGGTGAAGCGGGCGGCGTTCCGGGACCAGGTGTACTGGGGGCGCCCGGTGCCGGGGTTCGGCCCGGCGGACGCGTCGCTGGCGATCATCGGCCTGGCACCCGCCGCGCACGGGGCCAACCGGACCGGCCGGATGTTCACCGGCGACCGGTCGGGCGACTTCCTCTACGCGGCGATGCACGCGGTCGGCCTGGCGACGCAGCCGACGGCCACCCGCATCGGCGACGGGCTGGAGCTGATCGGCACCCGCATCACGGCCCCGGTGAAGTGCGCGCCGCCGGAGAACAAGCCGACCCCGCAGGAGCGCGACAACTGCCGCCCGTGGCTGGTCCGGGAGCTGGAGCTGCTGCGGCCGACGTTGCGGGCGGTGCTGGTGCTGGGCGCGTTCGGGTGGCAGGCGGCGCTGCCGGTGCTGGCCGCGTGCTGGCAGGTGCCCCGCCCGCGGCCGGTGTTCGGGCACGGCGTGCGCTACGCGCTGCCCGCGCGGGACGGCGGCGAGCCGCTGCACCTGTTCGGCTGCTACCACGTCAGCCAGCAGAACACGTTCACCGGCAAGCTGACCCAGCCGATGCTGCGGGACGTGCTGCGGGCGGCCGGCGCGGCGGCCGGACTGACCACCATCGGGTGACCACGGTGAGGTAGCGTGCCGCTGTTCCGCAAACTAACCTGTTCCAGGTGTCGCGGAACAATGCTAAAGGTGGAACGGCAGCGGTGGCGGATCTGCTGCCGTCGTTCGAGCAAGCCCTCCGTTCCGCGTTGCCGCCGACGTGGTCGATCACCGTGGAGCGACGACCGTCGTTCGGCGGGGCCCGGCCGGATGCCCTGATCACCCTCACCTCTCCCGGCGGGGAGGAGGCGAGGGTGCTCGTGGAGTGCAAGGGCGTTGTCGCTCCTCGTGATGTCGCGCTGGTGGACAAGCAGCTGCAGCGGTACGCCGACGCGGCGGCACGGGCCGGTCGGCGGGTGGAGGGGGCGGTGTTGGCCGCGCCGTTCGTCTCCCCGACGACCCGCGCCCACCTGGACCGGCTCGGCACGGGGTGGTTCGACGCCACCGGCAACCTCCGCCTCCGCCTGGACGGGCACGCGGTGTTCCTCGACCGCGTGGGGGCGGATCGCGGTGGGCAGCGGGATCCGGCGGACCGGTTGCTCAAGTCGCTGCGGGGCCCGGCGGCCGCGAAGGTGGTCCTGGAGCTGTGCGAGGCCGCGCTCCCGATCGGCGTCCGGGACCTCGCCGACCGGGCGGGCGTCGGTGCCGCGACGAGCGCGAGGGTCCTCGAACTGCTGGATCGGGAAGCGGTCATCGATCGCGAGGGGCACGGCTCGGTCACCGCCGTCCGCAGACGGGCGCTGATCGAGCGCTGGACCCGGGACTACCGGGTGATGAACTCGAACGACGTGGTGACCGCGCTGGACCCGCGAGGGCTGAACCACGCGCTCGGCGCCTTGTCGACGGCAGGGGCGCGCGTCGCCGTGACGGGGTCCGCGGCGGCGCGCGCCTATCTCCCGGACGGCGTCACGCCGGTGTCACCCCTGGTTTCGTTGAGCTTGTACGCGGAAGACCCGATCGGCCTCATGGAGCGGTTGCGCCTGAGAAAAGTCGACCGCGGGGCGAACGTCATCGTCATGAGACCGTACGACGAGGTGGTGCACGCGAAGTCCCGGGTCGTCAACGGGATGACCCTGGCCCCGCCCGCGCAGGTGGTCGCGGACCTCCTGACCGGGCCGGGCCGGTCGAGCGAAGAAGCCGAGCAGCTCATGTCCGCGCTCGGCGCCGATGATCGAGATTGGGTGTCGTGATCCCGCAGGAATACGTCAAGGCACGCTCCGTGCTGCTGGACGCCCTCGACGGGCTCGGCGCACACCGCGATGCGGTGGTGCTCGTGGGCGCGCAAGCGGTCTACCTGCACGCGGGTGACGCCGACTTCGTCACCCCGCCGACCACCACCGACTCGGACCTGGCGCTGATCCCCGACCGGCTCGCCGACGAGCCCTCGATCGTGGACGCCATGCGTGCCGCCGGGTTCGTCCCGGGTGGTCAACCCGGGATCTGGCTCGGACGCGGTGACATCGCCGTGGACCTGATGGCGCCCGAAGCGCTCAGCGGCTCAGGGGGGAGGCGGTCCGCCCACCTCCGCCCACCGCACGACGCCAAGGCGACCGCGCGCCGGACGTTCGGGCTGGAACCGGCGATCGTGGACAACGAGCTCCACGTGATCAGGTCCCTGGACGGCGGCGACCGGCGGTCGTTCGGCATCAAGGTGGCCGGCCCCGCCGCGCTCATCGCGTCGAAGGTGGTCAAGATCGCGGAACGGCGCGACCAACCGCACCGGCTCAAGCCGAAGGACGGGCTCGACGTGCTCCGCCTGCTCCGCGCCGTGGAGACGGAGCGGTTGGCCCTGGACCTGTCGGTCTTGGCCTCGGACCCGCTGTCGGCCGCGGTGGTGGAACGGGCGGTGAAGGAGCTCCGGGTGCTCGCGGCGCGGCCGGAGGACGTGCTGCCGGTGCTCGCCGCCGACGCCGAGGCCGGTTTCGGTGATCCCGACGAGATCAAGGCGTCCGCGGTCGTCCTGGTCGACGACTTGCTCCGGGAGTTCGAGCGCGAGAACCGCACGGGTTAGCCCGGAGCGTTCACCACGCCCGCGTTTTCGGGAGGGCCCGGTGTTCTGGGCGAATCGCCCGCACCGGGCCCGGGCGGCGGGCATCCTTGAGCCCATGAAGCCCCGGCTCGCGCTCGCCCTCGCGGTCGGGTCGGCGCTCGTGCTCATCGCCCTCGCGGCCCGCGGCACGTCGCCGGTCCGGTACGCGGACCGCACGGCGGACCCCGACGAGCCCGCCCTGGCGGTCACGACGCAGTCGGTGCCCTCGCTGGAGCCCGAGATCGGCGGTTCCGCGGCGGCCGGGTCGCTGCTGGTCTTCCTGGTCGTCGCCATCGCCGTCGCGGTGATCGGGGTGGTGTCGCTGCTGGTGTCCCTGGCCGTGTTCCGGTCCCGGCGGCGGCGCGGGGTCGGCACCGCGGTCGACGCGCCCGACCTGCCCGAGGAGCGCGCGACGCCGCCGCCCGTCCTGGTCCGGCGCGCCGCCGAGGCGTTGGCCGAGCTGCGCGGCCACGTGAACGGCCCGCCCGGCGACGCCGTGATCGCCGCCTGGCTGTCCCTCGAACGGGCCGCGCAGGACAGCGGCGCGCCCCGCCAGGGCCACCAGACGGCCACCGAGTTCACCGGCGACCTGCTGCGCCGCTACCACGTGGACGAGGACGCGGCCGGCACCCTGCGCCGCACCTACCAGCGGGCCCGGTTCGGGGCGGTCGAGGTGACGGCGGACGACGCCCGCACCGCCACCGAGGCGTTGGCCCGGATCGTGCGGGACCTGCGGTGACCCCGCTCGTCGGCGGCATGGGGCGCGCGGTGGCGCTGGCGGTCGCCGTCGCGGCCGGCACGGCGCTGGTGCTGGTCCGCGTGGGCGCGCCGTGGCCGTGGGCCGTCCTGCTCGGGCTGCCCGTCGGCGGGTTGGCGATGCTCGTCGCACGCCTGCCGCGCGCCACCGACGTGCTGTGGGCACCGCGCCCCGCGACGATCTCCACCGCCACGTCCGCGCAGGCCAGCACGCTGGCGAGTCGCCTCGCCGAGGCCGCCGTCGACCAGGACCGGTTCGTCAACCGCGTCCAGCCCCGGCTGCGCCGGCTCGCCGAGGCCCGGCTGCGGCAGGCGCACGGCATCCCCGACCTGCACGACCCCGCGGCCCGTGCCGTGCTCGGCGACGAGCTGCACCGGCTGCTCACCGACCCGAGAGCGCCGCTGCCCGAGCCCCGGAGGCTCGCCGAACTGTTGGAGGAGCTGTGACCACGGACGAACCGGGGGTCGAGACGATCGCGGCCGAGGCGAAGGCCGTGCTGGCCGCCGTCGGCGCGGTGGTCGTCGGCCGGGAGCGGTCGCTGCGGCTGGCGCTGGCGGCGATCCTCGCGGGCGGGCACGTGCTGCTGGAGGACGTGCCCGGCCTGGGCAAGACGTTGATGGCGCGGTCGCTGGCGCAGGCGTTGAAGCTCGACTTCAAGCGCCTGCAGTGCACGCCCGACCTGCTGCCCGCCGACGTCACCGGCTCGTTCCTCTACAACCCGGGCGACCGCGGCTTCACCTTCCGCGAGGGCCCGCTGTTCACCGGCCTGCTGCTGGCCGACGAGATCAACCGCACGCCGCCCAAGACGCAGTCCGCGCTGCTGGAGGCCATGCAGGAGCGGCAGGTGACGGTCGAGGGCCGCACGTTCCCGCTGCCGCGGCCGTTCCACGTGCTGGCGACCGCGAACCCGGTGGAGTACGAGGGCACCTACCCGCTGCCGGAGGCGCAGCTCGACCGGTTCCTGCTGCGGCTGGACGTCGGCTACCCGCCGCCCGACGAGGAGGTCGAGGTGCTGCGCCGCAGGCTCGTGCGGCAGCGCGAGGAGACCGAGGTCGAACCGGTGC
Organism: Actinosynnema sp. NPDC053489; assembly: GCF_044544865.1. Taxonomy (NCBI): domain Bacteria; kingdom Bacillati; phylum Actinomycetota; class Actinomycetes; order Pseudonocardiales; family Pseudonocardiaceae; genus Actinosynnema; species Actinosynnema sp. NPDC053489. Next base: position 58,964 of record NZ_JBITXT010000020.1, on the reverse strand, counting down.
TGGACGCCGACCGGCTGCGGCGGTTGCAGCGCGGCGTCGAGCGGGTCGCCGTGGACGACGACGTGCTGCGGTACTGCGTGGACCTGGCGGCCGCGACCCGCTCGCACGGCGCCGTGGAGGTCGGGGCGTCACCGCGCGGGGCGCAGGCGCTGGTGCTGGTGGGTCGGGCCCTGGCGGTGCTGGACGGTCGGGACTTCGTGCTGCCCGAGGACGTCAAGGAGTGCGCCGTGCCCGCGCTGGCGCACCGGCTCACGCTCCGCCCGGAGACGTGGACGTCCGGCCTCACCGGCGTGGAGGTCGTGACGGAGCTGCTGGGCCGGGTGGCGGGTCCCGCGAGCGCCCGCCCGTGAGCCGCGGGCAACGGCTGCGCGAGGCGCTGACCAGCGGGCGCGGCGCGCACTGGCACCCCACGGACGCGTTGGTGCGCGGCCTGGTGCTGGGCCTCGGCATGGTGGTGCTCGGGGCGCTGGCGCACGAGGTCGCGCTGGTGTTCCTCGGCGCGCCGCTGCTGGTCTCGACGCTGCTCGCCCTGGTGACGCCGGTCGGCGGCACGCCGGTGGTCCGGGTGCGGGGCCTGCCCCGCACCGGGGAGGTCGGCGCGGCGAAGTCCGTGGTCGAGGTGGAGCCGGGGCCGGGGGCGGAGGTGCTGGCGATCCGGCTGCCGGGTGTCGGCGAGGGCATCGGCCCGGTGCACCTGCTGCCCGCGGCGGCGCGCGAGATCGAGGTCGTGCTGCGGCGCGACGCGTGGGGCGAGGGCGTCGACCTGCGGCCGGACCACCTGGTGGCCGGGCCGGACGCGCTGTTCGTGCACGGCCCCGTGACGGCGCCCGAGCGCGGCCGGGTGATCCTGCCGCCGGTGGAGGCGCTGCCCGCCGGGCTGCTGCCGGCGCGGGCCGTCGGCCTGGTCGGCGCGCACCGGGCCCGGCGGCCGGGCGACTCGGTGGAGCTGCGCGACATCCGGGCGTTCCAGCCGGGCGACCGGCTGCGGCGGATCGACTGGCGGGTGTCGCTGCGCGTGGCCGCCGCGGGCGCGGAGGGCACGAACCTGCACGTCCGCGAGCACCACGCGGAGGCCGACGCGGACGTCGTGCTGGCCCTGGACACGCGGCTGGACGTGGGCGCGGAGCTGGGCGAGTGGGCCACGCCGGCGCGGCCGGTGGCCGGTCGGGCACCCGGGCGGTCGTTGGGCGACTGGTCGTTGGCCTCGCGCGGCACGACGGTCCGGCCGGGCGGCAGCCTCGACGTGGCCGTGCGGGCGGCGGCGTCGCTGGCGGCGGGCTACCTGCGGCAGGGCGACCGGGTGGCGCTGGTCGACCTCGGCCGGCCGCAGCTCGGGGCGCGGGCGGGCGCGGGGCGGCGGCAGCTGCTGCGGCTGCGCAACCAGCTCGTGGTGTGCGCGCGGTCGGCCGGGTGGGCGCAGCGGCCCGTGCTGCGGCCCGAGCAGGTGCCGCACGGCGCGCTGGTGGTGGTGCTGTCGCCGTTCCTGGACGCCGAGGTGGTGGAGCTGGCCGTGCACGCGGCGCGGCGGGGCAACCTCGTGCTGGCGGTGGACGTGCTGCCGTCGGCGTTGCGGGCGGACCGGGAGACGCCGTGGGGCGAGGCCGCGCTGCGGGTGATCCGGCTGGAGCACGACGTGCGGCTGGAGGCGATGCGGCAGCACGGGGTGGCGGTGCTGCCGTGGGGCGCGCCGGTCGCGGGCGTCCTGCGTGCCGCGCGGACCGCCAGGAGGGTGTCGAGGTGACGCGAACGGCGAACTCGGGGGTCCTGGGTGTTCGACACACGGGACCCGGGTGTTCGACACACGCGGGTGTCGAACGCCCGGGACGCGGGTGTCGAACGGTCGCGACCCCCGGGTTCCGCGTTCGGGAGGTGGGGGAGCGGTGAGGGTCGAGCTGGGCGCCGGGCTGCCGGCGTGGGTGCTGCGGGCGGCGGTCGGGGTCGTGGCGGCCGGCGCGGCGGCGGTGCTCGCGGTCAACGGGGTCGAGTGGCCCGCGCTGGCCCTGTACGCGCTGCTGGTCGTGGCGGCGGTGGCGATCCCGGCATCGGCCGCGGTCGGGTTGGTCGTCGGGTACCCGGCGGTGGCGGTCGTGTTCGTGGGCGACGAGCCGTCGTGGCCCGGCGTCCTCGCGCTCGTCGTCCTTTTGCACCTCCTGCACGTTCTGTCCGCTTATGCGGCGGTGATCCCGATCGGCTCACGCGTTCACCTGGACGCACTAAAGGCACCCGCCAAGAGGTTCGCCGTTGTTCAACTCTCCGTGCTCGCCCTCGCGATCGTGGTACTCCTGTTGCCGGGCGGCCGAACGGACGAAGCGGTCGAGGTGGCGGGCCTCGCGTGCGCCCTCGGGCTGGTCGTCGGAACGGTCCTGCTGATGCGCCGGAAAGGCTGAGGAACGGGCCCTCCGACCTCAGCGCGAGCTGAGCGTCTGGATCGTTCCTCTCAGGGCGTTCACCCACAGGCGCAGGTCAGCGCCCGCGTGTCCGCAATCACCCGGCGACCGTGGTCACAACGGGCCCGCTCGATGCGCCGGAAAGCCCTTCGCGGTGCGACCATGTGTGTATGGCTGCTGTGAAGTCGCAACCCACACGGATCGTGATTGTCGGCGGTGGGTACGTCGGCATGTACACCGCGCTGGGATTGCAGAAGAAGCTGCGTTCCGGCGAGGCGTCCGTCACGGTGATCGACCCCCAGCCGCACATGACCTACCAGCCGTTCCTCCCCGAGGCGGCGGCCGGCTCCATCGAGCCGCGCCACGTCGTCGTGCCCCTGCGCAAGGTCCTCAAGCGCTGCCACGTCGTCACCGGCCGCGCCACCCGCGTCGAGCACGAGCGCAAGGCCGTCACGGTCGAGCTGGCCGACGGCCACGTCGAGGAGTACGAGTACGACGTGCTCGTCTCGGCGCTGGGCGCGATCTCGCGCACGCTGCCCATCCCGGGCCTGCCCGAGGTCGGCATCGGCATGAAGACCATCGGCGAGGCCATCTACCTGCGCAACCACGTGCTGTCGCGGCTCGACCAGGCGGCCAGCACGAACGACCCGGAGCTGCGCCGCAGGCTGCTGAGCTTCGTCGTCATCGGCGGCGGCTTCGCGGGCATCGAGACGCTGGCGGAGCTGGAGGACATGGCCCGCTACGCGCTGCGCTACTACGAGGGCCTCAAGCAGTCCGACATGCACTGGGTCCTGGTCGAGGCCACCAGCCGGATCATGCCCGAGGTGAGCGCCCGGCTCGGCGTCTACACCGTCGAGCAGCTCGAGAAGCGCGGCATCAGGTGCTACCTCGACACGCGCGTGAAGAGCATGGAGGGCGGCCACGTCGTCCTGGACGACGGCACCGAGTTCGACTCGGACACCATCATCTGGACCGCGGGCATGAAGGCCAACCCGGTCCTGCGCAACACCGACCTGCCGCTCGACGAGCGCGGCCGGGTCCGCTGCACGGCGGCCATGCAGGTCGTGGGCCTGCCCGGGGTGTGGGCGGCGGGTGACTGCTCGGCCGTGCCGGACCTCTCGCGCACCGAGGAGGACCCGACGGCGACCTGCGTGCCGAACGCGCAGCACGCCATCCGCCAGTCCAAGCTGCTGGCCAAGAACATCGTGGCCTCGCTGCGCGGCAAGCAGCCGAAGGACTACTACCACAAGTACCTGGGCTCGGTGGCGGGCCTCGGCCTGTACAAGGGCGTGGCCGACGTGTTCGGCCTGCGGTTCAAGGGCGTCGTCGCCTGGTTCATGCACCGCAGCTACCACGTCATGTTCATGCCGACGGTCAACCGCAAGTTCCGGGTGTTCGTGGACTGGACGCAGGCGCTGTTCTCGGGCCGCGAGGTCGTGGCGCTGGGCCAGATCCACGACCCGAAGGCCGAGTTCGACCGCGCCACCAAGAGCTGACCGCGACCGGTCTCGCGGGCGCTGCGCCGTTCGGTGCGGTGCTCGCGGGGCCGTTCGGTCGAGTCCTTGACCTTGAGCCCCCGTTCGGGCTAATGCGTCGCCTGTCGCCTTGACATTGCGTAACGTGAACCCGAGAATACAGCTGGTGCATCGCCTGAATGTGTGATGCATCAGTGGGGAGAGAGGTGACCGCGATGTCCCTTGAGGAGCTGGCCGCACAGCTTCGCCGCGGTGAGATCGAGGATCGCGCGCTGGCGGAGTACTCCGCGGAGTACGCCACCGCCGAAAAGCGTTTTTGCAGCAAGAAAGACGACTGAGCCATGAGCGTCTCCGGGTGGGGGAACGAGACCGTTCCCCCACCCGAGGCCGCGAGACCGGTGAAACCCACCCCGCTGCTGCTCCAAGGCCAGGACTACCTCTTCCGGTCGCAACCCAAGTGCCTGGACTTCCAGGAGCAGGTGCACCGCCTCGGCATGGTCGACGAGGGCGACGGCAGCCCCGTGCCCTGCGTGCTGGTCCTCGCCCGCGCCGCCGACATGGAGATGAACGAGCTCTCCATCGCCCTGGCCGAGCGCGGCATCCGGATGGCCCGCATCGACGCCGACCGCTCCGCCGACCTCCCGCTGACGGTCTACACCGACCAGCCGCTGCTGGAGCTGGACCGCTGGCTGCTGCGCCCGCTGCTGGTGTGGCGCAGGCACTTCGAGCTGACCGCCCTGCCGCACGAGCCGGGCACGCTGGCCGGCGCGTACGCCGTGGACCAGTGGGGCGCGGTCGCCGAGTGGCTGTCCAGCCGCGGTGACTGGGCGCACGTCAACCCCAGCCGCAACACCGCCCACCTCAACCGGCTCACCCAGCTCGCCGACGCCGCCGCGTTCGGCCTGCGGGTGCCGCGCACCACCGTCACCACCCGGCCCGGCCGCACCCGCCCGGGCGGTGGCCGGTGCATCGTGAAGACCTCCGGCCGGCACCTGCTGGAGCCGCGCCCCGGCATGCAGCACGGCCTGTTCCCGCGCCCGCTGGAGACCAGCCGCTCCGGTGACGTGCCCGAGCCCGCGCCGGTGATCGTGCAGGAGTACGTGCCCTCCGACACCGAGCTGCGCGTGTTCGTCGTGGGCGAGCGGTGCCTGGCGTTCCAGGTCGACAAGCTCGACCCGGCGCAGCTGTGGGTCGACCCGGAGGCGGTCCGCGTCACGCCCGTGGACGTGCCGGCCGGCCTGGGCGACCGGCTGCTCGCGCTGGCCAGGCACTGGCGGTTGCAGGTGGCCGCGTTCGACCTGCTGGTCACGGGTCGCGACCACGTGTTCCTGGAGGTCAACGTCAACTGCGACTGGCGGTGGTTCGAGCACCGGGCGCAGGACTCGCGGGTGTCCGACGCCGTGCACGAGTGGGTCGCGGCGCGCTTCAAGGAGCTGCTGGGTGCGGGTAAAGGTCGCTGAGCACGCGACGCTGTTCTACTCCGACGGCGCCGTGGTGTGGGACGACTACCTCCACCACCGCCAGTTCGCCATCAGCGAGACCGCCGAGCTGCTGTGCCGCAAGTTCACCGCGTTCACCGACGTCGACGAGCTGCTCGCGCCGCTGGCCGAGGCCGACCGGGCCGCGCTGCGCCAGGTGCTCGACGAGCTGGTCGAGGCGGGCGTGCTGATCGTCGAGGGCTCGCCTGCGCACGAGGAGGAGCGCCGGCTGCTCGCCGGGTGGCGCGACTGGGGCGCGTCGGCCCGGCACTTCCACTTCGCCAGCCGCACCCTCGCCGACGCCCCGTACCAGGGCTCCGAGGAGCACGACGCGCTGCTGGACGCCAAGCTGGCCGCCGCGCCGCCGCCGAAGCCGTTCCGCAGCCTGGGGCGCACCGCCGTGCTGCTGCCGCGCCTGGACGGCACGGGGAAGTGGGCCTCCGAGGGCCTGCTGGACGTGCTGCTGGCCCGCCGCACGACCCGCGGCTTCGGGCCGGGCCCGCTGCCGCTGACGCGCGTGGCGGAGCTGCTGGCGGTGCTGGGCGGCCCGTCGCCGGCGCGGTCGCGGATCGGGCGGTCCGGCACGGTGTTCAAGACCAGCCCGTCGGGCGGTGGTCGGCACCCGGTCGAGCTGTACGCGCACGTGCGGTCGGTCGAGGCGCTGGAGCCCGGTTGGTACCACTACGACGGGCTCGCGCACGCGCTGGAGCCCATCGGGGTGACGTGGGGGCCGGACGAGATGACCGCGGCGGCCGGGGACCAGGAGTGGGTCGGGCAGGCCCCGTTGGTCCTCGCGTACACCGGCGTCCTCGAACGGACCAGATGGCGTTACGACACGTCACGCGCTTACCGTGTTGTGCAAATGGACGTAGGGCATCTGTCCCAAACGGCTTATCTGGTTGCTACGGCAATGGGTTTTGGTATCGGCTTCACCGCAGCATTGCGGGATGAGCTGGTCGAACACGCTCTCGGCTGTGATGCTTATCACGAAGTCGTACTCGGTCTGAGCGCCTTGGGTCCATTACCCGAATGAGCGCAATAGCGGATGTCATTGAGCCGTGCGGGGGACTTCTTCAGAACCTGCCCCACGAACGCTCGGTAACCGCTTAGGCTCCCCGCTGCCCCCGTAGCCCAACCGGTAGAGGCAGGCTCCTTAAAAGAGTCACAGTACGGGTTCGAATCCCGTCGGGGGCACGTTCGGCGCCGGATTGAGTCACCCGTCGGTCGGGTGAACGCAGAGCGGTGCGTCGTGCCTGGTCGTCGTGTTGTCACCCGAACGGACCCGCGATGCGATTCGCCCGGTTCCCGGCGAATCGCATCGCGGAGCCCGTTCCGGTGACCCCTCGGTTCAGCGGGTGCGCGCCCATTCCGAGACGACCTCGTCCAGCACCGCCAGCGGCAGCGGACCGCCGCCCAGCAGCACGTCGTGGAACTCGCGGATGTCGAACCGGTCGCCCAGCGCCTCCTCGGCCGCCGCGCGGATCCGCAGGATCTCCAGCCGGCCCACCATGTAGGCCAGGGCCTGCCCCGGCGCGGCGATGTACCGGTCGACCTCGTTCTCGATCTCGACCAGCGCCAGCGGCGTGTTCTCCCAGAGGTACTCGACGGCCTGCTCGCGGCTCCACCCGTGCGCGTGCAGCCCGGTGTCCACCACCAGTCGGCCGGCGCGCATCGAGTCCATCGCCAGCATGCCGAGCCGGGCCACGTCGTCGGAGTACAGGCCCATCTCGTCGGCCAGCCGCTCGGTGTACAGGCCCCAGCCCTCCAGGTACGCGGTCACGTGGGCGACCCGGCGCAGCACCGGCAGGTCGGTGAGCTGCTGCGCCAGCGTGATCTGGAAGTGGTGCCCGGGCACGGCCTCGTGGAACGCGATGGCCTCCGCCTGGTAGCGGAACCGCTCCTCGACCCGGTGGGTGTTGGCGTAGTACGTGCCGGGCCGCAGCCCGTCCGCCGAGGGCGGCGAGTAGTAGGCGATGGGCGCGCCGGGCGCGTCGGCGGCGGGCACCGGCTCGACCCGACAGCGCTGCTCGGGCACCCGGCCGAACCACCGCGGCGCGGCCCGCTCGGCCCGGGCCACGGCCTCGCGGGCGGCGGTGATCAGCTCGTCCTCGGTGCCCCAGCGCAGGTCGGCGTCGGTGCGCATGCGCCGCAGCACCTCGGCCACGTCGGACGTGCCGAACACCCGCCCGCCCAGCTCGGCGTACTCGGCGGCCAGGCCCGCGATCACGTCGAGCCCGGTCCGGTGCAGCTCCTCGGGCGTGCGGTTCGTCGTGGTCTGGGCCCGCGCGAGCGCCGCGTACATCGCCTCGCCGCCGGGCAGCCACCCCAGGCCCGCCCGGTCGGACGGGCGGCCCTCCAGGCCCGCGACCACGTCCCGGTAGGCGGCGAACGCCGGCCGGACCACCTCGGCGAGCAGGCGCTCCCGCTCGGCCGCGAACGCCTCGCCGCCGGCCGGGCGGGCCAGCGGGTCCTCGTCGGCCGCCAGGTAGCGGTCCAGGTGCGCCACGGCGGCGTCCACGAGGTGCCGGACGGGCAGCCGGCCCGCCGTCGCGCCCGCGAGGTGCCGTTCGGCGACCCGGCGCAGGAAGTCGGGGATGCCGGCGAGGCGGTCCAGGTAGGCCCGCTCGGACTCCGGCCCGGACAGCACGGTCGTCGGCATGATCGCCAGCAGCTCGCCCGCCGGCGCGAAGAACGAGTCGGTGACCGTGTACTCCACGCCCAGCGCGTCGATCTGGTCCACGATCGCCTCGGCCTGCTGCACGACCACCGCGCGCGTCACCGGGTCGTCGTCCGCCGGCAGGGCGCGCGCCCGTTCGGCGATGTCCACCGCGCGCGCCCGGGCGGCCTGCTCGGTCTCCTCCCGGTGGTCGGCGAGCAGGTGGTCGTAGCCCGGCACGCCGTAGACGGTCGCGCCCAACGGCGCCTGCGTGAACATCAGGTCGAGCAGTTCGCCGGCCAACTCCGCCGTCGTGCCCATCAGCGCACCCCTTGGTCCTCGTGGAAACCAAGATGGTACTTAGCCTAAGAAACGATTTACACCCGGTCCAAATAAGCGAGCACCGCGAGCACCCGCCGGTTGTCGTCCTCGGACAACGGCAGGCCCAACTTGCCGAAGATGTTCGCGATGTGTTTGCCGACGGCTTTCTCCGTGACGAACAGCCGCCCGGCGATCGCGCCGTTGGAACGGCCCTCCGCCATCAGCGAGAGCACTTCCCGCTCGCGCGGCGTCAACGTCGCCAGCGGCCGGTCCCGCGCGCCGCGGGCGAGCAGCTGGTCGACCACCTCGGGGTCCATCGCGGTGCCGCCGGCGGCGACCCGGCGAATGGCGTCCACGAACTGCCGGACGTCCGACACCCGGTCCTTGAGCAGGTAGCCCACCGCGCCGCCGCGGTCCGACAGCAGCTCCCGCGCGTAGAGCTGCTCGACGTACTGGGAGAGCACCAGCACCGGCAGGCCGGGCACGCGCTTGCGGGCCTCGATCGCGGCCCGCAGGCCCTCGTCGGTGAACGTCGGCGGCAGGCGCACGTCGACCACCGCCACGTCCGGGCGGTGGTCGACCAGGGCCCGCAGCAGGGCGGGACCGGAGTCGACCGCCTCCACCACGTCGAAGTCGTAGGCGCGCAGGAGCCGGATCAGGCCGTCCCGGAGGAGGACGAGGTCTTCACCGAGGACAACTCGCACGGCAGCTCCATGGTCACGATGGTCGGCCCGCCCACCGGGCTCGCGATGCCGAGTCTGCCGTCGAACGCGCCGAGCCTGCGCTCGATCCCGCGCAGCCCGCCGCCCTCGGCGGCCTCCGCGCCGCCGCGCCCGTTGTCACCGATCATGAGCGACAGCCGGCCGCCCTCGTGCCGCACCCGCACCCACGCGTCGGTCGCGCCGCTGTGCTTGGCCACGTTCGTCAGCGTCTCGGCCACCGCGAAGTAGGCCGCCGACTCGACCGGCGCCTCCGGCCGCCCGGGCAGCTCCACGTCCACCTCCACCGGCAACGGGTGCGCCAGCGCCAGCGCCCGCAACGCGCCCTCCAGGCCGCGGTCGGCCAGCACCGGCGGGTGGATGCCCCGGACCAGGCCGCGCAGCTCCGCCAGCGCCTCGGTGGACGTCCGGCGCGCCTCGGCCAGCAGCTCCCGCGCCGCGTCCGGGTCGCGGGCCAGCAGCTCCTCGGCCAGGCCCAGGCCCAGGCCGAGCGCCACCAGCCTGGCCTGCGCGCCGTCGTGCAGGTCCCGCTCGATCCGGCGCAGCTCGGCGGCCTGCGCGTCCACGGTGTCGGCCCGCGAGTCGGCCAGCACCCGCACCCGGTCGGTCAGCGCGGTCGTGGCGCTGGGCGCGAGCAGCCACCGGACCACCCGGGCGTGCAGCCGGGTCGCGCGGGGCGTGACCCACCAGGCCAGGGCCAGCACGGCGAGGCCCAGCAGCGGCGCGAGCACGACGTTGCCGGGCGTGTCGTGGCCGATCACGACGTACCGGACGTCGCCGTGGTCCAGCCAGACCAGGGGCGCGGCGAACCCGAACAGGCCGCCGAGCCACAGCGCGACCGGCAGCACGCCGCACACCACGCCGGTGACCGCGTTCACCGGCAGGAATGCCAGGTCGCGCCACGTCGCCGGGTCGGTGGCGATGGTGCGGACCCTGGTCATCGGGCCGCGGTTGGCGGGCAGCCGGTGGGGCGCGGGGATCTCCACCCGCAGCACCCCGGCCGCCCACCGCCGGAAGAACCCGGTGTAGCGGCGGGCCAGCGCGGTGAACAGCAGCAGCAACGGCACGCCGACCGTCACCAGGATCAGCGGGTAGGCGTAGAGCTGGAGCGGGATCAGCGCCAGCCCGGCCACCGACAGCGGTGCCCGGGCGAGGCCCAGGGCGGCCCGCGTCAGCCGGTCGCGGGCGTCGCGCACCAGGTCGTGGTCGGTCATGGCGGGAATTGTTCCGGCAGACCACACCGGGCGCGGTGGGCCCAACCCCCCAATATCGGGTTCAGAGGGTGATCACCGTGCCGTCCGGGACGACCTCCACGCCCGCCGCGACGACCTCCGCGCGTTCCGGCGAGGAGGGGTCGAGCACCGGGTTGGTGTTGTTGAGGTGGGTGTAGATCCGCCTGGTCGCCGCGTGCCCGCGCAGCTCCGGCAGGCTGTGCGCGATCGGCAGGTGGCCCATCGCGGCCTGCCCGCCCGACCGGCCGGTGACCGGGCCCAGCTCCGCCGGCGCGTGGAACGTGCCGTCCAGCAGCGCCACGTCCGCCTCGGCGACCAGCGCGCCCAGCCCGGGCGGCCACGCCGCCAGGCACGGCGCGTAGAGCAGCACGCCCCCGGTGGCCGGGTCGCGGAACCGGTAGGCCACCACCCACGGGTCCGCCGCGGGCGAGTCGGCGGCGTACCGGGGCCGCTTGCCGCTGACGCCGAACGCGGTGACCTCCAGCCCGCCCGCGAGCGCGAACGGCCGCTCCGGCGCCACCTCGCACCACGCCCAGTCGGCGTAGGTCGCCAGCACCTCCCGCGTGGGCGCGAGGGCGCGCAGCGCGGTCCCGGTCGCGTGGACGGCCAGGCCGGGCGCGCCCCGCAGCACCGCCAGGCCCAGCACGTGGTCCAGCTCGGCGTCGGTCAGCAGCACCCCCGCCACCGGCGTGTCCCTCGGCCCGGGACCGGGCGCCAGCGCGGGCGTGGCGGCGAGCTGCGCGCCCAGGTCCGGCGAGGCGTTGACCAGCCACCACCGCGTGCCGTCGCCGGTGACGGCCAGCGAGTCCTGCGTGCGCGCCGGCGCCCGCCCCGCCCGCACCGAGGCGCACGGCCCGCACGCGCAGTTCCACTGCGGCACACCGCCGCCGGCGGCCGTGCCGAGCACGACGACCTTCACCGCACGACCGCCCGGTGCGCCACCTCGCCCGGCGCGCCCGCCAGGATCGCGTCGACCAGCCCGCGGTGCGGCGACAGCGCGCACACCGGGTCGGTCGCCGCCGCGTCGCCCGTGAGCTGGAACGCCTGGCAGCGGCAGCCGCCGAGGTCCACCTCCCGGCGGGCGCACGACCGGCACGGCTCGCGCATCCAGTCGAAGCCCCGGTAGGCGGTGAACGCGGGGGAGTCGTGCCAGATGTCGGCCAGCGGCCGGTCCCGCACGTTCTCCACGCCCAGCCCGTCGATCACGCCCGCCGCCGGGCACGGCAGCACGTCGCCGCCGGGCGTGACCGTGAGCTGACGCGCGCCCCACCCGTGCATGCACGGCTTGGGGTGGGCCTCGTGGTGGTCGGCGACCACGTGGACGATCTCCATGCCGGTGCCCGCCCGGGCGGCGGCCACCACCTCGTCGGCCCGCGCGAGCTGCTCCCGCGTCGGCAGCAGCGCCGCCCGGTTGCGCAGCGCCCAGCCGTAGTACTGGGTGTTGGCCAGCTCCAGCCGGTCCGCGCCCATCCGCTCGGCGAGCCCGACGATCGCCTCGACCCGGTCGAGGTTCAGCCGGTGCAGCACCACGTTGACGGTCAGCGGCAGCCCGGCGGCCCGGACCGCGCCGGCGGCGCGGACCTTGGCGGCGGACGCCCGCACCCCGGCGATCCGGTCCGCGCCCGCCTCGTCGGCGTCCTGCACGGACAGCTGCACGTGGTCCACCCCGGGCAGCCGGGCCAGCCGCTCGGCGGTCAGCCCGACCCCGCTGGTCACCAGGTTCACGTAGCAGCCCAGGCCGGCCGCGTGGGCGACCAGCTCCGGCAGGTCCCGGCGGGCCAGCGGCTCACCGCCCGACAGGTGCACCTGCAGCACGCCCAACGCGCGCGCCTGGTCGAACACCGAGCACCACGTCGCCGTGTCCAGCTCGTCGCCGCGGCCGACGAGGTCGACGGGGTTGGCGCAGTACCCGCAGCGCAGCGGGCACCGGTGGGTCAGCTCGGCGAGCAGCCCGAACGGCGCGTCAGCCACCGACGTCCACCACCCGCCGCGCCGCGAGCCGGTCGACGAGCCGGACCACGTCCCCGACCCGCACGCCGTCGAACCGCTCGGCCAGCAGGCGGGCGATGCCCCCGACGGACGTGCGGCCGTCGCACAGCCCGACCACGGCCGCCGCCGTCTCGTTGAGCACCAGCACGCCCTCGGGGAACAGCACCACGTGGCCGGCCCGCGTCCCGTCGTAGGCCGTCCTCACGCCCCGCCGCAGCCGGGGCACCGCGTCGAGCCCGCTCACGAGTGGTAGTCCACGGCGTCGAGCACCGCCCGCAGCACGTCGCATTTGAACGCGAGCGCGGCGACCGCGGCCTCCTGCTGCTCGCGCGTGCGGCAGTGGCGCACCACCAGGTCCAGCGTGGACCGGCCCTCGTCGGCGATCACCCGGAGCCGCGAGGTGAAGTAGGCGAAGCCCCCCTCGGCGATCCACGGGTAGTGCTCGCGCATGTCCACCAGCCGCCGCGCCATCAGGTCGCGGGAGAACATCTCGGTCAGCCCGGACGCGATCGCCTCCACCCACGGGCGGGTGCGGGCGAAGGTGACGTAGGCGTCCACGGCGAACCGGGTGCCGGGCAGCACGTGCCGCTCGTCCAGCACCTCCTCGCGGGTCAGCCCGACGGCCTCGGCCAGCCGCAGCCAGTCCTCCGCGCCGCCCTCGCCGGGCCCGCCGCCGTCGTGCCAGACGATCCGCTCGCGCCACACCCGGCGGACCTCGACGTCCGGGCAGTTGGCGAGGATCGCCGCGTCCTTGCGCGGTATCGCCCGCTGGTAGTACCAGCGGTTGGCGGCCCAGAGCCGCAGCTCGTCCGGGCGGAGCCGGCCCTCGTGCAGCCGGAGGTGGAACGGGTGGCGGTCCCAGTAGCGGGGCGCGAGGCCGCGCAGGCGCGCGGTGAACTCGGCGGCACCCTGGAGCGCGGGCGGTGCGGGGACGGGCGTCGCGGGCGGTTCGGGGCGGGACAGCACGGGCACGGCGGCGGGCACCTCTCGACGAACGCGGGCGCGCCGCGCCCCCGGTGACCCCGGGACGGCGCGGCGGCGTCGGGGGATCAGCCGCGAGCGGCGTAGGCGGTGACTTCCATCGGGGTGTCGACGTCCCGGAAGTCGGGCTCCACCCAGGGGCGCTTCTCCGGCCCGGTGCTCGCGGACCCGGTGCTCACGGACCCGGTGCTCACGGACCCGGTGCCCGTGTACCCGGGGCTCGTGGACTCCGTGTTCATGCGCTACTCCTCGGACGCTAGTTGCGGGCGGCGGGCATGCGCCTCAACTGTTCCAGCACCGCCGGATCCTGCAACTGCATCCACTGGATCACCTCCGTATAGGTGGCGCACACCGTTTCGGGCTTGACACACACCTCGCCGAGGAACCCCTCCACCGCGTTGCCGAACGCCCCGCCGGCCCACTCGTTGAAGTGGTTGCCGATCACCACCGGCGCGCGGTTGCCGTTGAGCGCGGCCTGGTACACCGAGCGGTAGGTGTCCAGCACGATCCGGGTGTAGTCGCCGGCCCGGTCCGGCTCGTCCTTCGCGCCGTTGAGCGCGTACCAGAGGTTGAAGTCCATCATCACGACCTGCTTGCCCAGCGCCGGCACGCGCACCTCCGGCATCGGGAACTCCCACACGCCCTCGTGCGCGTACGGCCACACGACGCCCAGGCTCACCTGGCTGGTGTCGTAGACCAGGCCGTGGCCGCGCATCGCCGGGAACGCCTGGCCCCAGTCGCCCTCCAGGCACGGCGTGCGACCGCCCCGCACCGCCGCCGGGTCGAGCGCGAACCCCTGGCCCCGGGCCCGCTCCAGGATCGCGAAGAACTGGTCCAGCTCGCGGTTCCACTGCTCGGTGCTCCACGTGCCCACGTTCGGCTCGTCGCCCACGCAGAAGTGGCCGTTGTAGTGGGTGCCGATCTCGTGGCCCGCGGCGAGGGCGGCGTTGAGGTACTCGATGCGCAGCGCCACGTCCGCGCGGCTGCCGCCGAACCCGATGGACGAGTACCCGGCGGCGTGACCGGGCCCGGCGTAGCGGGCGGCGTCCTGGTCGGCCACCAGGTACACCCCCGACAGCAGGCCGGTGACGTGCGCGTCGGACCGCCGCGCCAGCGGCATGATCCGGTCCCAGTGCGGCTTGGACGCCGCTCCGTCGAAGGAGAACAGCACGAACTGCGGCGGCTTCTCGCCCGGCGTCATCCGCCGCATCCACGACGGCGGCGAGGCGGGGGCGGGCACGGTCGGCGCGGCGGCGGCGCTGGTGCCGCCGGTGGTGCGCGGCGCCATGGGCAGCGGCGCGGCCAGGTCGCCCACGTCGTGACCGGGCCCGGGATCGCGCGCCCCCAGCACCGCCAGCACCACCAGGGTCAGCGCCAGCGCGACACCCGTGCTCAGCCGGCCCCATCGCTGCTTCACGACCTCAAGACGACGGGGCGCGGCCGGAGGTTGCCTCCGCGTGACGAGACGGTGGCCTCACGTCACCGGCCTCACGTGACCGGGGTCGCGGTCACCACCTGGTTCTCCTCGTACCCGGTCGCACCGCCGACCCACCGCCCGCCGCAGGTCACCAGCACCAGCCGGCGCTCGCCGCGCGGCCCGAACAGCTCGACCGCCCGGGACGGCAGGTCGTCCTTGCGGACCGTCTCGACCCTGGCCACCCGGAACCGGAACGTGCGGCCCGCGGTGTCGACCACGGTCACGTCCTGCCCCGCCCGGGCCCGCCACAGCTCGTCGAACGGCCCGGTCAGGCCCTTCCAGTTCACGTGGCCCGCCAGCACGGTCGCGCCCTCGGCCGCGCCGAGGTCCACGCCCCACCAGGTGGCCTCGCCCAGCGCCTCCGGGATCGGCAGCACGCCCGCCGCGGTGACCTCCGAGCGGACCAGCGTCGCCGACCCGCCGGCGGGCAGCCGCACGGTCCCGGGCCGCTGCCCGGGCGGCGCGTCGGGAGGGGGAGCGGGCGGGGAAGCGGGCGTGGTGCCCGCGGCCGGCGGCGCCGACCCGGGCCGGTTCGCCCCGACCGGCATCCCGGCCAGGTCGACGCCCCGCCCGGACCGCGCGCTGTCGCCCAGCGGGTGGGGCACCACGGCGTCACCGGGGACCGGCCGGCCCGCCAGCGCCACGTCGGGGGTCTGGGTGGACACGAGCGCGGCGGAGGCGACCAGGGCCGCCACCGCCGCGCCGGTCAGCAGTGCCTTCACGACCGCGCGGTCACCCGCCGCCGCACGACCGCGCCGAGCAGGGCCGCGCCGAGCAGGACCACGCCGCCGAACCCGATCAGCGCGCCGGTCGACACCTCGCTGGTGTAGGCGGCCTTCGCCACCACGCCCGCGCCCTCGGAGCCGGCCGGGATGGTGATCGGCACGATCGGTTTGTCCGGCTTGTTGGTCAGCGCCAGGGCCAGCGTCTGCCCGGCCTCGACCGTCCCGCACACCTTGGGCGGCGCGTTCGGGTCGAAGAACTCCTCGTAGCCCTTGGCGGGCGCCACCTCGACCAGGCACACCTCCTGCGGGGTGCGCAGGTCCGGCACCTCGGCGGTGCCGTCGGCGGAGGTCTGCAGCACCAGCGGCGCGCCCTCGGGGCCGGTCAGGTTGCCGTCGTCCTGGCGCTTGGCCGGGGACGTGCCGTCGGCCGCGGTGACCTTCAGCGCCACGCCCGCGATCGCCTTGCCGGTCTCGGCGTCGGTCTTGGCGACCTTCACCACGCCCGGCGGGGTCTTCGCCGTGGTCGAGGCGTTCGCGGTCAGCTTCTTCTCGCCGCCCGTGGTGACGATCCGCTGCATGTCGGTGTTGGCCGGGACGTGCACCTTGGGCCGGTCGGCCGGGCTGTCCAGCTTCACCGTCACCGACGGGTTCGGGCCGGTCGGCACGACCTGCACCGCCAGCGCCTTGCCGTCGGTGGGCGTGGCCAGCTCCCCGCCGGCGCCACCGCCGCCCTCCAGCGTCGCGTCGGTCAGCTCGACGCTCACCGGCGCGCCGGCGACCTGGCCGCCGTCGGTCTTGGTGACGTCCACCACCCACGTGTCGGGCGTGCCGATGACCTGCTCCTTCTCCGGAGCGCTCACCTTGACCGACCAGGGGCCGCGGTTGGCCGCCGCCTCGGCCTCCAGCCGACCCACCGCCTGCTGCGCCTGGCCGAACCGGCCGAGCTGCCGGAAGTGGAAGTCGGCGTTGTAGGCGATGTGGCGGAAGTCGCTGTTCGGGTCGAGGGAGATGCCCTTGGCGGGGTCCTCGTACGCCGTCCACGTGTGCAGCAGGTGCGCCAGCGCCGCCGCCTCGTCGTTCGACTGGGTGTTCGCGTACCTCAACAGGAGGTACGAGATGCTGCCCGCCACGTCGTCGGGCAGCCGCGAGCCGCCCTTGGACAGCAGCTCGTCACCGTCGCGGTACTCCACGTTGCTGTCGGGCGCGAGCAGCGAGTACTGCACGCACCACACCTGCTGACCGCGCCACTTGTACGCGCCGAGCCAGTCGCCGCCCGCCGGTTTCCCCCGGTACCCCTGCGGGTCGGTCTCGTGCCCCGGTCCCCGCTCGACCGCGGCCGGCTGCGCCC
Source organism: Actinosynnema sp. NPDC053489 (assembly GCF_044544865.1). Classification (NCBI taxonomy): domain Bacteria; kingdom Bacillati; phylum Actinomycetota; class Actinomycetes; order Pseudonocardiales; family Pseudonocardiaceae; genus Actinosynnema; species Actinosynnema sp. NPDC053489. Next base: position 42,176 of record NZ_JBITXT010000020.1, on the reverse strand, counting down.
CCGCGGCGGGCGCGGCGAGCAGGGCCAGACCGGCGGCGAGCACCGCGCCGGCGAGTCGTCTCCACACCATGATGTCCTGAACCCCTCGGGCGAGCCGGTGGGCGTCGCCGGTAGGTGAGAGCTGCCGGCACTGAGCCTTACGGGTCGGAGATCACGTCGACAAGCCACCAGGGGGGTGGAACCGGCGGCTACGCTCCGCACGCGGGGTGTGGATCCGCGATCGACAGTCCGAGTAAAGTTGCTTTTACCCGACGGGAACCGATCGACTCGTGTGGTCGTTGAACCCCGTGACGGCGTCAGCACGCCACAGGAGGACGAGGTGCGTACCACCAGCAACCCCGCGTTCCGCAACCTGCCGACCGGCGGTAGCGGTAACTACGCAGGTTTCGGCCAGCCGTACCAGGCGCAGCAGTACGGCGGCTACCAGCAGGCGCCGCCGACCACCGGCGAGCGCCCGATCACGATCGACGACGTGGTGACCAAGACGGCCACGACGCTCGGCGTCGCCCTGGTCACCGGCTTCATCTCCGCGTGGCTGGTGCTCTCCGGCCAGGTCCAGCCGTTCGCGCTGGCCCTGCCGGGCATGATCCTGGGCCTGGTCCTGGCCCTGGTCGTCATCTTCAAGCGCACGCCCAGCGGCCCCCTGGTGCTCGCCTACTCCGCCGCCGAGGGCGTCTTCCTCGGCGCGCTGACCGGCGTGTTCGAGGCGATCTTCCCGGGCATCGCCTGGCAGGCGATCCTGGGCACGTTCGGCGTGTTCGCCGCGATGCTCGTGGTCTACAAGACGGGTGCGATCCGCGTCACCCCGCGCCTGACCAAGTGGATCATCGGCGCGACCGTGGGCGCGGCCGTGCTCATGCTCGCCAACCTGGTGATGGGCCTGTTCGGCGTCAACATGGGGCTGCGCGACGGCGGCACGCTGGCGATCGTGTTCAGCCTGGTCGTCATCGGCATCGCCGCGTTCAGCTTCCTGCTGGACTTCGAGGCGGCCAACGAGATGATCCGGGCCGCGATGCCCGCGAAGTACGCCTGGCTCGCCGCGTTCGGCCTGATGACGACGCTCGTCTGGCTGTACCTGGAGATCCTGCGCCTGCTGTCCTACTTCCAGAACGACTAGCGCCACCGGCTCACCGCGAGGGCGTCCCGACCCCGGTCGGGGCGCCCTCGCGCGTTCCCGGGGTCAGTCGCGCCAGCGCAGGTCGTCGTGCCGGTCGTCCAGGGCGGAGCCGACCTCGACCAGGCACCGCGGGCACAGCGCCCCGCTCGGCGACCGCACCACCAGGGTCGGCGGCACCGAGTGGGCGCAGGCGGCCTCGAAGAACGCCTCCGAGCGCTGCTCCGCGGCGAAGGCGTGGCACAGCTCGTCGTAGCCGCTGTGCCACCACGCGTACGGCATCGTCACCCCGACCTCCCCCGGCAAGGGTAGGGCCGGGGTGACGACGCGCGCGACGCGGCTCGGCTCAGCTCAGCCGCTCGAGGACCATCGCCATGCCCTGGCCGCCGCCGACGCACATGGTCTCCAGGCCGAACTGCTTGTCGTGGAACTGCAGCGAGTTGATCAGCGTGGTGGTGATCCGCGCGCCGGTCATGCCGAACGGGTGGCCCACGGCGATCGCGCCGCCGTTGACGTTGAGGCGGTCCAGGTCGATGCCCAGGTCCCGGTAGGACGGGATGACCTGCGCCGCGAACGCCTCGTTGATCTCCACCAGGTCGATGTCCGAGATCGACATCCCGGCCAGCGCCAGCGCCCGCCTCGACGCCTCGACCGGCCCGAGGCCCATGATCTCGGGCGACAGGCCGGACACGCCGGTGGACACGATCCGGGCCAGCGGCGTGATGCCCAGCTCCTTGGCCTTGACGTCGCTCATGACCACGAGGGCCGCCGCGCCGTCGTTGAGCGGGCAGCAGTTGCCCGCCGTGACGCGGCCGTCGGGCCTGAAGACCGGCTTGAGCGCCGACACGCCCTCGATCGTGACGCCCGCCCGGGGGCCGTCGTCGGCCGACACGACGGTGCCGTCGGGCAGCGTCACGGGCGTGATCTCGCGGGCCCAGAAGCCGTTGGCGATGGCCTTCTCGGCGAGGTTCTGCGACCGCACGCCGAACTCGTCCATCTCCTGCCGGGTCACGCCCTTGGCCAGCGCGAGGTTCTCCGCGGTCTGGCCCATGGCGATGTAGATGTCGGGCAGCTGCCCGTTCGCGCGCGGGTCGACCCACTCCGACGCGCCGGACTGCGCGACGGCCGCCGACCGGGCCTCGGCGTCGGCGAACAGCGGGTTGTGGGTGTCCGGCCACGAGTCGGACGACCCGCGGGCGAAGCTGGACACCGTCTCGACGCCGGCGCTGATGAACACGTCGCCCTCGCCCGCCTTGATGGCGTGCAGCGCCATCCGGGTGGTCTGCACGCTGGACGCGCAGTAGCGGGTCACGGTCGTGCCGGGCAGGGTGTCGTAGCCGGCCAGCACGGACACCACGCGGCCCATGTTGAAGCCCTGCTCGCCGCCGGGCAGGCCGCAGCCGAGCATGAGGTCGTCGATGTCGTTCGGGTCGAGCTGCGGCACCTTCGCCAGCGCGGCCTTGACGACCTGCACGGTCAGGTCGTCGGCGCGCACGTCCTTCAGCGAGCCCTTGCCGGCGCGCCCGATGGGCGACCGGGCGGCGGAGACGATCACGGCCTCAGGCATTACGGAACTCCTTTGTTTCGCCGCAACGTGTGACGTGAAGCCTAGTTAACGCCCGTTCAGCGCGGCCACCACTCGTGACGAACGACGCCGCGCGGCGTCGCCCGCCGCACCGCCCCTCGTCCACCGGGCCGATCCGCCCGCCACCGGGATACCCTCACCGCGTCATCTCAAGAAGTGGAAGGTCCGTCGTGGAGTACGTCGAGAGCGTCGTAGACCTGGTCGGGAACACGCCGCTGGTGAAGCTGAACGCGGTGGCCGAGGGCCGCCGGCCGCTCATCCTGGCCAAGGTCGAGTACCTCAACCCCGGCGGCAGCGTGAAGGACCGCATCGCGCTGCGCATGGTCGAGGCGGCCGAGCGCAGCGGCGAGCTCAAGCCCGGTGGCACGATCGTCGAGCCCACGTCGGGCAACACCGGCGTCGGCCTGGCCCTCGTGGCCCAGCGCAAGGGCTACCGGTGCGTCTTCGTGTGCCCGGACAAGGTCAGCGTCGACAAGCGCAACGTCCTCAAGGCCTACGGCGCCGAGGTCGTGGTGTGCCCGACGGCGGTCGCGCCCGAGCACCCCGACTCCTACTACAACGTCTCCGACCGCCTGGTCGCCGAGATCCCCGGCGCGTGGAAGCCCAACCAGTACGCCAACCCGGAGAACCCGGCCAGCCACTACCACGGCACCGGCCCGGAGATCTGGCGGCAGACCGAGGGCCGCGTGACGCACTTCGTCGCGGGCGTCGGCACCGGCGGCACGATCTCCGGCACGGGCCGGTACCTCAAGGAGGTGTCCGAGGGCCGCGTGAAGATCATCGGCGCGGACCCCGAGGGCTCGGTCTACTCCGGCGGCACCGGCCGGCCGTACCTCGTCGAGGGCGTCGGCGAGGACTTCTGGCCCGACGCCTACGACCGCACGGTGTGCGACGAGATCGTCGCGGTGAGCGACGCGGACTCGTTCGAGATCACCCGGCGGCTCGCCCGCGAGGAGGGGCTGCTCGTCGGCGGCTCGTGCGGCATGGCCGTCGCGGCGGCGCTGCGGGTGGCCGAGGGCGCGGGGCCGGACGACGTGATCGTGGTGCTGCTGCCCGACGGCGGGCGCGGCTACCTGTCCAGCGTCTTCAACGACAAGTGGATGGCGCAGTACGGCTTCCTGTCGCCCGACACGTCCGGCGCGACCGTCGGCGACGTGCTGCGGCGCAAGGACGGCACGATGCCCGACCTCGTGCACGGCCACCCCAACGAGACGGTCGCCGAGGCCGTCGCGATCATGCGCGAGTACGGCGTGTCCCAGATGCCCGTCGTCAACGCCGAGCCGCCCGTGATGGCGGCCGAGGTCGCCGGCGCGGTCAACGAGCGCGACCTGCTCGACGCGCTGTTCACCGGCAAGGCCCAGCTGACCGACCGGCTGGACCGCCACATGTCGTTGAAGCTGCCCACGATCGGCGCCGGCGAGTCGATCAGCTCCGCGATGGCGGCACTGTCCTCAGCGGACGGTGCGCTGGTGCTGGACGACGGCAAGCCGGCGGGCGTGGTCACCCGCCAGGACATCCTCGGTTTCCTCGCCGGTCGCTGACCGGTCGACCCCCGGACGTCGACCCGTCCCGTTCCGGTCTCGGAATGGGACGGGTTGACCGGTTGCGCGTGGCCAGGGGCGTGCCATCCGCTAGCGTTGGCCACCGACTCATACGCCTACGGCCCGTGCCAAGGGGGTTGGAAACTCCGATGAACGCTCCGCAGCCGCCAGGGAACCAGCAGTTCGGCGGTCACAACCAGCAGGAGCAGGGGCAGGGTGCCCAGCCCCCGAACGCCGCCGACGCGACCCAGGTCGTCCCGAGCGGCGGCGGCCAGTCCCCTGCTTTCCCGCCGCCGGAGGCGACCCAGGTCGTGTCCTCCGGCCAGCAGCAGCCGAGCTCGGAGGCGACGCAGGTCGTGCCGCCGGGCGCGGCGCAGCAGCCGCCGTCCAACCCGTACGGCCAGCCGGCGCAGCAGCCCGGCTCCGGCGCGTTCCCGGCGCAGCAGCCCGGTTCCGGTGCGTTCCCGGCGCAGCAGCCCCCGCCCTACGGCCAGCAGCCGCCCCAGTACGGCCAGCAGCCGTACGGGCAGCCGCCGTCCAACCCGTACGGTCAGCCCCAGGTCAACCCGTACGGCCAGCAGCCGCCGTCCAACCCCTACGGCCAGGCCCCGGTGTCGAACCCGTACGGCCAGCCGCAGCAGCAGGCGTGGGGCGTCCAGCCCGGCTACCCGGCCCAGCCCGCCTACGGCGCGCCCGCGGGCGGTTACGCGGAGTGGGGAAACCGCGCGGTCGGCGCGCTGATCGACTACCTCGCGCCCGGCCTCGTCGTCGGCATCCTGGCCGGCATCGGCTCGGCCACGGGCGACCCGACGATCACGCTGATCCTCACCGGCGTGGCCTACGTCGGCCTCATCGGCTTCCTGATCTACAACTCCTGGTACCTGGCGGGCACCACCGGCCAGTCCATGGGCAAGAAGATCGCCAAGGTCAAGCTCATCAAGGAGGAGACGGGGCAGCCGATCGGCTTCGGCAACGCCTTCGTCCGCCACCTGTGCCACTTCGTCGACTCGCTGCCCTGCTACGCGGGCTGGTTCGCCCCGCTGTGGGAGGCCAAGAAGCAGACGTGGGCCGACAAGATCATGGGCACGGTCGTGGTCAACGCGCCCGAGGGCTCCGGTGGCTACCCGACCGGCGGCGGGTACGGGCAGCAGCAGCCCAACCCCTACGGCCAGCCGCCCGCGGCCAACCCGTACGGCCAGCCGCAGCAGAACCCGTACGGCCAGCAGCCGCCGCAGCAGTGGTGAGCTAGCCCCCTCCGGGACCAACCGGATTCACCCGACCGCCCGTCGACCAACCGGCCGACGGGCGGTTGCGCTTTCGCCCGCCGTACCCTAGGGCCATGACGGACACCGGCCACCTCGGCTTCGCCACCAGGGCCATCCACGCCGGGCAGGACCCCGACCCCACGACGGGTTCGGTGATCGTGCCGATCCACGCCACCTCCACCTACGCGCAGGACGGCGTGGGCGGGCTGCGCGGCGGGTTCGAGTACTCCCGCACCGGCAACCCGACGCGGGCCGCCCTGCAGGAGTGCCTGGCCGCGCTCGAAGGCGGCCGGCACGCCCGCGCGTTCGCCTCGGGCATGGCCGCGAGCGACACGGCCCTGCGCGCGCTGTGCCGTCCCGGCGACCACGTCGTCATCCCGAACGACGCGTACGGCGGCACGTTCCGGCTGATCGACAAGGTGCTGTCGCACTGGGGCGTCGAGCACACGCCGGCCCCGCTGCACGACGTGGCCGCGGTGCGCGCGGCGATCCGGCCGAACACCAGGGTGGTGTGGATCGAGACGCCGACCAACCCGCTGCTCAACATCGCCGACATCGCCCTGCTGGCGGAGGTGGCGCACTCGGCGGGCGCGCGGCTCGTGGTGGACAACACGTTCGCCTCGCCGTACCTGCAGAACCCGCTGGAGCTGGGCGCGGACGTCGTGCTGCACTCGACCACCAAGTACGTCGGCGGGCACTCGGACGTCGTCGGCGGCGCGCTGGTGACGTCGGACGACGACCTGGACGCCCAGTTCGGGTTCCTGCAGAACGGCGCGGGGGCCGTGCCGGGGCCGTTCGACGCGTGGTTGACGCTGCGCGGCATCAAGACGCTCGAAGTGCGCATGGAGAAGCACTCGGACAACGCCGAGAAGGTCGTCGAGGCGCTGCTGCGGCACCCGAAGGTGACCCGCGTGTACTACCCGGGCCTGGCCGACCACCCCGGCCACGAGGTGGCGGCCAAGCAGATGCGCCGGTTCGGCGGCATGGTGTCGTTCACCGTGGAAGGCGGCGAGGAGGCGGCGCTGCGCGTGTGCTCCCGCACCCGCCTGTTCACCCTGGCGGAGTCGCTGGGCGGCGTCGAGTCGCTGATCGAGCACCCGGGCCGGATGACCCACGCGAGCACCGCTGGCTCCCTGCTGGAGGTCCCGTCCGACCTGGTGCGCCTCTCCGTGGGCATCGAATCCCCCGACGACCTGGTCACCGACCTCCACACCGCCCTCACCTGACCGCGAGAGTCCAACGCTCAACCGTCGAGAGTCCAACCCCCAGCTCGCGTGAGTCCTACGTTCGGCCTTCGAGAGTCCTACGTTCAGAGCACCTGAGTTCAACGCTCAGCGCACCCGAGCCCCGTGCCCGGCCGCCACGGCGCGGGGCTCGCTCTGTGCCGAACGTTCAACTCAGGTGCTCTGAGCGTTGGACTCTCGGGCTCTGGACGTAGGACTCTCGCGGCCTGAAGGTTGGACTCTCGCGGTCCGGACGTTGGACTCTCGCGGTCAGCGGGGGCCGAAGCGGGCGGCGTTGCGTTCGCGGGCCTTGGCGGCCTCGACCTCGCGGTCACGCGGCGGGGCGTTGGTGACCAGCGCCTCCAGCAGCACGCGGGTCGCCTCGGCGACGGCCTCCACGGCGGCGTCGAACGCCTCCTGGTTCGCCGCCGACGGGCGCGTCGACCCGCTCACCTTGCGCACGTACTGGACCGCCGCCGCACGGACCTCGTCCTCGCTCGCGGGCGGTTCGAAGTTGTGGAGCACCCTGATGTTGCGACACATGGCTCCACTATCACCCATGCCGGCGAACGGCGTCAGGGCTTCGGGGTGTCAGGGCTTCACGTCGTACCCGGCGTTCTCCACCCGCGGCACGGCGGGCAGCTCGTGCGAGTCCACGCACCCGCCGACGAACTCCACCACGCCGTCGCGCTCCACGAACCGGCCGCCGTCGGCGCACCCCGCGTGCGCCACGGTGAAGAAGGCCGCGCCGGCCAGCGCCACGGCCGTCACCACCGCTCCGACGAGCGGGAGCACCGCGGTCACCCGTGCCGCGAGCGCCATCGCCACCCTCCAGGTGAAAGCTGTGTGAGACACCCCTCGCCCCGAGGGTACCGGTCCCGGAGCGCGTCGTACGGGCATCGTCAACAGTGAAGACGGGTGAGGCCGGCCCGGGTTGCCCGGACCGGCCCGTCACCGTCACCGCACCACGCCCGACCACCCGGTCGGCGCGGACACCTCAGAGGTTGCCCCGGCGCTCCTGCTCGCGCTCGATCGCCTCGAACAGCGCCTTGAAGTTGCCCTTGCCGAACCCGAGCGAGCCGTGCCGCTCGATCAGCTCGTAGAACACGGTCGGCCGGTCGCCGATCGGCTTGGTGAAGATCTGCAGCAGGTAGCCGTCCTCGTCCCGGTCGACCAGGATGCGGTGCTCCTTGAGGACCTCGATCGGCACGCGCACCTCGCCGATGCGCGCCCGCAGCTCCGGGTCGTCGTAGTAGGAGTCCGGCGTCTCCAGGAACTCCACGCCCGCCGCCCGCATCGCGGTCAGCGTCGCCACGATGTCGTTGGTGGCCAGCGCGATGTGCTGCACGCCCGCGCCCTCGTAGAACTCCAGGTACTCGTCGATCTGCGACTTCTTCTTCGCGACCGCCGGCTCGTTGAGCGGGAACTTCACCCGGTGGTTGCCGTTGGAGACGACCTTGCTCATCAGGGCCGAGTAGTCGGTGGCGATGTCGTCGCCGATGAACTCCGCCATGTTCACGAAGCCCATCACCCGGTTGTAGAACTCGACCCAGTAATCCATCCGGCCCAGCTCGACGTTGCCCACGCAGTGGTCGACCGCCTGGAACAGCCGCTTCGGCGCGCCCTCGGGCCGCACGACCGTGCTCTCCCGCGCCTGGTAGCCGGGCAGGTACGGGCCGCGGTACCGGGAGCGGTCCACGAGGGTGTGGCGGGTCTCGCCGTAGGTGGCGATGGCGGCGAGCCGCACGGTGCCGTGCTCGTCGCTGACGTCGTGGGGCTCTTCGAGGACGGTCGCGCCCTGGGAGCGCGCGTGCTCGATGCACTTGTCGACGTCGGCGACCTCCAGCGCGAGGTCCACGACGCCGTCGCCGTGCCGGCGGTGGTGATCGAGCAGCGGGCTGTCCGGCAGCACGCCGCCGTTGATCACGAACCGGGCCGAGCCGGACTTGAGCACGAAGGACTTGTGGTCCCGCTGCCCGGTCTCGGGTCCGGCGTACGCGACGAGCTGCATCCCGAAGGCGACCTGGTAGAACCACGCCGTCTGGGTCGCGTTGCCGACCACGAACACCACGGCGTCCATGGAGCGGACGGGGAACGGGTCCCGCGTCCCGTCGTAGTCGACCAAGCCCACGAGTTGGCGGAGCTGGTCGTAGCTCACGTCGTCAAGCTGCTGCGTCATGCCTCACAGCATGTGCAAGGCTGGGCAGGGTGAGCAACAGTCTCTTGTTTCGCTGGTCGTTTTGTACAGTGACCCATGGCTTCCGACTCGCAAGCTGAACACTCTGACCAGGCCGTCGACGCTCTGGACGCGCGGCTGTTGCTGCTGCTCACCGACGAGCCGCGGCTGGGGGTGCTGGAGTGCTCCCGGCGGCTCGGCGTGGCCCGCGGCACGGTGCAGGCCCGCCTGGACCGGCTCGTCGCGCGGGGCGTGCTGACCGGCTTCCCGCCCGCGCTGGACCTGGCCGCGATGGGCTACGGGCTGACGGCGTTCGCCGTGCTGGAGATCGCGCAGGGCAGGCGGCACGAGGTGGCGCGCGGCCTGGCGGCGATCAACGAGGTGTGCGAGGTGCACGCGACGACCGGGCCCGGCGACCTGTTCGCGCGGGTCGTGGCCCGGTCCAACGCCGACCTCCAGCGCGTGATCGACTCGATCGTGGACGTGCCGGGCGTGCAGCGGCTGTCCACGTCGATCGCGCTGTCGACCCCCGTCCCGCCCCGCGTGCGGCCCCTGCTGGAGCGCATCACGTGACGCGACAGCAGAAGGGCGGCCACCCCGCGTGGTGGCCGCCCTCCCGGTGTCTGGGGGTCAGCCGGCGTACGGCACGGCCTTGATCAGCGTGACTTTCATCGTGCTGCCGTTGGGCAGCTCGTACTCCCGCGCCTCGCCCTCCTTCGCGCCGAGCAACGCCTTGCCCAGCGGTGACGAGGGGGAGTAGACCTCCAGCGCGCCGTGCGCGCCCTCCTCACGGGTGGCGAGCAGGAACTCCTCGGTCTCGTCGTCGCCGTCGTAGCGGACGGTGAGCACCATGCCGGGCGCCGCGATGCCCGTCACCGTGGGCGCCTCGCCGACCTTGGCGACCCTCAGCAGCTCCTGCAACTGGCGGATGCGGGCCTCCTGCTTGCCCTGCTCCTCGCGGGCCGCGTGGTACCCGCCGTTCTCCCGGAGGTCACCCTCCTCGCGACGCGCGTTGATCTCCGCAGCAATGACCGGGCGATTCTCGATCATCTCGTCCAGCTCCCCCTTGAGCCGGTCGTAGGCCTCCTGGGTCAGCCAGGTCACCTCGGTGTCGCTCACGGTCACCAACTCCTCGTCTTGCTCCGGCCCACGGCGTGGGCTGGCAGTTCCCGGGCGCACCAGCCCGGAACGGAAAAACACGGCCCGCGTCGGGGCCGTGCTGAATGGCCAGAGTAACACGCGCTCAACGTTCGACGACGGCGTTTTGTTCCCGGATTCGCCGCTAAACTCGCAGATCACCCGCTTGGCCGCTACCTCGTGGACAGGTACGCCGGAACCTGGTAGGAGCAGCCGAAGACCTCTCCGGTGACCGGTGGTTTGGACGTCCGCAGCACGGTCGTCGCCCGGACGGTGCCGCCGGCGGGCCCGACCAGGACCTCGCGCCGCCCGGCCTCGTCGCCGTCGTCGGCCCGGGCCCGCACGATGCACACCACGGGACGCTCCGGGGTCTTCCTGACCACCTCGAACGTGATTTCGACCGCGTTGTCGCCCACCGCCCGGAACGCCGTCTGCCCGGCCTCCACGGGCGCGGTGCCGAGGTTCCGGTAGCCGACCCAGGCGACGACCCCGCCGACCAGCACCGCGATCACGGGCAGTGACCAGCGCGCCCACCGGGGCAGCGGCCCGCGGGGTGTGCCGTACCGACCCTCCGGCAGTGCCACTGTCCAACGCCTTCCCACCCGTGGGGAACAATGTCCCTCGACCACCGCGTTGAGTGTCGCAGGGACCGGACCGGTCGGGTTCGGCAGGGGCGAGGAGGAGCACCACCGTCATGGTTGAGAAGCTGCGCCTGATGGCGGTGCACGCGCACCCCGACGACGAGTCGAGCAAGGGCGCCGCCACGATGGCCCGCTACGTGGCCGAGGGCCACGAGGTCATGGTCGTGACCTGCACGGGCGGTGAGGCGGGCAGCATCCTCAACCCCGCCATGGACCGGCCGGACGTGCTGGAGAACATCGCGGAGATCCGGCGCGCCGAGATGGCCCGCGCGGTGGAGATCCTCGGCGTGCAGCACCGCTGGCTCGGTTTCGTGGACTCGGGCCTGCCCGAGGGCGACCCGCTGCCGCCGCTGCCGGAGGGCTGCTTCGCGCTCACCCCGCTGGAGGAGTCGACGCCGCCGCTGGTCCGGCTCATGCGCGAGTTCCGCCCGCACGTCGTGGTGACCTACGACGAGAACGGCGGCTACCCGCACCCCGACCACATCCGCTGCCACGAGGTGTCGGTGGCCGCGTTCGACGCGGCGGGCGACCCGGAGCGCTACCCCGAGCTGGGCGAGCCGTGGCAGCCGTTGAAGCTGTACTACTCGCACGGCTTCTCCCGCGCCAAGCTGCTGGCGTTCCACGAGGCGATGCTCGCCGAGGGCCTGGAGTCGCCGTACGTCGAGTGGCTGGCCGGGTGGGACGCCGACAAGCCGGACGTCATCGAGCGGGTCACCACCCGCGTCGAGTGCGCCGACTACTTCCCGGTGCGCGACGAGGCCCTCAAGGCCCACGCCACCCAGATCGACCCGGAGAGCCGCTGGTTCGCCGTGCCGCGCGAGATGCAGCGCAGGGTGTGGCCGACGGAGGAGTACGAGTTGGCGCGGTCGCTGGTCGACAGCACCGTGCCCGAGGACGACCTGTTCGCGGGCGTCCGGGAGAGGGTGACGGCGTGACCTCGTTCGACCCGGTCCCGTGGGAGCAGACCACGGCGACCGTCCTGGCTCAGCCACCGTCCACGGACAAGGACCCGGGCGGCCAGCAGGAGGACTTCGGCAAGTCCTCCCCGCTGGGCCTGCTGATCCTGGTGCTGTTCTTCATCGCGGTGTTCTTCCTGGTCAAGTCGATGAACAAGCACCTGCGCAAGCTGCCCGCCTCCTTCGACGAGCCCGAGCCGAAACCCGACGCGAAGGCCGGCAACGGTTCCGCCCGCAAGGACGACTAGCCGTACCAGGCGCGCCGGGCCGGGACGGAGACCAGCTCCCGTTCCGGGTACCGCAGCGCCGTCAGCGCGCCGCCGAACACGCACCCCGTGTCCAGGCACAGCGTGTTGTTGACCCACTCCGGCTCCTCGACGGGCGTGTGTCCATACAGGACCACCGCCGCGCCCCGGTAGTCGCGCGCCCACGGGTGGCGGACGGGGAAGCCCCGCTCGTCCACCTCGCCCGTGTTGACGCCCCACAGCGCCAGCGCGCGCGACTGCGCCGTCTCGCGGCCGTGGTGGCGCTCGGGCAGCCCGGCGTGGGCGATGACGAGCCGGCCGCCGTCCAGGACGTAGTGCGGCACGAGCGAGTCGCAGAACTCCAGCACCTCGGCGCGGAATCCGGCCGACTCGCGCCCGAGCTGCTCCAGCGAGTGCTCCAGGCCGTGGTTGACCCGCACGTCCCGCCCCCGCAACGCGCGCACCAGCTTCTCCTCGTGGTTGCCGCGCACGCAGATCGCGTCGCCCGCCGCCACCATCGCCATCACGAGCCGCAGCACGCCCGGGGTGTCCGGCCCGCGGTCCACCAGATCGCCCAGGAAGGCGACCTTGCGGCCGTCCGGGTGCCCGCCGCCGGGGGAGTGGCCGAGCTCGCGCAGCAGGTCCTCCAGCTCGACGCGGCACCCGTGCACGTCGCCCACCACGTCGAACGGGCCGGTCTCGTGCCGCAGGTCGTGGGGCAGGGGTTTGCCGGGAGGCTCCATGCCCCCAGTTTGATCGACGCGTCGGCCGGTTGTCCGCGAATTACTGTGGAGCCATGACGAACCGGCTCGCGTCCTCGACCAGCCCCTACCTGCTCCAGCACGCCGAGAACCCGGTGGACTGGTGGCCGTGGACGCCCGAGGCGTTCGAGGAGGCGCGCTCGCGGGACGTGCCGGTGCTGCTGTCGGTCGGGTACGCCGCGTGCCACTGGTGCCACGTCATGGCGCACGAGTCGTTCGAGGACGAGGCCACCGCGCGGTACATGAACGAGCACTTCGTCAACGTCAAGGTCGACCGCGAGGAGCGGCCGGACGTGGACGCGGTCTACATGGCCGTCACGCAGGCGCTCAGCGGGCACGGCGGCTGGCCCATGACGTGCTTCCTCACCCCCGGCGGCGAGCCGTTCTACGCGGGCACGTACTACCCGCCGACGCCCCACCGCGGCATGCCGTCGTTCCGGCAGGTGCTGGAGGCCATCACGCACGCGTGGCACGAGCAGGGCGCCGAGGTGCGCGAGTCGGCGGCGGGGATCGTGGCGCAGTTGGCGTTCCAGCCGCTGCCCCGGTCCACTGTGGACGACGACGTGCTGTCCGGCGCGGTGGTGTCGCTGCTCGGGCACTTCGACCGGGCCAACGCGGGGTTCGGCGGCGCGCCGAAGTTCCCGCCGTCGATGGTGCTGGAGTTCCTGCTGCGCCACCACGAGCGGACCGGCTCGGTGGAGGCGCTGTCGATGGCGCGGGCGACGTGCGACGCGATGGCGAACGGCGGCCTCTACGACCAGTTGGCGGGCGGGTTCGCGCGGTACAGCGTGGACGCTGCGTGGGTCGTGCCGCACTTCGAGAAGATGTTGTACGACAACGCGTTGCTGCTGCGCGCGTACACGCACCTGAGCCGCCGCGACGACAACCCCCGGTACCGGCGGGTGGTGCGGGACACGGCCGAGTTCCTGCTCCGCGACCTCGGCACGGCCGAAGGGGGGTTCGCGGCGTCGCTGGACGCCGACACCGAGGGCGTCGAGGGCGCGACCTACGTGTGGACGCCCGCGCAGCTGGTCGAGGTGCTGGGGTTGGCGGGCGGAGCGCGCGCCGCGGCGCTGTACGGCGTGACGGACGAGGGCACGTTCGAGCACGGCACGTCGACGTTGCGGATGCTCGGCGACCCCGACCCGGAGATCGCCGCCGCGCTGCTCCAGGCCCGTGACCGCAGGCCGCAGCCGGGACGTGACGACAAGGTCGTGACGGCGTGGAACGGGCTGGCGATCACGGCGCTGGCCGAGGCGGGGGCGGTGTTCGGCGAGCCGCGGTGGGTGGAGGCCGCCGCGCGGGCGGCGTCGCTGGTCCTGGACCTGCACCTGGTCGACGGCAGGCTCCTGCGGACCTCGCGGCACGGGGTGGCCGGCACGGCCGCGGGCGTGCTGGAGGACTACGGCTGCTTCGCCGACGGGCTGCTCGCGCTGCACCAGGCGACCGGCGACGTCGCGTGGTTCACCGCCGCCCGCGGCCTGCTCGACACCGCGCTGGCCCGGTTCGCCGGCGGGGAGCCGGGCGTCTACTACGACACGGCCGACGACGCCGAGGCGCTCGTGCAGCGGCCGTCGGACCCGTCGGACAACGCGAGCCCGTCCGGGGCGTCCTCCCTGGCGTCGGCGCTGGTCACGGCGTCGGTGCTGGGTGGGCCGTCGACCTACCGCGAGGCCGCGGAGGCGGCTCTGGCGAGGGCCGGCCTGCTGGCGGCCCGGGAGCCGCGGTTCGCCGGGCACTGGCTGAGCGTGGCCGAGGCGATGGCGCTCGGACCCGTGCAGGTCGCCGTCGTGGGTGACGACCCGGAGCTGGTCGGCGCGGCGTGGACGGGCGTGCACGGCGGCGGGGTGGTCGTGGCGGGCGCACCGGACTCCGCCCCGCTGCTGGCCGACCGACCGCTCGTGGACGGGCGTGCGGCGGCTTACGTGTGCCGCGGGTACGTGTGCGACCGGCCCGTGACCACGGTCGCCGACCTGACCGCCGCCCTGGCTGTCCACCGGTAGCGAATTCGCCCGCCGGTCGGGTGGCGCGGGCGTAACGTCGGCATCGTCGTAATCATGTAATCAAGGTGGTGCGAGATGCGACGTGGATGGGGAAGCCGGGGTGGTTGGCAGCAGGCCGACCAGCCGCCGGCGGACGACGCGGCGGCCTGGTTCAGCGGCCGGCTGCCCGACGGCTGGTTCACCGAACCGCCGACCGTCACGGTCGACCGGGAGGAGATCCTGGTCGTCGGCACGCTGCCGCCCGTGGAGGGCGAGTTCGCCGACGACGCGGAGCGCGCGGCGGCCGAGGCGGGCCGCATCAGCCGGTTCCGCGAGCAGACGAGGGACGAGAGGATCGAGGTGGCCCGCCAAGCCGAGCACCGCTACCGGCGCAAGGTCGCCTGGGGCGCCCGGCTGGGTGGGACGGAGGAGCTGTTCACCACGCTCTCGGTGCCCGTGATGACGAGGCTGCGGCAGCCCGAGCGCCGGGTGCTGGACACGCTCGTCGCGGCCGGGGTGGCGAGGTCGCGGTCGGAGGCCCTGGCCTGGGCCGTGCGGCTGGTGGGCGAGCACGCGGACGCGTGGCTGACCGACCTGCGCGAGGCGATGACGAGGGTGGACGACCTGCGCACCCAAGGCCCCGACCTGACGTGACGACGACCCGTCCCCCGACCGCGGCGGGGAACGGGCGCACCCTCACGACGCTTCACGCGCCGGCTCAGGAGTACACGGCGAACCAGATGGCGATGTAGTGGCACAACGCCGCCAGCACCGTCGCCGCGTGGAAGAACTCGTGGTAGCCGAAGACCTCCGGCCAGGGGTTGGGCCGGCGCAAGGCGTAGAAGACGGCGCCCGCGGTGTAGAGGAGGCCGCCCGCCAGGAGCAGGACCAGCGCGCCCACGCCGACGTGGTGCAGCAGGTCGGGCAGGACGAACACCGCCACCCAGCCCAGGGCGATGTAGATCGGCACGCCCAGCCACCGAGGCGCGTGCGGCCAGGCCAGCTTCAGCGCCACGCCCCCCAGCGCGCCCAGCCACACCACCAGCAGGACGACGTTGCCCGTGTCCCGCGGCATGGCCAGCAGCGCGAACGGCGTGTAGGTGCCGGCGATGAACACGAAGATCATCGAGTGGTCGAGGCGCTTCATCCACGTCCGAGCCCGCGCGCTCACCCAGTTCACCCGGTGGTACAGCGCGCTCACGCCGAACAGGCCGACCACCGTCACGCCGTACACGGACGTCGCCAGCGCCGCCTTCGCCGACACCGTGGCCGCGGCGGCGATCAGCGTCGCCCCCGTCACCACGGACACCACGAACGACCAGAGGTGCAGCCACCCCCGCAGGCGAGGCCGCAGCGCGGGCTGCGGGGCACGAGTCGACGTCGTCACGCCCCGAGGTTACGGGAGCGTAGGTAGCGGGGTCAGCACACGGCGGCGTGACCGCGACCACCCGGCGTACGCTCTTCCAGCGTGGGTCTTCGCGAGCGCATCAAGGACAAGCTCCTCCTGCCGGTCTACGAGTACCGGCTGAACCGCTGGCTGGACGGCAAGCAACGACCACGCCACGTCGGCGTGGTCCTCGACGGGAACCGCCGGTGGGCCAAGGAAGCCGGCTTCACCGACGTCGCCCACGGCCACCGCGCCGGCGCGCGGAAGATCCTGGAGCTGCTGAGCTGGTGCCGCGAGGCCGAGGTCGAGGTGGTGACGCTGTGGATGCTGTCCACGGACAACCTCAACCGCCCGGCCGAGGAGCTGGGGCCGCTGCTCGACATCATCGCCGACATCGTGGACGAACTCGCCGAACCCGGTAACCCGTGGCGCGTCCGGCACGTCGGCGCGCTGGACCTGCTGCCGACCGAGACCGCCGCCCGGCTCTCCGCCGCCGCGCTGCGCACGAAGGGCCGCTCCGGCCTGGAGGTCAACGTCGCCGTCGGCTACGGCGGCCGGCAGGAGATCGCCGACGCGGTCCGCAAGCTGCTCCAGAAGCACGCCGAGTCCGGCGGCACGATCGAGGAGCTGGCCGAGGTCCTCGACGTCGACCACATCGCCGAGCACCTCTACACCTCCGGCCAGCCCGACCCGGACCTGCTGATCCGCACGTCCGGCGAGCAGCGGCTGTCCGGGTTCATGCTGTGGCAGTCCGCGCACTCGGAGTTCTGGTTCACCGAGGCGTACTGGCCCGAGTTCCGCCGCACCGACTTCCTGCGCGCCCTGCGCGACTACGCGGTCCGGCACCGCCGCTTCGGCTCCTGACCCGCGCGGCGAACGCCGGGCGGCAGCCCCGCGCAGGGCTCGCGCGCGAGAACGCCGAAGGGGCGGTGCACCCCGACCGGGTGCACCGCCCCTTGGCTACTTCAGCGGTTCTCGACGCCTGTCAGGCGAAGATCACTCGCCGTGCAGGCCGTGGCCCGAGTTGCCGTCGTTGTCCGTGTTGATGCAGAGGCTCTCGTCGTTGTTCGAGAGGATCGGGATCGCCAGGACGTTGAGCTCGACCTCGCAGACGTTGAGGTTGCTCAGCAGGTCGGAGTCGTCGGCGAAGTTGATCAGACCGAACTGGTCGTTCTCCGCACCGTCCTGCGCGTCCTCGAAGTAGTGCAGCTCACCGATCGCGGTGTAGTCGTCGCCGTACCCGCCGTCGTGGTGCGGCGTCGCGAACGCGGGAGAGCCCAGCAGCATGAGACCGGCCGCGGCGATGGCGACGGCGCCTGCCTTCTTGAACATGTGGAAACACACTCCTCTAGTGGGGAATTGATGTGACGCCCAGAACCTCGCTCTAACATTCCGAGCATTCGGGGAGTCTGGCGGCTCAGGCGGTTTGCCCTCGCTGCCGTAATTTACCGGCTTGTGCTGTCGATTGCATCCGACCAACACCATCGTGTGAATGCGATGTTCTTGAGTTTGGTTCTCGGGTTTGTTCGACATCGCACCGGTCGTCACGCCGTCCCAATCGGTAATGCGTGACAGTGCCTTTCACGGTGGTGAGCACCGCTATTCCGGGTCGGGCCCGCCACTGGCGCGCCCGACCGGGTGACGTGGGGCCGCCCGCTCAGCCGTCGTCGTCGGCGTTGAGGCAGAGGCTCTCGTCGTTGTTGGACAGGACGGGGATGCCGAGCACGGCGTTGACCTCGACCTCGCAGAGGTTGATGTTGCTGGCCACGTCCGAGTCGTCGGCGAAGTTCAGGAGACCGAACTGGTCGTTCGTGCCACCGTCGCCGTCGTCCTCGACCACGTACCACGTGCCGACCGCGGTCGAGTGCCCGGGTCCCGGCCGGCCCTCGTGCTCGTGGGGTTCGCCGGCCACGGCGAATGCCGGGGCGCCGACCATCATCAGCCCGGCTACGACCGCGGCGACAGTGCTCGCCTTCTTCAGCACTTCACACTCCTGTCCGTGGGTTTCCCCGTCGATCCAGCGCTGCTCGGAAGCCCGGATGTGGGTTGGTCTGACGGGCAAACTACCGGCCCACCGGTCCCGTGTGGATCTCCATGACACTATTGTGTGATCAGCCCAAGGAGGTTGTCCCTCGTTACGGTGTCTTCGGTCGAGACAATTAGTCCGCCCCGCCCGGTTGTGGTAAACCGCGCGGACTTCTCGTAGGGTCTCCAGGTCGTGGACGGTGACCGGATCGTGCGTGAGTACCTGCTGCTCGGGTTGAGACTCGATCGGCTGTCACCCGGTCTGGTCGATTCCTTCACCGGGGACCGGGCGCTGCGCCGCGCCGTGGACGTCGAGCCGAGGCCCCACCCGGTCGCGCTGGCCGAGCGGGCCCGCCTGCTGCGCCGCGAGCTGCCCGGCGCGGACCTCGCGCCGGAGCGCAAGCGCTTCCTCGACGCGCACCTGGTGGCCGTCGAGACCACCGCGCGCAGGCTCGCGGGCGTGCGCGTCGCCTTCGTGGACGAGGTGGAGGCGTACTTCCAGGTCCGCGTCCACCCCGGCCACCCCGACACCTACCGCCGCGCGCACGCGGACCTGGCCGAGCTGCTGCCCGGCCCCGGCACGCTGGCCGAACGCCTCGCCGACCACCGCGCCCGCGACGAAGTGCCCCGCCGGCGGCTGGAAGGCACCGTGCACGCCCTGTCCAGCGCGCTGCGCGACCGCGTGCGGCAGCGGTTCGAGCTGCCCCCCGAGGAGCTCGTGCGGTACGAGATCGTCACCGACAAGCCGTGGAGCGGGTTCAACCACTACCTGGGCGGCTTCCGGTCGCGCGTGGCCGTCAACGCCGACCTGGGCCACCGGATGTCGACCCTGCCGCACCTGGTCGCCCACGAGTCCTACCCCGGCCACCACACCGAGCACTGCCGCAAGGAGGTGGGCCTGGTCGGCCGGCGCGGGCACGCCGAGCAGGCGCTGTTCCTGATCAACACGCCGCAGTGCCTGATGGCCGAGGGCATGGCCGAGCTGGGCCTGCACGCCGCCGTCGGCCCGGGCTGGGGCCGCTGGACCGAGGAGGTCGTGGCCGACCTGGGCCTGCGGGTGGACGGCGAGCTGGCCGAGCGGGTCGAGGGCGCGCTGGCCGGGCTGCTCACCGTGCGCCAGGACGCGGCGTTGATGTTGCACGACCGGCGCGCCCACCCGGACGACGTGGTCGACTTCCTGTGCCGGTGGCTGCTGGTCCCCGAACGCCGTGCCCGCCACATGCTGCGATTCCTGAGTGACCCTCTGTGGCGGGCCTACACGACCACCTACGTGGAGGGAGTGCGGTTGGTGCGCGCCTGGCTGGACTTGCGTGCTCCCACCGACACGGTGAGTGACCGCTATCTGAGACTCCTTGACGAACCACTCGTGCCGGCGGCATTGGCCGAAGAAGTCGCGGCGGGCGTCCCGCGGCTGCCCCGCGACCCCGGCCGACCTCCCGCCGCACGCCGCTGAGCTGCGTGGACGACACGTGTTTCGCCTTTGTGACGGCCCGCCGTCCCCCGAGCGCACCCGGTGCCGACGTCTTTCGCCGGTTTTGCCGACAGGTGACGAATTGACGAATCACCTGTGTGGCTGCCTGCATAAGGGGGACCCGCAGAGGTAACTTCCGGTTGGCGGGACGCGTCCACTGCGGACCGCGCAGGGAGGCCCTGATCGTGGCGGTGTGCGCGAGGGGGCCGGCACCCGGCCCTCGTGGTCGGTGCGCCTGAGCTAGACGGCGTGCCGGTCGATCGGGGTGGTGCCTGGCCCAGCGAGGAGCGGACGCGGGTGCCGCGTTCGTGAGGGAGTTGCCGTGAACGCACGACGACCCGCGAGCCGTTCCTCAGGCTCATCGCGCAGCACTTCCCGGCGCCGAGGCGCGCCCACGACCAACACGTACGTGGTGGACACGTCCGTGCTGCTCTCCGACCCCCTGGCCACCACGCGGTTCGCCGAGCACGAGGTCGTGCTGCCGCTCGTGGTGATCAGCGAGCTGGAGGGCAAGCGGCACCACCCGGAACTGGGCTGGTTCGCCAGGGAGGCGCTGCGCCTGCTCGACGACCTGCGGCTGCGCCACGGCCGGTTGGACCACCCGGTGCCGATCGGCGAGGACGGCGGCACGCTGCGCGTCGAGCTCAACCACTCCGACCCGGAGGTGCTGCCCGCGGGTTTCCGCACGGACTCCAACGACGCCCGGATACTGGCCTGCGCGCTCAACCTCGCGGCCGAGGGCAACGCCGTCACGCTGGTCACCAAGGACATGCCGCTGCGGGTCAAGGCCGGTGCGGTCGGCCTGGCCGCCGAGGAGTACCGGGCCCACGACGTCACGTTGTCGGGCTACTCGGGCATGTCCGACCTGGACGTCGACCAGTCCGTCGTGGACGCGCTGTACCGCGACACCGTGATCGACCCGGCGCTGTTCGACCTCGCGCACGTCGGCGAGCTGCCCTGCCACAGCGGGTTGCGGCTGCTGGCGGGCACGTCGAGCGCGCTCGGCCGGGTGACGCCGGACAAGCAGCTGCGGCTGGTGCGCGGCGACCGGGAGGCGTTCGGGCTGCACGGGCGCTCGGCCGAGCAGCGGGTGGCCCTGGACCTGCTGCTGGACACCGAGGTCGGCATCGTCTCGCTGGGCGGACGAGCCGGGACCGGGAAGTCGGCGCTCGCGCTGTGCGCGGGCCTGGAGGCGGTCATGGAGCGCCGCCAGCACCGCAAGGTCGTGGTGTTCCGCCCGCTGTACGCGGTGGGCGGGCAGGACCTCGGGTACCTGCCCGGGTCCGAGAGCGAGAAGATGCAGCCCTGGGCGCAGGCGGTGTTCGACACCCTCGGCGCCCTGGTCAGCCAGGACGTGGTCGAGGAGGTCATGGACCGCGGGATGCTCGAGGTCATGCCCCTGACCCACATCCGCGGCCGGTCGCTGCACGACTCGTTCGTGATCGTGGACGAGGCGCAGTCGCTGGAGCGCAACGTGCTGCTGACGGTGCTGTCGCGGCTCGGCGCCAACTCGCGGGTGGTGCTCACGCACGACGTCGCGCAGCGTGACAACCTGCGCGTCGGGCGGCACGACGGGGTGGCGGCGGTCATCGAGAAGCTGAAGGGCCACCCGCTGTTCGCGCACGTCACGTTGACGCGGTCGGAGCGCTCGCCGATCGCGGCGCTGGTGACCGAGATGCTGGAGGACTACGCGTCCTGACGGCCCGACCAGGGAGGGGTCTGCCCGATCGCGATCGGGCAGACCCCTCCCGGTCTGCGTCTACCGCCTGCGGGACCCGCGCGAGCGCGCCGTGCCACGCCCGGGAGGCGGCGGAGCGGGACCGTCACCGCCCGATCGTCGGCCCGGTCCCGCGGCACCCGTCGAATGCCCCACCAGCCCTGATCCTGCTGCCCTGCCCGCCGAACGCCCACCAGGCCGGGCCTGGTGGGCGACGTGGCCCGGCGATCACCAGCCCGACGGCAGCGGGCGACCCTCGGCGAACCCGGCGGCGCTCTGCACGCCGACCGTGGCCCTGGCGTGGAACTCCTCCAGCGTCTGCGCGCCCGCGTAGGTGCAGGAGCTGCGGACGCCCGCCGTGATGGAGTCGAGCAGGTCCTCGACGCCGGGGCTGGCCGGGTCCAGGCGCATGCGCGAGGTGGAGATGCCCTCCTCGAACAGGCCCTTCCGGGCGCGGTCGAACGCGTTGTCGCTGCGGGTGCGGGCCGACACGGCGCGCTTGGACGCCATGCCGAACGACTCCTTGTAGAGCCGGCCCTGCTCGTCGCGCTGCAGGTCGCCGGGGGACTCGTAGGTGCCGGCGAACCAGGAGCCGATCATGACGCTGGACGCGCCGGCGGCCAGGGCGAGGGCGACGTCGCGCGGGTGGCGGACCCCGCCGTCGGCCCAGACGTGCCTGCCGAGCCGGCGGGCCTCCGCGGCGCACTCGGCGACGGAGGAGAACTGCGGGCGGCCGACGCCGGTCATCATCCGGGTGGTGCACATCGCGCCCGGCCCGACGCCGACCTTGACGATGTCCGCGCCGGCTTCGACCAGGTCGCGGACGCCCTCGGCGGTGACGACGTTGCCGGCCACGACCGGGACCGCCGGGCGGGCCTCGCGGACCGACTTGAGGGCGGCGAGCATCTTCTCCTGGTGGCCGTGGGCGGTGTCGACGACGAGCGTGTCGACGCCGGCCTGGAGGAGCTGCTCGGCCTTGGCGGTGACGTCGCCGTTCACGCCGATGGCCGCGGCGACCCGCAACCTGCCCGCCCCGTCGAGGGCGGGCTGGTAGACGTCCGCGCGCAGGGCACCGAGGCTGGTCATCACGCCGCGCAACCGGCCGTCGGCGTCGACCCCGAGCGCGACCCGCTGCGTGCCACCGTGGAGCCGGTCGAAGACGTCCCGCGGCGCGGTGTCCATCGGAAGGGTGACGATGCGATCGTCGGCGATGTCGTGCAGCCGGGTGAAGCGGTCGACGCCGGCGCACGCCGCCTCGTCCACCACCCCCGTCGGCCGCCCGTCGTCGTCGACCACGACGACCGCCCCGTGCGCCCGCTTGTGCAGCAGGTTGAGCGCGTCGGCGACCGAGTCGCCGGGGTGCAGCGTCAGCGGCGTGTCCCACACGGTGTGCCGCGCCTTCACCCAGTGCACGATCTCCGCGACCGCCTCGGGCGCCACGTCCTGCGGCAGCACCACGAGCCCGCCACGCCGCGCCACGGTCTCCGCCATCCGTCGTCCCGCCACCGCGGTCATGTTCGCGACCACGATCGGGATCGTCGCCCCCGTTCCATCGGAGGTCGACAGGTCGACACCGAACCTCGAGTCGACGGCCGATCGGCCGGGCACGAGGAAGACGTCGTCGTAGGTCAGGTCGTAGCTGGGCCGGAGCCCTTCGATGAACCGCACGAGAACTTGACGATACTCGCGTCGGGGCCGGTTCGCCCTGGTTGCGCGCACGAGAAGCGGCGTCGGTACGGGGGTTGCGGTTGTGGCTTCCTCCAAGTCCGCAGTCGTGCGGCGCTGCCGGGAGGTGGCGCCCGGACCGGTGATTCGCGGACCGATGGCTCCCGGACCGATGGCACGCGGCTCGCCGGGGCGGGGCGCTGGCCGGGGTGGGTCGCCGGTCAAGCCCGGCCATCAGCGGGGACAGGTCACTGGTCGGGTGGGTCGCCGGTCAAGGCGGGCCGCCGGCCGGGGCGGCCCACTGGTCGGGGTGAGTTGCTGGTAGGGATGGGTCGTGTCCGGTGTGGGGGTGGGTGACGGGTCGGACGGGTTGGTTGGGGGCCTCCTCGTTTTAACCGAGGATGGGTAACAGTGTTTCCGTACATGTTCGGGCCATGATCACCCGATCGTGTCGGGAGCAGGGCCCGGACCTCGGGGGAGCAGGGCGCGGACCGCGTCGATCGTGTCCGCCTCACCCGCGTCCTTGTCCGGCCGGTACCGCAGGACGCGGGCGAAGCGCAGGGCCACCCCGCCCGGGTACCGCGGGCTCACCTGGACGCCGTCCAGCTCGATCTCGATCACCAGCTCCGGCCGGACCATGACGACCCAGTCCGTCTTCTCCGTCGCGATCGCCATCAGCTCACGCGTCTGCCACGCCAGCAGCTCGTCCGTCAGCCCCTTGAACGTCTTGCCGACCATGATCGGCGGCCCGCCGTCCGGGTCACGCGCGCCCAGGTGCAGGTTCGACAACAACCCCCGCCGCCGACCGCTGCCCCACTCGACCCCCAGCACCACCAGGTCCAGCGTGTGCACCGGCTTGACCTTCTGCCACGCCCGCCCGCGCCGGCCCGCCGCGTACACCGACTCCAGCGACTTCACCATCACGCCCTCGTGCCCGGCCGCCAGCGACTCCGCCAGCACCCGGGCCGCCCCCTCACCCGTCGGCGCCCCGGCACCGGGGACGACGTGCGGCCCGGCCACCCGCCGCAGCGCGGCCAGCCGCGCCGACAGCGGCGAGTCCAGCAAATCCTCGCCGTCCAGGTGCAGGCAGTCGAAGAAGAACGGGCTGAGCAGCAGCTCCCGCACGTCCTGCGCCCCGAACCGGCTCATCGTCTCCTGGAACGGCCGGGGTTTGCCCTCGTCGGTCAGCGCCAGCGTCTCCCCGTCGAGCACCACCGAGGTGCAGGGCAGCGCCCGCACCAGCTCCACCAGCTCCGGCACGGTGCCGGTGACCTCCCGCAACGTCCGCGTGAAGATCCGCACCGAGTCGCCCTCCCGGTGGACCTGGATGCGCGCGCCGTCCAGCTTGTGCTCCACCACGCACGGCCCCAGCTCGGCCAGCGCCGACTCCAGCGACTCTGCGGGCGAGGCCAGCATCGGCCGCACCGGCCGCCCCACCTCCAGCCGGAACGCCGCCAGCGCCCCCTCGCCGCGCAGCGCCGCCTCCGCCGTCCCCGGCAGCGACCCCGACAGCATGAACGCCCGCCGCACGACCTCGCCGGGCACCTCCGCCGCCCGCGCGATCGCGTCCAGCATCACCCCTTCGAGCGCACCCTGCCGCAGCTCACCCGTCAGCAGCCGGCGCAGGAAGTCCTGCTCCGCCGCCGTGGCCCGGCCGAACAGCGACGTCAGCGCCTCGACCCGCCGCCCCGCCGAACCCTTGCCGCCGATCGACGCGAACGCGCCCAGCGCCGCGTCCACATCGGACACCGTGAGCGACGGCTCCGCGGCGGGCGGCACGTCCAGCCCCAGCACGGTGCGCCACCCCGCGCCGACCCGCCCCTGGCTGGGCACGCCGACCAGGAACGACACCACCGCGGGCGTGCTCATCCGGCGCACCAGCCCGGCCAGGGCGGCGACCTTGGCCAAGCGGGAGCGCGTCGCCGCCACCGCGGCGGAGGTCTCGACGACTTCGGTGAACAACACGTCGACCATGGTGCACCCGACCACCGACAAAAACCGGTCAGGACGCGTCGCGCAGCTCCCGCACGGCCTCCCGCAGCCGGTCGGGCGTCAGCGCCGCGTACCCGAGCACCAGTCCGGGGAACGTCGGCGTGCGCGCGTACCGGGCGAGCGCCGGCGCGTTCACCCCGCGCCGCGCCAGCCGCTCCTCCAGCGCCACGTCGTCCGTGCCCTCCGGCAGCCGGACGACCACGTGCAGCCCGGCCGCCACCCCGATCGGCTCCCACGCCGGCAGCACGGCCCGCAGCTCGTCCAGCAACGCGTCCCGCCGCGCCCGATACAGCTGGCGCGTGCGGCGCAGGTGCCGGTCGTACCCGCCGGTGCGGAGCAGCCGCGCGAACGCCGCCTGGTGCAGCGTCCCCGTGCCCAGGTCGTCCAACCGCTTGCGGTGCACCACGGCGTCGCGCCACGCCGTCGGCAGCACCAGCCACCCGAGCCGCAACGCGGGCGCGAGCACCTTGCTGGCACTGCCCTGGTACACCACGCGCGTCGGGTCGAGCGCCTGCATCGCGCCGAGCGCGGGCCGGTCGTAGCGGTGCTCGGCGTCGTAGTCGTCCTCCACCACCACCCCGTCGCACGCGCGCGCCCACTCCAGCAGCGCGCGCCGGCGTTCCGGGTGCAGCACGACACCCAGGGGCATCTGGTGCGCCGCCGTGACGACCACCGCGCGGCAGTCCGTTGTGGACAGGACGTCGACGCGGATCCCGTCGTCGTCCACGGGGATCGGTCGGACCCGCAACCCGTGCGACGCCAGCATCTCCGCGGCACCGAAGTGGCTCGGCTCCTCCACGGCGACGTCGCGGTGCCCGGCCGCGTGCAACACCCGGCCCAGCAACGAGATCCCCTCCGCCGCGCCGTTCGTCACGACCACTTCGGACGGTCGCGCCGCCACCGCGCGCACCCGGCCCAGGTAGTCGGCCAGCTCCCGGCGCAACGGGGCGAAACCGGCCGGGTCGGGGTAGCCGAGGTCGTCGGTGGACAGGTCCGCCAGCGCCGTCCTCTGCGCCCGCGCCCACTCCTCGCGCGGGAACGCGCTCAGCGCGGGCACCCCCGGCTTGAGGTCGTAGCGGAACCTCGGCGGCGGCTCCGGTTCGGCGGCGACCGCGCCCGGCCACGTGCAGGCCGCCGTCACGGTGGTGCCCGAGCCGCGCCGCGCGCTGAGGTAGCCCTCGCCGACGAGCTGCGCGTACGCGGAGGTGACCGTGCCGCGGGCGACGCCGAGCTGGGCGGCCAGGTCGCGGCTGGAGGGCAGGCGGGTGCCCGGCGCGAGCCGCCCGTCCCGGACCGCGCGGCGCAGCCCGGACTCCACCGCGCGCCGCCCGTCGAGGTCGGGGAGGAGGAGTTCCCGGAAAGTGGTCCAGTTCGTGGACATCGAAGTGGAGCTTAAGCGTGGACCACCGGTCGCGCAGAGTCCCGGTCATGGGAAACGGGAGAACGGCCGTCGCGGCGGGTGCGCTGTCGTCGGTGATCGTGGGCGCGTCCGTGCCGGTGACCGGCATGCTCCGGGACTACCCGCTGCTCACGGGGCAGGCGATGCGGTACGCGCTGGGCGGGGTGGTGTTGCTCGGGTGGGTCGTGGCGCGGGGCGGCCGGCTGCCCGTGCCGGGGCGGCGGGACTGGTTGCCGCTGGTCGGGCTGGTGGCGACGGGGATGCTCGGGTTCAACGCGTGCGTGCTGTACGCGCAGCGGTACGCCGAGCCGGGGTTCGTGGCGGCGGTGCTGGGGGCGAGCCCGCTGGTGCTGGCGCTGGTCGCGCCGTTGGCGGCGGGGCGGCGGCCGGCCGGTGCGGCGGTGGTGGGCGCGGTGGCCGTGGTCGGCGGGGTGGTGCTGCTGTCCGGGGGTGGGTCGTGGCACGGGCCGGGGCTGCTGCTGGCGTTGCTGACGATGGCGGGTGAGGCGTCGTTCACGCTGTTCGCGGTGGGTGTGGTGCGGCGGTTGGGCGGGGTGGCGGTGGCGACGTGGTGCTGCCTGGTCGCGGCGGTGGCCGGTGCGGCGCTGGGCACCGCGGTCGGCGGGTGGCGGGTGCCGACGGCGCGCGAGGGCGTGGCGCTGGTGGTGCTGGGGATCGTGCTGACGGCGGTGGCGTTCGGGCTGTGGTACTTCGCGGTGGCGCGGCTGGGCGCGGACCGGGCGGGGGTGCTGATCGGGTTGATGCCGGTGGCCGGGCTGGTGGCGTCGGTGGTGTTGGGGGCGCAGGCGTTGACCGGGGTGACGGTGGCCGGTGCGGCCGCCGTGGCGGTCGGGTGCGTGGTCGGGCTGCGGGGGCGGGCGGCCGACGTCGACCGCCCGCCCGTGACCGCTCCCGAGCCGAGCCCGGCGGGCGCCGAGCGTTGAACTCGGGGGTCCTGGACGTAGGACTCTCGGGACCTGGGCGTAGGACTCTCGGGGCCTGGAGGTACGACTCACGAGGTCTGGAGGTACGACTCTCGGGGTTCGGAGGTACGACCCCGGGTCAGTGGGGGTTGGCCATGCGGAGGACGTCGAGGGCGGCGTCCAGGTCCTGCTCGGAGAGCTTCGAGGGGACGTGGCCGCGTTCCAGGACCACCTCGCGGATGGTCTTGCGCTCGCGCAGGGACTGCTTGGCGATGGAAGCGGCCTCCTCGTAGCCCAGGTAGCGGTTGAGGGGGGTCACGATGGACGGCGACGACTCGGCGTACTCGCGCATCCGGTCCACCTGCGGCTCGACGCCCACGAGGACCTTGTCGGCCAGCAGCCGGGCCACGGCGGCCAGCAGGCGGGCGGACTCCAGCACGTTGCGGGCGATCACCGGCAGCATCACGTTCAGCTGGAAGTTGCCCTGCGACCCGGCGAACGCCACCGCCGCGTCGTTGCCGACGACCTGTGCCACGACCATCATCGTGGCCTCGGGGATCACCGGGTTCACCTTGCCCGGCATGATCGACGAGCCCGGCTGGAGGTCCGGCAGCGCCAGCTCGCCCAGCCCGGTGCGCGGGCCCGAGCCCAGCCACCGCAGGTCGTTCGCGATCTTGTAGAGGCCCACGGCGGTGGCCCGCAGCTGGCCGGAGATCTCCACCACGCCGTCCTGCGTGGCCTGCGCCTCGAAGTGGTCGCGCGCCTCGGTCAGCGGCAGCCCGGTCACGGCGGCCAGCTCCGCGGACACCGCCGCGCCGAAGCCCGCCGGCGCGTTCAGGCCGCTGCCCACGGCCGTGCCGCCGATCGGCAGCTCGGCCAGCCGGGGCAGCGACGAGGTCAGCCGCTCGACCCCGTACCGGACCTGCGTGGCCCACGCGCCCGCCTCCTGGCCCAGGGTGATCGGCACGGCGTCCATCAGGTGCGTGCGGCCGGACTTCACCAGGGACGTCCAGTCGGCGGCCCGGGCGTCCAGCACCGACGCCAGGTGCTCCAGGGCCGGGACGACCTCGTGCGCGACCGCCTCCGTGGCCGCGATCCGCAGCGTCGTCGGGAACGTGTCGTTGGACGACTGCGAGGCGTTGACGTGGTCGTTCGGGTGCACCTCGCGGCCCAGTTCGCGCCCGGCGAGGGTGGCGATGACCTCGTTGGCGTTCATGTTCGACGACGTGCCGGAACCGGTCTGGAACACGTCCACCGGGAAGTGCGCGTCGTGCTCGCCCGCCGCCACGGAATCGGCCGCCCGGGCGATGGCCGAGGCCACTTCGGGTTCCAGAACCCCCAGCCGCTCGTTCACGCGGGCGGCGGCGGCCTTGAGCAGGCCGAGCGCGCGGATCTGGGCGCGCTCCAGGCCGCGCCCGGAGATCGGGAAGTTCTCCACCGCGCGCTGCGTCTGCGCACGCCACAGCGCGTCAGCCGGCACCTTGACCTCGCCCATGGTGTCGTGCTCGACGCGGTACTCCTGTTCAGCCATGCCACCGAGTCTGGCCCGGCCGCGCTCACTGGGCACGGTGGCGCTGAACACCTATGGTCGGGGGATGGAGCTTGAGGTCGACCTGCTGATCGTCGGTGCCGGCCCCACGGGGCTGTTCGCGGCGTACTACGCGGGGTTCCGGGACCTGTCGGTCGCGCTGGTCGACGCGCTGCCCGAGGCGGGCGGCCAGATCACCGCGATGTACCCCGAGAAGATGATCTTCGACGTGGCCGGGTTCCCGGCCGTGCGCGGGCGCGAGCTGGTGAGCGCGCTCGTGCGGCAGGCCGACCAGTGGAACCCCACCTACCTGCTGGGCCGCCAGGCCCGCACGCTGTCCGAAGTGGACGGACGGCTGGAGGTCGGGCTCGCCGACGGCGGCCTCGTGCGCGCCGGCGCGGTGCTGATCACCGCCGGCATCGGCGAGTTCCGGCCCCGCCCGCTGCCCGCCGGTGACGGCTGGCTGGACCGGGGCGTGGTGCACTTCGTGCCCAGGCTGAACGCGCACACCGGCCAGGACGTGGTGGTCGTGGGCGGCGGCGACTCCGCGTTCGACTGGGCGCTGGCGCTGCACCCGATCGCCGCCAGCGTCACCCTGGTGCACCGCCGCGCGACGTTCCGGGCGCACCCGCCGACCGTGCGGCAGGTCCGCGAGCTGGGCGTGGAGATCGTCACCGACGCCGAGGTGCTGGCCCTGCGCGGCGAGGACGCCCTCGCCGAGGTGGAGCTGGGCCTCAAGGGCGGCGACCGCAAGGTGCTGCCCGCGCAGACCGTCGTCGCGGCCCTCGGCTTCACCGCCGACCTCGGCCCGATCGAGTCGTGGGGCCTGGAACTCGACCACCGGGCGGTGCTGGTGGACACCACCATGCGCACCGCCCGGGACCGGGTCTACGCGGCGGGCGACGTCGCCCAGTACCCCGGCAAGGTGAAGCTGATCGCCACCGGGTTCGGCGAGGCCGCCACCGCGGTCAACAACATCGCCGTGCTGCTCGACCCCGGGGCACACCTGTTCCCGGGCCACTCGAGCAACGCGGGTTAAGGGACCACCTGCACCTGCTCGCCGGGGAACAGGTTGTCGTAGAACACCAACGACTCCGCGGGACCCAGGTGGACGCAGCCGTGCGACTGCACGTTCGGGTCACCCTCGTGGAACGCGATGCCGTCGGTGGTGAAGTACACCGCGTTCGGCATCGGCCCGTTGTAGGGCACGCTCCAGTCGTCCTTCACCTTGCGCAGCACGGGGTACGTGCCGACCGGGGTCTCGTAGCCCGGTCTCCCGTGGGACACCGGGACGGGGCCGTAGCTGGCGTTCCCGTCGTAGACCAACCACGCCTGGTTGGTGGACAGCTGCACGCACGCGCCGTTCTGGACGGAGCACGGCGTGCCGGTCGCCGCCGAAGCGGGAGTCGCGAGGCCGAAGGTCAGGGCCGCCGCGGCTATCGCCGTTGTGCCGAGCGTCTTCCTCATCGCTATCAACTCCTCGAACCGGGGTTACCCCGGTGGTGTCGTTCGAACACATGGAGTTACGCGACGACCCGAACGCGGTGGACGGCGAAAGGGGACGGGCCGCCCCACCCGGAGGAGGGACGGCCCGTCGCACGCGTGGCGGAACGGCTCACACCGTTCCCGCGTACTGGCTGATCCACGAGCGGAACGCCGGCACGTCCACGTAGATCGACGGCGCGGTGGCGCAGGTGGAGCTGTTGTTGCCGGCGCGGCTGGTGGCGCCGATCAGCTGCCACACGCCGTTCACGGACTTGATCTGCGGGCCGCCCGAGTCGCCGTAGCAGGCGCCCGAGTTGCCGTTCGGGTTGTTGGTGCAGATCTCGTACGCGCCGTAGATGCCCAGGCAGCTGCTGTCGGACACGATCGACGTGTTCAGCTCCTGCAGCGTCGTCGGCGCGCCGCAACCGCCGGCGGGGGCGCAGGTCTGGCCCCAGCCGATGATGCGGGTGGCCGTGCCGACCGCGCCCGACGTCGACGCCACCGCGATCGGCGCCTGGGTGACCGAGGTGGACAGCCGCAGCAGGGCGATGTCGTACGACGGGTGGGTCACGACCTGCGCGCCCGTGGCGACGGTGCCGCCGCTGGTGCGGTTGGTCGTGCCGATCCGGGCCCGGATCGAGGACGCCGAGCGGCCCTGGACGCAGTGCTTGGCCGTGACGACCCAGTTGGCCTTGATCAGCGAACCGCCGCAGAAGTGGCTGCCCGTGGTGCTCTGCAGGGACACCATGAACGAGTAGGTCTGCGTGGCGTTGCCGCCACCCACGATGAACGGGGTGACGCCGTCGGCCGCCGGGGCCGCCGCCGCCCCGGCCGCCGCGGCGAACGCCGCTCCGACCGCCACCGCGAAGGCGGTGAACAGGGTACGAACCTTCATCGCTTCCTCTCCGTCCCCGGCGCAGGGGTGCTCGGGGACGGAACGGAAACTAAGGATGAACGGGGCGTGATCACCACAGCCGATCGGCCGGTAGCACCCGGTTGACAGTTGACCGGGCGCGGCTACGGCAGCGGCGGCAGGGCGTCCTCGGCGCTGGGCGGGATGTCGAAGTCGACCGACGAGTACTCGCGCAGCTTGGTGAGCCGGTGGAAGCCGTCGATCATCCGCACCGTGCCGGACTTCGACCGCATCACGATCGACTGGGTGGTGCAGCCGCCCGCCCGGTAGTGCACGCCGCGCACCAGGTCGCCGTCGGTCACGCCGGTCGCGCAGAAGAACACGTTGTCACCGCGCACCAGGTCGTCGGTCAGCAGCACGCGGTCCAGGTCGTGGCCCGCGTCCAGCGCCTTGTGCCGCTCCTCGTCGTCCTTGGGCCACAGCCTGGCCTGGATCGAGCCGCCCATGCACTTCAGCGCCGCCGCCGCGATGATGCCCTCCGGCGTGCCGCCGATGCCGACGAGCAGGTCGATGCCCGTGTTCGGCCGGGCCGCGGAGATCGCGCCCGCCACGTCGCCGTCGGAGATGAAGTGGATCCGCGCGCCCGCCGCCCGCACCTCGCGCACCAGCGACTCGTGCCGCGGCCGGTCCAGCACGCACACCGTCACGTCCGAGGCGTCGCTGTGCTTGGCCTTGGCCACCCGGCGGATGTTCTCCGCGATCGGCGCGGTGATGTCGATGACGTCCGCCGCCTCCGGCCCGGTGGCGAGCTTCTCCATGTAGAACACGGCGGACGGGTCGAACATCGCGCCCCGCTCGGCCACCGCGAGCACCGCCAGCGCGTTGGGCATGCCCTTGGCCATCAACGTGGTGCCGTCGATCGGGTCGACCGCCACGTCGCACTCGGGGCCGTTGCCGTCGCCGACCTCCTCGCCGTTGAACAGCATGGGCGCCTCGTCCTTCTCGCCCTCGCCGATCACCACCACGCCCCGCATGGACACCGTGCCGATCAGCTTGCGCATGGCGTCCACCGCCGCGCCGTCGCCGCCGTTCTTGTCACCGCGGCCCACCCAGCGCCCGGCGGCCATCGCGGCCGCCTCGGTCACCCGGACGAGCTCCAGCGCGAGGTTGCGGTCTGGCGCCTCGCGGCGGCGCTCGGACGGGGTGCTGGCGTTGACCATGGCGTTCCTCCTGCGATTACCGGCCGGTAGACCAATCCTCGCACGTCGTCACGCCTCGGCCACGTCCTCCTCGGTCACACTGAGTGCTTGATCGATCCGCTCGCGGGCGCCCGCGAGCTGCCGCTCGCAGGTCTTCGCCAGCGCCTCGCCGCGTTCCCACAGCGCCAGCGACTCCTCCAGCGACAGGCCGCCCGCCTCCAGCCTGCGGACCACCTCCACCAACTCGTCCCTGGCCTGCTCGTAGCCCGGCTCGCTCACGTGGACAACTTCCCCAATCGGTTCCGGACGTGCACGACGACGGTCGCCACGGCCTGGTCGTAGCCGATGAACGCCTCGGCGAACTCCGCGCCGTCGCCCTCGCGCACCGCGTCGTCGATGCGGTGCTCGGCGTCGGCGACGCGCCTGCGGTGCACCGAGCCGCGGCCCAGCCACCACCGCAGGCCCGCGTAGCCGCAGGTGGCCTCGGACAGGTCGTGCAACCGGCTGATCAACGCCTGCCTGCCGGACGTGCAGCCGGCCACCAGCGACAGCCAGCAGTCCGCGGCGGCCCGGTCGGCCGACTCGGCGCGGTCGCGCACGGCGACGGCGCCCTCGTCCGCGGAGTCACCCGCGGCGGCCATCGTCAACGGCAGGAACGTGGGCTCACGGGCCGGGTTGGGCACCACTGCCTCCTTCCTCTGCCTGGTCGGGGTCCGCGGCGGCGACGACCGCGTGCACGGCGCCGTCGGCCACGCGCACCCTCAGCCGGGCGCCCGCGGGGGCCTGGGCGGTCGACCGGAGCACCCCGTCGACCCCGTCGGCGGTGACCAGCTGGACCACCGCGTAGCCCCGCGCCAGCGTGGCGGCAGGCCCGAGGGTCGTCAAGCGCGCCGTGGTGGCGGTCAGTCCCGCGGTCTCCGAGTCGAGGCGGTTGCGCACCGCCCGCCGGGCGCGCTCGCGCAGCCGGTCCACGTCCTCCGCGCGCCGGTCCAGCGGCCCGTGCGGGTCGGCGAGGGCCGGGCGGGTGCGCAGCGCGGCGAGCAGCTCGCGCTCGCGGTCCACCCAGCCGTGCAGGGCCCGGCGGCTGCGGTCGCGCAGCTGCCGGATCCGCTGGGCCTCCTCCGCCACGTCGGGCACCACGCGCTTGCCCGCGTCGGTGGGCGTCGAGCACCGCACGTCCGCCACGTGGTCGACCAGCGGGGTGTCCGGCTCGTGCCCGATCGCCGACAGCACCGGCGTGCGGCACTGCGCCACCGCCCGGCACAGCGCCTCGTCGGAGAACGGCAGCAGGTCCTCCACGCTGCCGCCGCCGCGGGCGAGCACGATGACGTCCACTTCGGAGTCGCGGTCCAGGGTGGACAGCGCCGTGAGGATCTGCGGCACGGCCAGCGCGCCCTGCACGGCCACGTTGACGACCCGGAACCGGGCGCCGGGCCAGCGGGCGTGCGCGTTGGTCAGCACGTCCCGCTCGGCGGCGGACGCGCGTCCCGTGATGAGGCCGATCTTGTTCGGCAGGAACGGCGGCTTGCGCTTGCGCCTCGGGTCGAACAGGCCCTCGGCGTCGAGCAGCTTGCGCAGCCGCTCGACGCGCGCCAGCAGCTCGCCGATGCCGACCTGCCGGATCTCGTCCACGCGCAGGCTGAGCGTGCCCCGGTTGGGGAAGAAGTTGGGCTTGCCGTGCACGACGACCCGGCTGCCCTCGCTCAGCGCCAGTTCCCGCACCAGCCCCACCGGCGCGGTGAGCTGCATCGACATGTCCACCGACGGGTCGCGCAGGGTGAGGAACGCCGTGGCCGTGCCCGGGCGGGCGCTGAGCTGGGTGACCTGGCCCTCGACCCAGACGTCGCCGAGCCGGTTGATCCAGTCGAAGATCTTGCGCGCGACCGTCCGCACCGGCCACGGGTTCTCGGGGCTGGACCGCTCGGCGCCCGACCGCTCGGGGCCGGACTTCTCGGGGCCGGTCCTCTCAGGGCCGGACCTCCCTGGGCCGGTCTCCCCGGTGCTCGTCTCCCGGGTGCTCACTGGTTCCCGAGGTTCGCGATGCGGCGGGTCAGCATGCCGGTGAACTCGGGCCGGGCCGCGTGCGCGCGCTCGTACGCCAGCAGCTCCTCCAGGTCCTCCGCCGACAACGCCCGCAGGCGTGCCCTGAGCTGCGCCAACGACAGCTCGTCGTAGGTGGGCAGCGCGGCGGGGGGCCCGGCGGCCAGCGCCTGCTCCTCCTCCGCCCACGGGTCCTCCGCCGGCGCCGACCGGTCCCCCGGCTCGTCCTCGTCGAACGTCGCCCACTCCGGCTCCTGCTCCGCGGGGCGCAGCACCGACAGCGCGTCGTCACCCTTGATTGCGAGTTCGGTCACCCGCTGCTGCACGCGCATGGACAGCTGCAGCGCCTCACTGACCACGGTGACCGGGAGGCCCGCGAGTTGCCTCGGGAGCTTCCGGACCTGCTCGACGGCGGTGACCGCCAGTCCCGCGGCGAGGCGGACGGTCAGGGGCAGTGGCTTCATGCCGTACAGCCTGCCGCAGTCGGCCCTCCGATGCCTACACGCGGCACGCCGTACCCTGGTGGCCATGGACAAGCGAGTGCTCCTGGCCAAGCCGCGTGGCTACTGCGCCGGCGTGGACCGTGCCGTGGTGACCGTGGAGAAGGCGCTGGAGCAGTACGGCGCGCCGGTCTACGTGCGCAAGGAGATCGTCCACAACAAGCACGTCGTGGAGACGCTGTCCCGGCGTGGCGCGATCTTCGTGGACGAGACCGACGAGGTGCCCGAGGGCGCGCTCGTCGTGTTCTCGGCGCACGGCGTGTCGCCCGCCGTGCACGAGGAGGCCGCCCAGCGGCGGCTGCGCACGATCGACGCGACCTGCCCGCTGGTGACGAAGGTCCACAACGAGGCCAAGCGGTTCGCCCGCGACGACTACGACATCCTCCTCATCGGCCACGAGGGCCACGAGGAGGTCGAGGGCACCTACGGCGAGGCGCCGTCGCACATCCAGCTCGTGGACACCGCCGAGGACGTCGACAAGGTCGTGGTGCGCGATCCGTCCAAGGTGGTCTGGCTGTCGCAGACCACCCTGTCGGTGGACGAGACGATGGTGCGCGTGCGGCAGCTCCAGGAGCGGTTCCCCGACCTCCAGGAGCCGCCGTCGGACGACATCTGCTACGCCACGTCCAACCGGCAGACCGCGGTGAAGACGATGGCACCGGAGTGCGACCTAGTGCTCGTGGTCGGGTCGAAGAACTCCTCGAACTCGGTGCGGCTGGTCGAGGTGGCGTTGCAGGCGGGCGCGCGGGCCGCGCACCTGGTCGACTACGCCCGCGAGGTGGACGAGGCGTGGCTGGAGGGCGTGACGACGGTCGGCGTGACGTCGGGCGCGTCGGTGCCGGACATCCTGGTGATGGAGCTGCTGGGGTGGCTGGCCGAGCGGGGCTACGGCGAGGTCCAGGAGATCACCACGGCCAACGAGAAGATCGCCTTCGCCCTGCCGCGCGAGCTGCGCAAGGACCTGGTCCGCTGACGCGCGCCGACCGGGGTGGCCGGACCGGTCACCCCGATCGGCCCGGCGCCGGTCAGCCCCGGTCGTAGCGGTGGTCCGGCGGGGCGGGCGGCCACGCCACCCCCGGGTCCTTGTACCAGATCGGGTCGCAGTCGTCCTGCTCCCCGCACGCCCTGGCGCGGTCGCGCCACCCCGCCATCGCGAGCAGCCCGGCCTTGTCGCCGCGCCACAGCACGTCGTTCCAACTCGACACCTGGTCCACGGTCCGCGGGCCCATGAGCGGGGTCTCGCCGTGGAACGCGGAGTTGTAGTGGTTCAGGCCCAGGTGGTGCGCCAGTTCGTGCATGACCTTCAGGCCGATCTGGTAGCAGGCCTGGCGGTCGCCGTCGAGGGCGCCCTCGGCCAGGTCACCCCAGGTCGGGTGATGGGCGAAGCTGATGTTGCCGCCCCCCAGGTAGAGGCCGCGCCGGTCGAGGACCGTGGCGGGGTAGGCGATGCCGATGACGCCGGTCAGGTTCGGGTCGAACGTGATGCTGATTTCCGGCGTCGGGTGGGTGGCGGTCAGGTAGTCCTGGCGGTCGTAACCGGCGTATTCCAAGCGACCGCCGACCCATTTGTTGGTTTCCAGGACGATGGTGGACATGACGTCGTCGACGCCTGCCAGCCACCGGTCCTCCTCGGCCAGGCGCGGGTCGTTCTCCGGCAGGCCGCGGCGGTTGCGGTAGAGCTTGACCGGATAGCGGTCGAGCAGTTCGTAGTAGGCCGGATTCGCCAGGCCCCGGTACTGGGTGAGGTTGAACCCGTAGGCGTTGCGGAGCGTCCCCGCGTCGCCCGCATAGGGGTCGACCGGCATCTTGTCCGGTTGGTAGGGCGTTCGGCCGAGGCCCGGGTCGAACGGCGGGGCGGCGGCGGAGGCCGGTGTGGCGACGACCGCCGCGGCCACCGCGGCGACGAGGGCGGCCACGCCGAGGCGCGCCCGCCCGGTGCTCATGCGCATGATTTCCTCCGATCACGGTCGCACGTGCGGAAAACGTGCGTGAATGGGCGGAAAACCGGCTCGGGCGTCGCGGCGGAGGTCGTGCCGCCCGGTCACCCCGCCTTTCGGGCGGGTTCTCCGGGGCGTTAGCGTGCGATCGGGTGGGAAATTCCGATTCCACCTCGGCCGGCGTCACGCGCCGCCGCCGGGATCGTCCCACGGCGGTACGACACTCCGCCCTTCCCGCACCGGTGAGCTGCGCCGACGGCGAACCGTGTTGGCGCGGGCGTGAAGTTCGCGTTTGCTGGGACGATGAGCACCGTGCTGATCGGGGTGGAGAACGTGGCCACCCCCAAGTGGGCCCGCCGCCGCGGTGAGACCTCCGTGAGCCTGGGCAAGGCCCTCAAGAGCCTGCCGTCGGCGGTCGCGATGGTGGTCCGGCTCGCCTGGCGCACGTCGCCCCGCCTCACCCTGCTGGCGGGCGCGGTGCACGTGCTGGCCGGCTGCGTCACGGCGTTCGGCCTGCTCGCCACGGCCGACGTGTTCTCCGCGCTGCTGCGCGAGGGCCCCACGCCCCAGCGGGTGGTCGAGGCGCTGCCCGCGCTGGCGGTCGTGGTCGGGTCGCTGGTGGTCCGCGCGCTGCTGGACACGGCGGTCGCGGCGGTGGAGAGCTCGCTGCGCCCCCGCGTCACCCGCGAGGCCAACGACGAGGTGACGGCGGTGCTCGCGCGCGCCCAGCTCCTCGCCTTCGAGGACGCCGACTTCCGGGAGCTGGCCCGCCAGGGCGGCCGGCGCGGCGTCCGCTCGCTGGAGAGCAGCCTGCGCTACCTCGCCGACCTGCTGTCCGGCGGCATCTCGCTGGTCGCGGCGGTGGTGACGGTCGGGCTGCTGCACCCGTGGCTCGCGCCCACGCTGCTGCTCGCCGCGTTCGCCAACGCCTGGGCGTCGGCGCGGGCGTCCAAGCTGCGCTACGAGCACTTCCTCGACTCGGTGACCCGCAACACCCGCAAGGGCGTGGTGGAGGAGGTCGCCACCGACCGCGACTTCGCGCTGGAGCGGCACGCGCTGACGTTGCAGGAACGCCTGCTCGCCGAGCACCGGCGCATCGCGGAGAGCCTGATGGCCGACGAGATCCGGATGGCCCACCGCACGAACCTGGTGCGGCTGACCGGGCGCGGCCTGGCGGGCCTGGGCACCGCGCTCGCCTACGTCGCGCTCGGCGTGCTGCTGCAGACCGGCGGCATGGAGCTGGCCCTGGCGGGCACGGCGGTGCTGGCCATGCGCACCGGCTTCTCGTCGCTGGCGTCCACCACCCGCGCGGTCAACTCGCTGTACGAGGACTCGTTCTACATCGACTTCTACCGCAAGCTGCTGGCCGAGGGCGCGGAGCGGGCGCAGGGCAGCACGCCCGTCGTCGCGCCCGCCGACCCGGAGCGGATCACGCTGACCAACGTGTCGTTCACCTACCCGGGGGCGCCCAAGCCCGCGCTGCGGGACGTGGACCTGACCGTGACCAGGGGCGAGGTCGTCGCGCTCGTCGGCGAGAACGGCTCGGGCAAGACGACCCTGGGCAAGGTGCTGACCGGCCTGTACCCGGCGTCGGCGGGCACCGTCGCGTGGGACGGGGTGGACCTGGCCGAGGCCGACCCGGGCTCGGTGCACTCGTCCATCGCGGTGATCGCGCAGAACCCCGCGCAGTGGCCGATGACCGCGCGGCTCAACGTGGCGGTCGGGCGGCTGGACCGCGACGACGAGGAGGCGTGGCGGGAGGCGGTGGCGAAGTCCGGCGCGGACGAGGTGCTGGCCACCCTGCCCGCCGGCCCGGACACCGTGCTGTCGCGCCAGTTCACCGACGGGCAGGACCTGTCCGGCGGGCAGTGGCAGCGGATGGGCATCGCGCGCGGCATGTACCGGGACGCGGCGGTGCTGGTGGCCGACGAGCCGACGGCCGCGCTGGACGCCAAGGCCGAGGCGCGGGTGTTCGAGGGCCTGCGGGAGGCGACCGCGCGGCGCACCACGATCCTGGTGACGCACCGGCTGGCGAACATCCGCAACGCCGACCGGATCGTCGTGCTCGACCAGGGCCGGATCATCGAGCAGGGCACGCACGAGCAGCTCATGGCCCGGCGCGGGCACTACTTCGAGCTGTTCGAGCTCCAGGCGGCGGCGTACCGGGGCGGCCTGCTGGCCTCGTGAGGCGGACCACGACCGGGCGACGGGTGGAGGGTGCCGCCCGGCGCCCGTCGCCCGGTCGTGGAATCTGCGTCGCGGCGGTGACGCGCGCGGTGGGGCCGCGGCTGTGACCCACCCCCAATCGAGGTCACAGCCGGTGACCCGCGTGCCCGAGCCTGGGGCACGCCGGTACACCGCCGGTACACCGCGGGTCCACCGGCCGGGGTCGGCGGCGGCACGCCCGCTGCGCTACCTTCGGGACCGCCTCGGCCGTGGGGACGGTCGCGGCACTGGGGAGTGTGCCGAGTGCTGTTCCGGGTCCTGGGCGCGGTCGACGTGGTGAGGTCCGACGGAACGCGGGCGCCCGTCGTCGCCCGGAAGCCGCGCGTGCTGCTGGCCACGCTGCTGCTGCACGCCGGCGAGTGGGTGAGCGTCGAGCGGCTGGTCGAGGCGCTGTGGCCGGAGGGCGCGCCGCCGTCGGCGGAGCAGAACACCAAGACCTACGTGTGGAAGCTGCGCCGGCTGCTGGCCGGCGACCCCTCGGCGGGCCACCGGATCGACGGCGGCCGCGGCGGCTACCGGGTCCTGGCGGCCGACGACGAGCTGGACGCGCGGCGGTTCGAGGCCCTGGTCCGCGCGGGGCGGCGGCACGCGGGCACGGGCCTGCACCGGCAGGCCGCGGCGGCGTTCGCGGGCGCGCTGGAGCTGTGGCGCGGCGACCCGTTCGGCGACCTGGTCGGGCCGGACGCCGACACCGCCCGCACCGGGCTGGCCGAGCGCAGGCTGACCGCGCTGGAGGGGCACGCCTCGGCGCTGTCGGCCCTGGGCGCGCACGAGGAGGCCGTGGTCGCGCTCACCGAGCTGGTCGCGCGGCACCCGTTCCGGGAGGGGGCGCGCGGTGCGCTCATGACCGCGCTGTACCGGGCGGGCCGCCAGGCCGAGGCGCTCGACGTCTACGACGAGGGCCGCGCCCTGCTGGACCGGGAGCTGGGCGTGCGGCCGGGGGAGGAGCTGCGCCGGCTGCACCTGGACATCCTCAACCAGGACGCGGCCCTCGTGGCCGACCGGGACGCGGGCCCGCCCGCCCGGGTGCACCCCGCGCAGGTGCCGGCCGCCGTCGTCGGGTTCACCGGGCGGGCGGAGCACCTGCGGCGGCTGGACCGGCTGCTGGCGCGCGCCGACGACCGGCAGCCGCCCCCGATCGCGGTGATCACCGGCACCGGCGGCGTCGGCAAGACCGCGCTGGCCGTGCACTGGGCGCACCGCGTGCGGGACCGGTTCCCGGACGGCCAGCTCTACGTCAACCTGCGCGGTTACGACCCGGAGCTGCCGGTCGGGCCGGGCGACGCGCTGGCGGGCTTCCTGCGCGCGCTGGGCGTCGACTCGCGCGACATCCCGCAGGACGTCGACGAGCGGTCGGCCGCGTTCCGGTCCCTGCTGGCCGGCAGGCGGGTGCTCGTGGTGCTCGACAACGCCCGCACGGCCGCGCAGGTCCGGCCGCTGCTGCCCGGCTCGCCGGGCTGCCTGGTGCTGGTCACCAGCCGCGACTCGATGCGCGGGCTGATCGCGAAGGACGGCGCGACCCGGGTGGGGCTCGACCTGCTGCCCGCCGGGGAGGCGCACGCCCTGCTGCGCGCGTTGATCGGCGACCGGGCGGCGGCGGAACCGGACGCCGTGGCCGCCCTGGCGGAGCTGTGCGCGCGGCTGCCGCTGGCCCTGCGGCTGGCCGCCGAGCTGGCTGGCGGCCGGCCCGCGGCGACCCTGGCCGACCTCGGCGGCGAGCTGACCCGGGAGCAGGACCGGCTCGACCGGCTGGACGACGACGCCGACCCGCACGCGGCGCTGCGGTCGGCGTTCTCGTGGTCCTACCGGCAGCTCGCGCCGCCGGTCGCGCGGGTGTTCCGGCTGCTGGGCGCGCACCCGTGCCACGACCTGGGCGTCGCCGCGATCGCGGCGCTGACCGGCTCGGACGGGGCGACGGCCCGGCGGCACGTCGACGCCCTGGCGCAGGCGCACCTCGTGGAGCGCACGGCCGACGGCCGGTTCCAGATGCACGACCTGCTGCGCGCCTACGCCCGCGGCCTGGCCGTCGAGGTGGACGACGAGGCGGAGCGCACCGCGGCCCTGTGCGCCCTCGCGGAGCACTACGTGCGCGAGGCGGCCGTCGCGATGGCCCTGTTCGACCCGGTCGACCAGGCCGCGCCGTGCCCGGTGCCCGGCTCGGCGGGCCCGGCCACGCGGGCGGAGGCGGTGGCGTGGCTGGAGGCCGAGCGGGCGAACCTCCTCGCGGTCGCCGAGCACGCGGCGGCGCACGGCGAGGCCGAGCACGCCGAACGGCTGGCGGGCACGCTGTGGCGCTACTTCCACGTCCGCGGCCACCACGACGAGTCCCTGGCCCTGCACACGCACGCCCTGGTGGCGGGCCGCCGTCGCGCGGACCGCGTGGCGGAGGGGGTCGCGCTGACCGGGTTCGGCGTGGCGTGCGAGCGGCTGGGGCGCTACGAGGAGGCGTTGCGGCACCACGAGCAGGCGGTCGCCGTCGGCCGGGAGACCGGCGACGTCAGCTTCACCGGCCGGGCCCTGAAGAACCTGGGCGTCGTGCTGCGCCGCCTCGGGCGGCACGAGGAGTCGGAGCGGGCGTTCCACGAGGCGCTGGGCATCGCCCGGGCCATCGGGAACCGGCGCGGCGAGTCGGGCGTGCTGTGCAGCCTGGCGCTGGTGCACGAGGACGCGGGGCGGTACGAGGAGGCGCTGCGGCACATGGAGCTGGCGGTGGAGGCCGTGCCGGACGTCGACAACGACCACGCGCTGGTCGACCACCTGCAGGCCAACCTCGGCCTGGTCCACCTGCGGCTCGGCCGGTGGGAGGTCGCGGGCAAGCACCTCGCCGAGGCCCTGGCGGGCGCGCGGGCCACCGGCAACCGGGACCTGGAGTCGGAGGTGCTGGACACGCTGGGGGAGCTGGCGACCGCGTGCGGCGACCCCCGCCGCGCCGTCGAGCACCACCACGAGGCGTTGGCGCTGACCCGCCGCACCGGGGACCGGCACGAGGAGTCCCGCGCCCACCGCGGCCTGGCCCGCGCCTACGAGGCGTGGGGCAGGCCCGACGACGCCCGCCGGCACCGGCTGTCGGCGACGCGCCGCGAGCCCGGCGGGTGAGGCGGGGCGGGGACTAGGCAGTGTCCTGTAATTCGTCATCGCAGCCATAAGACGATGGCGGCGATGGTGAGTTCGGCCTGGTAGTAGGCGGCTCGTTTGGCGTAGCG